>CAVUSD010000029.1:0-19182 GCA_963743985.1 uncultured Solirubrobacteraceae bacterium | reverse complement strand
GGGGCAGCGCACAAACAAACGGGCATGGGCTGGCCCGCCGCTGAGCACACGAGAGTAGCGCAACCCCCGGTCAGCCCCGGCAGGATCGCGACCATCACCGTCGGGTCAGATCGGGATCCCCCACAGCGCGAACCAGCGGCTCAGCTCGGTCTCGATCGGTAGCTCGGACCCGAGCTGCGCGCGCAGGACCAGCTCGGCCTCGTTGTCACGGCGCTGATCACCCGCCGCCGGGACGAACGGATAGAACGCGCCGCGTTTGAAGTTGTAGATCAGGTACAGCGGCGCACCGTGCTCGTCGGAGAACGCGAACACGGCGCACAGCAGCCGCTCGCCGTAACCGCCGTCGTCGATCGCGGTCGAGACGGCGTTGATCCCGACGACGAGGTCGTCGAAGCTGTCGCCCTTGAGCACCAGCCAGCTGAAGCCGTAGCTGTCCACCGTGGTCTCGACCGTCGTTCCGCTGTCGCCGGCGGTCGCGCGCACGACCTCCTCCATGTCGTGCACGATCCCCTTGAAATCAGCGGTCGCCAGCGATTGGAAGACGATCGCGGCACCGCCGCGCGACTCGATCGACAGCGCGGTCTGCATCGTCACGTAGGCGGTGCTGATCGCGAACAGCCGGTCTGGCGCCGGTTTGACGAGCTTGCGCTTGCCGGTGAGGACGTCGAACAGACCCATCGTCAGGCGGCGGTTCCCTGCAGTTGGGACTCGAGCTTGGCCAGCGCCTTGAGGCGGGCTTCCAACGGCGGGTGCGTTGAGAACAGCGAACCGACGCTCTGCTTGATGTTCGGCGGAATGATGTAGAACGCCTTCAGCTCGCCCGAGGCGACGCGCAGATCCTCCTGTGGGATCTGGTCCAGGTGGCCGGAGATCTTCAGCAGCGCCGAGCTCAGCGCGCTCGGGCGGCCGGTGATCAGCGCCGAGCCGCGGTCGGCGGCGAACTCGCGGTAGCGCGACAGCGCCTGGATCAGGAAGAACGAGACGATGTACACCAGGCCGGCGACGAGCACGACCACGAAGAAGCCCGGACCGTCGTCGTCGTTGTCCGAGTTGCCGAAGCCGCCCCCGAACCAGAAGCCGATCTGCACGATGAACGACGCGATCGAGGCGAAGAAGCTGGCGATCGTCATCAACATCACGTCGCGGTTGGCGATGTGCGTCAGCTCGTGGCCGAGCACGCCCTCGAGCTCTGGCCCCGAGACCAGGTTCAGCAGGCCGGTGGTGACGCAGACGGTCGAGCTCGACGGAGAGCGGCCGATCGCGAACGCGTTCGGCATCGTCGTGTCGACGACCGCGAGCTTCGGCATCGGCAGGTTCGCCTGCACGCACAGGCGCTCGACGATCCCGTGCAGCTCCGGTGCCTGCGACGGCGAGACCTCACGCGCGCCCATCGACGAGAGCGCCAGCTTGTCGGAGCTGAAGTACTGCACGAGGAACAACACGCACGCGATCACCGCCACCGCGATCGCGCCGACCCCCGCTGCGATCAGCACCGCGATCAGCACGACGTAGATCAGCCCGAGCAGCAGCGCGGTGATCAACATCCGGGTCTGCAGGCCGCGGTCGCGGCCGAATGCTCGTGGTGCTGCCATCTGCTCCACCGATGGTACCCCCGTGTGACCCTGGCGGACTGGGGTCAGGACCCCATCTTTTGACGGCCCTGGGGGCGGGCCGGTGCCGCCTGTGTAGACGACGGCGGGGGCGGGGCCGGGGCCGCGGCCGGGGGGCACGTATCTTTCGGGGCCGCATGTCCGCGCACGCGACCCTTTCGCATGTCTACCCGCACGGCACCCGCGTCAACGCGCGCGGGAACCTGGAGCTGGGGGGATGTGACGCGCTCGAGCTCGCGGCCAGGTTCGGAACTCCGGTGTACGTCGTCGTCGAGGACGATCTCCGCTGGCGTGCCCGTGCGTTCGTCGACGCCGTGACCGCCCGCCATGACGACTTCGACGTGCTGTTCGCCTCCAAGGCGTTTCCGTGCACGGCCGTCTACCGACTGCTGGCGCAGGAGGGCATCGCCTGCGACGTCGCCTCGGGCGGGGAGCTGGCACTGGCCCTCGCCGGCGGCTTCGATCCGCGGCGGATCTACCTGCACGGGAACGCCAAGTCCGCGTTCGAGCTCGACGAGGCGCTCGCGGCCGGGGTCGGCCACATCGTCGTCGACTCGTTTGACGAGATCGACCGCCTCGAGGCGCTCGCCGGGCGGCGGGGCGTCACCCAGGAGGTGCTCGTGCGCGTCACCCCCGACGTCGCCGGCGACACCCACGCCGGGATCTCGACCGGGCAGGCCGACTCGAAGTTCGGCTTCTCGATCGATGCCGCCCGCGAAGCGATCCAGCGCCTCGAGGGATCGACGTCGCTGGCGATCGTCGGGCTGCACTTCCATATCGGCTCACAGCTGTTTGCCCTGGAGCCGTTCCGGGATGCGGTCCGGGCGATTGCCGGCCTGGGCCGTTTTCCCGTCTACAACCTCGGTGGCGGTCTGGCGGCCGCCTACCTGTCGGCCGAGCAGCCGCCGAGCGTGGACGAGTACGTTGGCGTGATCGTCGACGCCGCCCACGCCGAGCTCGGGACCGACATCCGGTTGCTGATCGAGCCCGGGCGCTCGCTGGTGGCCAACTCGACCGTCACGCTGTACACGGTTCAGACGGTCAAGCACAACGTCTCGACCTGGGTCGCGGTCGACGGCGGGATGTCCGACAACGCGCGGCCGATGCTCTACGACGCCCGCTACGAAGCGTCGATCGCGTCCCGACCGCTGGCCGACGGCGACGTGCGCTGCCACCTGACCGGCAAGCACTGCGAGTCCTCCGACGTGATCATCCGCGACGCGCTGCTGCCCGCGCCGGTGGCGGGCGATGTCGTCGCGACGCCGGCGACCGGCGCCTACGGCTACGCGATGGCGTCCAACTACAACGGCGTCACCCGGCCGCCGGTGGTGTTCGTATCCGGCGGCGAGGCGCGCGCGGTCGTCCGGCGTGAGACCTACGCCGACCTGATGTCACGAGACGTCGGCTGATGGCCGAGATCCGCGCCGCGGGCGCGCCGTTTCGGATCGGGCTGCTCGGCCACGGCACCGTCGGCGCGGCGTTCGAGGTGCTGCTCGCGCAGCGGGCTGACCGGATCGAGGCGATCACCGGGCTGCGGCCGGTGCTGTCGGGCGTGCTGACCCGCTCCGGTGGAGGCGATTTCGAGGACCTGCTGCAGCGCTCGGACATGATCGTCGAGCTGATCGGGGGGCTCGAGCCGGCCCGCGACTACCTGCTGCGGGCGATGCAGGCCGGCCGCCATGTCGTCACCGCCAACAAGCAGCTGCTCTCCCACCACGGCGAGGAGTTGTGGGACGTCGCGCGGGAGCAGGGGGTGCAGCTGCGGTTCGAAGGTGCGGTGGCGGGCGTCGTGCCGGTGATCCGGGTGCTCGCCGAGTCGCTGGCGGGCGCGTCGATCGACCGGGTCCACGGGATCGTCAACGGCACCACGAACTTCATCCTGACCGAGATGGAGCGGACCGGCGGGAGCTTCGCGCAGGCGCTGGTCGAGGCCCAGCGGCTGGGCTACGCCGAGGCCGACCCGACCGACGACGTGACCGGCCGTGACGCCGCCGCGAAGATGGCGATCATCGCCCGGTTGGCGTTCGAGACCCCGGTTCACATCGACCAGGTCCAGTACGAGGGAATCGAGCAGATCCAGCCCGACGACCTCGAGTACGCGCGTGACCTCGGCCTCGGGCTGAAGCTGATCGGAACCGCCGAGCGGATCGGCGACGACTCGCTGTCGGTCCGCGTCTATCCGGCGTTCCTGTACCCGGGCCATCCGTTGGCGTCGGTCAGCGGTCCGTTCAACGCGGTCACGGTCGAGTCCGAGGCGATCACCGAGATCACGATGTCGGGTCCGGGCGCCGGCGGTCCGCAGACCGCGAGCGCCGTGCTCGGGGACGTGATCTCGGCGATGATCCCGCCCGCGTCGGTGCCGGCCGCCGCCGAGTCGCTGTCGATCGTGACCGACGTCGAGTCGCCGTTCTACCTGTACCTGTCGGTCGACGACGTGCCCGGCGTGCTCGCCGCGGTCGCGACCGTGCTCGGCCGCCACGACGTGTCGGTCAAATCGGTCGTCCAGAAGGGGCTCGGTGGCCGCGCGCGGCTCGTGATGGTGGTGCACCGGGTGCTCGAATCGCGGTTCTACGCGGCGATGGACGAAATCGCCGAACTCGATGCGATGCGCGGCCCGCCACGGGCGATCCGCGTGATCGAGGAGGAATTTGGATGAGCGTCGGTCTGATCGAGCGCTATCGCTCGCGCCTCCCGTTCGCTGCCGAGGACCCGGTCGTGTCCCTCAGCGAGGGGTCGACGCCGCTGGTGCACGCGCCGCGGCTGTCAGAGCGCGTCGGCGCCGATGTGTGGCTCAAGCTGGAGGGTCTCAACCCGACCGGCTCGTTCAAGGATCGTGGGATGACCTGTGCGGTGTCGGCCGCCGTCCGTGAGGGCGCCCAGGCGATCGTCTGCGCCTCGACCGGTAACACCGCCGCATCGGCGGCCGCCTACGCCGCCCGCGGCGGGCTGCGCTGCGCGGTGATCGTGCCCGAGGGCAAGATCGCGACCGGCAAGCTCGCCCAGGCACTGGCCCATGGTGCCCGGGTGATCTCGCTGCGTGGCAACTTCGACACGGCGCTGAAGCTCGTGCGCGAGCTGACCGACACCCACCCGATCGCGCTCGTCAATTCGGTCAACGAGTACCGGATCGAGGGACAGAAGACGGCTGCGTTCGAGGTCGCCGAGGATCTTGCCGGTGAGCTCGACGCGCTCTGCATCCCGGTCGGCAACGCGGGGAACATCACCGCCTACTGGCGAGGATTCGATGAGCTTGGTCTGTCTCCGCGGATGCTCGGCTTCCAGGCGGCCGGGGCGGCGCCGCTCGTGCTCGGGCACCCCGTCGAGCACCCGGAGACGGTCGCGTCGGCGATCCGGATCGGTAACCCGGCCCGCTGGGAGAACGCGATGAACGCAATGACGGCCTCCGGCGGCGCCGTCCGCGCCGTGACCGATGAGCAGATCCTGTCGGCATACGCGCTGCTGGCGGCGACCGAGGGCGTGTTCTGCGAGCCGGCGTCGGCCGCGTCGGTCGCCGGGATGCTCGTCCACGGCGTTGGCGACGCGCGGCGGATCGTCTGCGTGCTGACCGGTCACGGCCTCAAGGACCCGCAGACCGCGCTCGAGCAGGCCGGGGCGGTCGTCCCCTGTGAGGCCGAGATCGGCGCGATCGAGCGCGCCGTGCTGGGATGAGGCGCTGCCGGGTGGTCGGGGTGCTGGGATGAGGCGCCGCCGCGTCATCCGGGTCCCGGGATCGAGCGCCAACCTCGGCCCGGGGTTCGACGTGATGGCGGCCGCGGTCGGTCTGTGGCTGGAGCTGGAGGTGGAGGAGACGGGCGCCTTTGAGGTGGTGACCTCGCTCGATCTCCCGACCGACCGCTCGAACCTTCTGGTGCGGGCGTTCGAGCGGCTTGCGCCCGCCGACCGGTTCCGATTCGTCGTGCGCTCGGAGATCCCGTTGTCCGGAGGGCTTGGCTCGTCGGCCGCCGCGGTCGTTGCCGGACTCGCGGCCGCCGACCACCTGTTCGAGCTCGACGCCGACCTGTTCGCGCTCGCGACCGAGCTGGAGGGCCATCCCGACAACGTCGGTGCGGCGCTCCGCGGCGGCTTCGTGATCTGCGATGGGCCGGACGTGCGCTCCGTGGCGGCGCCCGACGAGCTCGAGGCGGTGCTGGTCGTGCCCGGTGCGGCGGTGCAGACGTCCGCGGCGCGGGCGGCGCTCCCCGGGCAGGTGCCGATCGCCGACGCGGTCGCCAACATCGCGAGTGCCGCGACCCTGACGCTCGGGCTGGCGACGTCGGACTGGGAGCTGATCTCCGCCGGGCTGCGCGATCGCCTGCACCAGCCCTACCGAGCGCATCTGTACCCGCGCTCGGCCGATGTGGTCGCAAGGGCCCGTTCGTTGGGTGCGCTGGGGGCGACGATCTCCGGCGCCGGGCCCACGGTGCTCGTCTGGTGCCGCGCGGACCAGACCGGCCCGGTGATGCATGGGCTGGCCGCCGAGTGCGAGGGGTGGGCGGAGTTGCTGCGCGCACCGTTCACCGCCGACGGCCTCGAGGTCAGCTCGCTGGGCTGAGTCGGGGGTGGCCAGGCCGGCCGGGGCGGCGGCCCGGAGGCCTGGGAGGGCCGACCTGCGGCCCGTCAGGGCGCGCGGGCGGCGAGGATCGTCCGGAGGTTGCGGTCAAGCTCGCCCGGCTTGCGGGTCAGTCGCTTCCAGGTGATCCGCAGCGTCGCGTGATCGAACGTGATCGCGAGCTCGTCACGGACGCGGTCGGTCTCAAACCGGTCGGGCAGCGCGTGGTCGCGGTAGCCGTCCAGTTCGATGATCAGCCGGTGGTCGGCGTAGTAGGCGTCGACCTGGATCCCGTGCCAGTCGGCCTCGAACACCGGGATCGGGAAGCCGCGCAGTTCCAAAAACGATCGGAACGTGTGCTGAAAGATGCTGCGGCTCGGGGCCTCTTCGGAGTCAAACACCTCGGCGGCGCGGGGGCACAGGGCGTACAGGCGCGCGAGGCCGGGGTCGGTGAGGTCGTGGTTGCGGCGGGCTTCGTGGATCGCCCGGGTCAGCTCGTCGTCGTTCAGACGCGGGGCGATGTCGGCGATCGTCCGGGCGGGCGTGGTGACCCGGATCCCGTGGCGGTAGGTGACATCGCCGAGGGTCAAGGTGGTTGTGCGGTGGGCGTGGATCCCGGGGCGTTCGCGCCGGAGCGGCGAGCTGACCTCGGGGACTCGCGGCCATGTGCGCAACGTGTACAGGGCGGCAGCGGAATCGTGAGAAAGGGCGGCTCGGCGGCCGCAGGCCATCACGGCGAAGTCAGCCCGCGCGGCTGGGCTCTTCTGCGAATGCCCGACCGAATAGACCTCGTGGTGCTCCCGGATGAGCTTCTTCGCAGCACAGCGAGCGGCGATGGCGCTGCGCGACAGGCCGAGCGCTCGCAGGTCGAGGTAGTGCACGTGACCCCAACGGTTCGCCTGTTGGAGGATCAGTCCATCTATAGACGACTTTGCCGCCACCTAGGAGAGAGCCCCGAAGGGGGCGGATCTCACCCCCCGGCGCGAGCAGCCGACGCGCCCGCAGCCGACATCACCCCCGGAGCTTGCGCAACTCCGTGCGGGCTTCGGTCAGGTCCAGGCGTTGCAAAAGCTCGTCCGCGACGTCCAGGTAGTCGGCGCCGAGGTCAGGGCGGTAGTCGAGGATCGAGACCGCCCGCTCCGACGACTCCGCGTACGCGATCGAGGAGCGGATCGTCGTGTCCAACAGCTTGTCGCCGAAGTGCTCACGCAGTGACGCGTACGCCTCGCGGGAGTGCTTGGTGCGCATGTCGGCGATGTTGAGCATCACGCCGAGCCACTCCAGCCCCGGATTCAGCGTGTCCTTGGCCAGCTCGATCACCTCGAGCGCCTGTTCGACGCCCTGCATCGCGAAGTACTGCGCCTCGGCCGACAGCAGCGCGTAGTCGGCCGCCACCAGCGCGTTGACGGTCAGCAGCCCCAGCGCCGGCGGGCAGTCGATCAGCACCAGGTCGTAGTCGCCGGCGACGCTCCGCAGCGCCTTCTTCAGCGTCAGCTCGCGGCCCATCTTGCCGCCGAGCGCCAGCTCGGCCTCGGCCAGATTCAAGTTGGCAGGGATGATCCCGTCGTGGACGGCGTCCTTGGCCTTGGCGCGCCCGGAGAGCACGTCGCCGATCGTCGGTGTCGCGTCGGGAGCGACGTCGAGGTAATCCGAGAGGTTGCCCTGCGGATCCAGGTCGACGACCAGCACGCGCAGGCCGATCCGTCTGAATACGTCGGTCAGCGTCCGGACGGTCGTCGTCTTACCGGTGCCGCCCTTCTGGGAGAGGACCGCGATCGTCGTCGCCATGTGCGGCCCAATATACGGCCGCGCGGGCCGGCGCGACCGGTCAGGCGGAGTGTTCGCCGGTCTCCTGCTCAGCCGCGCTCTGATACCGCATCCCCGACACGACCGGGATGTCGACGAAATGCAGGTGGTGACGGCCGATCACGACCTCGTCACCGTCGGCGAGCGTGCTCCACTCCACGCGCTCGCCGTTGACGAACACGCCATTCAGGCTGCGGTCGTCGAGCACCCGCAACCCGTCGGGCTGGCGGACGATCAGCGCGTGGCGCCGGGAGACGGTCGGATCGTCGAAGCGGATGTCGGCCGAGAGGCTGCGCCCGATCCGGGTCCACTCGCGCTGCAGCGAGTAGGTCGCGAGCTCGTCGCCGTTTCGATACGCGACGTACTGACCCGGCTCACGGAGTTCCTTCCGAGCCTCGGACAGCCACGAGCGGTCCTCTACCTGCGGCGGGGCGATCTCCAGCACCGCTTGCTGCGAGGTGGTGAACAGCGATGTGCGCACGAACTCGGTTCCACCACAGTTGGGACAGGCGGGAAGCTCGTTGGCCGCATCCAGCGACACCTCGGTATCGCACTCGGTGCAGCGGAACGTTCCCGTGCCGGCAACACTGCCAGACGTCCAAGCTTTCATGTCCTGCCTCCTTGAGTGGGCAGCGCCCGCCGGGTGACCTGTAACGACGAGCTGCCGGATACCCGCTCGATGAGCGTGTCCACGGTCAGGATACCCGGCTTCCGTCGTCCACATTCGGCCGATCTGTGAACGCGAATTGATTCCAAACGCCCCAGCAACGGGCAGGAGGGACGCCGCCCGGCGGCGAACCAAGGGCCCATGGCTACCCAGGAACATCACGAGCCCGAGCTCGAGCTTGCGCTGCTGCGCCGCGGCGTCGACGAGCGCTCGGACGAATTCGAGCGCTGCACCCGCTGTCATCGCACGCCCCTGACCGGCGAGCGGATCTATCAGTACCCGGACGGCAAGTTCGCCTGCGAGCTCTGCCGGTCCGAGCTGTCCGGCGAACCCACGGCGAGTCACATCGTGCACGGCCACACGATCCGCATCATCGACCAGCGCGGCGCCGTCGCCTAGCGCCGGCGCCGACCGCGCGGAACCCGGCGGCCGTTCGGACGGCCGTGCTGGAGCCGTCCCGGCGCGTGCCGCCCGGCGGGCCCGCCCGTCGTGCCGCCGTCGGCGACGAATAAGATTCGCGGCCATGGAGCCGTTCACCGTCTCGACGACGATCCAGAAGCCCCGGGAGCAGGTCTACGAGTACCTGTCGGACATCGCCAACCACGCCGAGTTCTCAGACCACTATCTGGTCGACTGGCACCTGACGCGCACCGACACCTACGGCCAGGGCGCGGGCGCTCGGTTCCGGAGCAAGGCGCCGCTGCAGCGGTTCGCCTGGGGCGACATGGTGATCGCCGATATGGAACCGCCGTTCAGGATCCTCGAGCGCGGCCGGGGCGGGAAGTACAACCGGATCCGGATGCTCGGCGTGTACACATTGCAGCCGGCATCCGGTGGTGGCACCCGCGTCGAATACACGTTTGAGACCGAGCCCTCGCAGCTGTCGGACAAGCTGATGGAGAATCTGATCGTCCGCTCGTGGACCAAGCGCAAAGCGACCAAAGCGATGCGCCGTCTCCGTGCGATCCTGGAGGACGGCTCCGGGCGCGGCACGCGAGCTTCCTATGAGGCGGAGTAGCCGCCGACGCGTGGCCAGGGTCGCCCTCGATATGCTTCCGCGGCCGTGACCGTCCGTCGCCTCTCGCTCCTTGCCTGCGCGCTTGTCGTGGCGTTCGCCGTTGCCGCATGCGGTTCGAGCAGGCACAACGCGCCGCTGACCGGGACTCTGGCGGGCCACGAGGTCGGCTCTGAGGTCAACGACGGGTCGTACATCCAGGCCGGGCCGATCACCTACCAGCTGCAGATCTCCCGTGAACTGAACCCCTACTCGGTGCAGGACGCGTGGTACATCAAGGGGCTGCCGGCCGGCACCCAGCCGCCCACCGCCAACCAGCTGTGGTACGGCGTGTTCCTGTGGGCCAAGAACCAGCACCACAAGGCCTACCGGACGTCCGACAACTTCAAGATCGTCGACACGCAAGGCATCACGTACTACCCGATCAAGCTGAACCCGGCGCTGAACCCGTACGCCTGGACCTCGCAGCTTTTGCCCTACGAGGGCACGTACCCGGGCCAGGACTCAGTCCAGGCCCTGGGCGAGAGCCAGGGCGGGCTGCTGCTGTTCAAGCTCAACAGCTCGGCCTATTCAGACCGCCCGCTGACGCTCTTCATCCTCAATCACCGCGGCCAGAAGCTCGGGTCGATCTCGCTCGACTTCTGACGATGGCGCGCCGACCGGCGCGGCTGCCGGTCGCGTTTCTGCTGGTGCTCGCCGTCGCGCTGCTGGCAACGGCGGTCCCGGCGCTCGCCACCGGATGGGGTAAGCCGTTCCAGTTCCAGAGGCCGGGCACGCTCGACGCGCTCGCACCGCAGCTGGCGTTCTCCCCCGGGGGCGCCTCCGCCGCCGCGTTCGGAACCTGGCAGGTCGATGTCCCCGGCTCGGCGCAGGCCCAGTATGCGACGCGCACCGCGGGGGGTCGCGTCGGTTCGGTCCGCAACCTGCCCGGCGCCGCCCAGGTGCTGGCCCTCACCTACGACGGGCCACATCTGGAACTCCTGGCCGGCACCACCGGCAAGGGCCAGGACTGCTGCAGCGCCGCGGAGGCAGTCCGCGTCGGCTCGGGAGGGGCGCCGCAGCGCCCGCGCAAGCTTGTCGGCGGGCTCACCGGGCTCACTCAGGGAGCGCTGTTGACGCTGACGAACGGGATGCTGGCCGCCGTCGCGACCGAACGGGGGGTCTGGGTCTCGCAATCGGGCAGCTCGGACCGGTTCGGCGCCCAGCACCGGATCTCGTCCAACGGCCAGGTCCCGGTATCGATGGACGCCGCCTGGCTGGGCAAGGAGAACAGCATCGTGGCGTGGACGGCCGGCAGCGGCAACGTCACCGGCGCCATCACCCCTCGCCAGATCTTCGTCGCCGAGGGTTCGAGCGCCGGCGCTCCGAAGGCCGCCCACGTGGCGGTTACGGTCCCGTCCGGGCATCGGATCGACCAGCTGTCGGTCGCGCGCAGCGCAAATGGGGCAACGCTCGCCTGGGTCGAGAGCTGGTACGACAAGCGCGGCGCGTATCACTCCCGGGTCGAGGTCGCCGATGTGAGCTCACATCCGTCGGTGCGCGCCCTGTCGCCCAGCGGTCGGATCGCGTCGGGGCTGACGCTCGTCGCCGACAGTGCGGGCGACCAGGGTGCGACCTGGGAGTCGTGCACCAGCGCCGGCGCGTGCAACGTACAGGGCGCCGGGCGCCCCGCCGGGGCCAGCTTCTCCGGTGCCCGCACGCTCGGCTCGATCGACCCGACCCAGCAGCCGTCGCTGGCGATCTCCCCGGCCGGCCAGCTGATCGTCGGTTGGGAGCAGGCCGGCCATCCGGTCGCGTCGGTCGGGTTCGGCGCGGCCAAGGTGCTGTCGTCGACGACCTACGCCTACGCGGTCGCCGTCGCCTACGGCCCCAGACACGTGGCGCTGGTGACCTGGGACCAGGGAACGCTCAACCCGAGCGTCGTCGCCGCCGCGTACGCCGCCGGCTGAGCTACTTGTTGCTGAGGCCGTACTCGAGCACGTCGCGGACCGCCGGCGCCGCCGCGTCCCCGCCTGAGCCGGCGTTGGGGAACAGCGCCCCGGCGACCACCTGCGGCGATGGGACCGGCGCATAACCGACGAACCAGGCGTCGGTGTTCTGGAGGCTGCCCTGGGTGTCCGAGCCCGTTCCGTTCTCGATCTGGGAGGTGCCGGTCTTGCCCGCCACGACGACGCCGGGGATCGCCGCGGCGGTCCCGGTGCCCTCGGTGACGACGGCTTCCATCATCTGCTGCAGCTCGGCGGCGACCCGAGGGGTGGTGACGCGCACGAACCGGGGCTTGGCGTCGGCGTCGAGCGTCGGGATCGGCCGCCGACCCCCGTTGGCGATCGTCGCCGCGACGTCGGTCATCGTCAGCGGCGTCGCCTGCACCAGACCCTGGCCGATCGCTGAGGGTCCGAGCTCGGCGTCGCTATCCAGGCTCTTGGGCGGGACCGTCGGCTCGAGCGCGCCCGGGATCGAGGAGGGATGGTTGAAGCCGAACCGCTCGGCGGTCTGCAGGAAACGCTTCGCGCCGACCTTGACCCCGAGCGGCGCGAACACGGAGTTGCACGAAACCGCGAACGCGTTGAGCAGCGTGCCGCCGCAGTCCTCGCCGCCGGCGTTCTGCAGTGTGTAGCCGCCGACCGTCGCCTCGGTCGCGTCGGGAAAGACCGTGGCCGGTGTGACCAGGTGAGCCTGCAGTGCCGCCACCGTGGTGACGATCTTCATCGTCGAGCCGGGTGGCTGCAGCGCCGAGAACGCAATCCCGGCAAGCGCCTCGAGTCCGCCCGTCCGTGGGTTCATCACGGCAATTCCCGCGTACTGACCGGCGAGCGCCCCGACTGCGGCGGTCTCCATCCCAGGGTTGATCGTCGTGTGCACCGCGCCTGCCTTGACCGGTTTGGTGCTCGCCAGGACGCGCTTGCCGGCCAACAGCTTGCCACCGACCTGGCCGGCCAGGCGGGTCTGGAAGATGTGCTCCAGCCCGTTTTCGCCGACCTTGGCGTCCGGCGGATAGCCCATCGCGGTGTAGTGGGCGGCGTCGGCCCTCGGGACCGACTCGAGCGTTCCCACGATCTGGTCGGCCACCGACGGGATCGGCGAGGAGCGATCGGGGCCCTCGGCCAGGGGCGTCCCATCGGATGCCAACAGCGTCCCGCGGGTCGGCAGAACCGTGTGGCGGTTCAGGTGTTCGGAGCCGTGCAGGCCCGGGAACAGCAGCGATGGCGTCAGGTGCACGCCGATGCTCGAGCCGCTGCCGGTCACCGGCACCTCAAGCGTCTGGCGTAGCTTGCCCCAGAGCCGCGTTGTGATCGACATCCGCACCGCGATCGTCCCATCGTGCGGGCTGTTGATCTTCACCACCCGCATCGCGGTCGCGGTCGCGGTGTCGCGATCGCGGGTCAACTCGGCGACGAACCGGCGCTCGGATACACGTGCCTTCGAGGCCGCATCAAGCATCCCGTACATTGCCGACATCCGATTGTGTGTCCAGGCCGTTGCGTAGCGGGTGGCGAGATGCTGAGCGTCGTGATTGGGACGGTCGGCGACGATCACCCCCGCCGCAAACGCGGCGGCCGCCAGCGCCACGATCGAGCCGCGCCGGGTCAGCTTGCGCAGATTTGTCGATCGTGCCGGTCGCCGTGACGTGCGCCCCCTCCGACTGCGACGCGGTTGCCGCGGCGCGTATATCACCCCTTGTGCCACCTTGCCGTAAACGATACTTGCGTCGGGCGTGACCGGGCTCGACTGGACAATCGTCGGATTCACCGTCCTGCTGGGCTGCTACGGCTATTTGCAGGGGTTCATCGTCGGTGCAATGTCGCTGGCAGGCTTTGCGCTCGGCGCGTTCCTGGGCACGCGGCTGGCGCCGCTGATCCTCAATCAGGGCGCGCGGTCGCAGTACGCGCCGCTGCTGGGGCTGGGCGGAGCGCTGGTGGTCGGAGCGGTGTTCGCCAACGTGCTGGAGATGCTCGGATCGCGCGCCCGGCTATCGCAGCGAAGGCCGGTACTGCGGTGGGTCGACGGCCTGATGGGGGCCGCGTTGACCGGCTGCGTCGCGCTTGGGATCGCCTGGATCGTCGGCGCGGTGGCGCTGGACTCGTCGAGCTCGACGCCGCTGCGCAACGACATCCGAAGTTCGGAGATCCTGCGCGCGTTGGACAAGGTGCTGCCGCCGTCGGGGCCGGTGCTCGACGCCCTCGCCCGGATCGACCCGCTGCCCTCGGTGCACGGCCCCGCCGCGACCGTGCGCGCCCCCACGCGAGGGATCCTGCGCCGCCCCGCCGTGCACCACGCCGGCAGCTCGGTCGTGCGCGTCTACGGAATGGCCTGCGGGCTCGGGATCGAGGGCTCGGGCTGGGACGTTGGCCCCGGCCTGGTCGTGACCAACGCGCACGTCGTGGCCGGCGAGGACCACACGCAGGTCCAGGTCGGCGGAACCGGTCCCGACCTGGCGGGCGAGGTCGTGGGCTTCGACGTCCACGATGACATCGCGCTCCTGCGGGTGCCGGGGTTGCGGCTGCGATCGTTGTCGTTCGCGCCCGCCGCACCGTCGGGGACCGGAGCCGCGATCCTCGGTTATCCACTCGACGGGGCGTTCAACGTGCAGCCGGGTCGGATCGGCCAGACCGGCACAGTTCATACCCAGAACGCGTACGGGCATGGCGACGTGGCGCGCGCGATCACGCCGTTGCGCGGAACGATCCGGCCTGGCAACTCGGGCGGGCCGGTGATCGATCGGCACGGGCGCGTCCTGGCCACCGTGTTCGCCGCGATCACGAACACCTCGCGGCCAGGAGGGTTCGCGATCCCCGACGACCTCGTCGCCGCGCAGGTCCGCGCCGCGCGGGCACGCCAACTCCGGCCCGTGGCGAACGGCCGCTGCGCCGAATAGGCCCCCCGGGCCTATTCGACGCAGCTCCTTAGGCCCCCCGACCTAAGGCGTTGGGCGATCCGATCCGGTCCCTTGGTACCGATGCTGCCCCCGTCGATCGCGGCGCGGACGCTTGCACAGTCCCGTTGGCGGTACGTTTCCAAAACGTTGCAACAGCCACTGGCCTCAGCCGGGACGGAGCGCACCCGCGTTCAGCTCTGCGGTCGCCTGTCAGTCGAGCTCGACGGGGCAGAGATCGTCGCGGCGCTGCGCGGTCGCCAGGTTCGCCTGCTGCTCGCGTACCTGGTGATCAATCGCGACCGACGCGTCGGTCGCGACGAGCTGATCGGCGCCGTCTGGCCGGAGACCGCGCCCCGTTCGCAGGACGCCGCCCTGCGGACGCTGCTGTCACGGCTGCGTTCGGTCGTCGGCGCCGATGTCCTGGTCGGCCGCGACGATCTGACGCTCGCGCTGCCCGAGCCGGCCTGGGTCGACCTCGAGGCCGCCAGCGCCGAGCTGGCGCAGGCCGGCGAAGCGCTCGAACGCGGCGACCCGCGCACGGCGTGGGCGCACGCGCAGATCTCGCTCGACATCGCCGGCCGCGGCCTGCTGCCCGGCGCGCAGGCCCCATGGCTCGAGCGCTCGCGGCGGGATCTGGCGCAGGTGCACCTGCAGGCGCTGGAGAACGTCGGACGGGCGGGGCTGGAGCTCGGCGGGTCGCAGCTGAGCTCGGTCGAGCGCGCCGGCCGGACGCTGATCGAGTCAGAGCCGTATCGCGAGTCCGGCTACGTGCTGCTGATCGAGGCGCTGCGGCGCCAGGGCAACGTCGCGGAGGGGTTGCTGGTGTTCGAACGTCTGCGCGAGCTGCTGCGCGACGAGCTCGGAACCAACCCCTCGCCGGAGACGATCGCGGTGCACGCGCGGCTGCTGGCACCGTGTGGCTCTGTCCCAGCGTCTCCGGGGCCGATCTCACCCGCCCCGGGTTCCGCGGCGCGGTCCCCCGGCGCCGACGCGCCGGGCGCGCCGGCGCCGAAGGGGGAGGCGATCGGGCCGCCGCTCGAGCTGATGGCACTGTCGAGCGAGACGCTGGTGGGACGCACGTCGCAACTGGCTGAGCTCGAGCGCTGGTGGCGCGCGACCGGACGTGAGCGCGCGCTGCTGCTGACCGGCGAGGCCGGCATCGGCAAGAGCCGGCTGCTGGCTGAGCAGGCGCGGCGCGTGCATCGGACGGGTGCGATCGTGCTGGCCGGACGTGCGCCGGAGGAGACCGTGGTGCCATTCCAGCCGTTCCTGGAGGCGATCGGCCAGTACGCGCACGATGCC
The DNA here is from genome assembly GCA_963743985.1 of uncultured Solirubrobacteraceae bacterium. GTDB lineage: Bacteria > Actinomycetota > Thermoleophilia > Solirubrobacterales > Solirubrobacteraceae > Palsa-465. The sequence goes on along the minus strand of CAVUSD010000029.1, from coordinate 3,357 downwards.
GGCGAACCGGCGCTGCGGGCGGCGCTGAGCGGCTGGGGATCTGAGCTGGCGCGGCTGGTGCCGGAGATCGGGCGGCGTCTGCCGGAGCTCGAGTCGCCGCCGGCCGGCGATCCGGAGACCGATCGTTACCGGCTGTTCGAGGCGGTCGTGACGCTGCTCGGCGCGATCGCGGCCTCCGCGCCGCTGCTGCTCGTGCTCGACGATCTGCACTGGGCCGACCAGCCGACGCTGCAGCTCCTGCGCCACCTGATCCGCTCACCGTCGGCGGCCGGCGTGAAGATCCTCGGCGCCTACCGGCTCGGCGAATCGCTGCCGTCGGCGCTTGAGTCGGCGGTCTCCGAGCTCGGGCGCGACGGCGTGCTACGGACGCTCGGACTCGGCGGTTTGCCGGAATCGGAGGCGACCGAGCTGGTCACGCTGCGCGCCGGCGGCACCCCCCCACAGGGTCTGATGCGGGCGTTGTACGTGGAGACCGAGGGCAGTCCGCTGTTCCTGCGGGAGTTCGTCAGGCACCTGGCCGATTCCGGCGTGACGCCTGACCAGGCCGGGCCCGGCGAGCTGGCCCGGGTCGGGCTGCCCGACGGTGTGCGCGGGCTGATCTCCCGCCGGCTGGCACGCGTGACCCCGGACTGTCTGGAGTGGATGCGGGTCGCCTCGGTGATCGGTCCGGAGTTCGACGGCGGGCTTCTGGAGGCGACGCTCGAGTTCGACGAGGCGCGGTATGAGACGGCGCTGGAGGAGGCGCTCGCCGCCGGACTCGTCGTCGAGTCAGCCGTCGTGCACGGTGGCTATGCGTTCAGCCACGCCCTGATCCGCGAGACGCTCTACGACGGGATGTCCTCGCACCGTGTCCGGCGTCTGCACCACCGCGTCGGGATCGAGCTCGAGCAGCGCAAGACGCGCGAGGTGGGCGCGCTGGCGCTGCACTTCGCCCGTGCCGGCGCCCGCGCCGACGCTGACCGGGCGATCGCCTACGCGCTCAGCGCGGGCGCTCAGGCGACCGAGATGGCCGCTCACGAGGAGGCCGCCGTCTACTACGAGCGGGCCCTGGAGGTGCTGGCCCGGTCGCATCCGGATGCGCCGGAGCGCCGGCTGGCGCTACTGCTGGAGCTCGGTCAGGCGCACGTCCGCGCCGGCGAGCGCCCGGCCGCCTGGAAAGTGTTCGTCGAGGCCGCGGAGCTGGCTGACGGGCTCGGCGATGTCGACGCGTTGACGCAGGCGGCGATCGGGGCGTCGTGGCGTTATACGCAGCCGCCGGGGATCGTCGACGCGGAGTTGATCGCGCTGCTGGAGCGCGCGATCGCGGCGACCGAAGGCCAGGCGACGGTGGCGCGGGTCCTGCTGTTGGCTCGGCTCTGCGGAGCGCTCTACTACTCCCTGCCGCGACGCGCCGAGATGGCGGCGCTCAGCCGCGAGGCGACGGCGCTGGCCACACGGCTCGACGACCCGCTGGCGGCAGGGTTGGCGGCCGCGGCACGCCGACGGGCCGGCTGGCGCCCGGGCAACCTCGACGCGCGGCTGACCGACTCGACCGAGATCTTGCAGGCGGCGACGCGCGCGGGTAATCAGGAGCTGATGATGGCCGGCAATGCATGGTTGGCGGTGGATCTGCTCGAGCGCGGCGACCGCGTCGGCATGGATGCCCAGATGGAGGCATTCGAGGCGGGCGCGCGACGACTGCGCCAACCGCAGTTCAGCTGGCAGGCGGCCGTGTGGCGGGCGATGATCTCGCTGATGGAGGGCCGCCTCGACGATGCCGAGCGGCTCGCCCAGGACGCCCTGTCGATCGGGATGCGTCAGGACGCGGTCACCGCCGGCCAGTACTACGCCGGCCAGTTGCTGGCGATCCGGCGTGAGCAGTTGAGCCTGACCGAGCTCGAGCAGGCCGCCCGTGAGCTGCTCGCCGCCAACGCCGACCGGCCGATCTGGCGGCTGGCGCTGGCGATCCTGCTGTGCGACGGCGGACGTCTGGAGGAGGCGCAGTCAGTGCTGGAGCCGTTCACCGAGGAGGTCGTGCGATCACTGACCCAAGACCTCGATTGGACGATGACGATGACGGTGCTGGCCGAGGCGGCGGTGATCCTCGATGACCATCCGCGCGCGCAGCTGGCCTACGAGCTGCTGGCCCCGCATGCGGGAACGGTCTGTCTGATCGGGGCGGGCGCCGTCTGCCGCGGGCCGCTGGACGGTTACCTCGGGATGCTGGCGCTGACGGCCGGCGAACGCCAGACCGCGCTAGAGCACCTGGACGCGGCGATCGAGCTCAACCGCCGCCTGCGCGCGCCGCTGCAGCTCGCCTATACGCAGATCGAGTACGCGCGCGCGCTCGGGCCCGGGGCGCCGGCACGGGCCCTCCTGCGCGAGGCGCGCACCGGTGCGGCCGCGCTGGTGCTGCCGCGGTTGGAGCGGCGCACCGAGGCTGTCGTCGAGCTGCTGGAGGCGTGAGGGTTTACGGAGCCGCTTGATCCGAGCGCTACCCTCGGCCCCCGATGCCCAAGACACTGATCATCGCCGAGAAGCCATCGGTCGGGGAGAACCTCGCCCGGGTGCTGCCAGGTGCCTTCAAGAAGGCCGGCCCCAAGGGCGAGCAGTACCTCGAGGGCGACGACTACGTGGTCAGCTGGGCGGTCGGGCACCTCGTGCAATTGGCCGATCCCGAGGAGTACGGCGAGCAGTTCAAGAAGTGGCGGATGGCCGATCTGCCGATCGTTCCGAAGCAGTTCAAGCTCGTCGTCCGCGACGATCGGTCCAAGAAGCAGATGAATGTCGTCAAACGGCTGCTCGGCCGCGACGACATCGACCACGTCGTCAACGCCTGCGACGCCGGCCGCGAGGGTGAGTTGATCTTCGCCTACCTGTACGAGAAGGCCGGCTCCAAGAAACCCGTCCAGAGACTGTGGTTGAGCTCGATGACCGACGCGGCGATCCGGGCGGCGTTCGACGCACTGCGCCCGCGTGAGGAGCTGGCTTCGCTCGAGGACGCGGCGCGCTCACGCTCGGAGGCGGACTGGATCGTCGGTATGAACGCGACCCGGGCCGCCACGATCCGTCTGCGCTCGTCGTTCGACGGCGCCGTGTCGCTGGGACGCGTGCAGACCCCGACGCTGGCGATCCTCGCCCGCCGCGAGGAGGAGATCCGGGCGTTCGTGCCGGAGCCCTACTGGGTCGTCGACGCCGCCTTCGAGGCGATCCCGGCGCCATCGGGTCGCCGCTACGAGGGCCGCTTCCACGCGGGCGCCAAGCCGCGAATCGCCTCCGGCGAGGAGGCAGCGGCGATCGTCGCCGCCTGCGAGGGCGAGACCGGTGAGATCACCAAGCTCACCAAGACCGAGCAGCGCCAGAAGCCCCCGCTGCTGT
>CAVUSD010000028.1:0-5981 GCA_963743985.1 uncultured Solirubrobacteraceae bacterium | reverse complement strand
ACGAGACGCAGCGGGTGATCTACGCGATCGCCGCGCTGCGCGCGGGCGCCGGCGAGGTCGAGATCGCCCACTGCTTCCTGGAGCAGCCCGACTCGCCGGTGATCGTCAGCTACGACGCCGGGCAGCTGCCGGAGCTCGACACGTCGCTCGAGGCGCTCGCGGCCGGCATCGTCGCCGGCCGATTCGAGGTCTCGCCGGAGCCGCGGCGCGCGCTGTGCGCCGGCTGCCCGGCCGAGGGCGGCCTCTGCTCGTGGCCGTTGGCGATGACGCGCCGCGCGGCCGCCGACACGCTGTTCTAGATCCTCAGGGCGCCGGGGCGTGGGGGTACGGGTCGCCGCCGGTCGTGGCCGACGGGTCACCGTCGGTCGTCGCTGACGGATCGAACTGCACCTCGACCTGCTGCTCCTCGTGGCGCCGTTCGATCTGCGCGATGCTGCGCAGCGTGTCCTGGTCGGCGCCGGTCAAGGGCGGGCCGAAGAAGCTCCGCGGCCACAGTTTGCGCGCGCGGACGACGTTGATCTCGGCCGAGTACAGAAACAGCTGCGCGCCGAGATGCAGCCAGATGATCAGCCCGATCACGACCGCAAACGTCCCGTACGTGCTGCCGTTGCTGCTGGTGACGTGCTTGAGGTAGTAACCGCCGACCGACTGCAGGAACGTCCAGATGATCGCGCCGAACAGCGCCCCCGTCCACAGATCGGTCCAGGGCCGCTCACCGTCGGTCATCATCCGGAACGAGATGAAGAACAGGCCGAAGTTGACGACGATCGAGATCACGTAGCCGGCGACCTTCGTACCGGCACCGCCGAAGCCCGAGCTGACCGCGCCTGACGCGAAGCTCGAAACGACGAACAGCAGGCCGAGCGTCGCCAGCAGCATCACGCCGTGGAGCTTGGACTGGATCCAGCTGTCGCGATCCTTCTTCGGCACCGCCCAGACGGTGTCCATCGCGTTGCGGGCAGCGTTCGTGATCCCGAGCCCGGCGTACAGCGCGGTCAGCACGCCGATGATCAGCGCGGCCAGCGAGCCCTTGATCGCGTTGAAGTGGATCAGGTTGCCGAGCGACGGAAAGTTCTTGATGATCGAATTCTCGATCGACTGCTGCTTGTCCGGATGGCCGTGCAGGACGAATCCGAGAACGGTGGCGAACACCAGCAGCAGCGGGAACAGCGAGAAAAATCCGAAATAGGCCATCAGCGCAGCCAGGTTGCCGCCGTTGTCGTCGCCGCTCTTCTTGACGACTGCGAGCGGGAACGCCAGCCACGAGCGCCGCTGCTGGAACTCGTCGAATCGCTCCTGCGGCGAGGGCGATTCGCTGACGGGCGCGGTCTCGGCTGCCATCGCCGTGAACCTACCCGCGATCGCGAAACTTACGCAACCCGTTTCCGGTCAGACGCCGACGGCAACGGGCTCATCGATGACGGCGGTGGCGGCGCGCGCATGCAGCGTCACGGTCGCGCCGCGCGCCGGGCTGAAGGTGATGCTCCGGCGGCGCGTCGTCTCGGGCGGCCCGACCGGCTGCAGCTCGAAACGCCGCAGGACCGCCGCCAGCACGATCTTCATCTCTTGGATCGCGAACGAGGCGCCCAGACAGCGGCGGCGGCCGCCACCGAAGGGGATCCAGGTGTAGGTCCCCGGCGGCTGCTCGAGGAACCGATCGGGTCGCATCGCGTACGGATCCTCGTAGAGCTGGGGGTCGTGGTGGACCAGGTACGCGTTGGCCAGCAGCACCACCCCGGGCGGGTAGGTGACGTCGCCGATCGTGACCTCCCGCATCGTCAGCCGCGGCTCGGCGTTGGGCAGCACCGGCCGCAGCCGCAGGATCTCGGTGATCGTCGCCGACAGGTACCCGTCGCCACTGCCCGCATCGAGCTCGGCGACCAGGCGGGCGGTGACCTCGGGCTCGCGGGCCAGCCGCTCGAGCGCCCAGGCCAGCTGCGACGCGGTCGTCTCGTGCCCGGCGACGAGCGCGGTCACGAGCTCGTCGCGCAGTTCGTCGTCCGACATCGGCGAACCGTCCTCGTGCCGGGCCTGCAGCAGCATCGCGAGCACGTCATCGGCGTCGGGATCGAGCTCGCGACGACGCTCACCGATCACCTCGAGCAGCTCTGCGTCGACCTGACGGCGCGCCGTCTCAAATCGCCGTTGGGTCGGCGTCCAGCGCATCGCTCGCTGCAGCACCGGCACGACCGACAGCGGGCTCTCGGCGAACGACAGCACCTCGCCGAGCAGCGCCCGCAGCCGATCCAGGCGCGGGCCGGCGCCGAGGCCGAAGACCGACCGCAAAATGATCTCGAGCGTGAGCCCCTGCAGCCGGGGATGGAGCATGACCGGCTCACCGCACGGCCAGGTGTCGAGCTCGGCGTCGGTCAATCTCACCATCACATCGGTCATCCGCTGCATCCGCTCGCCGTGAAACGCCGGCAGCAGCAGTCGCCGCTGCTCGAGGTGATCGGCTTCGTCGAGCAGGATCACCGAGTTGCGCCCGACGATCGGCTCGAGCACTCGGGCGCCTGCGCCGGGGTGCAGAACGTCGGCGGGCGCGGTGAACAGCTCCTTGATCTCGGCCGGGTCGCTCAGCACGACGAACGGCGGCTGAAACGGCAGTCGGATCGTGCAACGCGTGCCGTACCGGCGCAGCCCCTCGAGCGTCGCCGTCGGGCGCGTCCAGGTACCCAACAGCTGCATGAACGACGGGACCCGTGGCCCCGGCGGCAGTTGGTGCAGACGGACCCGTCTCATCCCACCGCACAGCCTGACCGGAGCGCGTGGCCGGTCTGTGCGATTGCACACAGTTGCGGTCAGGCGGCCAGCTTCGGCTGGGCCGATTCGAGCTCCAGCAGGACGCGCTTGCGTTCCAGGCCGCCGGTGTAGCCGCCGATGCCGCCGTCGGCGTGCAGCACCCGGTGGCACGGGATCACGATCGGCATCGGGTTGGCGCCGAGCGCGTTGCCGGCGGCGCGGGAGCCGCGCGGGCTCCCGGCTTCAGCGGCGACGGCGCCATACGTCGACACCGAGCCGAACGGGATCGTCGCCGTCGCCGACAGCACGCGCCGCATGAAGTCGCTCATCAGCTGTCGATCGAGCGGCAGGTCGAACTCCCGGCGGCGGCCGCGGAAGTAGTCCTCGAGCTCACGGCGGGGCCGATCGAGCCGGCGCGGTGCCTCGAGCATCCGCGGCGACACGCGGTCGGCCAGCGATTGCAGGACCGCGTCGCGGTCGGCGAAGTCGAGGTAGGCGACGCGAACCAGCCCCTGTTCGGTGGTTGCCAGCAGCAGCGGGCCGAGCGGCGAGTCGGTCGTCGCGTAGGCGACGTCGAGCATTCCGGCCGCCGCCGCGGCCGTCGGCAGGTCGCCTGGCCCCGCGGTCAGACGGGCGCCGGCGCCGACCAGCCGGCGCTCCAGATCCTGGGTGTCGTTCATGGTTGAAGTTCCTTTCGCAGTCGCTTGAGCGCCTCGTGGACGTTGCGCCTGGCCGCCTCCTCGGAGGTCCCCATGACCCCGGCGATCTCCGCGTAGGAGCTGTCGGTCAGAAATCGCAGCGTGACTGCGATCCGTTGCTTGTCAGGCAGTTGAGCCACCGATGACCAGAGCTCCTCATCGGGCAGTGCCGTCGTCGTCACCTCAGCCGATGCCAGCTCGGCCGCCTCGGCGACCGGGACCGCGCGGCGGCCGCGGGCCCGCACGTGATCGACCAGTTTGCGGTGGGCGATCGTGAACACCCATGCGCGCAGGTTCGACGCGTCCTTCAGCGACGGGTACGCCCGCAGCGCCGACAGCCACGTCTCCTGCCAGCAATCGTCGGCATCGACCGGCCCGACGTTGGCGATCAGGAACCGGTGGACGTCGCGTCCGTGGCGGTCCAGCAGCGTCTGAAAGGGTGGGAGCGAGACTGAGCGCGGAGGTGCCACTGCTGAAAGGACGGCCACTGAGGAGGAAAGGGCCACTCAGATCAAACGCGCCGGCCCACGCAAACGTGAGATCGCGGTGGGCGGGTCGTTCGAGCCGAGTTCGTAATCACCAAACAGACCTATACACGCTGGGATCTCACACTCGGCGCGCCGCCACGACAATGGCGGCGGCCGCCACCGATGAGTATCGGGCCTCGGGGCGATCGGTACGGGTGGAGCACCGACACGCCGACAACCCGACAAGGAGGAGACGATGGCCCTTCCCGACGTTGTTACGCACGAGCAGTGGCTGAGCGCCCGAACCGAGCTCCTGGCGCGTGAGAAGGAGTTGACCCGGATGCGTGACCGGCTGGTCGCCGACCGCCGGCGGCTGCCGATGGAGAAGGTCGAAACGGACTACCGGTTTACCGGGCCCGAAGGCGAACTCACGTTCGAGCAGCTGTTCGAGGGGCGCACGCAGCTGATCGTGGGCCACTTCATGTTCGACCCCGACTGGGAGGACGGCTGCTCCAGCTGCACCGCCGGGGCCGACGAGATGTCCGCCGGTCACCTCGAGCACCTGCACGCCCGTGACACGACCTTCGCCTACGTGTCACGCGCACCGTACGAGAAGATCGCCCGCTACCGGACCAAACGCGGCTGGACGTTCCCCTGGTACTCGTCGTACGGCTCGGACTTCAACTACGACTTCGCGGTCACGCTTGACGGGTCGGTGACCCCGCCGACCTACAACTACAAGGATGCCGACGAGCTCCGCGCACTGGGGGCCGAGCCGTCCGGCGAGTTCCCTGGGCGCAGTTCGTTCCTGCGCACGGCCGACGGGGTCTTCCATACCTACTCGGTCTTCGCCCGCGGTACGGAGACGATCGGCGGTTCGTATTTCCTGCTGGACGAGACCGCGCTCGGGCGCCAGGAGGAGTGGGAGGAGCCGAGGGGCCGGGTCGCCTCGGCCCGCGCCGCGATGCCCGATTTCGCCACGTGAGCGCCGGCAGTGGTCACTAGCCTTGGCGCCATGGAAAAGCGCACGCTGGGATCACAGGGGCTTGTCGTGTCAGCCGAGGGACTGGGCTGCATGGGGATGTCGGAGTTCTACGGCAGTCAGGACGAGGGCGAGGCGATCGCGACGATCAAGCACGCGTCCGAGCTCGGGATCGACTTCCTGGACACGGCCGACATGTACGGGCCGTTCACCAACGAGCAGCTCGTGGGCGAGGCGATCGCCGATCGGCGCGATGAGGTGATCCTCGCGACCAAGTTCGGATTCGTGCGCGATCCGGACAATCCGCAGGCGAGAGGCGTCAACGGCCGTCCGGACTACGTGCACCGGGCGTGCGACGCCTCGCTGCGGCGGCTGGCCACCGACCACATCGACCTCTACTACCAGCACCGAGTCGATCCCGACGTGCCGATCGAGGAGACCGTCGGCGCGATGGCCGAGCTGGTCGACGCCGGCAAGGTCCGATTCCTCGGGCTGTCCGAGGCGGGGCCCGAGACGATCCGCCGCGCGCACGCGGTCCATCCGATCAGCGCGCTGCAGACCGAGTACTCGTTGTGGTCGCGCGATCCCGAGGACGAGATCCTGGCGACGGTCCGCGAGCTCGGGATCGGGTTCGTCGCCTACAGCCCGCTCGGCCGAGGATTCCTGACGGGCCAGATCACGTCGCCCGAGGACTTCGACGCCGACGACTTCCGACGCCAGAACCCACGCTTCCAGGGGGAGAACTTCGCGCGCAACCTGGAGCTCGTCGACCGTGTCAAGGAGATCGCGGCCGACAAGGACTGCACCGCCGGGCAGCTGGCGCTGGCATGGGTGCTCGCCCAGGGCGAGGACATCGTGCCGATCCCCGGCACCAAGCGCCGCAGCTACTTGGAGCAGAACGTGGAGGCGACCGAGATCTCGCTGTCGGACTCGGAGCTACAGGCGATCGACGAGGCGGCACCGCGGGGCGCCGCCGCCGGGGACCGCTACCCCGACATGTCAAGCGTGGGTCGCTAACCACCCGGCGACTCGGGCCGGGTGGCAAGACAACCATCACGCCTTGCCCAGAGTGTCGGTTCGCTATACAACCGG
>CAVUSD010000027.1:0-29060 GCA_963743985.1 uncultured Solirubrobacteraceae bacterium | reverse complement strand
GGATCAGGAGGGTTCGGAAATGAACCCCGAGACGATCCTGTCGGCCGTCGCCGAACTCGCCTCAGACCGCAAGGCCGAGGAGATCGTCTCGCTGGATCTCCGGGCCATCGGCGGCTTCGCCGATTACTTCCTGATCTGCACCGGTCGCTCGGATCGCCAGTGCCGGGCGATTCACGACGGCATCCACCTCGGCATGAAAACCGATCACGGGATGCTGCCGGCCCGGGTCGAGGGAGTGTCGGAGGGCCACTGGATCCTGATGGACTACCTGGACGTGGTCGTCCATGTGTTCACGCCCGAGACGCGCGAGCGCTACCGCCTGGAACAGCTGTGGGGCGAGGCGCCGGCGACGAAAATGGAGCCGCTGACGGTCGCCGCCGACGCATAGCGCCGGCAGGAGCGCCGCTCGGCGCCTGAGTCACGTCAGAGCGCGTTCATCAGCTTCGGCGCAACTTCCTTCTTGCGGCTCATCACGCCCGGCAGCTCGATCGTTGAGTCGGTCGCGTCGACCCCGAAGCTCCGCGCAACCGTGCTGACGTCACCGGCGACGAGCATCGTCGTGCCCTTCTCGATCACGTCGGTGATCATCAGGGCGTACAGCGCCAGGTGCTTGTTCTCGCGCTGCTCGGTGAGCTCGGTCAGCAGTTCCTGGCGGCGGTCGCCCAGCGCCTCGCCGACGACCTCCACCTGCGCGATGCAGATCTCCTGGTCGCCGCGGACCTGGTAACGCTTGGCGTCGCGGGTCACGATCTCCTCCGCGTCGAGGTCTGAGACATCGGCGGTCTCCTCGAACATCTCACGGCCGAGCGCGGCGGCGTCGAGGTTCAGGACCCGCTCCAGATATTCGACGACGGCGTGGTCACGTTCGGTCGTCGTCGGCGAGTTCAGGATCACCGTGTCCGACAGGACGGCGCCGAGCAGCATCATCGCGGTCGGCGTGCTCGGCTCCATGCCGGCCTGGCGAAAGCGCTCGATCACGAGCGTCGCGGTCGAGCCGACCGGGTCGAACGTCGCCCGCACCGGCACGCGGGTCTCGATCGAGCCGATGTGGTGGTGATCGAGGATCTCGAGGATTTCCGCTTCGCCGATCCCGATCGCCGACTGCGCCTGCTCGGCATGGTCGACGAGGATCACGCGCCGGCGTGGGGGGGAGACGAGCGCGGCGCGGGTGACGAGCCCGACCGGGCGCTCGCTGCCGTCGACCGCGACGGCGGCACCGTAGTGCACTTCCTTGATCTGCTCGGCGATATCGGCGAGCAGATAGTCGGGCGAGACCGTCAGCGGGCCCGATTCCATCAGTGCGTTGACGGGCGCCGCCAGCGTCACCATCCGGCCGCAGACATAACTGTCCAACGGCGAGACGACGAGCGTGGTCCCGTGCTCGGCGGCTGCCGCCAGCGCCGCGTCGTCGACCGGGGCGGAGTTGGACAGGATCACGAGGCCCGCGCCGAGCTCGATCACGCGCAGCAGCGCGTCGGGGCGGTTGCCGACAACGACGATGTCACCGTCCGAGATGCCGCTGTCGGACTGCGGGTCCATCGCGTACACCCAGACGCGGCCCGACAGGATCCGGTCCTCGCCGGCCACCAGTTCGCCGTCGAGCACCGACACGATCGCCGAGACCCTGGTCGGCGCCTCCTCGAGCGTCGACGTGCGGCGCGAGTCGCGGATGAACCGGCGGGCCAGCGCTCGCTCGGTCAGCACGCCGGCCAGCGAGCCGTCGTCACCGACGATCGGGACCAGCTCGAGGTCGGCCTTGGACATCGCGCGGCCCGCCTCACGCAGCGGCTCGTCCTGGCGCGTCACCGGAAACTCCTCCTTCATCACGTCACGGGCGCGCAGCATCACGTGCGGCAGATGCAACGGTACGGAGGCGCCCGAGCGCTCCAGCAGCCAGCTCGTCTGGCGGTTGCAATCGCCGAGCCGGACCGGCACGTACTCGTTCCGCGGGTCGAGGCGGCCCTTGAGCTCCGCGTAGCCGATCGCTGACGCAATCGAGTCGGTGTCCGGGTTGCGATGACCGGTGACATAGATCGGTGGCACGCGGCGATTATGGCTGCTCGAGCGGATTGGGCGGCAGGCGCGGTTGCGGCCAACGCGTCCAGATCGATGGCGGCGCGCGGCGGTTGTCTGTAGCGTGCCAGCGGGGACGGGGCTGGACCCTGCCCTTTCCGTTCTAGAGCGCGCACCACGAAAGGGAACAGATGCCGACCGCACCGACGATCCTGCCGACGCAGATCACGCAGGGCCAGGCCCCCGGCCTGAGCTATCGCCTGGAGGGAGAGTTGGTCCCGGTACTGCACATGGCGCTGAACGGTCAGGTGCCGGTCTACTTCGAGCATCACGTTCTGCTCTGGAAGTACCCAGCGATGGACATCGGTCTGCACCCGCTCAAGAAGGGCCTCAAGCGCCGCGTGATGGGCGGCATGCCGTTGTTGCTGCTCGAGGCGCAGTCAGACGGCGAGATCGCCTTCAGCCGTGACTCACCGGGCCATATCGTCGCGCTGCACCTGCAGTCGGGCGAGGGCATCATGGTGCGAGAGCATCAGTTCCTCGCCGCCACCGGCAACGTCCAGTACGACTACAGCCGGATCAAAGGATTCTCGAACATGATGTTCGGCGGCGGCTTCTTCGTCGACCACTTCTACGCCGCCGACCACGAGGGGGTCGTCTGGGTCCACGGCTACGGCAACGTGTTCGAAAAGAACCTCGAGGCCGGCGAGACGATCGACATCGAGCCCGGCGGTTGGCTCTACCGCGACCACACGGTCTCGATGGAGCAGGAGGTCTACGGCTTCAAGACCGGCCTGCTCAGCGGTGGTGGGGGCAACCTCGTGTTCAACCGCTTCACCGGCCCGGGCCGCGTCGGGCTGCAGAGCTCCTACTACCACCCGCCGGTGGCCGAGAACTCCAGCAACAGCAACGACCAGGGTGTCGCCGGCATGATCGGCAACTTCCTGGGCAACTGATGACCGAGCCGCCGCTGCCCGGTCCGCACCTGCCCGGATACCTGGCGGCCCACCCGCTGCCGACCGGGATCACGGGTGCGCTCGGGCTGTCGGGCTACCAGCTGCTGGCCGACGTCGGCGGTGTCGGCGCCGGCCGGCTCGGCCCGCAGGCGTTCCTGCTGGTCGCGCCCGACCCGGATCCGTCGCTGCCCGACGCCGGCACCCAGATCTCGCTGCACCACTCGAAGCTGCGCTCGGAGATCGAAGCTTCGACCTATGTCGCGCTGGCTGCCCAGCTCGGCTACCTGCGCATGTCGGGCTATCGGCTGGCGATGGAACGTCACGGCCTGCGCTCGAAGATCCGCCTGGTCAACCCCGCCACGGGCGGGATCGCCGCTGAGGTGCCCGACAAGCATCCGGGCGGCGGGCTGTTCGGGCGCGGCAGCAGCGCCGGCACCGCCGCGGGTCTGCTGGCGACCGTGCGCGCGCTGCCACCGGCCGGGCCGCCGCCGGACACGAACAACCCCGAGCTGATGCACGGCGTCCTGCTGGCACTGGCGCTCGGCGACGACTCGATCGGTGGCGCCGAGGCGGCCGAGCTCGCCGACCGCGCGCTACCGCTGACCGCCGGCGACGGTGCGCTCGATCCCCGCGCCGCGCTGGAAGCCGCGAAGACCGGTGGCTAGGAACGCCGACACGCCAAGACGCACCGCATACCGTGCTCCGCGTGGCGAGGCGCGCGCAGATGTGGCGAACGCACCGCTCAGCGCGCTCCATTCGCCGGGCTGAGGCGGATTCGCGGCCTACCGTGCCGGGTGACGATCACCTCCTCGCCTCCAGCGACCCGGTCGATCCACTGTCCGAGCTTGTCCCGGAACGGATTGACGCCGACGGACGTTGGTTCCGCCGGCGTCAAAGAAGTGGAGCTGAGGGGGCTCGAACCCCTGACCTCGTGACTGCCAGTCACGCGCTCTCCCAGCTGAGCTACAGCCCCGTCGAATTCGAACTCAGCAGCTAGGTTAATGCATGCGAGTTGGCTGTTGCGCGTCGGGGTCAGGCGCAGGCGGATTTGGCGCATCCCTACCACGGTCGCAGCGGGCAGAAGGAAGCAGCGATCGAGGTCGTGGCAGTAGACGCCGAACAGGTCGACCTCATCCTCGGCGTAGGTGCTCCGTACGTAGCCGCGTGGCGTAGATCGCGTGCCGCCGATATGGACGATCACGACGGCTCGGTCAGTCGACAGCCCGCCCCATTTGCACTGGACGCGCAGCAGGCGACCGTTGATCTCGAACGCCATGTCGTAGCGGCCGTGCTCGGACATCGGCATCAGCACCGGAACGCCCAAGCGGACGGCCGCCGCATAGATCTCCGCCTCGGCGATCGCGCCTTTCCGGTTACTACTGAGCACGAACACATGTTCTCATCGGGGTCGGACGGACCGCGGTGTTCGGAGCGCCCCGTCAGGCTTCAGGCCGGCTCTTGACGCGCGTCGATGGCGGCTGATCGGTCGCCAACCTGGGGCGTTTCCGGGTCCGGGACCCGACGCGATCGTCGTCGGCAGGTCCGACGACTTCACCGGCGACCGGAGTCGGGGGCGGAGCCGGACCCATGGCAGCTGCCGGAGGCGCAGGCCCGGTTGTAGCGGGATCTGTCGTCACCACTGTGGGCGCGCCGGGATCCGTTGCCGTCGCGGCGCCCGGGGCCGTTGCCGCGGCTGCGGTGCCGTCGGGACCCGTTGCCGCGGCTGCGGTGCCGCCGAAAGCTGTCGCTGCGGTCGCCATGCCGGCCGGGCCGGTTGCCGCGGCTGAGGTGCCACCGAAAGCTGTTGCGGCGGCTGCGGCACCGCCCGGGCCGGTGGCCGCGGCTGCGGTGCCGCCGAAAGCGGTTGCCCCGGCCGCGGTCCCGTCGGGCCCCGCTGCCGCCGCCGTGGTCCCACCAGGGCTCGTTCCCGCGGACGCGGTCCCGCCTGCAGACGTCGCCGCAGCGTGAGCCGCCGCCGCGGCTTGAGCCGCCACCGCGGCTGCGCCCGGAGCGGCGGCAGCAGCCTGGGCCCGGACTTCAGCGGGAGCCGGCGCGGCAGCGACCACCGGAGCCCCGGCCGGAGACGACCAGCGGGCGACGGTGTGGGCGACCATGTCGTGCGGGCCGCGGCGGCGGTCGTCGAACAGGACGGTCACGAACCCCGCGCCGAGCGGGATCAGCGCGAGCATCATCACCGCAAATCGCAGGGCGGCTCGCACGACCCCGATCGGGCGCGGGCCGGCGGGAACGATGCGGATCCCGAGCAGCCGGTCGCCCGGGGTCTGGCCGGTGACCGTCCAGAAGGCGATGAAGTAGAGGGCGGTCCATCCCAGCCACAGGAAGCCGCCGGTCACCGCCGCGACGATGCCGAGGTTGCCGACGCCCAGCAGCGAGCCGATCAGGGCAAGCACCGCGCCGGTGATCAGGGCGATCACGTTGATCACGATCGCGTCGACGACCAGCGCGATCGCGCGCGTCACGAGCCCGGCGTACGGTGTCGTCTGCATTACTCGGGTGCGAGGCGGCGGGGGCGGCGCAGCAGCGAACGGGCCGCCTGCTCGACCGTGTCGTCCGCGGTCACGGTGCGCGCGCGGACGCCGACCGTCACGTCCTGGGCGAGCCCCGTGGTCTGCTGGGAGAGCGCCGCGCGGACCTCCGGTGAGGTGCTGACGTGGGCCACGATCCGGCGGAGCTCCTCGCTGTCCAGCAGCCGGGAGGTCAGCTCGTCGAGGAAGCGGCTGTCCATCAACCGGGCCGCGAACCGCTGGCCGGCGGGACTGTCGAGCGTGTTGGTGAGCAGCTGGTCGGTCGCCGGATGATTGATCACGATCGTCACCACCCGACGGGCCGCGCCGCTGGTCAGCACGCGATCCACGGCCGCGTCCAGGGCGTGGGAGTCCAGGGCGTCTGACGTGACTCGTCCGACCGCCTCCTCGACGGTCCGCCGGGCGATCTCGGCGACGGTGCGGCCGTCGGCGACGAGTGGATCGGTGACCGCCGCCGCGCGGCGTCTGACGGGCGCGGCGAGCGGCGTGGCCTCGAACGCAGCCACGGCAGGCGCGGCCAGCGCCGCGGTGATGTGAGCGCTGGTCTCGACGGCCCCTCGGGCGCGGCGCTCAGCGGCGGTGGCTACGCCGACGAGCAGATAGGCGAGGTCGGTACGTTGCATTGGCTTCCTCCTTGCCGGAAAGCGTACCGGCCCGGGGATGGCCGGCCGTCATCCGGACCGGGTGATGCATGGAAACCTCCAAGTAACCTCCGGCACGGACATGAGCGACGCGCGCTACGACCCATCGACGATCGAGCCCAGATGGCAGGCGCTGTGGGAGCGCGAGCACACCTGGGAGGTGTCCAACGACCCCGCGGATGGGGCGGAGGCGGCCGACCACGCCAGACGGAACGCCTACATCCTGGAGATGCTGCCGTACCCCAGCGGCGAACCGCACATCGGTCATCTGAAGAACTACGCGCTGGGCGACGCGATCGCGCACTTTCGCCGTCGCAACGGACAGCGGGTGCTGCACCCGATGGGGTACGACGCGTTCGGGCTGCCGGCCGAGAACCACGCGATCCGGACCGGCGTACACCCGCGCCAGTCGACCGAGGAGTCGATCGCGGCGTTCCAGCGGGCGTTTCGCTCGTGGGGGATATCGATCGACTGGTCACGTGAGATCAGCTCACACGATCCGGCGTACTACCGCTGGACGCAGTGGATCTTCCTGCGATTCTTCGAGCGCGGCTTGGCCTATCGCAAGGAGGCCGCGGTCAACTGGTGCCCGCACGACCAGACGGTGCTCGCCAACGAGCAGGTGATCGACGGCCACTGCGAGCGCTGTGGCGCGGTCGTCGAGCTGCGTCAGCTCGAGCAGTGGTTCTTCAAGATCACCGACTACGCCGACCGGCTGTTGGACGATCTGGCCACGATCCACTGGCCCGAGCACGTCAAGGCGATGCAGCGCAACTGGATCGGCCGCAGCGCCGGCGCCCAGGTGACGTTCCGCTGCGAGGCGGCGCAGACCGACTACGAGGTGTTCACGACTCGCCCCGACACGCTGTTCGGCGCCACCTTTTTCGTGATGGCGCCCGAGCACCCCGACGTGCTCACGCTCGCCGCCGGCACCGAGCACGAGGCGGCCGTCCGCGACTACGTCAACCGCTCGCTGACCGAATCGTCGGAGCGGCGCGGCGACGCGGACAAGCCGAAGACCGGCGTGCCACTGGGCCAGACCGTGACCAACCCGGTCAACGGCGAGCAGCTGCCGATGTACGTCGCCGACTACGTGCTGATGGAGTACGGCACCGGCGCGGTGATGGGCGTGCCCGCCCACGATCAGCGCGACTGGGACTTCGCCACCGCGTTCGGGCTGCCGATCCTCCCGGTCGTCGCGCCGGCGGGGCACGACGACGTCGACGTCTCAGAGCTTGCGTTCACCGCGCACACGCCCGACGAGCAGCTGATCA
Source organism: uncultured Solirubrobacteraceae bacterium (assembly GCA_963743985.1). Lineage (GTDB taxonomy): Bacteria > Actinomycetota > Thermoleophilia > Solirubrobacterales > Solirubrobacteraceae > Palsa-465. The sequence continues at coordinate 21,630 of CAVUSD010000027.1, read as the reverse complement.
ACTCGGGCGACTTCTCCGGGATGGACGCGGTCGCCGGCCGCGACGCGATCGTCCACTGGCTGCAGGACCGCGACCTTGGCCACGGCTCGGTCAACTACCGACTGCGCGATTGGTTGCTGTCGCGTCAGCGCTACTGGGGCTGCCCGATCCCGGTCGTGCACTGCGCGACCTGCGGGATCGTGCCGGTGCCCGACGACGAGCTCCCGGTCAAGCTGCCCGACGTCGAGGACTACAAGCCGCGCGGTCGCTCGCCGCTGGCGGCCGCCGAGGACTGGGTCAACACGACCTGCCCGTCGTGCGGCGGTCCGGCCAAGCGGGAGACCGACACGATGGACACGTTCGTCGACTCCAGTTGGTACTACCTGCGCTACTGCGACGCGCGCAACGACGAGGCTCCATGGGATCCGGCGGTGCTCAAGCAGTGGATGCCGGTCGATCAGTACATCGGGGGCGTCGAGCACGCGATCCTGCACCTGCTGTATTCGCGCTTCTTCGTCAAGGCGCTGAACGACATGGACCTGCTCGACGTCCAGGAGCCGTTCGCGTCGCTGTTCACGCAGGGCATGATCCTCGGCCCGGACGGGGCGAAGATGTCCAAGTCCCGCGGCAACGTCATCAGCCCGCAGCCGATCGTCGACCGGTTCGGGATCGACGCGGCTCGTTGCTACGTCCTGTCGATCGGCCCGGCCGACCAGGACGCACCGTGGTCTGAGGAGTCGCTGGCGGGCACGCACCGGTTCCTGTCACGGTTGTGGCGACTGGGCGACGAGCTCGGCGCAGATGGCGCGCGGCCGGATGCGGCGACCGCCCCGGCCAACCCGCAGGGTGACGCGCTGGCGCTGGTGCGCAAGGCGAACTGGGCGATCGAGAAGGTCACGATCGACGTCCGTGACCGCTGGGGGTTTCACACGGCGATCGCCGCCGTGATCGAGCTCGTCAACGATCTCTACCGCTACAGCGACGCCGACCCCGCCGCGCGCCGGTTCGGCACGGCGACCGCCGCCTCGCTGCTGTTCCTGTTCGCGCCGCACCTCGGCGCCGAGGTCCATGAGCGGCTGACCGGCGAGCGCGTCTGGGAGCAGCCGTGGCCCACCGCCGACCCGGCGATGCTGGTCACCGACACGTTCGAGCTCGTCTGCCAGGTCAACGGGAAGGTGCGGGATCGCGTGACCGCGCCGACCGGCGCCAGCCGCGAGGAGCTCGAACGTCTCGCGTTGGACTCCGATGGCGTCAAGGCACACCTGAACGGTCATCAGGTCGTCAAGGTGATCGTCGTGCCCGACAAACTGGTCAACGTCGTCGCGCGCTGACGCCGGTCGTGTCCGCCGCCGGCGAGACCCCGTACATCGCCGTGATCGGCACCTCGCGGGCCTCAGACCAGGAAGCGTCGACCGCCGAACGCGTGGGTGCCGAGCTCGCGCGTGCGGGTGCGCTGGTGATCTGTGGCGGCGGCGCCGGGGTCATGCTGGCCGCCAGCCGGGGCGCCGCCCGGGCGGGCGGCACCGTGATCGGAATCCTCCCCGGCGACGACCGCTGGCAGGCCAACGCGTTCGTGTCGGTCGCGCTGGCAACCGGCCTCGGTGAGCTTCGCAACGGGCTGATCGTGCGGGCCTGCGACGCGGCGATCGCGGTCGGCGGCGCCTACGGGACGCTGAGCGAGATCGCGCTGGCGCTCGCGCAAGGGGTGCCGGTCGTCGGCCTCGGGACGTGGCCGATCGACGGCGTCGAACCGCACGACGACCCGGCCGACGCGGTCACGCGGGTGCTCGAGCTGGCCCACGCCCGCCGGCAGCGCTGAACGGCCCGGTGGTGGATGAGTCCACCTATGGACGACTGTGCCACCACCCCGCTGTCACGCCCGGCGGCGTCCCGGCGCGATCCTAGACTCGAGATCGCGATGCCCACGTTCAAGTCCGCATATCTGATCTGCGGCGATGACCACGGCCGGATCGCCGAGCGCCGGGCCCGACTGCGAGCGCTGGCGGAGGCTGAGAGCGGGGAAGAGGGTCTGGAGTTGTTCGAAGGGGAGAACTCGGCCCCGGATACCGTCGCCGCCGCGATCAGTGCGATGACGCTGGCGCTCAGCCGCCGGTTCCTGATCGTCGACGGGGTCGAGCGGTGGAAGGACAAGGACCTCGACGCGCTCGAGGCCGCGCTCGCCCACGCCGACGCTGAGACGACGGTCGCGTTCTTCGCCCGTGAGGAGAGCCGGTTCAAGGCGCCCGACCGGCTGCACAAGGCGGTCAAGGCGGCCCAGGGCCAGGTCGATGCCGAGAATGCGGTCAAGCCGTGGGAGCTGCCGAAGTGGGTCGCGGCGCGGGCGCGAGAGCAGGGGCTCGAGCTCGAGCCGGGCGCCGCCAAGGCCCTGGTCACGCACGTCGGCGACCGCCAGCAGCGGCTGTTGCGTGAGCTCGAGAAGCTCGCGCTGGGGGCTGCCGAGGAGCCGGCAGACGGTCCGATCACGCTGTCGACCAACGACATCGACGGGCTGACCGCATCGTCGGCGCAGCGGGCCGCCTGGACGATCGCTGACGCGATCATCGCCGGCGATGCCGAGGTGGCGGTCAGGACGTTCCTGGCGCTGCGTCAGCAGGGCGAGCGGGTCGCCGGGCTGCTGTACCAGATCTCGATGCGGGTCCGGACCGCCCAGGAGGTGGCCGCCGCGATCGAGCGCGGCGAGCCGCAGGCGACGGTCAAGCGCACGCTGCGGATGCCGTCCCGCGCCGCGGACCGGCTGATCGAGGACGCGCGGCGGATCGGCGCCCAGCGGCTACGCGAGCTGACCGGCGAGATCGCCGACCTGGAGCTCGCGTCGCGTGGCGGTGGCCGAGGCGGGATCGGCGAGGACACGGCGGCGATCAGCCTGATCGCCGCGCTGGGCACGTAGCCGACAGCCGGCGGGACCCGACGTCAGAACGGGCTGCGGACCTGCGACCAGACGTGCTGGATGCTCTCGTGCGTGATGTAGGCGTGGATCACCAGGTAGACGGCGCCGAGCACGACGATCATCACCAGCAGCGCGAAGAGACGCAGGATCCAACGCCACTTCGTGCGCAGCGCCGGGTTGACGGGGCGATCGGCCCACGCGGGCGGCGGCATCTCGTGATCGCCCTGCTCGAGCTCGGTCCGCAGCCGGGCGTTCTCCTGGTGCAGCCGGCGCGACGTGGCCCGCTGGCGATCGAACGCCTGCTGCAACGTTGCGCGGCGTTCGCGTTCGGACTCGAGCTCCTGTTCGAGCGTCTCGGTCCGATGCTTGAGGCGCTCCACCTGTTCGGACAACGCCGCGGGCGCCTGACCGAACGGATCCGGTGCGGTCGTCTGCTGCGTCGGGCCTACGATTTCAGTTGGAGCGTCGATCTGTCCGTTCCTCTCACCAAGCCCATCGGCATTTCAGCCAAGAGCTTTACAGAGAAGGAGGACTTTGTCAGCGAAAGTCGTGTGAAGATCGCGAACTTGCGGCGGTGGGAATACAGCCCCGGCCGCAAACGTGCGGCAATGGCGCTCAGCCGCGGCGCAGGCGGGCGGCGCGGGACTTCTTGCGCGCGCCGTTGTTGCGGTGAATCGCTCCGCGCTTGACGGCCTTGTCGATCGTCCGCACGAGCTGACGATGCTCGGTCTCGGTCGACTCGGCGTTACCCTCGGCAACCGCGCCCTCGAGGCGACGGAAGTAGGTCTTGATCGCGGAGGTGTATCGACGGTTCTCAAGGCGCTCACGTTCGGCGCGGAGAATCCGTTTCTTCTGTGAATGAATGTTGGCCATAACGGGAATCCGCCGGTGACGGCTGGACGGCGGCGTACTATAGCGCGCCGTGGCCAGCCACAGCAGAGGGCGCGGCACGCGTTCCGGGTCGAAATTCGGGCCGGTCGGCCCCGACGACGCGGGCCTTGACGAACAGCCCTCGCCACCGCCGTCACGGACCCGGCGACTCGCCGTCAACACCGCGATCTTCGCGGTCGCGACCGCGGTGTCGCGGCTCGCCGGCCTCGGTCGCGAGGTCGTGCAGGCCAGCTTCTTCGGCACCAGCGGCGAGGCGTCCGCGTTTGCGATCGCGTCGCAGATCCCGAACCTGTTCTCGAACCTGTTCTCGCAGGCGGCACTGGGCGCGGCGTTCGTCCCGATCTTCACCGAGCTGCTGCAGCAGGGGCGCAAGAAGGAGGCGTTCCGGCTGGCGTCATCGCTGTTCTGGCTGATCCTCATCGTGATCGGCTCGCTGACGCTGCTGTACATGGGCGTCGCGGGCGTCGTGATCCCCCTGTTCACCGGCACCCTGGACCATTCGCAGACGGTCCTGACGGCCGGTCTGTCGCGGGTCCTGTTCCCGGTCGTGTTGCTGCTCTCGCTGACCGGGCTGATGGTGGCGATCCTCCAGTCCTACGACCAGTTCTCGGTCGCGGCGATCGCACCCGCGGTCTGGAACGTGGTGATCATCGTCGGGCTGGTCGTGCTGCACGCCCAGTTTCACGGTCAGAACCAGATCTATTCGTATGCGGTCGCGTGGCTGATCGCGACCGTCGTCCAGATGCTGCTGGTCTGGTGGGCGATGCGCCGGACCGAGTTCCGGTTCTCGTTCGCGCTCGATTGGCGCGATCCGCGGGTTCGCCAGGTGCTGCTGCTGTTCTTCCCGGTGACGCTGTCGATCGGGATCATCAACCTCGACATCTTCATCAACGCCGCCTTCGGGGCGCTCGTCTCGCCGGCCGCGCCGGCGGCCATCAACGATGCGTTCCGGATCTACATGCTGCCGCAGGGAATCTTCTCGGTCGCCGTCGCGACGGTGTTGTTCCCGACGCTCAGCCGGATGGCGTCGGCGCGCAACCCGGGCGGAATGCGGCGGACGCTCGGCAACGGCATCCGCCAGATCAACCTGATGCTGATCCCGTCGGCAGCGTTGATGGCGGTGCTCGCCGAACCGATCACCCGGGTCGTCTACCAACGCGGCGAGTTCGGCGCGCATTCCACCCACCTGGTCTCGACGGCGCTGCTCTGGTTTGCCTTCAGCCTGCCGTTTGCGGGCGTCAACCTGCTGCTCACCCGGACCTTCTTCGCGCTGCAGCGACCGTGGATCCCGACCAAGCTGGCGGGGATCAACATCATCGTCGACCTGATCGTGTCGATCGCGCTCTACAAGCCGCTGGGGATCACCGGGCTGGTGCTCGGCACGGTCGCCGCCAACGTGGTGATGACCTGGCTGCAGCTGACACGGCTGCGGCGCGGCTTCAACGGTCGACTCGAGCTGGGCCAGACCGGAATGATCACTGCCCGGATCCTGCTCGCCACCGGGCTGGTGACGCTGCTGTCGTGGCTGTTGTGGCGCGGGCTGGACGCCCTGCTCGGCGGGTCGTTCTTCGCCGGGGTCGTGGAGCTGCTGATCGCCGGCGGCGTGCCCGCGCTCGTGTACGCCCGGCTGGTGCTGGCGATGCGGATTCCCGAGGCGACCCAGGTCCAGCAGCTGATCCTCGGTCGCCTGCGCGGTCGCTGAAGGCTGGAGTGGGACGCCCCGCTGGGTGAATGCGTGCAGCCCTGGCGGCGACGCATTTCACCTGTGATGATCAGCACAATGACTCGAGCCATTGCGCCCAGCACCGTGATCAACCGCATCTGGGAGCTGTACCAGCGGGAGGCCGGAACGTTGCTGCCGGTCGCGGTGGCGCTGTTCGCGGTGCAGTTCATCGTCGCGGTCATCCTGCCGACCAGCCTGAACGTCATCGCCACGCTGGTCTTCTGGTTGCTGGCGATCCTGTACCAGGGTTTCGTCGTCGAGCTCGTGTCCGCGGCGCAGTCCAATCGCCGCACCAGCATCGGCGAGCTGATGAAGGCCGTGACGCCGGTCCTCGGCTCGCTGCTGGTGATCTCGATCCTGTTCGCGATCGGCGTCAGCATCGGCCTCGTCCTGATCATCATCCCCGGTCTGTTCCTGCTGACGATCTGGTCGGTCGTCGTGCCGGTCGAGGTGCTCGAGCACCGAGGGATCATCGGATCGTTCGAGCGCTCGCGGGAGATGGTGCGCGGTAACGGCTGGAACGTGTTCGGCGTGATCGTGATCGTGTGGGTGGTCGTATTCGTGATCAGCTTCCTCGTGGAATTGGTCGCGGCGCCGCTCGGGCACGTCGGCCGCGACTTGATCCAGTGGGCGGTCAATGTCGCGATCACGCCGATCGTGGCGCTGAGCGCGACCGTGCTGTACCTCGAGCTTCGCCGCGCGCACACCGTGGCAACGCCGGCACCGGGCCCGGGTCCGAATCCGGTTTCGGTCCCGTAGCCTCGCCGGCGCGTTACGCCGGGCGAGAGGGCGGGTATGCCATGCTCACGCGATGCCGCTCAAAGGTTCCTACCAGCGCAGATTCGCGCATGAACCCCAGGCTGAGCGCGCGCTGCTGAGCTCGGTCGGGTTCACCGGCGCGTTCGCCACCTGCCGCGTGGTCACCCACGCGATCAGGGCCGGCGTCGGACCGTTTCAGAACATGAGCGTCGGCGGCCGGCACCTGCACCACTCGACACCGGGGATCCTCGGGTTGATCGGGATCGGCTTCATCTGGACCCAGACCGCCTTCACCGGCGACGACCGGCCGCCGCAGTGGGGCTCGCGGATCACGGCGACGCTGTACGGAATCTGCTCGGCGCTGACGCTCGACGAGTTCGCGCTGTGGATGGACCTGTCTGACGACTACTGGACGCCGGCCGGCCGCAAATCGGTGGACGCGGCGGCGCTGTTCGGCGGGTTGACCAGCATCGTCGCGATCGTCTCCGCGGTCGCCGACGACAACGACGTGATGCCGTCCTGGCTGAAGCGGCTCGGCCGGTTCGACATCTCTCACAGCCCCGGGCCGGCCGTTGCGACAGCCCACCGGCTGGCGCCCGATAACGCGGCGTCTCCGGCCACCGCGCAGTAGAAAAACAAGCGCCGTCAGGCGCCCCCTAACCTTTACCTGCGGCATGGCTGACCAAGCCCATATCCGCAACTTCTCGATCATCGCCCACATCGACCACGGCAAGTCGACGCTGGCCGATCGGATCCTCGAGCTGACGCACACCGTCGACCCCCGGGCGATGCGCGCCCAGCTGCTCGATTCGATGGATCTGGAACGCGAGCGCGGCATCACGATCAAGGCCCAGGCGGTCCGTGTCTTCTACACGTCGGCGCTCGACGGCGAGACCTATCAGCTGCACCTGATCGACACGCCCGGTCACGTCGACTTCACCTACGAGGTGTCGCGCTCGCTGGCCGCCTGCGAGGGCGCGCTGCTGGTCGTCGACGCCTCTCAGGGCGTCGAAGCACAGACCGTCGCCAACACGTATCTGGCGGTCGAAGCGGGCCTGGAGCTGATCCCCTGCCTGAACAAGGTCGACCTCCCCGGCGCCGAGCCCGAGCGCGTGGCCGGTGAGGTGGCGGATCTGCTGGGGGAGCCGGCGGACTCGGTGCGGCGGATCAGCGCCAAGACCGGCGTCGGCGTCACCGACGTGCTCGACGAGCTGATCGCGCGGGTGCCGCCGCCCGGTGGCGATCCCGACGCACCGGCGCGGGCGATGATCTTCGACTCGGAGTTCGACCAGTACCGCGGCGTCGTCGCCTACATCCGGGTGATCGATGGGATCTTCACCAAGGGCGACGCGATCCGTGCGATGCAGACCGGGACCGAGGCCGAGATCGACGACATCGGCTTCTTCAGCCCGCAGATGGTGCCGGTCAGGACGCTCGGGCCGGGCGAGGTCGGCTACCTGATCACCGGCATCAAGGACGTCACCCGGCTACGGGTCGGCGACACGCTGACCAGCAAGACCCGGCCGGCCTCAGAGCCCCTGCCCGGCTACCGCGAGGTCAAGCCGATGGTGTTCTGCGGTCTGTTCCCGATCAACTCCGACGACTATCCCGACCTGCGCGACGCGCTGGAGAAGCTGACGCTGAACGATGCAGCGCTGAGCTGGGAGCCGGAGACGTCCGAGGCGCTGGGCTTCGGGTTTCGCTGCGGCTTCCTCGGACTGCTGCACATGGACATCGTGCGCGAGCGCCTCGAGCGAGAATACGACCTCGAGCTGCTGACGACGATGCCGTCGGTCGAATACGAGGTGACGCTCACCGACGGCACCGTGCTGCCGATCCACAGCCCGAACGACTTCCCCGACCCCGCCCGCGTCGCCGAGGTCCGCGAGCCGTTCATCCGCGCCTCGATCCTGTCGCCGAAGGAGTTCGTCGGGCAGATCATGGAGCTCTGCCAGGAGCGCCGCGGCGAGCACGCCGGCATGCACTACCTGTCGTCGGAGCGGATCCAGCTGACCTACGACCTGCCGCTGGCCGAGATCGTGCTCGACTTCTTCGATCAGCTGAAGTCCCGCACCCGCGGATACGCGTCGCTGGACTACGACCTGACCGGGCTGCGCGAGTCCAATCTGGTCAAGCTCGACATCCTGCTCGCCGGGGATCCGATCGACGCGCTGTCGATGCTCGTGCACCGGTCCAAGGCGGAGGCCGCCGGGCGGACGCTGACCGAGAAGCTGCGGGAGAAGATCCCGCGCCAGCAGTACGACGTGCCGATCCAGGCGGCGATCGGCTCACGGATCGTCGCCCGGGAGACGATCAAGGCGTACCGCAAGGACGTGATCGCCAAGTGCTACGGCGGCGACATCAGCCGTAAGCGCAAGCTGCTGGAGGCCCAGAAGAAGGGCAAGCAGCGGATGAAGCAGGTCGGGCGTATCGAGGTGCCCCAGGAGGCGTTCATGGCGGTGCTCGAGCTCGGCTCGAGTGACTGAAAAGACCTGTCCGATAGGCTGCCCGCGCATGAACCGCTCGCAGCGATTCACCGTCTCGCTGCCCGCGCAGACCGACCCGCTGATCGGCAATGAGCTGATCGAGGTCCGCCACGACGACGGCACGGTCGAACAGCTGCGGCTGCATGACTACGAGCGGCTCTACGCGCTGCCGGGCGCCTACGAGGAGATCGTGCAGGATCGGCTGCGGTGCGTCTCGCCGGCGGTGATCGCGTCGCTGCTCGGAGCCGCGATCGACCGACTGGGTCGTCCGCGGGCGGGCGTCCGTGCGATCGACATCGCCGCCGGCAACGGGATCTCCGGGGAGACGCTGCTGGCCGAGGGGATCCGACCGGTGCTCGGGACCGACATCGTCGACGCGGCGCGCGAGGCGACGCTGCGCGACCGTCCGGACGTCTATGGCGAGTACCTGACGCTCGACCTGCTGGCGCTCGATCCCGAGACCGAGCGCCATATCCGCGCTCTGCGCGCCGACGTGCTCCAGTGCGTGGCCCCGGTCGGGGACTCCGTCGGACAGCTGCCCGAGGCGGCGCTGGCGGCGGCGGTCAGGCTGCTCGAGCCCGACTCGCTGGTCGCCTACATGCACGACCCCGGACCGAACCCGGAGGATGCGGTCACCTACGGCTTCTGGCGCCGAGAGCTCGGCTCCGATGTCGTGGCGACCGAGCTGACCCGCTACCGGTACGTGCACCGCCAGACGGTCAACGGCCGCCCGTTCGAGATGAACGGGGTCGTCTGGCACATCGTGCGTCCCTAAGGCGTCTGGCGGGAGTCGGCGGGGTCGCCGACGACGACCATCCCGCGGTGCATCACGCGATCACCGACCACCCCACCGTGATCGGCTCGGTGCAGCACGCACCGGTTGTCCCAGATGACGACGTCGCCGGGCGTCCAGGCATGGCGGTAGACGTTGTCGTACCGGGTCGAGTGCACGAACAGCAGGGCGACCATCTCCTTGGCTTCCGCGTCGCTCATCCCGCTGATCGCCGTGCACCGGCTCGGCGTCGAGATGTAGAGCGCGGTCCGGCCGGTGATCGGATGACGCGCGAACACCGGATGCTCGGCCGAGCGCTCGTCATCGTCGTCGAGCTGGACGCCGGTCACCGTGTGGGTGACGGTGCGTCCTGCGAGGGTGTCGATCACGTCGTCGGGGAGCGTCGCATAGGCGCGGTACTGGTTGGTGAACAGCGTTTCGCCGCCGTGGGGCGGAACCTTCACCGCTCGCAGAGCCGTGTAGGTCGGCGGCCGGCGGATGTAGCTGGTGTCGACGTGGAAGGTGCTGCGCGGCGGCGTCGTACGGCCCTCGTTGCTGACGAGGTTGAGGTCCGGATGGCCGGAGACCGGGGTCTCGCCCTTGGTGAAGGCCAGCTGGCCGAAGCTCCGCAGGAACTCGACGAACCGTTGATCGTCGGCCGTCTGCCCGCGCAGGACCAGGACGCCGTGGTAGGCGAGCAGATCGCTCAGCTGCGCGACCGTCTCGCCGGAGATGGCGGCGACGGCGAAGTCGCTCACCTCGGCGCCGATCGGATCCAGGATCGTGATTCGCATCTATCTGCTCGTCGACAGGGTCTTGGCGCCGAGGGCGCTGACCAGCGCGCTCGCGAACAGCTCGTCGAGCGCGATCCCGGCAGCGGCCGCCATCATCGAGATCACGCTCTGGCGCGCAAACGAGCAGTACAGCCCCGCCTCCAGAAACCACGGGCGCCCGTCGGGATCGACGCGGAAGTCGAACAGGCTGTAATCGCGACAGCCCAGAGCGACGTGGCACCGCCGGGCGGCATCCCAGACGGCGGCGGTGACGGGGTCGTCGTGATCGACGATCCACGCCCGGGTCCGCTCTTTCGCGACCAGCGCCAGCTCGCCATCCGGGCGTCGGGCGAGCTTGTCGTCGGCGTCGCGGATCGGCTTGCGATCAGGATCGACCCGGTACTCCTCCAGCGGCAGGCAGAGCAGCTGGCCGCCGCGGACCACGATCCCACAGCGGACCTCGCGGCCGAGCTCGACGTACTCCTCGACGAGCGCGGCTTCCGAGTGCGCGCAGGCGCTCGCGATCGCGGCCGCGAACCCGTCTCGATCGCGGACGAGCGTCACCCCGAGTGAGTTATCGGCATCGATCGGCTTGACGACCGCCGGCGGCGCGATCGCAGGACGGTCTCCCGGCCGTACCGTCTCGCCCCGGGGTACGGCGACTCCGGCGGCGGCGACGACCGCCTTGGCTCGAGCCTTGTGGCCGGCGAGCGCCATCACGTCGGGCGGATTGCCGACGTAGGGGATGTCGAGCAGGTCGAACAGCCCTCGGTACGACGTCATCCCGGGGAGGCAGAACATCTGGGGGACCATCACGTCCAGCGGTTGCGACGTGATGGTGGCCACCGCCTCCCCGGCCGACAGGACCGGCGCGCGGGCGATCGCCGAAGTGCTGAGGTCCTCGGGAAACTGCCACCGGCCGCCCGGCGTCACGTAGGCGATCACGGGCTCGTAGCGGTCGGGATCCTCGGTGGCGGCCAGGCAGTCGCGCGCGTACAGCCGTGAGAGATCGCAGAAGAAGTCGCTGACCGCCGACCCGACAAGATGCAGAACGCGCAGTGCCATGACCTAATCGCCTCCGGGCTCGACCAGCTTGCCGATGTTGAAATCGATCTTGTGCCACGCGCCCCCTTGGCGCAGGTTGGCCAGCAGCAGCGCGGGGATCTGCAGGTGATGCACCGCCAGGAACGGGAGCGGATCGTCCCAGGCGAAGATTGCCTCCTTGCCGCGAGCGATCCGTCGCAACGTGTCCGTTCGTCTGGAGGTGCGCAGCAGGCGCCAGAGCTCGTGGTAGAGCCAATACGTCGGCCGGCTGTCCGTCGTCGGCGTCACCGTGTCGACGCCCGAGCTCAGGTACGCGTCGGCGACGCCGGGGTGGTCGTAGAACATCGTGATCGCGGAGTGGGTGCGCGGGTTGCACTCGATCGCGTAGATCCGACCGTCGTCGCCGCGGATGAAGTCAAACGAGGCCTGGCCGGTCAGCCGCAACGCGCCGACAAACCGCGTGACCCACTCCTCGATCTCCGGGACGTCGACCATCTCGTAGTTGAGCTGGGACGCCGATGATTCACAACAGCAGTGCAGCTGCACCCGCCCGTCGCGGACGGTGCTGTGCGTGCAGTATTCCTGGCCGGGCACGAACGCCTGCATCACCCATGGGTTGTCCTCGCTGATCGGCAGTGCCGCGACGAACGCACGGGTCAGCTCGGGATCGGGCTGGGGCACCGGCGTCAGGTCGAGGCGGCGGATCGGGTCGTAGGCGATGCTCTTCAGGACATACGGCGGATCGTGGCCTTCGAAGTCAAAGCCCAGGACCTGCTCCGGATCGCTGATGCGATGCGCATCGGGCACCGGGAGATCGAGCTCTTGGGCCGCGACCGAGAACGCGAACTTGTCGTCGAGCTTGGTCAGCGTGGCCGGGTCGGGGTGCAGGACGTCGCAGTACTCGCTGAGCTCGGCCTTCGCGAGCGCGTCATGCTCGGCCGACGCCGGGCTGCAGACCGGGACGTAGAGATCGACGGCCTCACGGAGCACGATCTCGACCAGCGCCGCCGTGTACCCGGGATCGCCGGAGGGGGGCACCGTATAGAAGCGATCGACGGCACGGGAGAAGCGGTGCCCGGTCAGCCGGTACTTCGCCGCCTCGATGAGGATCACCCGGTGCCCGGCGCGATCGAACGCCCGCGCCAGATGCAGCGCCTTGGTCATCTTGCCGCCGCTGATCAGGACCGTCTGGGGGTCAGACGTTGTCGGCTTTGGCGGACGGCGCAGGCATTGCCGCAGCAGGGCGACCGAGGTGATCGCGAGGTTGAACGGCAGCGCGCAGGTCAGAAGCCCGAGCGTGGCTACGGTTCGGAGCGGCGTCGGTTCGACCGGCTCGGCCGGTCCCGTGGTGCTCGCCGCGGATCGCTGGGTCACGACTCCCATCAGACGCGGCGGATCAGGGTCATGCCGTCACGCACCGGCAACAGCACCTGTTCGACCCGCGCGTCGCCGCTGAGCGCCTCGTTGAACGCGGCGATCGCGCGGCCGTTCGCCGACGGGGCCCCCGGCAGGTAGGGCTCGCCCTGCAGGAGGGTGTTGTCGACACAGATCACCCCGTCGGGGGCCAGCATTCCGCAACTGAGGATCGCGTCGACATAGGCGAGGTAGCCCTCCTTGTCGGCGTCGACGAACACGAAGTCGAAGGTCTCGCCGGCGTCGGCGAGACGCTCCAGCGTCTCTCCGGCGGGACCGACCCGGATCTCGATCTTGGCGCCCGCCGCGGTCTCGTCAAATCCGCGCTGCGCGAACGCCGCCACGTCGGGGTCGAGCTCGCAGGTGATCAGTCGGCCGTCCTCGGGGAGCGCCTCAGCGATCGCCAGGGCGGAGTAGCCGGTGAACATCCCGAGCTCGAGTACGCGGCGTGCCCGCGTCATGCCGACCAGGAACTTCAGCGTCTGCCCTTCGACGTGCCCGGACAGCATCTCCTGCTCGAGGACCGCGCTCTGCTGCCGCCAATCATGGGACCGCGTCCGTTCGGAGAGGGCCACGAGCGCCGGTGATTCGGGGCTCGTGCATCGACTGACATATGGCTCCAGTCCGGTCGCCAGCGCGCACGCCCTGCGCAGCTCGGCCAGGAACTCGTGTTCCAGCTGGCCGTTGTGCTCGGCAAGGTCGCAGACGTGTTCGAGCTTGTCGGCGAGGATGCCGATCGGCGTCACTGGTCGGGGGACAGTTGTCATCGTTCGTCGATCACACGCCGGCGGTCACGGGGGAGACGAACACGTCCTCACCGGCACCGCTCCGGGGGAGGCTCTGGCACAGGTGGCGGTGGGCCGACAAGGTCCGGGCCAGCTCGTCGTGGGTCGCGTCATTGACGAACCAGCAGCTGCCGATCGGGTGGGGGACGGGAGCGCGCAGCAGGCCGTCACGGGTCTGGGTGATCGATTCCGACGCCGCCCGCAGCAGCTCGGCGGTGAGGTACGGGCTGTCGAGCGCCAATCCCAAGCGGCTCATCAACCCGAGAATTCGGTCGCGGTCGGCCACCGTGATGTAACCGCGCTGCTCGGCGAGCGTGGCGGACAGGGCCATATCGACGTTGACCGCGTGGCCGTGGAGCATCGGTCGCTCAGGCGCGAGCTCGAGCGTCGGGCTCCACGTATGGCCGTAGGCGATCACCCGGTCGAGGTCGAGCTCGTGCAGGTTCGGCACCTCGAGGTCGAGCATCGCGCGGATCGCCTCGTGCGTGAGCTCATGCGAGATCTGCCGCAGCCTGGTCGATCCGTCTCGGTACCCGAAGCGCGTGCGCAGCAACTCCTCGCCGTGCTCGTCGAGCAGGTCGAACACCCGACGGTTCCCGACCACACCGATCTTCACCAGTTCCGCCATGCCGTTCCGCACCTGCGCGGTTGGCAGCGTGGTCAGGAACGAGAAGTCGAGGATCACGGTCTGCGAGGCGTGATACGCGCCGAGCCGGTTCTTCAGATGACGGTGGTTGACCGCCACCTTGATCGCGACGCTGGCATCGATCAATCCGATCAGCGTGGTCGGGACGCGGATGTAGTTCGTGCCGCGGCGATACGCCGAGCAGGCGAACCCGGTTACGTCTGTGGTCAGCCCGCCTCCGACCACCAGCACGGGCTCCTTGCGCAATAGACCGAACTCGCCGAACGCGTCGACGATCTGGTCGACCGTCTCGAGGCTCTTCTCGGTCTCGGCGATGCTGACCGGGAGCTTCGTGAGCGCGATCTCGTGGTGGTGGAAGTAGTCGTCGATCTGCTCGCCGTAGAGCTCGTCGACCGCCTCGTCGACCACCATCAGACAGCGTCCCTGATCGCGGAATCGTTCCGCGATCTGGGGGTTCTCGGCTGCAAACGCGCCGTCGACGTAGAGCAGATCGAACGCGATCTTCTCGTACCCCTCGACGTGGAACGCCGCGTCCGTCGCCTGATATGTCGCCTGGATTTCGCTCATCACGCTTTCCTTGGTGGGGCTGTGGACGGAGCCGGTGCGATTACCGGACGGAGGCGACTGCCTGGAGGTCGCCGAAGTTGAGCTCGTTGACCCGATGCGCCGATTCCGGGAACTCGTGGCCGGCGTTGTTCTCGCCCGGGAAGGCGACGCACGGCACGCCGGCCGCGATGGCCGCCTCGGTGCCGCCGACGTTGTCCTCGATCGCGACGCAGTCACCGGCGTCCTCGCCGAGGGTTTCCAACGCGTAGCGATAGGCGTCGGGGGCCGGCTTCGGGTGCTCCACGCTGCTTGAGTCGACGACCAGCGCGAAGCTGTGCACGTCGAGCTCGGGCCGCAGCGCCTGCGCCAGCGCGGCGACGTTGTCGCCGGACGTCGTCGTCACGAGTGCGACCTGCACGCCGTTGCGATCGGCTTCCTCGATCGTGTCAACCACGCCGGGCCGCGCCGTGATCGGCCGCGTCCGCAGGAACTCCTGAAAATGCTCGGACTTCGTGCGGTGCACGGCCCCCGCATCCACCTGGTCACCGGTTTTGTCGGCATAGGCCGCGATCCGCTGTTCGCCGCCGCTCTCGGCCAGCAACTGGCGGTACTCGTCACGCGACCAGTTCCAGTCCAGGCCGTGAGCGCGAAAGGCCTCATTGAACGCTTCGCGCTGCAGCTCCGACGTGTCGGCGAGCGCTCCGATCGATCCAAACAGAACTGCGGGCATGAGACCTCCTGGTTGAACAAGCTGTAACGGTTTTTGTTACGCCCTGTTCACCATACCCGACTCGCGTGGCGAGGAAACGGAAAATGTGGCCGCGGTCGGGTTGGAGGTGCCGGCCGGGTGAGCGCGCCGGCGCCAGGTCGCGGCGCTCGGCGTGCGACGGCCGTCCGTCCGGGCGCCGGTCGGGGAACCGGGGAATGTTCGGACGCGTGGGGAGGCCGAAGGTTCCCCGCGCTCGCGGGGGTACGCGACGGTGCCGGGTCAGATCGTGCGCGTCAGGTCCTGCGCGGCGGTGCGCTGCAGGTCCGGCGGGGCGAGTGGGTCAGATCCAGCGCGAGCCGGGGCCGGCGACACGACCGCGGGCGCCTGGCCCACGGCCCATCTGACCGGAGCGCGGGCGGCCGAGCCGATGCGCCGGGCCATGATGCGTCCGTCCGAGCGCGAGCACGGCGACGATGAACACGAACCAGACCATCATCCCGATCGCCGCCAGCGTCAGCGTGATCACCAATACCGGCAGCACGAACACCAGCAACCACGGCTCGTTGCGAACCGACTTCGCGGCCCAGCCGCCGACGGTTCGTGGCGCCTGCGGCACGCGGCTGCGAACACCGCGATCCCGGGGGATGTCGTCGACCGTCGCGTGCAGCTGGCGGTAGGTCTTGGCCGACAGCGCTCGTGTCAGGCGCTCGTCCAGTTCGTCATGCCCGATCCGGCCTTCGCCGGCCGCGACGCGCAGCAATTCGACGACCTCTTCGCGGTCGGCGTCCGAGGCTCGCTGATCGGCGGCTCTGATCATGGTCTAGGAGGATACAGCCGGAGCTCGGTCGGCTTCGAAGGCGGCGCGGCGCGACGGCTGCGCAGGCGGGTCGACTGGAAGCCCATAGGCAGGGGGCCCACCCCCGACCTGGCGTCCGCCCGCCTACGGATCGCCCGCGAGCGCTCGCGGGACGATCGCCATGAACCCGGCGATGACGAAGCCGAACAGCGCGATCACGCCGATGATGTGGCACCAGCCGGCGTTGGCGGCGTTCAGCATCCCGAGGCCGACGATGAACAGCACGACCGCCACGCGCGGCGCCGTCGGGGTGGCGCGCAGTGGAAAGTCGGCCAGCGTCGCCCCGGCGCCGCTGTCCGTGGCCACGGATTGGCCGCGGAACGTGATCGTGAACAACAGCGCCAGCGACGGGAACAGCAGCACGCCGCCGGCAAGGACGGCCACCACGATGGTCACCAGCGTGTCGTGGGAGGCGGCGGCCTGGTCGATCGTCAGCCCGGGCAGGAGCACCGGGTTGCGCGCCAGCGCCCACGCGGCGATCACCGCGGCGACGGCAAGCGCGCCGGTGACGCGGGCCGGCTCGAACCGCCGCGTCCACACCAGCCCGAGTGTGATCAGCCCGGCCACGACGGAGACGATCATCGTCGCCAGCGCGCCGCCGTGGACGAGCTCCGTGTAGAGCGAGTGCGCGTCGGCGTGAACGACGACCAGCGCGGCGATCGCGACAGCGCCCGCGACGCCGCCGGCGACCAGCGCCCGGACCCGGAACGAGTCGGCGATCTCAGGCTCGCCGGTGCGAACGGCGTCGGCCGCCAGGAAGATCGCCGCCATGTAGACCGAGAAGCAGACTGCGAGCGCGCCGATCATCAGCGGCACCGGCGACAGCCAACTGGAGAACGGCTCGCCGACCGCGTTGCCGACCGGAACCCGCTCGGCCGCGATCGCGCCGGCGGCGCAGCCCAACGCGAACGGGGTGACCAGCGACGCGATCGAGAATGCCCCGTCGACCAGGAGCGTCTCGCGGCCGTTGGCCGCGCCCGACCGCAGCGCGTAGCTGGCCCCGCGCAGGATGATCCCGAGCCCGGCGATGAACAGCACCACCGACAGCGTCGACGCCACCGACCCGAAGAAGACCGGGTAGGCGGTCCAGGTCACGGTCAGCACGAAGATCAGCCAGACGTGGTTGGCCTCCCAGACCGGGCCCATCGACTCGTGGGCGTGCTCACGGATCCGTTCGCCGCGCTCACCGGGTCCCGACAGCAGCTGCCAGATCCCGGCGCCGAAGTCCGCGCCGGCGAGCACCGTGTAGATCGCCACGCCGGCGAGCACGAACACGAGCGGCAGGGTCTGCAGGAACATCAGGCCGTCGAGGAACCGGTCGTGGGCAGCGTGCCCGGGCCGCCGGGGGTGGGGACGACGCCGACCGGATCGAGCTCCAGCGGCTTACGCGCCAGCCGTCGCAGGATCCACACGACCGCGATCGCGACCGCCGCGTAGGCGGCGACCAGCGCGCCGTACCCGACCGGAACGCCGCCGGCACCGGTGACCGCCTGCGACGTGCGCATCACCTGGTAGACGACCCATGGCTGGCGACCGACCTCGGTCGTCACCCAGCCGGCGATCAGGCAGACGAACGCGCCCGGCCCAGCGGCTACGACCCCCCAGTAGAACCACTTCGAGTCGGGCAATCGGCCCCGCCGCCAGCGGACCAGCAGGTACAGCACGCCGAGCGCTGCCAGCGCCGAGCCGACGAGCACCATGATCTGGAACGCGTAGCGGATCAGGTTCTCCGCCGGCGGGCGATTGTTGGCGGACACGCTCTGCAGGCCGACGATCTTCGCGTTCCAGGAGTGAAACGCCAGCAGGGATAACAGGTGCGGGATCGCGATCCCGTACTTCACCTGGTCGTCGGTGTACCAGCCGAGGATGTGCTCACTGGCGCCGTCGGTGGTCGGGTAGAGGCCCTCGAAGGCGGCCAGCTTGACCGGCTGGGCGACGGCGACGTCCCGGGCGAGCCAATCACCGACGAGCAGCTGCATCGGCGAGGCGAGGCAGGCGATCGTCAGCGGGACCGTCAGCGCGACGCGGTGATAGCGGCTCCAGTTGCCGCGAAGCTTGGCGAACGCATAGCAGCCAGCGACGATGAAGCCGGTGACCATGTACGCGGCGACGTACATGTGGATCAGCTCAGACCATAGGTACGGGTTGCCGAACAGCGCCTGCAGCGGGTTGACGTGCGTGACCTTGCCGCCGGCCAGCCGGAAGCCCGTCGGATGATTCATCCAGGCGTTGACCGCGATCACCATCAGCGACCCGGTGAAGCCGGTGATCACGACCGGGATCCCGGACAGCAGATGCATGCGCGGGGAGAGCTTGTTCCAGCCGTAGGCGTAGATGCCGACGAAGATCGCCTCCAGGAAGAACGAGAACCCCTCGATGGCGAATCCCAAGCCGAACACGCTGCCGAACGTGGCCGTGAAGTTCGGCCATAGCAGCCCCATCTCGAAGCTCAGGATCGTGCCGGTGATCACCCCTACGGCGAACAGCGCCAGCACGATCCGGCTCCAGCGCTGCGCGAGCGTGCGGTAGAGCGGGTCGCCGGTTCGGATCCCCAGCCACTCGACGAACATCACCATCATCGGGAAGGCGATCCCGAAGCACACCAGCGGGATATGGACGGTGAACGACAGCGCCTGCATCTGGCGGGCCTCCAGAAGATATTTCTGGTGCACCGGGGCCAGAGCCAACGCGAACGCGAGCATCCGCTGCAGACGCTACCGCGGCCGGAGGCGTCGTGCGCCCCGATCTACACTCGGCGCACGATGACGCTCAACACCGGCGCGATCGGCAAGCGCTACGAGCCCCTGACCTACGCGGTCGGCCGCGAGAAGATCGTCGAGTACGCCCAGGCGACGGGGGAGACCAATCCGCTGCACCTCGAGCTCGATGCGGCACGGGCGGCAGGGCATGCCGACGTGGTCGCGCCGCCGATGTTCGCGGTCGTGTACCAGGCCCGCTCGGTCGCGGAGGCGATGTTCGATCCGGCGCTCGGTATCGACTTCGCCCACCTCGTCCACAACGAGCAGGTGTTTCGCTGGCATGGGCTGGCGGTCGCCGGTGACGAGCTGGCGACGACGCTCACGGTGGCCGACATCGTCGACAAGCGGGGTATCTACTTCTACGCGTTCGCGACCGAGTCGGTCAACCAGCGCGGCGAGACCGTCTGCTCGGGCACCTGGACCAACATCGTCAGGCCGCCCGAGTGAAGCCGGGCGACGAGATCGAGCTCAGGGTCACCCCCGATCGCTACGCCACCGTGCGCTACGCGGGCGCATCGGGCGATTTCAACCCGATCCACATCGACGAGGAGTTCGCGCGTCAGGTCGGATTGCCGGGGCGGATCCTGCACGGCCTGTGGACGATGGCGCAGGTGGCGCGGGCCCACACCGATGCGTTCGGCGGGCCGGAGTCGCTGCACAGCCTGTCGGTCCAGTTCCGTGGAATGGGCAGGATGGAGCAGGAGATCACCGTCCGCGGGAAGGTGACCGAGATTGGGCCCGAGTTCGGGGTGGTGAGCTCTGAGGCCACCCAGGCCGGCAAGCGGATCGTCCGCAACGGCCGTGCCGAGGTCCGCGTGCCCGACGCCGGCTGAGCGCTCTGTGGGGACGCTTATCTGGCCGTCAGGCCCCTACCTACAATCAGCGTGCAAATGCTTACCGAACGCCAGGAGCACGTGTTGCGCAGGCTCGTCGAGGTCTATCTCGACGACGGCGCGCCGGTGGGCTCCAAGGCGCTGAGCACGACGTTCGAATGGGGCCCGTCGACGATCCGCCACGAACTGGCGAATCTCGAGGAGCTGGGCCTGCTCGCGCATCCGCACACGTCCGCTGGGCGCGTGCCGACCGAGGCGGGCTACCGCTACTTCGTCGACCGGCTGTTGCCCGAGCCGTCGAGCACAGGTCCGGGGATGTCGCTGTCGCTGTCGCTGGTCCGCCACGAGCTCGACGAGGCGATGCGGGTCACGACCGAGACGCTGTCGCAGGTGACCAACCTGCTGGCGATCGTCACCGCACCGCCGATCGAGACGTCCACGATCCGTCACGTCGAGCTGCTGGCGCTGCAGCCACAGGTGCTGATGTGCGTGGTGATCACGTCGACCGGCGGCGTCTCCAAGCGGCTGTTCACGTTCCACGGGCCGATCGACACCGGGCTGATCGACTGGGCCGCGAGCTATCTCAACGAGCGGATGGTCGGGCTCGGGCTGGGTGCGCGGATGTTGCACCAGCGTCTCTACGACCCGACGTTGCCGTCGACCGAACTGGCGTTTCTGGCGTCGCTGGCGCCGGCGTTCACCGAGCTCGAGGACTCACCCGAGGCGACCTTGTACGTCGACGGTGCCGCGAAGCTTCTGACCGTGGAGCGCTTCGGCGATGTCTCGGAGTTGAACCTGCTGATGGAGTCGCTCGAACAGCGGGTGGCGATGCTCGGGGCGCTGCGCTCGGCCTTGAGCGCGCCGCAACGGGTGGCGGTCAGGATCGGCGCCGAGAACGAGCTGCCGGCGTTGCAGTCGTTGGCATTGGTCGCGGCCGCCTATGGACTGCCGCAGCGCTCGCTGGGCGCCGTCTCGGTGATCGGGCCGCTGCGGATGAACTACGGAGGCGCGATCCGAGCCGTTCGGGAGGCTGCCGCACAACTTTCCAGCTTTGTCGCCGAGGTGTATGACGAACGATGAGTGCTTCACAGATGCCACGTGACTACTACGAAGTGCTGGGCGTCTCCCGGGACGCGACCGAGCCGGAGATCAAGAAGGCGTTCCGGCGTCTGGCCCGTGAGCTGCACCCGGACGTCAATCAGCACGATCCCGACGCCGAGGAGAAGTTCAAGGAGGCGGCGGCGGCCCACGAGGTGCTGACCGACGCCGACCGTCGCGCCACCTATGACCGCTACGGGCACGAAGGTCTGCGCCGCGGCGGCCAATCCCCGAACTTCGAGGGTTTCGGCTCGGTGTCGGACATCTTCGAGGCGTTCTTCGGCTCGGGCGGCGGTGGCGGTGGATTCGGATCGATCTTCGGAGGAGGTTTCGGTTCCTCCGGCGGTGCCGTCCAAGGTGGCGACGTGGCGGTGTCGGCCGAGATCACGCTCGACCAGGTCGTCACCGGCGCCTCGGTCGACGTCGCCTTCGAGGCGGTCGTGTTGTGCGAGACCTGTCACGGCAACGGCGCCGAGCCGGGCACTCCGATCGAGACCTGCCCGAAGTGCCAGGGCCAGGGTCAGCTGCGAACGGTGCTGCGCACGCCGCTGGGCCAGGTCGTGCAGGCGACGGCGTGCGACCGCTGCGACGGCGATGGCCGGGTCGCGCAGACGCCGTGCCACGACTGCCGCGGCCGCGGCCGCAAGGTC
>CAVUSD010000026.1:0-165395 GCA_963743985.1 uncultured Solirubrobacteraceae bacterium | reverse complement strand
GAAGTCTCTGTCATAATCGAGACTTCCGCGTTCTGCACGGATCGTTGCATCGCGGGCACAGGCGTTGACTCCGTCGATCGCCTATGTTTACGTGCCGAATGCAGCGGCGCGCGACATGCGCCCGCACAACATTGAACCCTGAGTCGAGGGTTGGAACGGAAGATATGGAAAGCGGAAGCTATCTGGCAGTCATCAAGGTCGTCGGCGTCGGCGGCGGCGGGATCAACGCCGTCAACCGGATGATCGACGCCGGACTGCGAGGCGTGGAGTTCGTGGCGTGCAACACCGACGCGCAGGCGCTGGCGATGTGCGACGCCGACATCAAGCTCAACATCGGCCACCAGCTGACCAAGGGTCTCGGCGCCGGGGCGAACCCCGACGTCGGGCACGGCGCCGCCGCGGAGTCACGCGACGAGATCAAGGAGGCGCTCAAGGGCGCCGACATGGTGTTCGTGACCGCCGGCGAGGGCGGCGGCACCGGCACCGGCGCGGCGCCGGTGATCGCCGAGATCGCCAAGAACGAGATCGGCGCGCTGACCGTCGGCGTCGTCACCCGCCCGTTCACGTTCGAGGGGACCCGCCGGGCAAGCGCGGCTCAGGATGGGATCCAGCGCCTGCGGGAGAACGTCGACACGTTGATCGTGATCCCGAACGAGAAGCTGCTCGGCATCGTCGAGCGGCGAACCTCGATCCTTGAGGCGTTCCGGGAGGCCGACAACGTCCTGCGCCAGGGCGTGCAGGGCATCACCGACCTGATCACGATCCCCGGCCTGATCAACCTCGACTTCGCCGACGTCCGCACGATCATGTTCGAGGCCGGCTCGGCGCTGATGGGGATCGGCACGGCCGCCGGCGAGAATCGCGCCGCCGAGGCCGCCAAGGTCGCGATCTCGTCGCCGCTGCTCGAGGAATCGGTCGAGGGTGCGATGGGGATCCTGCTGAACATCACCGGTGGCCACGAGCTCGGCCTGTTCGAAGTCTCGGAGGCCGCGGACATCGTCCACGCCGCCGCCGACCCGAACTCGAACATCATCTTCGGCGCCGTGATCGACGACAACCTCGGCGACGAGGTCCGCGTCACGGTGATCGCGACCGGCTTCGATCACGGACGTTCGAACCCCTCCAGTGCTCGCGAGGTCACGCGGCGCGAGCGCCGCGACCGTGACGTCACGATGGACGATCGTCAGCGCAACTCACTGGAGATCTCCGACGACGACATCGATATCCCGTCGTTCCTGAAGGACCGCTGAGCGCCAGGCCCGTCGGGCCTGGCAAGGGGTGTAATAGCCTCCGGGAGCGTGGCTGAGGTTGCGCAGCAGCTGCGTCGCGGTCCATTGCATGAACGTCACGTCGCCGCCGGCGCCAAGCTGATCGGATTCGCCGGCTGGGAGATGCCCGTCCAGTACGAGGGCATCCGCGCCGAGCACCTGGCCGTACGCGAGCGCGCAGGAGTGTTCGACGTCTCGCACATGGGGCAGATCAAGACCTGCGGGCCGCAGGCGGGCGAGCTGCTGCAGCGGCTGCTGTCCAACGATCTGCGCAAATTGCCGAAGGGCGGCGCGCAGTACAGCGTCATCTGCCGCGAGGACGGCGGCGTGCTCGACGACGTCATCACCTACCGGTTGGCCGAATATGAGTACCTGACCGTCTCCAACGCCGCCAACCACGAGCGCGATCTGGCGTGGTTCTCGTCGCACGCGAGCGGCTGTGACGTCGACGTGGTCGACCTGATCGAGCAGTTTGCGATGCTCGCGGTCCAGGGCCCGGAGGCGTGCGCGATCGTACGCGGCCTCGCCGACGGGGCGCTGCCGGCGAAGCGACGCGTCTGCGAGCGATCGCTGGCGAGCGCGCCCGTGACGATCTGCGGCACCGGCTACACGGGCGAGGACGGCGTCGAACTGCTCCTCGACCCGGGCGACGCGCCCGCCGTGTGGCACGCGTTGATCGCTGCCGGCGCCGTACCCGCCGGGCTCGGCGCGCGTGACACGCTGCGGCTCGAGGTCTGCCTCCCGCTGTACGGAAACGAGCTGACGCAGGCGCGAGGCCCGATCGAGGCCGGGCTGGGCTGGTGCTGCGCCGAGGCGACCGGCTTCATCGGATCCGACGCCGTCGCGCGCGCTCGGAAATCCGGCACCGCCGAGAAGCTGGCGCCGTTCGTGCTGGACGGCCCGGGCATCGCGCGGGCGGGGAACCCGATCCGCGGCGGTGGGATCGTCACCAGCGGGACGCTGTCGCCGAGCCTCGAGCGCGGGATCGGGATGGCGTATGTGCCGGCCGAGCGTGTGACGCCCGGAACGCCTCTTACCATCGACGTACGCGGCACCGAACGACCGGCGACCGTTTCCCGTAAGCCGATCTATTCCAAGGAGGCCTGATCTCACACCATGGCCGATGCCAGCTATCCAGACGATCTGCACTATCACGCAGAGCACGACTGGGCTCGAATCGACGGTGACCAGGCAACGCTCGGGATCACGTGGTACGCGCAGGACTCGCTGGGAGAGATCGTGTTCTTCGATCCGCCCAAGCAGGGGACGACCCTGACCAAGGACAGCCCCTACACCGAGGTTGAGTCGGTCAAGGCCGTATCCGACGTGACGGCGCCGCTGTCCGGTGAGATCATCGAGGTCAACGAGACGCTTGCCGACAGCCCCGAGAAGATCAACGACGACCCCTACGGCGAGGGTTGGCTGGTCAAGATCAGCCTGGCTGATCCCTCGGAGGCCGAGTCGTTGATGGACGCCGCCGCGTACGAGGCGACGCTTGACTGAGTACACGGCCGTCACCGATGCCGATCGCCGGGAGATGCTCGAGGCGATCGGGGTCGGCTCGATCGAGGACCTGTTCGCCGGCATCCCGGGAGCGCTGCGGCTGGCGCGCGGGCTCAAGCTCGACGCCGGGCGCTCCGAGCAGGAGGTGTACGCCGAGCTGCGCGAGCTGGCGGCTCGCAACGTCAGCACCGAGGACGAGCTGTCGTTCGTCGGAGCCGGCATGTACGACACCTACGTGCCGGCGCTGATCGACGCGCTGCTGTCGCGCGCAGAGTTCCTGACGCCGTATACGCCGTATCAGCCCGAGGTCTCCCAAGGTGGCCTGCAGGCGATGTTCGAGTATCAGACCGCGATCTGCGAGCTGACCGGTCTGCCGGTCTCAAACGCGTCGGTGTACGAAGGCCCGAGCGCGGTCGCCGCGGCCGGCTACGTCGCCAAGCATTACACCGGCGCCCGCCGGTTCATCGTCTCCCGCGGGGTGCACCCGCACGCGATCGAGACGTTGCGCACGCTGAGCCACGGCTGGGAGATGGAGGTCGTCGAGGTCGATCTGCACGAGGGCGCGACGGTGCTGCCCGAGCTCGGGGACGACGTGGCGGCCGTGATCGTCGCGCAGCCCAACTTCCTCGGCGCGGTCGAGGACCTCGCGGCGATCGCCGCCACCGCGCACGAGGCCGGCGCCCTGTGCATCGCCTGCTGTGACCCCGTGGCGCTGTCGCTGCTGCGCACGCCGGGAGAGTGCGGCGTCGACATCGCCGTCGGCGAGGGGCAGACGCTCGGCAACCGGCTGGACTTCGGCGGGCCGTCGTTCGGGTTCTTCGCGGTCACCGACGCGCTGATCCGGAGGATCCCGGGCCGGATCGCCGGGGAGACGGTCGACCTCGACGGCCGGCGCGGCTTCACGCTGACGCTGCAGACGCGTGAGCAGCACATCCGCCGCGAGAAGGCGACCTCCAACATCTGCACCGCTCAGGCGCTGAACGCGTTGGCGGGCGTGATCTACCTGAGCTGGCTCGGCCGCGAGGGGTTCACCGAGCTGGGCGAGCTGCTGATCCAGCGCAGCGCCTACGCGCGTGACCGCCTGACCGCGCTGCCCGGGATCGAGCCTCTGCACGAGCAGCCGGTGTTCCGGGAGTTCGCGGTGACGCTCGACGCTCCCGTCGAGGCGGTGATCGAGCGCTGCCTGCGCCAGGGCGTCAACCCCGGCTATCCGTTGGCGGCCCACTACCCCGAGTACGAGCGCGGTCTGCTGGTGGCGATCACCGAGCTGCGCTCCGCGGCCGACATCGATCGGCTCGCGGCCGTGCTCGGGGCCGCGGTCGCCGCCGAACGCAGCGAGTCGCTGCAGAAGGCCCGGCGATGACCGACGCCGCCGCTGCGATACGCGCCCGTGAGGACCAGTTGACGATCTTCGAGCGCTCGCGACCCGGCCGGCGCGCGTTCGCGCCCCCGCCGCTTGACGTCCCGCGCCGACCGCTGGATGAACTGCTGCCCGCGCACCTGCGCCGCGCCGCGCCGGCGCGGCTGCCGGAGGTCTCAGAGCCCGGGATCGTCCGCCACTACACGCGCCTGTCGAAGCGCAACTTCGATCTGGACTCCGGCTTCTACCCACTCGGTTCGTGCACGATGAAGCACAACCCGCGCCTGCACGAGCGGGTCGCGGCGCTGCCCGGTCACGCCCGGCTGCATCCGCTGCAGAGGCCCGAGCGGGCGCAGGGAGCGCTGGAGCTGATGTGGCGCCTGCAATCGGCGCTGGCGGAGATCTCCGGGCTGCCGAACGTCTCGTTGCAGCCGTCGGCCGGTTCGCACGGCGAGCTCGCGGGGGTGCTGTTGACCCGTGCCTACCACGAGGACCGCGGCGAACGACGGACCAAGGTGCTCACACCCGACACCGCTCACGGGACCAACCCGGCAACGGTCACGATGGCCGGCTACGAGGTCGTCAAGGTCGGCACCGACGCGAACGGAAACATCGACCTCGACGACCTCCGCGCCAAGGCGACTGAGGATGTGGCGTGCCTGATGCTCACCAACCCCTCGACGCTCGGGCTGTTCGAGCCGGCGGTCGCGGAGATCGCCGAGATCGTCCACGGGATCGGCGCGACGCTGTACTACGACGGCGCGAACCTGAACGCGATCATGGGGATCTGCCGGCCGGGCGACATGGGGTTCGACATCGTGCACTTCAACCTGCACAAGACGTTCACCCAGCCGCATGGTGGCGGCGGTCCGGGCGCGGGGCCGATCGCCGTGGCAGACCGGATCGCACCGTTCCTGCCGCGGCCGCAGGTGGTGCGCCGCGACGGCCACAATGGATCAGGTCCCGTCTACGACCTCGACTTCGATCGACCCAAATCGATCGGTCGGCTGCGCGGCTTCCAGGGCAACTTCGGGGTGTTCGTCCGCACCTACGCCTATATCCGTTCGCTCGGCGCCGACGGGCTGCGGGACGTCTCGGAGACCGCGGTGCTGAACGCCAACTACCTGCTCGCCCGTCTGCGGTCGCTCGGCGTGCTCGAGCGGCTGCCGGTCGCCTACGACCGGCTGTGCATGCACGAGTTCACGCTCTCGGGCGCGCCGATGAAGCGCGACCTCAAGATCCGCACGCTCGATCTCGCCAAGCGGATGCTCGACTTCGGCGTGCACCCCCCGTCGGTCTACTTCCCGCTCCTGGTCGAGGAGGCGCTGTTGATCGAGCCGACCGAGACCGAGACCAAGGAGACGCTCGACGCGTTCGCCGAGGTCGTCGCCGAGATCCTGCGTGAGGCCGCCGTGGACCCGGAGATCGCCCGCGGGGCGCCGTACACCACCCCCGTCCGCCGGCTCGACGAGGCCCGGGCGGCTCGCCAGCCCGTGCTCAGACAGGAGCTGTAGTGGCTCGTTACGTGATCTACGGCGCCGGCGCGATCGGCGGGGTCGTCGGAGCCCGCCTGCACCAGTCCGGTCACGAGGTGGTCCTGATCGCCCGCGGGGCGCACCTGGAGGCGATCCAGACCCACGGGCTGACCCTGACGACCCCCGCCGAGCAGGTGACGGTGCGGATCCCCGCGGCCGGCGATCCGGCGCAACTCGGTGTCGGCGCCCCCGACGACGTCGTGCTCTTGGCCGTCAAGAGCCAGGACACGGCGGGGGCGCTGGACTCGCTACGTGCCGCTGCGGCGGGCGACGTACCGATCGTCTGTCTGCAGAACGGGGTCGAGAACGAACGCGTGTGTGCCCGCCGCTTCGCCGACGTCTACGGCGCGGTCGTGATGATGCCGGCCGACCACCTGCGCCCGGGACACGTCGAGTCCTACGGTGCGAAGGCGAGCGGGATCATCGACGTGGGCCGCTACCCGGCCGGAGTCGACGAGCGCTGCGAGACGATCTGCACGGCGCTGTCGGAGTCGCGCATCTACTCCGAGCCGAGTCCCGATGTGATGCGCCGCAAGTACGCGAAGCTGCTGCGGAACCTCGGTAACGCGGTCGGGGCGCTGTTCGGCGACGCCGAGTCGGCTCGCGCCGAGCTGACCGAGCGGCTGCGCGACGAGGCCCGGGCGGCGCTCGCCGCCGCCGAGATCGAATACCGCGACGAGGTGGTCGACGACGTCGGCGCGCGCATGAAGCTGCTGGATGCCCAGCCGATCGGTGACCGCGAGCGGGCCGGCTCCTCGAGCTGGCAGAGCCTCGCCCGTGGAGCCGGCACGATCGAGACCGACTACCTCAACGGCGAGATCGTGCTGCTCGGGCGCCTGCACGGCGTGCCGACACCGTTCAACGAGGCGATCTGCCGGCTCGCCGATGACGCCGTGCGAAACGGCGCACGGCCCGGCCAACTGTCGATCGACGGGCTGTTCGGCGCGGTGCGCTCGTGAGCGCCACGATCGATCCGACGATCGCCGCACAGGCCGCCGAGATCGCTGACCGCGCCGAAGCGGAGCTCGCCGCGCTGGTCGACGTGTCCTCGCCATCGGGCGACGTGCCCGGCGCCGAGGCGGCGATCGCGGTCTGCATCGACCTGCTGCCCGCCGGCGCCGAGATCGAGCGTCCGCCCTGCTCGACGGCAGGCTCGGCGCCGGACCTGATCGCGACCGTTCGCGGCTCAGGCGATCGCCGGATCATGCTGCTCGGCCACGTCGACACGGTGATCGGCCACGACGCTCATCAGCCGCTGCGCCCCGACGGCGAGCGGCTGTACGGGACCGGGACCGTCGACATGAAGGGCGGCGACGTCCTGGCGTTCGGGGTCGCTCGCGCGCTCGCTGAACGGCCCGACCGCTTCGCTGAGCTGACCGTGCTGATGGTCTGTGACGAGGAGTGGCGGACCACGCCGTTCCTGCACGTCGACCGGTTTGCCGGCTACGACGCCTGTCTCTGCTTCGAGGCCGGTCACCTGACCGCCGACGGACGCGAGGGCGTGGTCGTCAAGCGCAAGGCCGCGGGCACGTTGCTCGTCGACGCGACCGGCCGCGCCGCCCACTCGGGCGCCGCGCCCGATCAGGGCCGCAACGCGCTGCTCGCGCTCGCCCGGGTCGCCGACCGGGTGGCGGCCTTTCACGACATGTCGGGCCCCGAGCAGCTCTCGGTCGTGCCGACCGTGATGCGTTCGGGGACCGCGTTCAACATCGTGCCGGCCGCCGGCGAGCTGATCTGCGACATGCGCGCCCGCAGGTTGGAGGCGTTCGAACCGGTGCTGGCCAGCGTCCCCGCCGAGCTCGACGAGGTCAGCCTGGACGCGCGGATGGGTCGCAAATGGCCCGGGATGGACTCGATCGCGGCGACCGCACCGGTGCTGGAGGGCGCGGCCCGCCGTCTCGGCAAGCCGATCGTCGGCGTGCCGCGCGGCGGTGCCTCAGACGCCAGCCACTTCGCGGCGTCGATCCCGCTGACGATCGACGGCCTTGGCCCGCGCGGCGGCGGGGCCCACACGCCCGGCGAGTTCGCGCTGCGCGAGGCACTCGGGCTGCGGGCCGAGGTGGCGCTCGCGATCGGCCATGAGCTGGTCGACGGCACCGGATCCCCGTAGCGGATCGGTTCTAACAGTCCGGTAAGAACGGGCGTGCGCCGCGCTCGCGCGTGGCATGCTGTACCGGCGATGCCCAGCAACATGCCTCAGAAGCGGCGCCAGGCGATCGAGGGCCTGGCCCTGTTGGTCGGGATCACCGCGTTCATGTGGCTGATCGAGGGGATCAACTCGCTCGACTCCCAGCGGCTTGACAGCTGGGGAGGGATCCACGCGCGCAACATCGGCGACCTGTGGTCGGTCGGGACGTCGTGGTTCCTGCACGCCAACTTCTCACCGCACCTCGTCGACAACACGATCCCGTTCCTGTTCATGGGCGCGTTCATCGCGCTGCACGGCGCTCGCCGGCTGGCGGCCGTCACCGTGATCGTGATCGTGATCGGCGGGTTCGGAACCTGGCTCGTGTCGCCGTCCAACGTGTACACGGTTGGTGCCAGCGGGGTCGTGTTCGGCTACGCCACCTACCTGTTCGCGCGCGGGCTGTTCGATCGCAATATCGCCGAGCTGCTAGTTGGCGTGATCGTCGGGTTCGTCTGGGGCGCGGCCCTGTGGTCGAGCGTTGTCCCGCACCAGGGCGTCTCCTGGCAGGCCCACGTCTGCGGCGCGGTCGGCGGGGTCGTGGCCGCCTATGTGCTCGCCGCACGGTCCCGTCGGGACGCGAGCGCCGGAGGCTCGGGTGGTTCAGGCGGCTCGGGCGGGCGCGGTGGCTCGGGCGGGCGCGGCGGCTCGGGCGGCTCGGCGGTGCCTGACTCTGACCCGCTCAAGACCCATCACGACGCGCTGGACCGGGTCCTCTCTCACTGACCCTCGCAGTACCGGTAGCGAGGACGCCCGGGCGCTGCCGGCTTGGGCGATCGCGGAGCGGAGCGGAGCGTGTGACGGGAACGCTCATCCTCGGACGCACGCCGGGTCAAAACGCTGATGCTTGTCCGCCCGGCTGGGTGTGGCGCGGTTTTGGCCCGGCCAGCGGGTCAGATCTGCGTCGGACCGCAGCTTGGAGGGCTCCACCTCGCATTTGACCCGGGCAGACTACGTGAACCACTCCGGACCCGGGATCCGAGAACCCGTCCGCGCCGGCCTCCGTGCGGCGACCCCCGTCCCAGCCGTCCCGGTAGCCTGAACAGCCGTGCGAATCTTCTCGGGGATCCAGCCCACGGGGCGCAAGCACCTGGGCAACTACATCGGCGCGATCGTCCAGTACGTCGCCGGGCAGGACCGCGGCGAGGGGATCTACTGCGTCGTCGACCTGCACGCGTTGACGGTCCCCTACGAGCCCGAAGCGCTGCGGGACTCCGTGTACGACACGGCCGCGACGTTGCTGGCCGCCGGGCTCGACCCCGCCCGCTGCATCCTCTTTCGCCAGTCTGACGTGCAGGAGCACTCGGAGCTGGCGTGGCTGCTCTCGGGCGTCGCCTCGTTCGGCGAGCTCGGGCGGATGACGCAGTTCAAGGACAAGGCCGAACAGCAGGAGCAGGTCTCGGTCGGGCTCTACACCTATCCGGTGCTGATGGCGGCCGACGTGCTCGCCTACCGGGCGGAAGAGGTGCCCGTCGGCGACGACCAACGCCAGCACATCGAGCTGATGCGCGATCTCGCCGAGCGCTTCAACCGACGCTTCGGCGAAACGCTCGTCGTGCCCGCCGGGCGCTTTCCGCAGGTCGGTGCGCGGATCATGGATCTGCAGGCCCCCGAGCGCAAGATGTCGACGACGGGTGGCACCGCGCAGGGGACGGTGTACGTCACCGAGGAGCCGGCGAAGATCGCCAAGAAGATCCGGTCCGCGGTGACCGACACCGGCTCTGAGGTGCGGCGAGGACCCGACAAGCCGGGGATCACCAATCTGATCGAGATTCTCGCGGCGGTTCGTGACACCACTCCGGATGCGATCGAGCGAGAGTTCGAGGGCCTGCGTTATGGCGACTTCAAGGTCGCGGTCGCGGACGCGGTCGTCGGGTACCTGACGCCCGTCCGCGAGCGCTACCAGGAGCTTCGCGACGACGAGGAGGGACTCGAGCGCACGCTCGCCGCCGGGGCAGAAAAGGCCAGCGCGATCGCGAGCCAGACGCTGGCCGACGTCCGCGAGGTCATGGGCGTGGGTCCCGTCCGCGCGCGCGTCTAGCGTTCCGACACGTGAGCCTCGATTACCTCGAGCTGGACCTGGACGTCTTCGCCGGACCGTTCGATCTGCTGTTGACGCTGATCCTCCGTGAGGAGGTCGACCTGCTGGAGGTCGATCTCGCCGACATCGTGATCACCTACATCGACCACCTCGAGCGCCGGGGCGAGCTCGATCTGGAGGCGACGACCGAGTTCCTGGTGCTGATCGTGTCGCTACTGGAGCTCAAAAGCCGGCTGCTGCTGCCCGGCGAGGAGATCGAGGAGCTCGAGCTCGACCCCGGCGAGGCGGCGGAGGAGCTGCTGGAACGGCTGGTCGCGGCCCAGCGCTACCGCGCCGCCGCGCAGTACCTGGAGGGTCGCCTGCGCTCCCAGGACGGCTACCGGTTCCGCTCGGCGCCGCTGCCGCCGTCACTGCGCCGGGCGCCGCTGAGCGACGCCGCGGCGGCCTACAAGCCGGCCCGGCTGGCGGCGGCGATCGGCGACCTGCTGTTGGTTCCACCGCCGGTCGACGTACGCCACATCACGGTCCCGCGGGTGACCGTCGCCGAACGGCTGACGCACCTGCGCCGGCTGCTCGCGAGCGGACGCTTCCAGTTCTCCGACGCCGTCGCCAACGCCGACCGGGTGACGGTCGCCGTCACCCTGTACGCGCTGCTGGAGCTCTACAAGCAGGGCGAGGCGTCATGGATCCAGGACGAGCCGTTCGCCGAGATCACCGTCACGAGCTCGGCGCCGGTCGCGGCGCGGCCCCGTCTGAGTGCGGTGCCGCAGCGCGGGGCGGCATGAGTTCGCCGCCGGAGAACGGGGACGGCCTGAGTTCGCCGCCGGAGAACGGGAGCGGCATCAGTTCGCCGCCGGAGAACGGGAGCGGCATCAGTTCGCTGCCAGAGAACGGGAGCGGCATCAGTTCGCTGCCAGAGAACGGGGACGGCATCAGTTCGCTGCCAGAGAACGGGGACGGCATCAGTTCGCTGCCAGAGACCGGGGACGGCATCAGTTCGCTGCCAGAGAACGGGGACGGCATCAGTTCGCTGCCGGAGAACGGGGACGGCCTGAGTTCGCTGCCGGAGAGCGGTGACGGCGGCACCGGCGTGGATGCCGGAGCGCGGAACGGTGTCAGTCCGGAGCTGACGCGGATCCTCGAGTCGCTGCTGTTCCTCAGCGCCGACCCGGTGACGGTGACGGCGCTGGCCGACGCGGTCGAGGCCGAGCCGTCCGACGTGCTCGAAGCGTTGGAGCGGCTCGGCGAGGCGTACGCGTCAGACGGACGCGGGCTCGTGCTGCGCCGGCTGGCGGGGGGCTACGCGCTCTCCAGCCACCCGGACGCCGAGCTCGCGGCACGGCGGCTGCTCGCTCGCCCGCGGACGCCGCCGCTGACCTCCGCGCAGGCCGAGACGATGGCGATCGTCGCCTATCTGCAGCCGGTCTCACGGCCGGAGATCGCTCGGATCCGCGGCGTCAGCGCCGAGTCGGCCGCGGCCACGCTGCTCGAGCGCGGCTTGATCGAGGAGGCCGGCCGCTCCCAGTTCGGTGCGGCGCTGTACCGGACCACCGAGCTGTTCCTGAAGCTGTTCGGGCTCGGCGAGCTGGCCGAGTTGCCCGAGATCGCGGGCTTCGATCCCTCCCCGGAGTTCGAGCAGCAGCTGCGCGACCGGCTGCTGCAGGCCGGCGAGGGGCGTGCCGGGGCGACGCCACCGCCGCCGCCCCGCAGCTCACGCCCGAGCCAGAGACCGCCTGACCGGCACACCACCGCGGCCCTGACCCGCATGCTCGGATCAGCGTCGCCGGGCTTCACCGGCTCGGCCCTCGGGCTCGGGATCAGCGTCCGCCTCGTCGTCGAGGTCGATCACGACCACGGTCTTCGTCGCCTCGAAGAACAGGCGTATGCAGTCGTCGTCGTACTCGATCAGGTCGGGCTCAGGGAGTCCACCGGACTCCAGCAGTTCCCGCATCCGTCGTTCAGCATCGATCTTCTTTTTCAATGTCGCCATGTCACAGAGCATGGGGGAGACCGCTGTCACCAAACAAGACCGAGACGTTCCAGTTGTGTGCCAATCGGTTGGGTGCAGCGCCCCGCATTCGGGGACCTGGGGAATCCCATTTCACCGCGGGTCAAATCCGCGGAGGAGGTGCGTCAGCGCGGGTCCGAAGCGGAAATTGCCCGGTCCGCGAGCCCAACGCGCGTCGGACCCGGGGCTACAGATCCGTAACCGGGATTTGACACGCGGCGCCCGATGGCCGCCCGACGCTGAGACCCGAGGGCGTGCCGCGCGTGACCGATGCCCTGTCCGGCGAACCCGCGGCCGTCGGCCCAGCTGTCGACTGAACAGGCCATATAGGCGTGTTTGATCGACAGCTTCCCAGCGGGCCCGTCTGAACTCGAGCGAAGGCTCCGCACGTGCACCCGGATTTGTCACGGCGTCAGACCGACGGGCCCGGGCGGCAGTGCGCCGGGGTCCGTGGCGATGGGGCCCCGGGGGCCGTGGCGATGGGGCTCCGGGGGCCGTGGCGGTGGGCGCCCGGGGCCCGTGGCGGTGGGCGCCCGGCGGCCGTGGCGGCTACGGCCGTCAGCGGCCGAGGAACCGCAGCACCGCGTCGCCGTCGCGCCGCAATGCCTCGCGCAGCTCGTCATCGAGCGGCTCAAACGGCGACAGCTCCACGCCGCCGCGACCAAACTTCCACGTCGCCACCGGCCGCGCGGCCGGGTGTGCGGCGTCTGCCGCGAACACAAACGCGAACGCGCGGAAGATCCCGCCGCTGACGACGTCGCCGTCACGTTCGCCGAGCACCCCCGCTCGGGAGCACCAGCCCATCAGCAGCGGCTCGAACGCACCGAGCAGCGTCGGGCCGCGCGGCGGGCCGACACGGGGAGCGTCGTCGAGTTCGACCAGCCCGCCATCGCGCTCGCGCAGCCGCGCTCCGAGCGCGGCCAACCCGGCGCGAGCGTCACGCAGCGGCAACCCCGCCCACCGCGCGAGATCGCGGGCGTCGGCCGGCCCGTGGCCCGCCAGGTAACGCAACGCGAGTTCTCGCAGCGCGCGGTCTCGGTCGCCGACGATCCGCGTGACCGCCGCCGGCGCCGCCGGCAGCCAATCGGCGACGAGTGCGTAGCGATGATCGCCGCCAGACACGGGACCGCGGACGATCCGGCCTTCGAGCGAGGCGCGGAACAGCAGGTGGATCATCGCCTGCCCGGCGGTCGCCACCCCGGCGGCGCGCACGCGCTCGCGCAACGCGCCGATTCCCAGCGGCCCGTCGTCGGCGAGCCCCCGCTCGATCGCCGTGATCCCGCGCCGGACGCCGGTGGCGCTCAGGCCCTCCTGCGCCAGCCGCCGATCGGACGCGGTCATCAGCGGCGGCGTCGTCAGCGCCTGCAGCAACGGGTAGTCGTCGGCGGTGATTAGGTGCAGCGTGCCCCGGCACAGCCATGTGATCAACAGCGAGCAGTCCTCGCTGAGTGCCCGGTCGACATCGGCGCCGCTCGCGCCGCGGCTGCGGGCCCGGATCGCCAGCCGCGCGGCTCGCGGATCCTGGCCCTGAATCGCCAGCAGCCGCTCGGTGACGCTCATGACTGCCGCGGACCCGCCCGGGACGGCTCCGGCCAGCAGCTGCGCGGTCAGCCGGCGGCGCAGCAGCTCATCACGCATTGATCTGAAAGCTGACGGCCAGCCGAACTCAGGCGGCGCGTGCAGCCAACTGACCGCACGCCGCGGCGATCTCCCGGCCGCGGGTGAGGCGCACGGTGGCACCGATCCCGTGGCGCTCGAGCTCGGCGCGGAACGCGTCGATCGCCTTCGGGCTCGAGCCCTCAAACGAGGCGTCGGTCGGGTTGAACGGGATCAGGTTGACCTTGAAGATCCGCGGATCGAGCACGTCGGCGAGCTGCTGAGCCTGCAGGTAGGAGTCGTTGACACCGGCCAGCATCACGTATTCGACGAAGATCATGCGATGCTTGCGCTCGTAGTGGGCGCGGCAGGCAGCCAGCACGTCGGACAGCGCGTAGCGGTCGTTGACCGGCATCAGCTCCGAGCGCAGGGACTCGTCGGCGGCATGCAGCGACAGCGCCAGCCGGATCGGCATCGGCGTCTGCGCGAGGCGGTCGATCCCCGGGATCCAGCCGACGGTCGAGATCGCCGTGTGACGGTGGCTGATTCCCAGATCCGGTAGGCGCTCGCAGGCGCCCAGGACCGAGTCGAGGTTCATCATCGGCTCGCCCATGCCCATGAACACCGCGTGGTCGACGGTCCCGAGCCGGCGGAAGTGCAGCGCCTGATCGAGGATCTCGGATGTCGTCAGGTTTCGCCCGAACCGCATCTGGCCGGTCGCGCAGAACGCGCACGTCAGCGGACACCCCGACTGCGACGACAGGCACAGTGACCGGCGGCCATCGCGATAGACCATCAGCACCGCCTCCACCGGCCGCCCGTCACGGGTGGTGAGCAGCACCTTGACCGTGCCGTCGGACGCGTGCGCCTCGTCGACGACGGTCAGCGACGAGAACGGCACCCGCTCGGTCAACTGGTTGCGCAGTGACAGCGGCAGATCGGTCATCTCGTCGTAGCCGGCGACACCCGACGCCAGCCAGCGCCACACCTGCTTGGCGCGGTAGTCGGGCTCGCCCAGATCGGTCAGAGCGGCGGTGAGCAATTGCAGATCCACACGACTATGGTGGCAGCAGTGCTCGCATGCGCCTCGTGAAGTTCCTCGCCAACGCCGGCGTCGCGTCACGCCGCGCCTCCGAACCGCTGATCGCGGACGGGCGCGTCACCGTCAACGGCGAGCTTGTCACCGATCCCGCGCGCGACGTCTCAACCGCCGATCGCGTGCTCGTCAACGGCGTCGCGGCCACACTCCCGGAGACCGGCGGGCTGGCGGTCTACGCGATCAACAAGCCGGGCGGCGTGGTCTCGACGGCGTCTGACCCGCAGGGGCGGACGACGGTCGTCTCGCTCGTCCGCTCCGAGCGGCGGCTCTACCCGGTCGGGCGGCTGGACATCGACACGACCGGGCTGATGCTGCTGACCAACGACGGCGCGCTCGCGCATCGGCTCACCCACCCGAGCTTCGAGGTGCGCAAGACCTACCGCGTAGTCGTGCGCCGTGGCCCGGTGACCGGCGTGCAGCTGGCCAAGCTCCGCGAGGGGGTGCAGCTCGAGGATGGCCGGACCGCCCCGGCGGAGGCCCGGCGGGTCGCCCACGACACGTTCGAGCTGACGATCCACGAAGGCCGCAACCGCCAGGTCAAGCGGATGTGCGAGGCGGTCGGCCACCGGGTCAAACGGCTGGAGCGGATCGCGTTTGGGCCGTTGCTGTTAGGCGATCTGGCGGTGGGGCGCTCACGGCGGCTGAGCGCCGCCGAGGTCACCCAGCTCAGCCGCGTCGCGGCCGGATCGAAATCAGCCGACCGAAACCGAGCGGCACGGCGGTCCGACGATTCCGGTCAGCGGACCCCCGGACACGCCCCGCAGAAACGGGGCAAACGCGCCGCTGATGACCGTCGGCGCGGTCAAACGGGTCGTCCCTGAGGCGTCGTCGGCGCCTCCGGACACCGACACGGTCGTCGTCCCCGGCGCGAGCGTCAGCGGCGCGCGCAGGCGGTCGCCGGCCGCGGACGTCAACGACCGACCGTCCGCGCTCAGCCGCAAGGCGCCGGCGCCGCCGGCGCCGGTGACGCCCGCGGTCAGCACCGCCCGCTGGGTCGCAGACGTCGGATTGACGATCGTCAGCCGGCCGGTCGAGCAGCTCAGTCGCAGCGGGTACAGCGTGGCCGCGCGCAGCGCTCGCAGCTGCGCGGCCGTGTGGCGGGCACGCAGCCGCCGCGCGTACGGGCGTAGGTCGTAGAACAGGAACGCGTGGTCGGCGCTGTAGCGCGGCTCCACCCCCAGCAGCCTCCGCAACGTCGCGACCACCGTCGGCACCGCGCCGGGATAGCCATCGGCGTCCACGGTCAGACCCGGGAAGCCGGCCGCGGTCACGCCGATCACCGACATCGCCAACGGCTTGGCGGCCAGCTGCGCCGCCCAGTTGGTGGCGCGGCCCTTCATCGCGCCGTAGCTGAACGACAGCCCGTGCGACTGGATGTACGGTCGCCCGAGCTCGTACTCGAAGTTCGTGATCTCCGAGAACGGCAACGTCTGACCCGGTGCCGAGTTCGGCTGGTAGCCCTCCGGGTAGGGCACGTACGGCAGCTCCATCACCTCGGCGCCGGTCCCGAGCGTCTGCGTGATCGTCGTGTCCAGGTGGGCGTCGGAGTGGTATTCGGCCGCGTCCTTGGCGAAGTTCGGCACGAAGAAACGACTGGTCTGGTCGGCGACGCCGAACGCCAGCACGGCGATCACCAGCACCGCGCCCGGCCATGAGCCCAGCCGCGCCAGGCGGCGATCGCGCGCCCCACGGGCGCGGATCCAGCCGAGCAGCTGGTCGAGCAGCAGCCCGACGGTGAGCAGCGCGAAGAACGCGATCAGCACCGACATCCGGTTCCAGGCACGGATGTCGTTGGAGACGAACACCCGGGTCAGGCTCGATACGCCGCCGGTGACCGCGATCGCCAGCACGACCGCGACGCCGAGCGCCGACCACCGGTACAGCCGACCCACGCGGGTCACGAAGGCGGCACCGGCGAGCGAGCCGAACGCGACCACCAGCAACCAGATCAGGCCGACGTCCGCGGTCGTCCCGACCGACTCGTAGCACTGCTCGCAGTAGCCGTGGGGCGGGGTGACGTTGGCGTAGTGCTCGGTCAGGTGGCGCAGCGGCGCGATCCGGTCGTGCAGCGGCGGCAGCACCAGGTAGGACGCCGACATCGCCAGGCTGTCGCCCTGGTTGGCGGAGTGGACCTCGGCCGAGTTGCCGCCGTGCTGCGCGTGGTAGACGACGGTCGGGGCGAGGTTGGCGACCAGCACGACCAGCACCAGCGCGAACGCCGCCAGACCGGGCAGCAGCGGTGCCAGTCGGCGCTGGGTGAGCAGCTTGAGCAGCAGCGCGACGGCGATCATCACCAGCCCGAAGACCGCGTAGTAGAGCCCGGTCGACGCGATCACCAGACACATCAGGACGGTCGCGACCGTGGCCGGGGTGAGCCACCGCCGCACACGGCCGCCGGACGCGGCGCAGGCGAACAACGGCCGGTCGTCGAGCACGGCGATGAATACGTACGCCGTCAGCGGCAACGACCAGTAGGAGGACAGGAACAGATGCGAGTCCGAGCGGAAGAAGTGATACGGCAGCAGCGCGAACAGGACCGCGCAGACGATGCTGACCAGCGGGCTGACGCCGAGCCGCCGCAGCACCAGGCAGGCGGCGGCGCCGTCGAGCACGAACGTCAGGAACAGGAACACGTTGATGACGACGCCGGGGTGGGGTGAGACGAGCCCGATCAGCTTGACCGTGAACAGGTTCAGGTCGTCGGCGCCCTGCGGGTAGTCGTACAGCTGCTGGCCGAACGGCGCCCCGAGGTTGTGGTTGGTCAGAAACCAGCCGTGGGCGAGGATCCCCTTGATCAGCAGCAGATAGAACTTCGTGTCGTCGACCTCGGCGTACCGGAACGGGACGCTGAGGCTGGCGTCCCAGATCTTCAGCGCCCACAGCGCGATCGCCAGTGACAGCAGGCCGGCGATCGCGGCATAGCCGAGCTCGGTGGCGATCCGACGCCCGACTGAGCGCGGCGCGGCGCCATCGTCGAGTCCGGTCGCAGGCGAGGGCAGCCCCGGTGCCTGCGCGGACGCGGTCATCGGCGCAGGGTATCCAGCGCCATCTCACGCCGGGACAGCTGCAGACAGCGGCGAGGCGACTCGCTAGCTTCTGCACCTCATGAGCGTCGCCGTGCAAGACGACACGGGCCGCGCGCGCTCGCTCGGCCGGAGGCTGCTCGCGATCGTCGACCGCACCGGGAAGCCGGCGCGGGTACGGGGCCACGGATGGGCGTACCTGGCGGTCATCGGGCTCGCCCTGATCGCCGCGGCGGTGTCGCTGCGGCTGCCCACCACGCCCAACTACGACCCGTGGGTGTGGGTGATCTGGGGCCGGGAGATCGTTCACGGCCAGCTGTCGACGACCGGTGGGCCGACGCTCAAGCCGCTCGCGCTCGTGTTCACGACGATCGTCGCGCCGTTCGGATCCGCGGCGCCGAACATGTGGGTTGCGATCGCCCGAGCGGGCGCGTTGACGGCGGTGGCGCTGACGTTCCTGTTGACGACACGGCTGTCACGGATCGCGACCGCGCCGCTGGGGGGGGTCGGCTGGGCGCTGGCAGTGGCCGCGGGGCTGGCGGCCGCCGGCGGGGTGCTGCTGCTGCAGAGCTACATCTACGTCGTCGCGCAGGGATACTCGGAGGGGTTGCTGCTGACGGTGCTGCTGCTGGCGGTGCTGCGTCATCTCGACGGAGCTGCCCGCCAGACGCAGGCGCTGCTGTTCGCGGCGTCACTGGACCGCCCGGAGATGTGGCCGCTGTTCATGGTCTACGGCCTCTGGCTGTGGCGCGTCGACCCCGGTGCGCGGCGCCTGATCACCTGTCTGGCGGCGCTGATCCTGCCGATCTGGCTGGTCCCGGACCTGATCGGCTCGGGTTCGCTGTTGCGGGGCGCCGAGTACGCCAGTTATCCGCGCGGCGCGGGGACGACGCCGTGTCCGTTCTGCAGCGAGATCACCCGCTACGAGTGGCCGCTGGTCAGGCTCCCGTTCCGGATCGGCGTGCTGCTGGCGTTCGTGCCGACGGTCGCCGCGCTCGTGCTGGCTCGCGACGCCACGCGCACGCGCACGCAGCGGTCGCAGCGCCGGCTCGACATCTGCCTGGGCGTGCTGCTGGTCGCCGCGCTCGCGCTGTTTCTCGAGGACGCGGTGCTGACCGAGCTGAAGTTCTCCGGCAACGGTCGCTACCTGTTCCCCGCGGCCTGCCTCACGATCGTCGTCGGAATGGTGGGTTGGGCTCGGTTCGCCGCATGGGCGTTCGCGGCGGGCGCACGCCTCGCGCAACGGACGGCCGGATGGGTCGCGGTCGCGATCGTCACCGCCGGCGCGGTTGCGGCGATCCTGCCCAGCGCGGTCGACGCGTCCGCGAAGCTCGGTCCGACCTGGTCGCAGCTGCGCTTCCAGGCCGACGTCCGGCGTGATCTGACCGCGGCCGTGGCCCGCGCGGGCGGCGCCGCACGGCTTCACGCGTGCGGCGTCGTGGAGACCAACACGCAGCTCGTGCCACTGGTCGCCTGGACGCTGCACGAGACGGTCGGGACGGCCGAGGCGACCCGCGGCCGGGTCATCATCCAAGGTCAGGCCAACTCGACCTCCGGGCGGTTCCCGTGGATCCCCTGGATCCCGCGCAGCCTCGGCTGGCACGTGATCGCGCAGGCGGGCACGATCAAGATCGCGACCCGATGTTGAGCCCATGTCTCGATCCACAACTATGTTTCGCGGATGCGCGACGACCCCGCGGGGGCTGAGCCGCGGGTCGTCGCGGCTCCCTCAGCGCACGCGATGACCACTGAGGCGACCACCGGATTGCCGCGGTTCGCGGTGTCGCGGCCGCGATGGCTGACGACGCCGCCGATCGCGGTCGGCCGGCGCGGCGGCTGGATCGCGTTGTCGGTGCTGCTGCTGGCCACGCTGGCCGTCGTCGCGTATGCGTCCTCGGGACCGACGGTGCTCGTGCCCCGATCGGTCCGCGTGTTCCCCAACTGGGAGGCCGGGCCGCTGCACCTCATCATCAGCCGGCCGCTGAATGATCGCTGGACGCTGGACGTGATCTTCAGCGGCGTGCTCGTCGCGATGCTGATCGCCTACGGGGTGGCGATGGCGGCGATCCGCAGCCTGACGATGCGGTCGATCGTGATCGTCATCTTGATCTTGCACCTGATCCTGCTGCTGAGCCCCCCGCTGCAGCTGTCGGACATCTTCAACTACCTGGGCTACGCGCGACTCGGGGCGCTGCACCACATCTCGCCCTACACCCACGGGATCTCGTCCGAGCACTTCGATCCGATCTTCCAGTTCGCCAGCTGGGACAACCTCAAGAGTCCCTACGGTGAGCTGTTCACCGCGGTCAGCTACCCGCTCGCGTTCCTGCCGCTGCCGATCGCGTTCTGGGTGATCAAGGTGGTCGTCGTGCTGCTCAGCCTCGGCTTCCTGTCGCTGGTCTGGTGGTGTGCGGTCAAGCTCGGCCGCGATCCCCGGTTCGTCGTCGGATTCGTCGCGCTGAACCCGATCTACCTCATCTACGCGGTCGCCGGCTTTCACAACGACTTCCTGATGCTGGTCGCCTCGATGGCGGCGATCGCGTTCGTGCTGTCGGGCCGGGACCGGTGGGCCGGCGCGGCGCTCGTGGTCGCGATCGCCGTGAAGTTCACGGCGGTCCTGCTGGGGCCGTTCCTGCTCGTCGCCGTCGGCACCCGCCAGCGCTCCAAGCAGTTGGTCATCGGCGGTCTCATCGCCGCGATCCCGCTGGTGGTGCTGAGCGTGATCTTGTTCGGGACCTCGCTGCCCAACCTGCAGCAACAGAGCTCGCTGATCACCGAGCTGAGCATCTCGAACCTGGTCGGACTGCTCCTGCACGTCGGCGGCGCGACGTCGACCGTGCTGGATCTGGGGGACCTGTTCGTCGTCGCGGTCGTGCTCTATTTCTTCCTGCGCCGGCGAGACTGGCTGGTCGGCGCCGGGTGGTCGACCCTGGCGCTGTTGGTCAGCCTCGCCTGGCTGGTGCCGTGGTACATCGTGTGGGTGCTGCCGCTGGCGGCGCTGGGCACGAGCCCATGGCTGCGCCGGGCGACCGCGGTGATGACGGTGTTCCTCGTGCTGTCGTTCGCCCCGGCCGTCACCACCTACATGTCCAATCACAACATCAATCCGCTCGACACGCCCGCCGGGCGGGCCTCGCAGGACCTGCAGAACCAGCTCGCCAGCTAAAGAGCGCCCGTCGACGGGCTGCCTCTCCTGTGGCCGCGTCGTCTGGGTCGCGGCGTCTGTGGCGGGTGCTCTGGCAAGATCAGGGCGATGCGTCTGTTCGCGCTCCGCGGGGCCAACAGCGTCGAGCGCAACGAAGAGAGCGCGATCCTCGACGCCACCGATCTGCTGATCCGCGAGCTGATGGCGCGCAACGCGCTGGCACCCGAGGCGATGGTCAGCTGCATCTTCACGCTCACCCCCGATCTCGACGCGCAGTTCCCGGCCGTCGCGGCGCGTCGGCTGGGTCTCGATCGGGTGCCGCTACTGTGCGCGCAGGAGATTCCGGTGCCGGGCTCGCTTCCGGCGGTGATCAGGGTGATGGTCCATTACTACGCCGACGAGGACCACGACCCGCAGCACGTGTACCTGGGCGCCGCCAAGGCGCTACGCCGCGACCTGAGCTCGGCTCAGTAGGAGGGCTCAGACCGATGCCGATCGAATTCGCAGACCGAATCCGTCGAATCCCCGCGTACCCGCTGGCGGCCGGCTACGACCTCGGTGACGACGTGGCGATGTTGGCCTCCAACGAGGCGTGCTTCGCGCCGTCGATCGACGTGCTCGACGCCGCCAGCCGCGCGCTCGCCGGCACACACCGCTACCCGGACCCGTCGTATCAGCCGTTGCGACAGGCGTTGGCCGATCGCTACGGGATCCCGCGGGAGCGGATCGCGCTCGGCAACGGCTCCTGCGACATCCTGTTGTCGGCCGGCGAGGCGCTGCTCGAGCCCGGCGCTGAGGTCGTCTACGCGTGGCCGGCGTTCAGCGTCTATCCGCACCTGGCCGCCGCGTCGGGCGCCCGGGGCATCGAGGTCCCGCTCGATTCCGAGGACCGCCACGACCTCGACGCGATGGCCAAGGAGATCACGGTCGCGACTCGGCTGGTCCTGATCTGCAACCCCAACAACCCGACCTCGACCTCGGTCGGGCTGGAGGAGGTCGAGGCGTTTCTGCGCAAGGTCCCGCGCCACGTGTGCGTGATCCTCGACGAGGCCTACTGCGAGTTCGCGCTGATCCTCGGCGATCCGTATGCGTCGGT
This sequence comes from uncultured Solirubrobacteraceae bacterium, assembly GCA_963743985.1. Taxonomy (GTDB): domain Bacteria; phylum Actinomycetota; class Thermoleophilia; order Solirubrobacterales; family Solirubrobacteraceae; genus Palsa-465. Next base: position 143,536 of record CAVUSD010000026.1, on the reverse strand, counting down.
CGAGCTGTTGCGCCGACATCCGAACCTGATCCTGCTGCGGACGTTCTCCAAGGCCTACGGCCTGGCGGGCATGCGCGTCGGCTACGGGCTGTGCGGTTCCGATGATCTGCGGACGGCCGTCGACCAGGTCCGCCAGCCGTTCTACCTCAACACCCCAGCGCAGGCTGCCGCGGTCGAGGCGCTGCGCCACCAGGACGAGGTCGAGCGTCGCGTGGTGCACACGGTGGCGGCGCGGATCGCGGTCACCGACGGCCTGCGCGCGCTCGGGCTGTGGGTGGCCGAGTCCGATGCCAACTTCGTGTGGACCCACCTGCCGAGCGCCGAGGTCGAGCCTGAGATCGTCGCGGGGCTGCGTGAGCGGGGCGTGTTGGTCCGCGCCGGCGCCGCGCTCGGCCGACCCGGGTCGTTGCGCGTGACGGTCGGGACCGACTCCGAGAACCGCCGGTTCCTGGCGGCGATCGGGGAACTGGTCTAGGCCGGGCTGAGTGGGAGGCGACGAGGCGGGCGCGCCCGCGAGCGAGGAGCGGGGGAGCGGCAGCCCGCGGTCACGCTCCGGCCGCCTGTTGCCCGTCGCCGGGTGGGTGATCGTTGCGGCCGCCGCGGTGGTCGGCGCGATCGTGTTCGTCGGCGCTACCGGGATGCGCCCCGGGTACGACCCATTCGGCTGGATGGTGTGGGGCCACCAGGTCCTGTACGGCTCGCTGAACACGTCGGGGGCACCGTCGTGGAAGCCGTTGACGTTCGTGTTCACGTTGCCCTACGCGCTGTTCGGACACACGCAGGTGTGGCTCTGGAGCGTCACCAGCGTCACCGGGACGATCGCCGCCGGTGTGTTCGCCGCGCGCGTGGCATACCGCCTGACCGGCCCGGTGCTGCCCAGTCGCCGGTTCGCGCCGTTCGTCGCCGGCGCGTTCGCCGGCGTCGCGGTGATGGGCATCCAGACATGGCCGCATCTGGTCCTGATCGCCAACTCCGACCCGCTCGTGGTGGCGCTCTTGCTGGCGGCGATCGACGCGCACCTGGGCGGGCACCGGCGCTGGGCGTTCGCGGCGCTGGCGTTCGCTTCGCTGGACCGTCCGGAGTCGTGGGCGTTCGCCGGTTGCTACGGCCTCTGGCTGTTATGGACCGACCGGCGGGCCCGACCCGTCGTGCTGCTGGTGCTGCTGCTGATCCCGGCGGTCTGGTTCGTCATTCCCGGGCTGACGTCCAAGAGCTGGTTCAGCGCCGGCGACCTGGCACTCAACCAGCAGACCGCGATCCACGGCTCGAAGATCGTCGGCGTGCTCCGTCGCTGGCGCAACCTCTACGAGCTGCCGATGCAGCTGGCGTTCCTGGCGGGCGTGGCGGTCGCGATCTGGCGCCGGGATCGGCGCGTGCTCGGCGTTGCGGCCACCGCGCTGGTCTGGGTGATCGTCGAGATCGCCTTTGCGCTGCACGGCTGGTCGGCCGCGAGCCGGTATCTGATCGAGCCGGCGGCGGTCTGCATCGTGGTCGCCGCGGCATTCGTCGGGCAGCTGCTCGGCGGGGCGCCGTGGCTGTCTGAGCTGCGCGCCCCGAGCTGGGTCGCGCCGGCGCTGCGATGGGGCGGACCGGTGCTCGTGGCGGTTCTCGGCGTCTCGCTGATCGGGTCGGCCCGGCTGCGCGTGCACGACTGGCGCTACGACCTGCCGCTCGCGCACGCCAGCGGACGCCAGAACCGCCGCCTGGTCGCCGTCGTCGACCGGCTGGGCGGTGGTGCGGTGATCCGCTCCTGCGGTCGCCCGGCGACGATCCCGGGGACGCAGTCGACGCTCGCGTGGGCGGTCGGGCTCAACGTCGGCGACGTGTCCAACCACATCGGCCGGGCGATCAACAAGGGGTTGCCGGTCGTCGCGTTCACGCCACACGACCACGGCTGGCACGTGCGGGTCTACAACCAGCCGGCCGCCCAGGCGGCTCGCTGCGCGCGGCTGAAGACCAACACGGTCACCGGCTGAGCCGCCGGCCGGGTTTGACCCCCCAACCGGCCGATCCTGCTTGCGGGCGGCCGTCGCGGTCTGGTAGAACCCGCAGCAGCGCGATGGACGACTCTGCCCGTACGTACAGCAGCAGCACCGCTGCCGGCGACAGCTGGTCCTGGTCCTATGTGCGCTTCTACGCCTGGCGATTTATCTAGGCGCTCGGCCACAGTCCCGTTTCGCCGCCCGAAGTGCGGCGGTTCCTGCGGGTCCGGGCGCCGGAAACCAACCCGAGGGGTCACGTTGACCTGCATTGAGCGATGCGCTTCGTACAGTTTCCAGGGAATTTCGAAAGGACCGCGTAGATGATGATCGTGATGAAACCGACGGCCACCGAGGGCGAGGTGCAGTCCGTCATCGAACGGGTGACCCGCGCCGGGGCCCACCCCCACCTGATCCGTGGCGAAGAGCGCGCGGTGATCGGCGCGATCGGCGACGCCGAGCACGTCGCCGGCCTGGAACTCGAGTCCGTCCCCGGGGTAGAACAGGTGATGCCGATCACCAAGCCGTACAAGCTCGCCTCGACCCAGTTCCGTCACGACGCGGGGCCGAGCGTCTTGGAGATCAGCGGTCGCAAGGTCGGCGGTCCGCATTTCGCCATGATCGCCGGGCCGTGCACGGTCGAATCCCGTGAGCAACTGCTCTCGACGGCGCACACGGTTGCGGCCGCCGGCGCGACGATGCTGCGCGGCGGCGCCTACAAGCCGCGGACCTCGCCGTACGCCTTCCAGGGTCTGGGCCAGGAGGGACTGCGGCTGCTGGCCGAGGCCAAGGCGCAGACGGGGCTGCCGGTGGTCACCGAAGTGATGGACGCGCGGGATCTCGACGCGCTGCTCGAGGTCGCCGACGTGCTGCAGATCGGCTCGCGCAACATGCAGAACTACAGCTTGCTGTCCGAGGTCGGCCGCTCCGGCTGCCCGGTCCTGCTCAAGCGCGGCCTGTCGAGCACGCTGGAGGAGTGGCTGATGGCGGCCGAGTACATCCTCAAGGAGGGCAACCAGTCGGTGATGCTGTGCGAGCGCGGGATCCGCACGTTCGAGACCGCCTACCGGTTCACGCTCGATCTGACCGCGATCCCGGTGCTCAAGGAGATGACCCACCTGCCGGTGATCGTCGATCCCAGCCACGCTCCGGGCCGGCGCAGCCTCGTCCCCGCCCTGTCGCTGGCCGCCGCCGCGGCGGGCGCCGACGGGATCATCGTCGAGGTCCATCCGAACCCCGACGAGGCGATCTGCGACGCCGCCCAGCAGCTCCCGGCCGATGAGTTCGCCGCCTACATGGAGCGGGTGCTGATGGCGGCCGCGGTCGCCGGCAAGTCCCTGTCGCCCGTCCCGGCGCCCGCCGCGGTCTGACGCGGCCGTCGTACCGTAGGTCATCGTCGATGAGTCTCAAGGACGCCACCCCCGCCGCCGAGCAGATCCGCAACAAGCGGATCGACCGGCTCGTGCCGCTCGCCTCACCGCAGACGTTGCTCGAGGAGCTGCCGTTAGGTCCGCGCGCGACCGAGGTGCTGGTTCGCGGCCGGGCAGACACCCAGGCGGTGCTCGACGGCTCCGATGACCGGCTGCTGGTCGTCGTCGGGCCGTGCAGCATCCACGACGCCGACGCCAGCCGTGAGTACGCGGGTCGGCTGGCGGCCGAGGTGGGACGTCTGCGCGACGACCTCTGCATCGCGATGCGGGTCTATTTCGAGAAGCCGCGCACGACGATCGGCTGGAAGGGATTGATCAACGATCCTCACCTGGACGGGTCCAGCGATGTCAACGCCGGCCTGCGGATGGCGCGGCGGCTGCTGCTCGACGTGCTCGCGCTCGGGCTCCCGGTCGGCTGTGAGTTCCTTGACCCGATCACGCCGCAGTACATCTCCGACACCGTCTGCTGGGGGGCGATCGGCGCGCGCACGGTCGAGAGCCAGGTCCACCGCCAGCTCGGCTCGGGCCTGTCGATGCCGGTCGGCTTCAAGAACCGGACCGACGGCAACGTCCAGGTCGCGGTCGACGCGGTCCGCGCGGCCGGCGTCGCGCACGCATTCGCCGGGATCGACGACCTCGGTGGATCGGCGATCCTGTACACGACCGGCAACGCCGACTCGCACGTGATCCTGCGCGGCGGCCGCGGCGCGCCCAACTATGACGCGGGGTCGGTGTCAGAGGCCGTCGCGCTGCTGCATGCGGCGGGGCTCCCGGAGCGCGTGATGATCGACCTCTCGCACGACAACAGCGGCAAAGACCCCGACCGCCAGCCCGAGGTCGCCGACGCGGTCGGCGCCCAGATCGCCGGCGGCGACCGGACCATCGTCGGCGTGATGCTCGAGTCGTTCCTGGTCGCCGGTCGTCAGGAGCTCGCTGGGCCGGGGCCGCTCGTGTACGGGCAGTCGATCACCGATGGCTGCATCGGCTGGGATACGACCGTCGAGGTGCTCGACGGGCTCGCTGCCGCGGTTCGCGACCGGCGCGCCGCTGTCTAGGCGCCCGGCCGTGCGGTCCTGTTGCCGAGAAGCTTGGCAGTTTTGACCGACCCCTCCGGCCATTTTCGCCAAGCTTCCGGCCCGTCGGTCGAATGCGCGTAGCGGTGCTGGGCGTCGGACTGATCGGCGGCTCCGTCGCGCTCGCCGCACGATCACGGGCCGGTGCCACTGTGACCGGATATGACGCCTCGGTGGCGGCGCTCGCTGAGGCGGTCGATTCCGGCGCGATTGACGTCGCGTGCGACGACGTCGCCGGGGCCGTAGCGCAGGCCGAGGCCGTGTTCGTGGCGGCGCCGGTGGGCGACCTCGATGATCTGGTCGGGGCCGCGCTCGCGTCGGCGCCGCAGGACTGCGTTGTGACCGATGTCGGCTCGACCAAGCGTGCGGTGGTCGCCGCTCACGACGACCCCCGGTTCGTCGGTGGACATCCCTTGGCCGGCGCCGAAACGGCGGGCGTCGCCAACGCCCGCGCCGATCTGTTCGAGGGCGCCGTGTGGTATTTGACGCCGGGTGTGCAGACCTCCGGTGAGCTCTACGAGCGGCTCCATCGCCTGCTCGTGTCGCTCGGTGCTCGGCCGACCGCGATCGACCCCGATGCCCACGACCGGATGCTCGCGTCGGTCTCGCACCTGCCGCACGTCCTCGCCAACGTGCTCGTCGCCCAGGCGGCGGCGACGCTCGGCGGCGAGCGCCTGCCCGCGACGGGGCCGTCGTTTCGTGACGCGACTCGCGTCGCCGGTGCCCCGAGCGCGATCTGGACCGACATCTACCTGTCCAACCGTGACGCCTTGCTGACCGAGCTCGACGAGTTCGTCGGGCGTCTGGCGGTGGTTCGCGACGCGCTGGACCGCGACGACGCCGACGCGGTCACCGCCTGGAACGACGCCGCCGCGGGTGATCGCCGACGGCTGCTGGAGGCCGGAGTCGAAGGTGGTGAGCTGTTCGAACTGCGGGTCTCGGTGCCCAACCGGCCCGGGGTGATCGCGCAGCTGGCGCTTGAGCTCGGCCGTGCCGGGGTCAACATCACCGACATGGCGCTGTACCCGGCCGAGGACCGCAGCTCCGGCGTGGTCGCGCTGTGGGTCGCGGGCGAGGACGCCGCGGCCCGTGCGACCGAGCTGCTCGGCGAGCTCGGCCACCCGTTGGCGCGGCCATGAGCGGCACTGCGACGTCCGCTCCGACCGCCGTGCGCGTGTCGCCGGGAACGCCCCGATCGCGCTGGGAGCTGCGCGTGCCGGGGTCCAAGAGCCTGACCAATCGGGCCCTGCTGCTGGCCGGGGTCGCCGACGGGCGCAGCCGCCTGCTCGGCCCGCTGGTGGCCGACGACACCGAGGTGATGGCCGGCGCGCTACGGGCGCTGGGTGGCCGGGTCACCAACGTCGACGGGATCGACGGTTCCGACGTGATGGTCGACGGGATCGGCGGCGCGCCCGCCCGCGACGCCGAGATCTACTGCGGGATGGCGGGCACCGTCGGGCGGTTCATCGTGCCGATGCTCGCCGCCGGCTCGGGCCGGTTCACCGTGGACGCCCACCCGCAGCTGCGCCGCCGGCCGCTCGGGCCGGTGCTCACCGCGCTGCGGGCGCAGGGGGCGGTGATCGACGGCGAGTCGCTGCCGCTGACGGTGACCGCGGCGGGCCTGAAGGGCGGAAGGGTGGACGTCGACGCGTCGATCTCGAGCCAGTTTCTCAGCGGCCTGCTGATGGCGGCACCGTTCGCGCAGGCCCCGTCGTCGCTGCGGTTCGGCGCACTGGTGTCGGCGCCCTATCTGGAGCTGACCATCGACGTGATGCGCTCGTTCGGCGTCGAGGTCCGGCGGGGTGACGGCACGCTGTCGGTCGCACCCGGGTCATATCGGGCGACCGAGCTCGAGATCGAGCCCGACGTCTCGACCGCGTCGTATTTCCTCGCGAGCGCCGCCTTGACCCAGACGACCGTGACGCTTCCGGGCCTCGACCTCGATGCGACCCGCCAGGGGGACATCGAGCTGGTCTCGCACCTCGAGCGGATGGGGTGTGTCGTCGGCGCGCGGGCGCCGCTGTCGCTGACCGGTCCGGAGCAGCTGCGGGGTGTCGAGGTCGACATGGGCAACAGCTCCGACGTGTTCATGACGCTCGCCTGCGTCGCGCCGTTCGCCGACGGGCCGACGACGATCACGGGCGTCGGCCACGCGCGGGTCAAGGAATCGGACCGGGTCGGCGCGACGGCCGAGAACCTCCGCCGGCTCGGGATCACCGTCGACGAGGGCCCGGACTACCTGCGCGTCCATCCCGGACGGCCGCGGGTGGCGCAGCTGCCGACGTTCGACGACCACCGGATCGCGATGGCGTTCTCACTGATCGGGACCCACGTGCCGGTTGAGCTCGAGGCGCCCGAAGTCGTCGCCAAGACGTGCCCGACGTTCTTTGACCTGTGGCGGCGGACCGGCGCGCTGGTCGAGGGATGCCCCCTGACCGCCGCCGCCGAGGAGGACCGCCCATGACCGTGGTCGCGATCGATGGACCAGCCGGTGCGGGGAAGTCGAGCGTCGCCCGGGCGGTCGCCGATCGGCTCGGCTTCACCTACCTGGACTCAGGCGCGATGTATCGCTGTGTGGCGCTCGCCGTGCTGCGACGCGGACGTTCGCCCGCCGAGGTCGCCGCCGAGGTCTCGATCTCGCTCGGCGATCGTGTGCTGCTCGACGGCGAGGACGTGTCCGACGCGATCCGCGTGCCCGAGGTGTCCGAGGCAGCCTCGGTCGTGGCCGCCGACGCGGGCGTGCGGACCGCGATGGTGGCCGAGCAGCGTCGCCTGCTGGGCACCGGCGATTGGGTCGCCGAGGGCCGTGACATCGGCACGGTCGTGTGGCCGTCGGCGGCGGTCAAGGTGTTCCTGACCGCCTCGCCCGCAGCACGCGCCGGACGCCGCGCCGAGCAGATCGGCGCCGACGTGGCGGTCGTGCTCGCCGAGCAGACGATCCGCGACGAGCGCGACACCGAACGCGACGAGTCGCCGCTGCGCCCCGCCGCCGACGCGATCACGGTCGACACGAGCGACCTGACGCTCGACCAAGCCGTCGAGCAGGTCGTCGCGCTTGTGCGGACCGCCGCGCTCTGACCCTGCATCGCACCTGGCTATCAAACGGGACCATGTGTCCCGTTTGATAGCCAGCTCAGAGCAAGCTGCCGCTCGGCGGCACCACCCAGAGCTTGCGGGCGAACTCGGCGGCGTGCTCGGGCTCGAGTCCGGCGACGGTCGTTGCCCCAACCGCCTCCATCGCGTGGGCGAGCTCCGACCAGCCGCGAGCGACCCCGGCCACGCGGGCGGTCCCGAAACCGACGGCCGATGACAGCTCGGCGGCGCGCTCCCGCACGTCGGCGAGCGAGAACGCGCCGAACGGCATGGAGCCACGGTCACGGCCACCGGGCGCCGCCACCAGGCGGGCCAGCGGATCCTCGGGGGCGTCCCCGGGCGCGGCGCGGCCACCGCTCACGCCGTCAAGCCCCATTTCGGCATCGCTGACAGACCGCCATGGCCGATCGCCCGCTCGGTGTCGGCCGAGCGCACCGTGACCGGATACGGCGGACGCTTCCAGGGGTGCGGGGCGATCGTCCCGTAGTGCTCGCGCAGGTAGGCGACGAGGTCGCCGCGATGGTCGCGGCAGGCGTAGCGGCGCGGACCCAGAGGGCCGCCGCCGAGCCACAGCAGCCAATGACCGGGGGCGACGTCGAGGTACGCGCCGAAGGCCAGCTCACGCAGTCCCCGTTCCAGGCTCAACTGCGTCAGCGGGTCGGGAACCGCGTCGCAGCCGTGGCAGCGGAAGATCACCCGAACCGGCATTTCACCTTCAGGGGGCGCTCGCCGGGGTGGCGGGGTGGGTGGGTGAGCCCGTCATGGAAGTAGGGGTGGCGGGGTGGCGGGGTGGGCGCGGGTGAGCCGTCGTGCATCAGCCCGGCCGGCCGACGCGAGCGATCAGCGGCGCGACGCCCTCGCCCGAGTGGTCCAGCAGGCCCAGCAACTCCTCGATCTTGCCGTGCAGGTGCCACTCGTCCCCGTGCCCGGTGACCGCACCGGCCCGCGACAGCCGCGCCAACGCGTGCGAGACCGACGGCCGTTCGGCACCGATCAGCCGTCCCAGCAGCTGGTGGGTCAGCGGCAGGGGCAGCCGGATGCCACCCGGTTCGACCCGCCCCCACCGCGACGCCAGATGCCAGAGCAGCAGGGTCAGCCGGAGCTCGAGCCGGGGCTGGGAGGCGATCGCGCGCTGCACGTTGAGGTTGTGCGCCCGGCGCTCGACTCGGCGCAGCAGCGCCTGGGTCAGTTGCGGCCAGGGCCTGATGCGATCCGCGAAGGCGCCGTCGAGCATCGCGAAGCGGGTCGGCCCGAGCGCCCGCCACTCGGTGATGCAAGCGACCAGCTCGTCGCATTCGACCTCGTCGGGCTCGAGCAGATCGCCCGCGCCGAGCAATTCCGAGGCGACCCGATCGCCCACCCGAACGCCGGTCGCGACCACGCCGTCGAGCACCAGCAGCCCGGGTCCGTCCGCGGTCCGCGCGAGGACCGCTGAGAGCTCCACGTCGCCGGCGTCGGCATCGAACACAACCGCTGTCGCCGCGGGCCGAGCGGCCAGCCGAAGCCGGCTGTCGAGCCCCTCCGCCAAGTCGGTGTCGATGTCGAGCAGGTAGCGCAGCCCGCCGGTGCGGCCCGGTCGCGGCCCGCTCGGCCGCGGACGCCACTGGACATCGGCTCCGAGCTGCGCGCCGGTGTTTTGAACACCCTGCTTCTGCGTCTCCCTCTCCGCCACGCCGTCCTTTGGATCTCGCGTTGCCGGCCTCTCCGCGTGCTGAGCATATCCCTCCAGCGAGCAGCGCTCGAGCACTTGTCGGAATGCTGCCCGCGTCCACGGAGACCAAACCCGATTCGCCCCGATCGGTGTGTAATCGCAGTTACCGTCACGTGCATTACGGGGATGGTCGCGGCCGCTGTCCGCCGGTGGTACACCGAGATTCGGCAGGCCGGAGGACCGCCGCCGGACCCCGGCCGAGAGAGGAGCGCGGGAACGCATGTGCCTGGCTATCCCAGGGCAGGTGATCGAGTTGGTCGATGAGGTCAACCAGATCGCGAAGGTTGATGTCGTCGGAGTGCGACGCAACATCAATGTCAGCCTGCTGTCCTGCGACGGCGACGAGGCTCGGCCCGGGGATTGGGTGCTGATCCATGTCGGCTTTGCCCTGTCAAAGGTCGACGAGGAGGAGGCCCACGCGACGCTTGCGCTGCTGCAGGGCATGGGGCGTGACTACGAGCAGGAACTCGAGGAGCTGAAGGCGAGCGTGATCGAGTGACGGTCACTGGGCGCTGCACGACAGACGACGCTCATTGCATCACCTGCTCAGACGCTGGCGTTGCGATGACGGTCGTGGCGCTGACGCAGTGCGGCGCGCAGTGTCGGGACCCCGCCGGCATCGATCAGCGGGTCGAGATCGAGCTCGTCGAACCGGTGCACCCCGGTGACAGCCTGCTCGTCCATGCCGGCGTCGCGATCGCGAACCTCGGAGCCCCTCTGTGAAGTTCGTCGACGAGTACCGCGACGCGGAGCTTGGACGGGCGCTCGCCGGCCAGATCCTCGCCGCGGCCGACGCCGGCCGCCATTACAAGGTGATGGAGGTCTGCGGCGGCCACACCCACTCGATCTACAAGTACGGGATCGACGACCTGCTGCCGCCGAACGTCGAGCTGGTCCACGGACCTGGGTGCCCGGTGTGCGTGATCCCGATGGGACGCGTCGATGACGGGATCGCGATCGCGCGTCATGACGGCGTGATCTTCACCTGCTTCGGCGACATGCTGCGCGTGCCGGGCTCGGAGCAGACCCTGCTGGATGCCAAGGCCGAAGGCGCCGACGTGCGGATGGTCTACTCGCCGCTCGACGCGCTGCGGATCGCGAGGGAGAACCCCGATCGTGAGGTCGTGTTCTTCGCGATCGGCTTCGAGACGACGGCGCCGTCGACGGCGCTGACGCTGAAGCGCGCCAAGACCGAAAATCAGAGGAACTTCAGCTGCGTCTGCAACCACGTGACGATCGTGCCGCCGCTGCGAGCACTGCTGGAGTCACCCGACCTCCGCCTGGACGGGTTCATCGGACCCGGGCACGTCTGCACGGTCGTCGGCGCCCGACCGTTCAACTTCATCCCCGGCGAGTACGGTCGGCCCGTCGTCATCTCCGGCTTTGAGCCGCTCGACATCCTCCAATCGATCCTGATGATCCTCCGTCAGCTGGGCGATCGACGCTGCGAGGTCGAGAACCAGTACAAGCGGGTCGTCCCGCAGGAGGGCAACCAACGCGCCCTGCAGGTGATGTCCGAGGTGTTCGCACTGCGGCCGCATTTCGAGTGGCGCGGCCTCGGGTTCATCTCACAATCGGCGCTGAGACTGAGCGATGCGTACGCCGACTTCGACGCGGAGCGGCGGTTCGCGACCCCGAACGTGCGCGTGGCCGATCCGAAGGCCTGCCAGTGCGGCGAAGTGCTCAAGGGCGTGATCAAGCCGTGGGAGTGCAAGGTGTTCGGGACCGCCTGCACCCCCGAGCACGCGATCGGCACCTGCATGGTCTCCCCGGAGGGAGCCTGCGCCGCCTACTACAACTTCGGTCGTTACCAGCGAGAGCGGGAGGCGGTGTGAGCGCTCGTCCGGCCGCTCCGACCGATCGCGAGGAGCGGGTCCTGCGGATCATCGAGACCGCCCGGGCAAAGCGGGCGCGGTTCCGCGACGAGCGGATCACGCTCGCCCACGGCGCCGGCGGCAAGGCGACGCAGACCCTGATCGAGGGGCTGCTGGTCCCGGCGTTCGCGCAGACCGGCGACGGCGTCCTGGCGCAGCTTGCGGACGCGGGCGCAATCAACGCGGGCGACACGCAGCTGGCGATGACGTCAGACAGCTTCGTCGTCAAGCCGCTGCGGTTCCCGGGCGGGTCGATCGGCGAGCTGGCGGTCAACGGCACGGTCAACGATCTGGCGATGGCGGGTGCCCGGCCGCAGGCGCTGACGGTCTCGATGATCCTCGAGGAGGGCTTGGAGTCAGCGGTGCTCAGGCGGGAGGTGGAGGCGATCGCGAGCGCCGCGGTCGCGGCCGGTGTCGAGATCGTCGGGGGCGACACAAAGGTCGTCGAGCGCGGCGCCGCCGATCAGATGTACCTGTGCACGACCGGCATCGGCGTCGTCGATCCACGGGCACGGCTGAGCACCGACGCAATCCGTCCCGGTGACCGAGTGCTCGTGTCGGGACCGATCGGCGAGCACGGCACGGCGATCATGCTGGCCCGCAACCAGTTCGAGCTCGACGCCGAGATCGAATCCGACACCCAGAGCCTGTGGCCGGCCGTCGACGCGCTGCTCGACGCGACCGGCGTTCAGCTGCACTGCCTGCGTGACGCGACCCGCGGCGGCGTCGCGTCGGTGCTCAACGAGCTGGCGCGGTCCTCAGGCGTGTCGATCGTCGTCGACGAGGCCCAGGTGCCGGTGTCGCCGATCGTCGCCGCGGCGGCTGAGCTGCTCGGGATCGACCCGATGTACGTGGCGAACGAGGGGCGGTTGGTCGCATTCGTCGCGCCTGAGCAGGCGCCCGCGGCCCTCGCCGCGTTACGCCGCACGCCGGGATCTGAGCGGGCGGCCGAGATCGGCACGGTGCGGGCCGAGCCGCCCGGGATGGTGATCGTGGCGACCGCGTTCGGCGGCCGTCGGGTGATGGACCAACTGGTGGGGGATCCCCTGCCACGGATCTGCTGAGCGGACGACCCCAGGAGGACCACGAATGGCTAGCGCAACCGAGTTCACCCCCAACCAGGCCGCGACGGAGGCGGTGACCGCCCACGTCCTGTGGGTCACGGTTGGGCTCTCGTGCGAGGGCGACTCGGTGGCGATGACCTCGGCCACCAACCCCAGCCTGGAGGACATCATCCAGGGGGTGATCCCGGGAATGCCCCGGGTCGTGATCCACAACCAGGTGATCGCGTTCGAGACCGGCGAGGAGTACATCCAGGCCTGGTATGACGCCGAGCAGGGCAAGCTCGATCCGTTCGTGCTGGTGATCGAGGGATCGCTCGGCAACGAGCAGATCAACGGCGAGGGCCACTGGTCGGGCTTCGGGGCCAACCCCGAGACCGGGCAGCCGATCACCGTCAACGAGTGGATCGATCGCCTGGCGCCGAAGGCGGCGGCCGTCGTCGCGGTCGGGACCTGCGCCACCTACGGCGGCATCCCGGCGATGAAGAACAACCCGACCGGCGCGATGGGCGTGCCGGACTATCTCGGCTGGAAGTGGCGCTCGAAGGCCAACCTGCCGGTGGTGTGCATCCCGGGCTGCCCGGCGCAGCCCGACAACATGACCGAGGTGCTGATGTACCTGGTCTTCCACCTGGCGGGCCTGGCGCCGGCGCCCGAGCTCGACGCGCAGCTGCGTCCCAAGTGGCTGTTCGGCCGGACGGTGCGCGAGGGCTGCAACCGCGCCGGCTTCGTCGAGGAGGGCAAGTTCGCCACCGAGTACGGCTCCGACCACCGCTGCCTGGTCAAGCTCGGGTGCAAGGGGCCGGTGGTCAAGTGCAACGTGCCGGTGCGCGGCTGGGTCAACGGGATCGGCGGTTGCCCGAACGTCGGCGGCATCTGCATGGCGTGCACGATGCCCGGGTTCCCGGACAAGTACATGCCGTTCATGGAGCCCGACGAGTGGGGCAATCGCGCCGCCAACCTGGAGCGGTTCAGCTACGGGCCGGTGATCGACTTCTTCCGCAAGCGCAACATCAAGAACAAGTACGACGTCGAGCCGGAGTGGCGTCGTCGCGGACCGGCGTTGACGACCGGATATCAAAAGCGCTGGTAACGAGGAGCAGTGACACATGGCTACCACCACTGACCAGAAGGTCGTCGTCAAAGAGATGTCGTGGGATCCGATCACCCGGATCGTCGGCAGCCTCGGGATCCATACCGAGATCGACTTCACCAACCGCAAGGTGAACAAGTGCTACTCGACCTCGATGGTGTTCCGCGGCTTTGACATCTTCATGAAGGGCATCGATCCCCGCGACGCGCACTTCATCACCAGCCGGATCTGCGGCATCTGCGGTGACAACCACTGCACGTGTTCGTGCCTGAACCAGAACATGGCCTACTCGGTCAAGCCGCCGCCGCTGGGCGACCTGGCGTTCAACCTGGCCGAATCGGCGGATTACATGTTCGACCACGCCATCTTCAACGACTGCATGGCCAATGTGGACTTCTGCGAGCAGATGGTCAAGGACACCAACCCAGCGCTGCTGGCCACGGCCGAGAAGACGACGGCGCCGCATTCCGACATCCACGGCTACAAGACGATCGCCGACATCATGCGGGCGCTGAACCCGTTCACCGGCAGCTTCTACCTGGAGACGCTGCAGGTGGCGCGGTACACGCGTGAGATGTACTGCCTGTTCGGCGGGCGCCACACACACCCGTCGACGATCATGCCCGGCGGCTGCTCGGCCGACATCACCCATCAGACGCTGACCGACTACTACGTGCGGCTGATGCGCTACATGGACTACGTCAAGCGGACCGTGCCGATGCACGACGACCTGTACGACTTCTTCCTGGAGCAACTGCCCGGCTACGACATGGTCGGCTTCCGGGAGACCAACCTCGTCAACTGGGGTTGCTTCGACGATCCGGACTACGTCGACTACGACTACCGGACGATGACCGACTGGGGTCGCAAGCGGTACATCACGCCGGGAGTCGCGATCAACGGCGAGCTGATCTCGACCGACCTGGTCGAGATCAACCTGATGATCCGGATCCTGCTCGGCAGTTCGTATTTCGACGGCTGGGAGTCAGAGCCGACGTTCGTCACCCATGACCCGCTCGGCAATCCGGTCGACAAGAACCATCCGTGGAACAAGCAGACGCTGCCCAAGCCTCAGAAGCGTGATTTCGCCGACAAGTACAGCTGGGTGGTGTCGCCACGGATCTACGACAAGCGGTCAGACACCCACGTCTGCTGCGATACCGGCGGTGGCCCGTTCGCGCGGCAGTGGTGTACGGCCAAGGCCGGGATCGTCGATTTCGGTTATCTGAAGGCGACCGGCCACTCGATCCAGATGGTGCTCCCGAAGTCGGCGTCGCTGCCCGAGATGGAGCTCGAGTGGAAGGTGCCCGAGAAGTCAAATGCCGTCGAGCGTGACCGCGCCCGCTCCTATCACCAGGCGTATTCGGCGCTGGTCGGCCTGCACTGCCTGGAGCGCGCGCTGAAGGAGGTCCGGGCAGGGCGGACCAAGAGCTGGAAGGAATTCAAGGTTCCCGAGGAGGCCGTCTCCTGCGGTTTCCACGAGGCTGCCCGTGGCGTGCTCTCGCACCACATGGTGATCCGCGAGGGCAAGATCGCCAACTACCAGCCGTATCCGCCGACACCGTGGAACGCCAGCCCCCGGGACGCCTACGGCACTCCGGGGCCGTACGAGGACGCCGTCCAGAACACGCCGATCTTCGAGGAGAACGGTCCGGAGAACTTCAAGGGCGTCGACATCATGCGCGCCGTGCGCAGCTTCGACCCGTGCCTGCCGTGCGGGGTGCATATGTACACCGGCGCGGGCAAGGTCCGGAAGGTGATGCACACGCCGACGGGGTTGGCCTAGTGGCCCACGTCGCCGAGCCCGAGCGGCTGCTGGAGCGGGTCCAGCAGCTGTCGGAGGCGGTCGACGAGCTCGCGGACGACCGTGCCCGCGAACTCGCCTCCGAGCTCGTGTCAGCCGTGATCGCGATGTACGGCGACGGTCTGGAGCGGATCCTGGCCGCGATCTCCGAGGCCGGTGAGCCCGCGGCGGCGATCCTCGAGCGCCTGACCGAGGACGGCGCGGTCTCCAGCCTGCTGCTGATCCACGACCTGTACCCGGTCGCGCTGCGCGAACGGGTCCTGGAGGCGCTGGACACGGTCCGGCCGTACATGGAGTCCCACGGCGGCAACGTCGAGCTGGTGTCGCTGGACGATGGCGTTGCCCGGCTGGCGCTGCAGGGCAGCTGCAACGGCTGCTCGGCGTCGCGCGCGACGTTGGAGCAGGCGATCGAGCAGGCGCTGGCTGAGCACGCGCCGGATCTGTCGGGGCTCGAGGTGACCGGGGTCGTCGACGCGATTCCCGCCCCGGGGGTGCCACCGCCGATGCCGGCGCCGGCCGGTGGCTGCGAGCTGCCGATGGCCGCACTGGCGTTCGAGCTGCCGATGGTGCAATCGATCCCGGCGTCGTGAGGGCTGCGGACGATCCCGCTGCCGGGCTGCGCCGGGCGCAGGGACTGGCCCGGCTGCGAGGACTCGCCCGGAACGGAACCGCGGGTTCGGACCGACCGCCCCGCGAGCCGCCGGCCGAGCGCTGCGATCTCTGCCACACGACCCTGCCCGACGACCACCGGCACATGCTGCACCTCGTCGATCGCCGGATCGTCTGCACCTGCGAGGCCTGCTGGGCACTGCGCTCGGGTGACGCCGAGTATCGGCCGACGGGTATGCGTGAGCTCATGCTGCCGGACTTCCGTTGCGACGAGGCGACGTGGGCGGGCTTCCAGATCCCGATCGGGCTGGCGTTCTTCATGCGCTCGACGGTGACGACGTCAGTCGTCGCGTTCTATCCGAGCCCCGCGGGCGCGACCGAATCGGAGCTGGCGCTCGACTCATGGGAGCGCCTGGTCGCCGCCAACCCGGTGCTCGAGCAACTGGAGGCCGACGCCGAGGCGCTCGTCGTGAATCGCATCCGTGACCCCGCGGAGTACGCGATCCTGCCGATCGACCGCTGTTATGAGCTGGTCGGCCTGATCAAGTCCCGTTGGGAGGGGATCTCCGGCGGGTCGGCGGTCGAGCGGGCGGTGCCCGAGTTCTTCGCACGAGTCCGCGCGCGGGCGGTGGTGGCGTCGTGACACTGGAGCAGACCCAGATCGCTCCGCCGGCCCCGGAATTCACGATCGTCGGGGCGGGCCACGTCCCGTTTGCCGCGTCGCCGACGATGCTGTTCGAGGCGATCGCGACCGAGCCGACCGGCGCCGCGATCCAGTCGATCGCGCTGACCGCGCAGGTGATGATCGACCCGGCACGCCGCGGTTATGACGCCGAGACGCGCGCGCGGCTGACCGAGCTGTTCGGCCCGCCCGCATCGTGGGCGCCGTCGACGAGCGGCCTGCCGTGGGCACGGGTCGCGGCGGCGGTCCCCGGGTTCAGCGGCGAGACCCGGTTCCCGCTGGAGGTGCCGTGCACGTATGACCTCGAGGTCGCGGCCGCCAAGTACTTCTACGCGTTGCCCGACGGGGAGGTGCCGCTGACCTTTCATTTCAACGGCAACGTCTTCTTCTACGGTGCCGACAGCCGGCTGCAGGTGATGCCGATCTCGTGGACGACCTCGTCGCAGTACCGGATGCCCGTCGACGCGTGGCGGGCGATGATCGCCGAGCACTATCCCGGCGGCGGCTGGATCCGCGTCTCCGAGGAGACGTTGCGGACCCTGCACGACCGCCGGGCGCAACGGGGACTCGCGTCGCTGGATGCGTGCGTCGCCGAACTACTGGAGCACGGCGATGGATGAGCGGCTCGAGGAACTGGTCTCATCGCTGCTGTACGAGGGCTACGCGCTGTACCCGTACACGCCGGAGGCGACCAAGAACGCCACCCCGACGCCGTTCGGGATCGTCTACCCGCCGGTCTACGCGGCCGAGTGCGCGGGCGCCCACGACCACGTCCGGATGGAATGCGTCGCGCGGGTTGATTCGGACCCCGCCCACCCCGCGACGCTGACTGCGACGCTCCGTTATCTGGCCTCCGACGGTCCGGGCAACCGGGCGCAGGAGACACGGGTGACGCTGGGGCCGATCGCCGTCGGGAAATGCCTGACGCAGCTCGGGCCGGGATGGCGACTGACGCTGCGCTCCGAGCCGCCTGACGCGGACGGCAATGTGGTCGCGCGCGCCTGCGTGCACAACACGACCTTCGTCTCGCCCGGGCTGTCGCGGGCGGCGGTGCTCGCGCGGTCGCTGATCTCGACGCACCTGGTGATCGAGCTGTCAGACGGTCATTTCGTATCGCCGCTGGAGGCGGGGCGCACCAGCGTGAACATCTTCCCCGTCCTGGCCACGCCCGACGACCGCGCAGTGCTCGGCGCCGGGATCGTGCTGCCCGATCACCCGCGGATCTCCGAGCACAGCTACGGCAATCTGTTCGACAACACCGAGATTGAAGAGGCGCTGCTGCTGCACGTGCAGACGTTGACCGACGCTGAGCGAGCCTCCGCTGCCGCCCAGGACGAGGTGGTCGGCGAGATGCTCGAGCGGGCGCTGGCGCTCGGGCCGGAGGAGATCATGGGGCTGCACTCCGGGCTCACGGACGTCGAGCCCGAGGCGCTGCGCACCCGGGGTGCCTCCGAGGTCCGTGGCGAGCAGCACGCCGTCCTCGACGGCGATGCGGTTCGAGCGCGGTGACACGGTCGTCCTGCGTCCCGGCACCGAGCGCGATCCGTTTGACCGGATGCTCGACGGCCGCCGTGCGACGATCGAGCGGATCTATGTCGACTACGACGATCGCGTGCACATCGGCGTCACCGTCGACGACGACCCGGGCCAGGAGCTGATGCGTGAGACCGGCCGGTACCTGTTCTTCTTCGCAGGAGAGGTGGAGCCCGCATGACCGACACACCGGCGCGCCCGACCAAGCAGATCCTCGTCGCGGGGATCGGCAACGCCTGGATGAAGGACGACGGCTTCGGCTCGGCGGTCGTCGAGCGGTTGTCGAAGCGCTCGTTGCCCGACGGCGTCTCCGTCGTCGACTTCGGCACCGGCGGCCTCGACCTTGCCTATGAGGTCATGCGTGGCTACGACGGGCTGATCCTGGTCGACATCAGCCGCCAGGGCGAACCGCCGGGGACCCTGTACGTGATGGAGGCCGATCCGGCCGATGTCGACGGCTCGATCGAGGACGGGCAGGCGCTCGACCCGCACGGGATGGACCCCGAGACCGTGCTGCGGTTCGTCAAGTACGTCGGCGGCTGGCCCGGCCGGGTGCTCGTCGTCGCCTGCGAGCCCGAGCAGATCGAGGACTTCGGGGTGGGGCTGTCCGACGCGGTGTCGGCGGCCGTGGCGCGTGCCGCCGATGTCGTGATGCAGACCGTGGCGGACCTTCAGTCAGACGCTCCGGCCGCACATGCATGAGCTGTCGGTCGCGTCCGCGGTGCTCAACACCGCTCTCAAGCACGCCGACGGGCGGCGGGTCAAGCACGTCTGCGTCCAGGCCGGCGCGCTGCGCCAGGTCGTGCCCGAATCGCTCCGTTTCTATTGGGAGATCGTCGCCCGCGACACCGCGTGCGAGGGCGCGGCCCTGGAGCTGATCGAGGTGCAGGCGCGGCTGCGCTGCCGCGAGTGCGCGGCTGAGTGGTCGCCCGAGCTGCCAGTGTTCCGGTGTCCGGGCTGCGGCGGCGCCGATGTGCAGGTGGCGGCCGGCGAGGAACTGTCGGTCGACTACATCGAGGTCGAGGAATCAGAGGAGAGGGAGGCCGCGTGCACCGCACCAAGGTGAGAATCGTCGAGGACGCACTCGACGCCAACAACACGATCGCGCGGGCCAACCGCGATGACTTCGACCGCCACGCCGTGACCGTGCTGAACCTGATGTCGGCGCCCGGGGCGGGCAAGACGTCGCTGCTGGAACGGGTCCTCGCTGACCCGCTGCCGGGCGAGGACGGCCGCGTCCGGGTGGGCGTGCTCGAGGGCGACGTGCAGGGTTCGATCGACGCCGACCGGCTGGCGACGATTCACGTCCCGGTCGTACAGCTGAACACCGCCGGCGGCTTCGGCGGCGAGTGCCATCTGGATGCCAACATGGTCCGTTCGGCGCTGCCCGCGCTGCCGCTGGACGAGATCGACCTGCTCGTGATCGAGAACGTCGGCAACCTCGTCTGCCCGGCCGAGTTCCGTGTCGGCGAGGACGCCCGCGCGATGGTCTGCTCGGTCACCGAAGGCGAGGACAAGCCGCTCAAGTACCCGTTGATGTTTCGTGCCTGCGAGCTCGTGATCGTCAACAAGATCGACCTGCTCGCGCACCTCGAGTTCGACCTCGACAAGCTGCTGTACAACATCGACGCGGTCAACCCGGACGTCCGAATCGTGCAGACCAGCGCGCGGACGGGGGAGGGCGTCGAGGCGCTCCGGGGTTGGCTGACCCGGTTGGCAGCGCGCGCGGTCGCGCCCGTGTGAGATGAGCACGGTCGGATCGACCGATGCCGTGACGGAGCTGATCGCCAGCCGGCTGGCCCAGCGGCGCGACGTCTACGAGGCCTGGTTCCGCACCCACGCAGAGCAACTCGCGCGCTGTTGCCACGCGATGGCCGAGCGGTTCGCACGGGGCGGGCGGCTGCTGGCGATCGGGGTCTCGCCGACGGCTCGATCCGACGTGCGGCACGTCACGGTCGAGTTCGTGCACCCGGTGATCGTCGGCAAGCGGGCGCTGCCGGCGCTGGGGCTGGTCGGCGACACGGCACCCCTGGCGACCGAGGTCAGGCTGGCCGCCGGCGCCGACGACATCGTGATGGCGTTCGGCGACGACCCGGACCTGTCGGTGGCGATCGCCGCGGCTCGCGAGGCCGGCGCGGTCACGCTCGCGTTCGTGCCGCTGCACGCCGACTGGGAGCTGGTGGCGCCCGGCGGTGACCCGTTCATCGCCCAGGAGCTGGTGGAGACGGCCTACCACGTGCTGTGGGAGCTCGTCCACGTGTTCTTCGACCATCGCGGGCTGCTGCAGGGCCGGACCGAGCGGCAGTCCCACGATGCCGGCGCCGCGAGCTTCCTGTATCCGTTCCTGGCCGATCAGGAGCACGATCTGCAGGCGGTCCTCGACGACGTCGCCGGGTCGGCGCTTCTGAAGGCGCGCGAGGTCTGCGAGCTGCGGGAGGCGACCTTGGGGCCCAGCTCCGACAGCGGCGGTGGCGCCGCGCTGGCGGCGGCCGCGGTGACACTGCGCCGCGCTCTGGATGCGGGCGGCCGGCTGATCGCGCTCGGCAACGGCGGATCGGCGACCGACGCGATGGACGTCGTCGCAGACTTCGCGATGCCGCCGGCGGGCGGGGCCTGGCCGGCGCGCCCGGCGCTCGACCTGACCGCCGACGCCGCGATTCTCACCGCGATCGCCAACGACATCGGCGTCGAGGCGATCTTCGCGCGTCAGATCATCGCCCACGGACGCGCCGGTGACGTGCTGCTGGTGCTCTCGACCAGCGGCAGCTCGGCGTCCGCGGTCGACGGGCTGGCGCAGGCTCGTCGCCAGGGCCTGCGGTCGATCGCGCTGGTCGGCTACGACGGTGGCCAGATCGGCGCGAGCGGGCTGGCCGATCACGTGATCGTTTCGCCCTCGCAGCACATTCCGCGCATCCAGGAGACGCAGGCGACCGTCTATCACCTGTTGCGGGAGCTCGTCGAGCTGTGACGGCAGCGGCTCGGCGCGTCCGGGCCCGGGGACGGGTGACCGGCACGGTGCAGGGCGTGGGGTTCCGCCCGTTCGTCTACCGCCTCGCCCACGAGCACGGGCTGGACGGGTGGGTGTGCAACGACGAGCACGGGGTGCTGCTCGAGGTCGAGGGCGCCGAGGCCGAGCTCTCGCACTTCTTTGATCGATTAAGTGCTGAAATGCCGCCGCTGGCGCGCGTGGAGCGGGTCGACCGGGTGTCGTTGCCGGCGCGCGGCCAGTGCGACTCTGATGACGAGCCGGGGTTCCGGATCATCGCCAGCGCGGCCGCGGGCGATCCCGACGCGCTGATCGCCGCCGACGCCGCCACCTGCGACGACTGCCTGGCGGAGCTGCACAACCCGGATGATCGCCGTTACCGCTATCCGTTCATCAACTGCACCAACTGCGGGCCCCGGTTCACGATCGTCCGCGGCGTCCCGTATGACCGGCCGCTGACGACGATGGCCTCGTTCGCGATGTGCTCAGAATGCGCGCGCGAGTACGAGAACCCGGCCGATCGTCGCTTCCACGCCCAGCCGAACGCCTGCCCCGAGTGCGGCCCGCAGGTGCGACTGCTCGACGCCGCCGGCCGAGGTTTGGCGATCTCGGTCCGAGGGGTGGACCGAAATCGCCAAGCTTCGGATCGCGATCCGATCGCAACGCTCGCCATGCGTCTCGGCGAGGGCGCGATCGCGGCCGTCAAGGGCTTGGGCGGCTATCACCTCGTCTGCGACGCCGCCAACGAGCGGGCGGTCGCGGCCCTCCGCGCCCGCAAGCACCGCGAGGACAAGCCGTTCGCGCTGATGGTCGCCGACTCCGAGGGCGCACGGCGGATGGTCGCGCTCGACGGGTCCGCGGAAACGTTGCTGCGCTCCCCGGCCCGGCCGATCGTGCTGGCGCCCCGGCTGCCCGATGCCGCGATCGCGCCATCGGTCGCGCCGGGCGCTCCCGAGCTTGGCGTGATGCTCCCGTACACCCCGCTGCACCACCTCCTGCTGCGCGACTTCGCCGGGAAGGCGCTCGTGATGACGAGCGGAAACGTTTCCGATGAGCCGATCGCGTATCGGGACGAGGACGCGCTCGAGCGGCTGACCGCGATCGCCGACGTGTTCCTCGTCCACGATCGCGAGATCGAGACCCGGACCGACGACTCGGTCGTGCGCAGCCGTGGCGGGCGGCGCCTGACGCTCCGCCGCTCCCGCGGCTTCGTCCCGGACCCGCTGACGCTGCCGATCGCGGCCACGCGCCCGATTCTCGCCTGCGGCGCCGAGCAGAAGGCGACGTTCTGCGTCGCCCGCGGCGAGCGGGCGTGGGTCGGCCACCACATCGGCGATCTGGAGCACGTCGCGACGCTGACCGCGTACCGGGAGGGGATCGCGCACTTCGAGCGGATGTTCGCGGTCGCGCCGGTGCGGGTCGCGCACGACCTGCACCCCGACTATCTCTCGACTCAGTACGCGCTGGAGCTCGACGACGTGGAGCTGGTCGGGGTCCAGCACCACCATGCGCATCTGGCGGCGTGCCTGGCCGAGCATGGCGTCACGGCGCCGGCCGTCGGGGCGATCTTCGACGGGACCGGCCTCGGCGGCGACGGAACCGTCTGGGGCGGCGAGCTGTTGGTCGGCGATCTGCGCGGCTTCGAACGCGCCGGGTGGCTGTGGCCGGTGCGGATGCCCGGCGCCGCGGCCGCCGTCCGACAGCCGTGGCGGATGGCGGCGGCCTGGCTGGCGGAGGGGTTGGGCCCAGGTCCGCCGTTGCCGCGGGCGCTCGCCCAGACGGTTTCGGCGGCTGACTGGGAGTCGGTTGGCCGGATCGGGACCGTGGCCGGGCTGTCGCCGCTGACGTCGAGCATCGGTCGGCTGTTTGACGCCGTCGGCGTGCTGTGCGGTGCGCCCGCGCGGGTCAGCTACGAGGGGCAGGCAGCGGTCGAGCTGGAGGCGCTGGCGTGGACCGTCGGCGCCGCGGGACCGGTTGGTGGCTACCCGCTGACGCTGACGGCAGGCGCCGCGGGATCGGAGAGCGGCTCGTCGCTGGCGCCGATGGCCGGCGCCGCGGGGTCGGTGAGTGGTCGCCGGACGGCGAGCGATCGCTCGCTGCTCGTCGATCCTCGCGCGGCGATCGCCGAGCTGGCGCGCGACCTCGAGCGCGGTGTGCCGGCGAACGTCGTCTCGGCACGGTTCCACGCCGGCGTGGCCGCCGCGACCGTCGACGCGGTCACGGCGATCGCGTCCGCGCGGGGCCTGGCGACCGCGGTCCTGTCGGGCGGCGTGTTCCAGAACCGGATGCTGCTGGATCTGACCGCGGCCGGGCTCGCCGACGCCGGGCTACGGGTGCTGATCCCAGAGCGGCTGCCGCCCAACGACGGCGGGATCTCGTTCGGACAGGCCGCGGTCGCCGCGGCTCACTGATCGTGCCCGGCGCCGGTCGCCGCGCAGTCGGCGCACAGCCCGACGATCGGGAAGTGGGCGAACCGCGCAGTCAGCCCGAATCGTTCCTGGATCTCGGTCCGGATCGCATCGAGATCGTGGGGTGCGAGCACCGTCACCCGGCCGCAGCCCTCGCAGTAGAGAAATGCGCCGTGATCACGGCCCGACAGGATGTACAGGCCGGGGCCGTGCCCGAGGTGGACATGGCGGGCGAGCCCATGCTGCTCGAGCACCTCGAGGTTGCGGTAGACCGAGGACTCCTCGAGCGACAACCGCCGGGCGAGCTGTCCGGCGGCGACCGGGCCGTCAGCGGCGAACAGCGCCTCGATCACCAACCGGCGCGCGGTCGAGATCCGCAGACCGGCGTGGCGCAACGCGTCGATCGCCTCAGCCGGATCGCCGACATGCAGCGCGGGTACATCGGGTGCGACGGTCATCGCGCCGCGATCGTGGCGCAGCCAGGCTCAGATGGCGTCTCGAGCTCGGCGCTCCAGCGCTCCTCGATGTGCCCGAAGTGCCAGACGGCGAGTGCGATCGCCCAGGTCGCGACGAACATGCCGACGATCAGGAACCCGAGCACGTTGAGATCGATGCCCTCGAACCAGCTCCAGAACGCGCCTGACAGGTCGAGGTGGCTGGCAATCAGCCCGCCCAGCTCGACGGTGCCGATGACGAGCGCGACCGCGACCGACAGGCCGGTGATCGTCAGGTTGTAGAAGACCTTGCGAACGGGCTTGGAGAACGCCCAGCCATAGGCGAAGTTCATGAACGATCCGTCGATCGAGTCCAGCAGCGACATGCCGGCGGCGAACAGGATCGGCAGACACAGGATCGCGTACCAGGGCAGTCCGGCGGCGCCCGCGGTGCCGGCGACCACGAGCAGCGCGACCTCGGTGGCGGTATCGAACCCGAGCCCGAACAACAGCCCGACCGGGTACATCTGGCGAGGGTGTGAGACGGCGTTCGTGATCTTGCCGAGGAAGCGGTTCATCAAGCCGCGGCTGTCGAGCTGACGCTCGAGCTCGGCTTCGTCGTAACGCCCGCTCCGCATCTGCCGGAAGACGCGAAAGATGCCGACCAGGATCACGAGGTTGAGCGCTGCGATCAGGTACAGGAAGCCGCCCGAGACGGTCGTGCCGACCCAGCCGGTGACGTTGTGCAGCTGCGAGTGGCCGTGCTGGACGGGGCCGTCGAGCGCCCGGACCCCCAGCGAGATCAGCAGCGCCAGCGCGAACACGACCGTCGAGTGGCCCAGCGAGAACCAGAATCCGACGCTGATCGGCTGCTGGTCATCGCGCATCAGCTTGCGGGTCGTGTTGTCGATCGCCGAGATGTGATCGGCGTCGAACGCATGGCGCATCCCGAGTGTGTAGGCGGTGATCCCGATCCCAACCGTGAAGGTCCCCGAGGCACCGAGGCGGTAGTGGTTGGGGGCGACCAGCCCGAGCAGCATTGCGAACCCAAGCACGTGCAGTCCGGCGACCGCCGCGAACACCAGCACCAGCGTGCGTCGCTGGCTGCGCTCCAGACCAGACCAGGTGCCCGACACGCGACGAGCGATCCGCACCGTCGCAACCTACAAATATGCACCCGCAACTGCAAGTAAGTTGCATTACGGGGTGACCTAGAGTCACGGACTCATGAAAGTCGCGATCGTCGGTTATCCGAATGTCGGTAAGTCCTCGCTGGTCAATCGTCTGACCGAGTCGCGCGAGGCGGTCGTGCACGAGCGCGCGGGGATCACCCGCGACCGCAAGGAACTGCGCACCGAGTGGAACGGTCGCGCGCTGACGCTGATCGACACCGGCGGCATCGACCTCGAAGATGACGACACGCTCGCGCGTCAGATTCAGGAGCAGGCCCGCGCGGCCCTGGCCGACGCCGACGCGGCCGTGCTCGTCGTCGACGCTCGGGCGGGGCTGCGACCTGGCGATCAGGAGATGGCCGACCTGTTACGGCGAGCGCCGCTGCCGGTGCTGGTCGCAGCCAACAAGGTCGACACGGTTCGCGATATGGCGCTGGCGGCCGAATTCCACTCGCTCGGGCTCGGAGACCCGATTGCGGTCTCCGCCGCACAGGGACTGGGGACCGGCGACCTGCTCGACCGGATCGCCGCGCTGGCGCCCGAGGTCGGCGACGAGGTGCAGGACGACGACGCGATCCGCCTGGCGCTGATCGGCCGCCCGAACGTCGGCAAGTCGTCGATGCTCA
Organism: uncultured Solirubrobacteraceae bacterium; assembly: GCA_963743985.1. Taxonomy (GTDB): domain Bacteria; phylum Actinomycetota; class Thermoleophilia; order Solirubrobacterales; family Solirubrobacteraceae; genus Palsa-465. The sequence continues at coordinate 117,968 of CAVUSD010000026.1, read as the reverse complement.
ACCGTTTTGCCGGCGACGAGCGGGTGATCGTGTCCGAGGTCGCGGGAACCACGCGCGACGCGATCGATCTGCCGATCATGTTCCGCGACCGTCCGATCGTGCTCGTCGACACCGCCGGGATCCGTCGCGCGGCGAAGGTCGGCGACTCGGTCGAGTACTACACGGCGCTGCGCTCCCAGCGCGCCGCCGAGCGTGCCGACGTGGCATTGGTCATCTGCGACGCGAGCGCCGGCGTCACCAGCCAGGATCTACGCATCGCCGATCTGGCGATGCACTCGGGCTGCGCGACCGCGCTGGTGCTCAACAAGTGGGACATCGCCCAGGACGTCGACCTCGACTACGAGCGCGCCCGGGCTCACAAGAAGCTGCGGCTGCGGCCGCGGGTGCTGACCGCCTCGGCGTTGACCGGCCGCCACGTCGACCGACTGCTGATCGAGGCGGTCACGCTTGCCGACCGCACCCGCACCCGGATCCCGACCCCGCAGCTCAACCGCTTCCTGTCGGAGGTGGTGGCGGCCCGCCAGCCACCGGTCGGCGCCGGCGGCAAGGGCGCCAGCTCCGGGCATCGGCTGCGGCTGCTGTTCATGACCCAGACCGCGGAACGCCCGCCCCGCTTCTCGATCCAGGTCAACTCGCGCGCCCGGGTGACGCGTGACTACGCGTACTACGTGGAGAACCGTCTGCGCGAGCGCTACCGGCTCGAGGGCGTGCCCGCGATCATCGACTTCGTGGAGCGCGATGAGCGCGCGAACCACACCCAGGGCCGCACCCAGAACCGTCGGCGCCAGGCACGCTAGCGGCGAACGCGCTCATTCCCAGATCTCGTAGACGTGCCGCTCGCGGCTCTCGAGGCGGGGGATCCCGTCGCGGACGGCGTGCTCGTCGAAGTGCGCCGAGGCGCCGTGCGCCTTGAACGCGTCCTCGTCCTCGTAGACCTCGTACAGGAAGAAGACGCGCGGATCGGCTGGATCGCGGTGGCATTGGTAGACGAGGTTGCCCGGCTCGGCCCGGGTGGCCGGGATCAGCCGGCGCAGCGCGGCTTCGACAGCGGGGATCTGATCCTCGCGGGCAGTCCATTTCGCGGTCAGGACGTAGGTCATCAGGTGCTCCAGTCAACCGCTGACAGGGTCGCGAGCGCGCGGATCAGGGCTTGGGTGCCATCGCGGCCGCCGCCCTGCGCACGCAGTGCCAGGTACAGCTCGTGCGCCAGCGCCAGGCCCGGCAGCGCCAGGTCCATCCGCCGGGCCTCGGCGAGCGTGATCTCCATGTCCTTGATGAAGTGCTCGACCATGAACCCGGGCGCATAGTCGCCGGCGAGCATCCGCGGCGCGTAGTTGGTCAGCGACCAGGAGCCGGCGGCGCCGCCCCCGACCGACTGCAACACACGCTCGGGGTCGAGCCCGGCCCGGTGGGCGTACAGGAGCGCCTCGCAGACGCCGATCATGCCGGTCGCGATCAGCGTCTGGTTGACCATTTTGGTGTGCTGCCCGGCCCCGGCCGGGCCCTGATGCACGATCGTCTTGCCGAGCAGATCGAACAGCGGCGTGAGCCGTTCGACGACCGCCTCGTCACCGCCGACCATGATCGACAGCGCGGCGTTGCGCGCGCCCACGTCGCCGCCGGAGACGGGGGCGTCGATGCTGTCGACGTCGCGCAGCTTCGCCGCGTCGAACAGTTCCCGGGCGAGCGAGGGCTCGCTCGTGGTCATGTCGACGATCACGCCGCCGGGCCGGATCGTCGAGAGGACGCCGTCGTCGCCGAGGATCACCTCGCGCACGTCGGACGGGTAGCCGACCATCGTGAACACGATCTCCGAGCGTGCCGCGAGCTCGGCGGGCGACTCGGCCCAGGTCGCGCCCTGGTCCAGCAGTGGCTCGGCGCGTTCGCGCGTGCGTGAGTACACCGTCACCGCGTACCCCCCGGCGAGCAGGTGGCCGCACATCGACGTTCCCATCACGCCGGTGCCGACCCAGCCGATCGGCGTGGAATCCGGTTCGTAGGGGCTCACGCGGCGAGCATATCCGGCGACCGACCTGGGCGTGATCCGCGTTCTTGCCGCCGCCTGGCTTCAGCGGAGGCGTCGCTAACGTGATCGCCGATGCCGCGACCGAACCGACCGCCCCGTACGACGACCGTGGTGCAGACCAGCCGGCTGACGCCGGGCATGGTCCGGATCGTCGTGGAAGGAGCCGACCTCGAGGATTTCCCGGTCGGCGAGCACACCGACCACTACGTGAAATGCCGCTTCGGCGACAAGACCCGGTCGTACACGGTGCGCGCCTTCGATCCCGCCAGTCGCCGGCTGACGCTTGACTTCGTCGTGCACGGCGACGAGGGGCTCGCCGGGCCGTGGGCGGGCGCCGCCGCGGTCGGTGACACGCTGCTGCTGAGCGGTCCGGGCGGCGGTTACGCGCCGTCGCCGGACGCCGCCTGGCATCTGATGGCTGGCGATGAGGCGGTGATTCCGGCGGTCGCGGTCTCCCTGGAGCGGGTGCCCGCCGGTGTGCCCGTCCACGTGATCCTCGAGGTCGACGGCCCTGAGCATGAACAGGCGCTGACGTCGCCCGGTGACCTGCACCTGACCTGGCTGCATCGCAGCAGCGGTCCCGGCGAGAGTCCCGAGCTGCAACTCGAGGCCATCCGGGCGCTACAGCTCCCGGACGGGCGCGGCCACGCGTTCATCCATGGCGAGGCGGACGCGGTGCTGATGATTCGCCGCCACCTCGTCCGCGATCGTGGCATGACCGCCGACGAGCTGTCGGCGACCGGATACTGGAAGCTGCGCCGTACCGACGAGCAGTGGCGCGCCGAGAAGCGCGACTGGCTCCGTCAGGCAGAAGAAGACCTCGTCGCCTGAACGAACACGGTTTGCACGGTGCGCTCGCCGACGCGGCCGGGTCGGGCAAGCTCCGGGCTCGAATCATGGCGATTTGACTCCGGATAGAGGGGTGGATTCGCCATCCTTCGAGGCCCCGCGAAGCTGACCGCGGCTGCCCCTAGATTCGACTGACGTGATCGCCCGGGTCCAGCCGCTGACGCGAACGCGCGCGGTGCGCGGGACCTTCGACTACCTGCTGTCGTCCGAACAGGCGGCCGTTGTCGGCGTCGGATCGGTCCTGCGGATCCGGTTCGGCGGCCAGCGGACGCTCGGTGTGGTGACCGCGCTGAGCGAGACGACCGAGCTCGATCCGGGCAAGCTGTCGGAGCCCGACGAGGTGCTCGAGTCGACGCTGACGCCGGAGATGGTCGCGCTCGGCGAGTGGATGGCGCACGAGTACTGCTCGACGGCCGCACGGGCGCTGTCGCTGATGCTGGCCCCCGGGGCCGCGCAGGGCGCCGGCGCCAAGCGCGTGCTCGTCGCCGAGCTGACCGGGGCCGGCCGCACGGCGCTCGGGCCCGCCCGGACCTCGGACCCAGGACCCGCGCCGGGCGCCGGACCCGCGCCGGGCGCCGGACCCGCGCCGGGCTCCGGCCCCGCGCCGGGCGCCGGACCCGCGCCAGACCCGAGTCCACCGCCGGACCCGGGCGCCCGGCTGACCTCGCGCCAGCGCGAACTGCTGTCGACGCTCGACCGCACCGGGCCGGCGGCCGCGTCCGAGCTCGGCACCGAGTCGCTCAAACGGCTGGCGGCCCGCGGGCTGGTGACGCTCGATCGGCGGACCCGGCCGCGCCGGCCGCCGTCGCACGCGGTCGGTGCCGCATCGGCGATCGCGCCGGTGCTGATCCCCGCCCAGCAGGCGGCGCTGGCCCGGCTGCTCGAGACGATCGGGACCGGCCCGGGCGGGGAGAGCGAGTTCCTGCTGCACGGCGTCACCGGCTCGGGCAAGACCGAGGTGTACCTCGGGGCGGTCGAAGCGGTCCTGAACGCGGGCCGGACCGCGATCGTGCTCGTCCCCGAGATCGCGATGACGCCGCAGACGCTATGGCGATTCCAGGCCCGGTTCGGCGATGTGGTGGCGGTCCTGCACTCGGCGCTGACCCAGGGCGAACGGCGCGATGAGTGGTTTCGGCTGCGCAGCGGCGAGGCGCGGGTGTGCGTGGGACCCCGCTCGGCGGTGCTCGCGCCGCTCGAGGACATCGGCCTGATCGTCGTCGACGAGGAGCACGAGGGCTCCTACAAGCACGAGGGCGACCCCCGGTTCGACGCGCGAGCGGTGGCCCGCCGGCGGGCACAGGCGCACGGGGCGACGCTCGTGTTCGGATCGGCGACGCCGCGGCCCGAGAGCGTGTACGAGCTGACCCGATTGCGACTGCCCGAGCGTGTCGACGGGCGGCCGATGCCGCCGGTGGAGCTGCTCGACATGCGCTCCAGCCACCAGCCGCTGCATCCTGAGACGCGGATGGCACTCGCCGACCTGCGCCACGCGGGCGGCAAGGGGATCATGCTGCTCAACCGGCGCGGCTGGTCGAACTTCCTGTCGTGTCGCAACTGCGGCCGGGTGTGGCTCTGCCCCAACTGCGAGGTGGCGCTGGTGCTGCACCGCCACGGCGCGTTCGTCGCGTGTCATCACTGCGGCCATCGCGAGCGCGTCCCGGACCGCTGTCCGGACTGCGCGTCGGTATCGGTCGCGCGGCACGGCGCGGGAACCGAGCGGATCGAGCACGAGCTCCGTGAAGGGCTCGGCACCGATGCGTTCCCGATCTTCCGGCTGGACGCCGACGCCACGACGCTGGAGGCGCGTGCTCGTACGTTGCAGGCGTTCGAGGCAGCGCGTGCCGGGGTGCTGGTCGGCACCCAGATGGTCGCCAAGGGCCACGACTTCCCCGACGTGTCACTGGGCGTCGTGATCGACGCGGACCAGACGCTGCGCTTCCCCGATTTCCGCTCCGAGGAGCGGACGTTCGCGCTCGTGACCCAGCTGGCCGGTCGCACCGGGCGAGGCGTCGCGGCGGGGACGGGCCCGGGGATTCGATCACGGGTGCTCGTGCAGACGCTCGCGCCCGACGCGCGGTCGCTGCGGTTCGCCGCCGTTCACGACGCCGACGGGTTCGTGGCCGATGAGCTGAACCGCCGGCGGGCGCTGCGCTATCCGCCGTTCGCGTCGCTGATCAGGGTCGTCTGCTCGGCCGAGGGCGAACCCGAGGCGGGTGACGCGGCGGTCCGGATCGGAGAGCGGATCGTCGTCGACGGCGCCGCCGTGCTCGGCCCGGCGCCGCTGTTCCGGTTGCGGGGACGGTTCCGCAGCCAGGTGTTCGTCAAGGCGACCGACCGTGAACCCGCGATCGAGGCTGTCGGCCGGGCGGTCGATGCGATCGCCCCGGCTGCCGCCAGGCGCGGCGTGTCGGTCAGCGTCGACGTCGATCCGGTCTGAAACCTCGACCTATCCTTAGCGGAGTGACCGAGCAGACCACCGAGACCGCGGTCGACGACCTCGATCCCGACGAGATCGAGGTCGATGACACCGATCCCGACGAGGAGGAGCACCTCGACCCGGAAACCGCGGCCCGGCGCGCGGCGGCGCTGGCGCACGTGCGCAAGTTCGGCGACCCGGTGTTGCGCACCAAGGCACGCCCGGTCGATCGGTTCGACGATGAGCTCCGCGACGAGGTCCGACGGATGGACGCGGTGATGACCGACGCGATCGGCGTCGGTCTGGCGGCGACGCAGGTCGGGATCCTGCACCGCGTGCTCGTCTACCGCGCACAGCCCCAGGCGCCCGTGGCGGCGCTGGTCAACCCGGTACTCGAGTGGTCGGGCTCCGAGTTCGAAACGGCCGAGGAAGGCTGCCTGAGCCTGCCTGACGTCCAGGTCGAGGTCGAACGAGCCGTGCACGTGCGGGTCAAGGCCCAGAACGAGTACGGCGACCCGATCGCGATCGAAGCGTCTGGGCTGGAGGCGCGTGTGATCCAGCACGAGATGGACCACCTCGATGGTGTCCTGATCCTCGATCGCACCTCGCGCTCGCAGCGCAAGGAGGCGATGAAGGCGCTGCGCGCGGCGCTGGACGACGCCTGAGGCCGAACGGCCTAGGCGACGATCGAGACCGGTGCGAACCGTCTTTCTGGGTACATCGGAGTTCGCGGCGATCGTGCTCGGGGCGCTGGCGGGCACCGCGCACCGACCGACGCTGGTGATCACCCGCCCCGATCGTCCGCGTGGCCGCGGACGCCGGCTGCAGTCGCCGCCGGTCGCCGAGACCGCCCGCGACCTCGAGCTGGAGCTGGCCCAACCGGTGACGGTCAACGACGACGACGGCCGCGCGGTGATTGGCGCCGCGGAGCCGGAAGCGCTGGTGGTATGCGCGTTCGGAGCACTGATCAAGGAGCCGCTGCTGTCCGAGCACGAGATCCTCAACCTTCATCCTTCGCTGCTGCCGCGGTGGCGGGGCGCGGCGCCGATCGAGCGCGCGATGATCGCCGGCGACGAACAGACCGGCGTCAGCATCATGCGCCTCACTGCCGGTCTGGACTCCGGTCCGGTGGCGCTCACCGCACCGGAGCCGATCCTCGGCCACGACACGTTCGGGACGCTGTCGCCCCGTCTCGCCGAGCTTGGCGCCCGGCTGCTGATCGAGGCGCTCGATCTGGGCCTGGATGATCTGCGCTTCGCCGAGCAGGACGAGACCGGAGTGACGTACGCGGAGAAGATCGCCCCCGAGGACCGAATCCTCGACCCGACCGCGCCCGCGGCGGACCTCGAGCGCCGCGTGCGCGCGCTGACGCCTCACGTCGGCGCCGCGGCGATCACCGGTGACGGCGAGCGGCTCGGGGTGCTGGCGGCGACCGCGCGGGCGGCGCTCGCCGACGATCCGAGACCGGGCGAGCTGTCATACGGCGGTGGCGAGGTGCTGTTGGGCTGCGCCGACGCGACCACGCTTCGACTCGACATCGTGCAACCGCCCGGACGCCGGGCGATGGATGCGGCCGCGTTCCTGCGCGGGCGCAGCGGCTGATGGCGACCGTCGAGCGTCTGCCGGCGGACGTGTCGCCGTCCCGCGCCTGCGCGTATCGGGTCGTCCGACGCGTGTTCGAACAGGGCGCCTACGCGGACCGCGCGCTTCACGCCGAGGCGACCGGCCTTGACTCCCGTGAGCGGTCGTTCGCGATGGCGCTGACCTATACGGCGGTCCAGCGACGGGCGACGCTTGACCATGTGATCGAGCGGCTGGCGGGACGGCCGGTGCGGCAGCTCGAGCCGCCGGTGCTCGCGACGCTGCGGCTCGGTCTGACCCAGTTGCTGCTGCTCGACGGGGTCGCCGAGCACGCCGCCGTCGACGAGTCCGTCCGGCTCGCCAAGCACGATGCGCCGCGGGCCGCCGGGTTGGTCAACGCCGTGATGCGCCGGGCGACCCGTGACGGAGCCGCGGTCCTTGCCGAGCTCGACGACGCCACGCCCGAGCACGCCGCGGTCCTGCACTCGGTTCCGGTGTGGCTGGCGCAGTTGTGGTTCGACGAGCTGGGTGGCCCAGCGGCGCGGGCGCTGCTGGCGGCGGTCAACCGGCCGGCGGAGTCCTCGCTCCGGGTCAACACGCTGGTCGCGACCGTGGACGACATCAGCGCCCGCCTACCGGTGCCGGCGGCGCCCGCTCCTGGATTGTCGTACGGCCTGGTGCTCGACGGCCCGTTCGACGCCCACGGCTCCGAGCTGTGGGGGCAGGGGGCGATCATGCCGCAGTCACGCGGTTCGATGACGCCACCGGAGGTGCTCGAGCCCCAACCGGGGGAACGGGTACTCGATCTCTGCTCGGCGCCGGGCGCCAAGGCGACCCAACTGGCGGCGCTGATGGGCGCGGACGGCGAGATCGTCTGCGTCGAGGTCAACGCGCGCCGTGCCGACGGGCTGCGCCGGACGCTGCGGCGGATGCACACCGGCGACGCCGCACGAGTGCTCGTCGCCGACGCGGCGGAATTGGTGCCCGAGCGTGCCGGCACGTTTGACCGGGTGCTCGTCGATCCACCATGCAGCGGTCTGGGCACGCTGCAGTCACGGCCGGATCTGCGCTGGCGCACGAGCCCCGAGCGGGTCGCCGAGACGGCGGCGTTGCAGGCCCGGATCCTGGCCGCGGGCGCGGCCGCGGTCAGGCCAGGAGGCGTGCTGGTCTATTCGGTGTGCACGATCTCCCGTGCCGAGGGCGAGACCGTCGCCGAGCGGTTCCTCGCCGACAACGACGGTTTCGTGCCGGATCCGTTCGCGGGCTGCGACCCCGGGACGTCGCACCGGCAGCTGCTGCCCCACCTGGATCGAACCGATGGCTTCTTCGTCGCGCGGTTCCGTCGCCGTTGACGTAACGGGGACCGATTAGGCTGGTAGTTGCAGTAGTGAACGAACCAGCGCATAACCTCGGTCCCGAATGCCCGCATTGCCACGAGCCGTGGCTCCGCCCGACGGCGGTACCGGGCCATTACCGATGCGTCTATTGCCTGCAGCGCTATGAGCTCGTCTCGGTGTGCCCCGATTGCGGCGAGCACTCCACGATCGTGCGGATGTCGACGACCGCGATCGTCGCCTGTAACAACTGCCACGGCTCGATGCTCGTGGCGGTGTGAGCGCGCCGGTGGACACGCCCGAGCGACGCTCCCTGCTGACCGAACTGCGGGTTGCGCCCTCGATCCTGTCGGCTGATTTCGCCCGGCTCGGGTCGCAGGTGTCCGAGGTGCTCGCGGCCGGCGCCCGGGTGATCCACATCGACGTGATGGACGGCCACTTCGTTCCGCAGATCACCTTCGGCGCGGTCATCGTCTCGGCCCTGGCGGACGTGATCCATGACGCCGGCGCGTTCGCCGATGTGCACATGATGGTGCAGCAGCCCGAACGCCATCTGCAGGAGATCGCCAAAGCCGGCGCCGACGGGATCACGATCCACGCCGAGGCGACCCCGCACCTGCACTACGCATTGCAGGCGATCCGCGAGGCGGGCTGCACCGCCGGCGCGGCGATCAATCCGGCCACTCCGGCCGACGCACTGTCGGAGATCGCCGCGGACTCGCTCGACCTCGTGCTGTGCATGAGCGTCAACCCCGGTTGGGGAGGCCAGTCGTTCATCCCGCACTCGGCCGGCAAGCTCGAGCGGCTGCGCGCGATGCTGCCCGACGGGGTCGCGCTCGAGGTCGACGGCGGCGTCCATGAGCAGACGATCGGCACCTGCGTGGCGGCGGGCGCGAACCTGCTGGTCGCCGGCTCGGCGGTATTCGGGTCCGACGACCCGGCAGCGACCTACCGGCAGCTGGCGACGGCCGCCGGCGCACGCTGACGGTCAGCTGACGCAACCGGCGTCGCGCTTCCGCGACGGTAGAGCAGCCACAGCAGCACCGACAGCACGGCGGTCGCGCCGAAGTAACCGACCTCGACGCGCCAGACCTGCGAGGGGATGACGTGGACGAGCTGGAAGCCGACGAACAGCGCTGCCGCCGTCAACCAGCAGGCCGCGGCCGCGGCGGTGCGCCCACGCGCCAGCGCCGCCTGGTTGAGCGTGCCGGAGATCAGGTGCAGCCCCATCCCGAGGCCGACCAGCGCCAAACCGAACCGGTTGTACTGCCCCGCCTTGCTCGAGAAGAAGATCTTCATCACCTCCGGACCGATCAGCAGCAGCCCGAACGCGACCGCGAGCCCGAACGCGGCGATCGCCAGCACGGTGACGTTGATCGCGTGACGGAACTCGTCGGCCGACTCGCGGGCCTCGAGGCCCGCCAGGTGGGGCAGGATCGAGGTCTGGATCGCCTGGAACAGCTGCAGCGGGGCTCGCACGATCAGCATGATGTTGAACACGAAGCCGGTCAGGCCCCCGGTGATGTTGGTGCCGCCCGCGGACGCGGCGACGATCAGCACGCCGGCGTTCATCAGCGCCTGTTCGGAGAACATGATCCCGACGACCGAGACCGCAAAGCCCGCCCCGCGCCGGATCGACAGGTCGGTCGCGGTCTCCTCGATCTGAGCCGCCGCCGGTCCCTCCGCGCCGGCGTCGAAGACCGGGACCTCGGCGATCTCCGAGTCGACGCCGAGCGATTCGGAGATGTTCGTGACCGAGGTTTCCTGCTTCGCCGCGAGCCGGTCCAGCCCGGCCCGGCGGATCCGGGGCAACGCGAACGGCATCACGCACAGCGACGCGAACGGCGCGACCGCCATCCCGAGCCCGACGGCGCCGAGCCCGGAGCCGATCCCGACCGCGACCGCCAGCGGGAACAGGAAGCGTGAGGTCGACTCCAGGAACACGAGCCCGCCGTAGAGCGCGAAATACTGATGGCCGGCCAGCCAGCCGCGGGCGAAATAACTGGCGGCATAGGCGATCACGCCGACGAACAGGATCCAGAACAGGACCGACGAGCCCTGAAAGACATCGTTCTCGATCACGGTGCGCAGGCTCAGCGAGACCGCGATGAACAGGAGCGCGAAACCGGACTGGATCGCCGCCGGGATCCGCAGCGGGTGGCCGCTCAGCCCGCGGGCGCGGCGGTCGGCGATCGTCCGTGAGAGCAACTGCTCGATCGGCCGGTAGATCACCGACAAGATCACGAACATGATCGACCAGCAGAGCGAGATCAGCCCGTAGTCGCCCTTGGAGAGGACGTGGCTGGAGGTCGCCAGATAGGCGAAGGTGAAGATGCCCGTCGACGCGATCCCGATCGACAGGATCCGTGCGCCCGACGCGAACGAGCGCTCGTTCGCGTCGTCAGGTTCGGACAAGCAGCATCGTCCAGGGGAACGGAGAACGCGTCTGCACGACCTCGCCGTGGGCGCCGAGCATCCGGACGAAGCCCCCGCGGCTCCAGTGGTTGAGATGGCCCGGGGTGTTGCCCAGCTCGCGCACGTAGGCGCCGCGGGCGACGTTGAGCGCTCGCCAGAGGGGCTCATGAGGAACCGACACCAGCAGCCACCGTCGCGCGACGCGGGCCATCTCGGCGACGGCTGCCTCGGGATGATCGACGTGCTCGAGCACCTCGGTGGCGGCGACCAGGTCGAACGCGTCGTCGGCGAACGAGAGCGACTCGACCGCCATCGCCTCGAACTGCAGGTTGGCCCGGCGCCGGGTGGCCCACTCGGCCGCGAGCTTGGGGTCGTCGAGGTCGATGCCGACGACGCGGCCGTCCCCGAGGCGTCGCGCCCACTGCTCGGTCAGCACACCCTCGCCGCAGCCGACGTCGAGCACCGACTGCGGCGCCGCCTCGGCGAACAGCTCGTCGAGCGTTCGCTGAAAGCCCGCCATCAGCCGGCGGACGACCGGGTTGGTCGAGCCGTACTTGTCGAACGTGTTGCCGGTCGGGATGGCCGGGCCGGCGGTCATACGCCGAGTCGCTCGCGCGCGGGGTCGGGGCGTGGGCGCTCCCCCGGCGGTCCGGGCGACGGCGCATCGGGATCGTCGCCGCCGGAGCCGCCCGGCCCCGCCGAGCCACCCGGGTTGCCAGGCTCGTAGTGCGACGGTCCGACGCCAAGCTGCAGCTCGATCCGCCGGACCCGCTCGAACGTCCGCTGCGACAACGTCCGCTGCGCGGCGAGCAGGTCGCCGATCACGCCGAGCGCGCCGAGCAGCATCGCGGCGTTGAACAGCACGCCGCCGGCGATCAGCGACTGGATGTGTCCCGTTGCCTTATCCGGGTCCTCCGTGAACAGGACCAGGAACCGGACGAACAGCGCCAGCGCCAGCAGACCCATCACGATTGCGCCGGTCCAGAACACCCTGAGCGGCTCGTACTGCGAATAGATCCGGAAGATCGACAGGCCGTTGCGGCGGATGTAGGCCGACATCGATGGGAACAGCCGCGATTCCCGCGTCTTGGGGTTCGTGTGAACCGGTACGTGATCGATCGCGACCGTCAGCTTGCCCGCCTGGATGATCGTCTCCAGGGTGTAGGTGAACTTCGAGACGACCTGCATCTGCAGCGCGGCCTCACGGTTGTAGGCCCGAAAACCCGAGGTCGTGTCGGGCACTTCGGTCTCCGAGGCGTGACGCACGACCCACGAGCCGAGCCGCTGCAACCGGCGCTTATGCCAGGAGAAATGCTCGTTGGACCCGACCTGGCGATCGCCGATGACCATGTCGGCGTTCCCCTGCAAGATCGGCGCGACGAGCTTCGGGATGTCGGCCGAGTCGTACTGGTTGTCGGCGTCGGTGTTTACGATCACGTCGGCGCCGAGCTTCAGAGCGGCGTCCAATCCGGCCTGGAAGCCGGCGGCCAGACCTTTGTGGTTGGTGAGACGCACCACATGATCGACGCCGCTGTTCTTGGCCACTTCTATCGTCTTGTCCGTCGATCCGTCATCGATGATCAGCCACTCCACCGTGTCGAACCCGTCGAGCGCACGGGGCAGCAGCGACAGCGTGTGGGGCAGCTGCTGCTCCTCGTTGAAACAGGGGATCTGGATGATCAGCTTCATGTCGGATGACCTCGGCTGGTGTGCCGGTCGCGGGCGCCGAGCGGCCCGTGGATGCTCGGAAATCCCGGGCCAACGGTAGCGGGAGGGGCGGCGCGGATCATGGATGCGGTACCGGCGGATACGACGCCGCGGCCGAAGCGGCGCTCGCCACCGGCGTCGTCACGGCGACGGTGGACGCGTGGCGTGGACGCCCGCGTCAGCGCCCGGACGACCGAACGCAACCTGCACCGGATCGCGCTGGCGGTGCTGCTGCTGGCGACGCTCGGGCTGCGGCTGTGGGGGATCAAGCAAGGCCTGCCCTACAGCTACAACTCCGACGAGGCACGCCATTACGTGCCACGGGCGATCGCCTACTTCTCCCACGACTACAACCCGAACTACTTCCTCAATCCGCCGGCCTACTCGTACCTGCTCAACATCGTGTTCGAGCTGTGGTTCGGGTCCGCCGACGCGGTCAGCCGGGCGTATGCCGCCCATCCCACCGAGGTGTTCGTGGTGGCGCGGGTGGTCGTCGCGGTGCTCGGGACGCTGTCGGTGTGGCTGACGTACCTGACCGGCGTGCGGATGTTCAACCGCACCGTGGGGCTGGCCGCCGCGGCGATCTTCGGCCTCGCGTTCCTGCCGATCTTCTACAGCCATCTGGCGCTCAACGATGCCCCGACGCTCGCCCCGGTGGCGTTGTCGTTGTACGGCACCGCCGGCGTACTGCGCAACGGTGCCCGGCGCGACTACGTGATCGCGGGAATCGGCTGCGGCGTGGCGGCGGCGACCAAGTACACCGGCGCGATCACGTTCGTCTGCCTGCTCGCCGCGTGTCTGTGCGACGGTCTGTCGGGCCGCACCGTCGCGCAGTCGCTGTGGCGTCTGGGCCTGTGCGTCGCCGCGGCCGCGGTCGCGTTCGTGATCGCCAATCCGTACTCGCTGCTCGACTTCCCCGCATTTCATGCCGGCGTGACCACCCAGCAGGCGCTGGCCGCCGGGTCTGACCCCGAGAAGCTCGGCACGACCGCGACCAGCGGGACCGCCTTCTACCTGTGGACGTACACCTGGGGGCTGGGCTGGGTGCCGTCGCTGGCGGCCGTCGGCGGGGCGATCGCCCTGCTGGTCCGGCGGCGGCTGGCACCCGCGCTGGTCCTGATCCCCGCTCCGATCATCTTCATGATCTACATGGGCGACCAGCAGCGATTCTTCGGCCGGTGGCTGATGCCCACGTTCCCGATCGTGGCGCTGCTCGGCGCTTATGGTGCCGTCTCGCTGGGGCGTTGGCTGATCGCCGAGCGACGACTTCCGGTCGCGCTGGTGATCGGGGTCACCGCGATCCTGCTGTTGGCTCAGAGCATCAGCACCGTCCTGCACTCAGATCGCGTGCTCTCGCGTCCGGACACCCGCAACCTCACTCGCGCCTGGATGGTCAAGCATGTTCCCGCCGGCTCGAAGGTGGTCGTCGAGCCGGTGGTCTCCGACAACTGGAGCTATGACATCGGCCGGGTCAACCCGGCGACCCCGAGCGGGGCGCGTTGGAAGCTGTGGGACACGAACGTCACCGACGTCGACATTCACGATCACGATCGCCACCTGCCGCCGCACCAGCACGTCTACGTCGGGCTGGACCAGTACGAGCGCTCCCTGCGCCCGGAGCTGCTGAACGAATACGCGAAGGCCGGCTACTGCTGGGTGGTGATCGGGTCACTGCAGGCCGGACGATCGTTCGCGCAGCCGAAGATCGCCCCGCAGGCGATCGCCTATTACGCCCAACTCGCCAACGACGCCAAGCTCATGTACCACGTCAGCCCGTTCTCGACCAACCAGCGCGCCGACCCGTTCAGCTTCGACTGGTCGATCGACTACTACCCGAACCAGTACGTGCGCCCCGGACCGGAGATGAGCGTGTACCGGTTGCACATCGGCAGGTGCGCGGCGGGGGCCTGACTAGATTAAGAACGCGAGATGACCTCGCCGACAGACACCGATCGCCGCCACTTGGCGCGGGCGATCGAGATCGCTCAGCAGGGGCGTGGCTGGGTGTCGCCCAACCCGCTCGTCGGCGCGGTGATCGCCACCGCTGACGACGTCCTCGGCGAGGGATACCACCGCCAGGTCGGCGGCCCGCACGCGGAGGTTGAGGCGATCACCGCGGCGGGCGACCGACCGCTCGACGACGCGACGCTGTACGTGTCATTGGAACCGTGCGCGCATCAGGGCCGGACGCCGCCGTGCACGGACGCGATCAGCAGCGCCGGGATCCGCCGTGTCGTCGTCGCCTCCGACGATCCCTCCGAGCACGCGTCCGGTCGCGGCTTGGGGATATTGCGCGACGAGGGGATCGAGATCGTGATCGCCGACGGCGTGCTCGCCAACCGCGCCCGCCTGCTCAATCAGCCGTTTCGCAAGCACGCGCGGACCGGCCGGCCGTGGGTGCTGTTCAAGTCCGCGATGACGCTCGACGGCAAGGTCGCCACCGCCAGCGGCGACTCGAAGTGGATCTCGGGCCCGTCCTCCCGGGCCCGATCGCATCAGTGGCGCGCCGAGTCCGACGCCGTCGCGGTCGGGATCGGCACGGCGCTCGCCGACGACCCGCTGCTGACGGCCCGGATCGAGGGGGCGGGCTCGGTCCGCCAGCCGCGCCGCGTGGTGTTCGACTCGGTCGGGCGCCTGCCCCTGTCGACCCAACTGGTCGCCGATGCGCGCAACGTGCCGCTGACCGTCGTCGTGTCCCGCGCGGCGCCGCGCGCCGCGACCGCCTCCCTGCAGGCCCACGGGGCCGAGGTGATCGTCGCCACCGGCGCCAACGAGCCGGCGCGGCTGCGCTCGGCGCTCGATCAGCTCGGGGCGGAGGGGATCAGCTCGATGATGCTGGAGGGGGGACCGCACCTCGCCGGCGTCTTCCTGGACGCCGGCGAGATCGACGAGGTGCGTTTCTTCATCGCGCCGGTGATCCTCGGCGGTCGCACCGCTCGTGACCCGCTCGAGGGGGAGGGCGTCGAGCAGATCTCGGAAGCCGTCAGGGCGCTCACGCTGGACTGTGAGCGGATCGACGATGACCTGCTCGTGTCCGCCCGGATCAAGGACTGGTAGACGATGTTCACGGGGCTGATCGCCGATCTCGGCGAGATCACCGACGTCGCACACTCCGCCGACGGAGTCGTGCTGACCGTGTCCAGTTCGCTCACGGGCGAGATCTCGGAGGGCGACTCGGTCGCCGTCAACGGCGTCTGCCTGACCGCGACGGCGGTCGCCGATCAGCGCTTCAGCGCCGAGGTGATGAACGAGACGCTCCGGCTCAGCTCGCTGGCGGAGGCCGGCGCCGGATCGCCGGTCAACCTCGAGCTGGCGCTGCGGGCGTCAGACCGGCTCGGCGGACACGTCGTCCAGGGCCACGTCGACGGCGTCGGTCGGATCGCCGCGATCACGCCCGACGGGTTCGCGCGGCTCGTCGAGATCGCGGCCCCCGACGAGGTGTTGCGCTACGTCGTCCACAAGGGATCGATCACCGTCGACGGGATCTCGTTGACGATCGCGGCCGTGAGCGACCGATCCTTTACCGTTTCTCTGATCCCGGAAACGCTGGAGCGGACCAACCTCGGCGAGGCCGAAGTCGGGACCGTCGTCAACCTGGAGGTCGACGTGCTCGCCAAATACGTAGAGAGGCTGATGCGCCGATGAGCCACACCACTGCCGCCGCGCCCGCGTTCTCGACGATCGAGGAGGCGCTCGAGGACATCGCCTCGGGCAAGATGGTCGTCGTCGTCGACGACGAGAGCCGTGAGAACGAGGGTGACCTGGTGCTGGCCGCTCAGTTCGTCACCCCGGATGCGATCAACTTCATGACCCGCCAGGCGGGTGGCTGGATCTGCCTGGCGATGACTCCGGAACGGTGCGAGGAGCTCGACCTGGAGATGATGACGCTCAAGAACGAGAGCTCGCACGAGACTCCGTTCACGGTCACGATCGAGGCGCGGGAGGGGGTCACGACCGGGATCAGCGTCCATGACCAGGCGCACACGATGCAGGTTGCGATCGACCCGACGAAGGGTTCGGGGGACATCGTCAAGCCGGGGCATGTGCGGCCGCTGAAGGCGAACCCCGGCGGCGTGTTGAAGCGCACCGGGCATACCGAGGCGTCGGTCGATCTCGCTCGGCTGGCGGGGCTGAATCCGGCCGGGGTGATCTGTGAGATTCAGAACGAGGACGGCTCGATGGCTCGCGGCGAGGACCTCGCGGTCTATTGCTTCAAGCACGGGCTGAAGATGGTCACGATCGCCGACCTGATCGCCTACCGCCGCCGGCACGAGAAGCTGATCGAGCGGGTCGTCTCGACCAGTCTGCCGACGACGTTCGGGGATTTCGTCGCGGTCGGCTATCGCTCGTTGGTCGACGACAAGCATCACGTGGCGCTCGTCAAGGGCGACGTCGAAGGCCGCTCGAACGTGCTGGTCCGGGTCCACTCGGAGTGTCTGACCGGCGATGTCTTTCACTCGCTGCGCTGTGACTGCGGCGAGCAGCTGGAGTCGGCGCTGGCGATGATCGAGCAGGAGGGCTCGGGCGTCCTGCTGTATCTCGCTCAGGAGGGCCGCGGTATCGGGCTGTTGAACAAGCTCAAGGCGTACAAGCTGCAGGAGGAGGGCTTGGACACGGTCGATGCCAACCTGCGGCTCGGACTGCCGGCCGACCTGCGTGACTACGGGATCGGTGCCCAGATCCTGTCTGACCTGGGGCTGACCAGCATCCGGATCCTGACCAATAACCCGAAGAAGATCTCCGGGCTGGCCGGTTACGGGCTGTCGGTCACCGATCAGGTCCCGATCCTGCACGAACCCAACCCGCACAATGAGGCGTACCTGCGGGCGAAGGCCGAGCGGATGGGCCACATCCTGCATCACCAGGGCCTGGCGCTCGACGAGGAGATGATCGAGGCCGAGCACGAGGCAGACCGAGAGCGTGAGCGCGCTGAGGAGATCATCGAGGCGGCGCACGAGTCAGACCGCCAGGCGGAGCTCGCCGATGAGCGCTGAGGTGCACGTCGCACTCTGCGTCGCTCGGTTCTACGAGGAGCTCGCCGAGCGGCTCGAGCAGGGGGCGCGCCAGGCGCTGTCGCATGCCGGCATCGAGGACGTGCCGACCTTCTCGGTTCCGGGCGCGTTCGAGCTGCCGACGATCGCCCAGATGGCGGCGACCTCCGGCCGCTTCGACGGCGTCGTCTGCCTCGGCGCGGTGATCCGCGGCGAGACCGACCACTATGACTACGTCTGCGCGGGCGCGGCCGACGGCATCCTCCGGGTGGCGCTGGACACCGGCGTGCCCTGCGGCTTCGGCGTGCTGACCGTCGACACCATGGAGCAGGCACTGGCGCGCGTCACCGGCGGCACCAAGCGCGACACCGGAGCGCACGCCGCCGAAGCGGTGCTGGCCGCGCTCGAGGTCCGCCGGCAGCTCGCCGCCTGAGGGCGCGCACCTCGCAGCCGAACTGAGCGGTTCTGCGGCAAATGCGTCCGGGGAGTCCGGACCAACTTGCCGTGGTTCGCGGCGGGTCGGCCGGCCCCGATCAGGCCGATGCGGCGATTTGTCCGGGCAGACCCGGGCCGCGTCGGCGCCCCGATCAGGCTGATGCGGCGATTTGGCCGGTCAGACCCGCGCCGCCGCTGCCACCGCCGCCTGAGCCGTCGCCGCTCGAGCCGTTGCCGCCCGAGCCAGATCCGCCGCCGGGTCCGCCGGAGCCCGCCCCGTTGCCGCCAGAGCCCGGGCCGTTGCCGCCGGCGCCGCCGCCCGCTCCGCCGCCGGCCCCGGGTCCACCGCCGGCCCCGGGCCCGCTGCCGGCCCCGGACCCGCTGCCGGCCCCGGGTCCACCACCGGCCCCGGGTCCACCGCCGGCCCCGCCGCCGGCGCCGCTCGAGCCGGTCCCGCCGCCGCCCGCGGGGCCTTGCCCGCCGGCACCGCCGCCGCCGCCTGCGGCCGAACCCCCGCCCGGTCCAGGCTTGGCCACACCGGCCCCACCAGACGCTTTATGGGTGGGCGCTGTGGTGCTCGTCGACGTCGTCGTGCTCGAGCTCGATGTCGTCGTGGTCGGCGCCGGGGCCGTCGTGGTCGGCGGAGATTGGCCGGCCGCCTGCAGCGCCTCGTCCAGGGTCGCGCGTACGGCGGCCGTCTGCACCGGAATCGTGAGACGTTCGCGCAGGACCGGGATCGCGGCCGCGGGGTCGCCTGACAACAGTTCGGTGCGCCCCAGGTCGTAGAGCGCGTACGCGTACGTGGTGGAGCTGGGCGGTGCCGTCGAGACGGCCTGCTTGAGCGTCTGCAGCGCCTGGGTGTAGTTGCCCGCCAGCATCTGCCGGTGCCCGGTGACCTCCAGCTCGGATGCCGACGGACCGGCGTTGGCCGCGGCCCGCGTCGTCGCTGCGGAGGCCGAGTGGCCGAGTGCGGTCCGTGCCCGCCTCGCCGAGGTCCCCGCCGCCAGCGCGGCGTTCGACCGATTGTCCGACGAGCCGCTGAACACCCCGGCCGCGGCGGCCGCAGCGACGCCCACGATCGCGAACACCGCCAGCAGCGCCGCCAGCGCGCCCAACCGCCGCCGGCGGCGCGGAGGTCTGCCACCGGGTGGCGGAGAGCTCGGAGTCCAGGTGGGGGCGGGCTGGCGGGACCGCGGGCGCTCGGCGACGGCGGCAACCGAACGCCGCGGCGCCAGCCGCCCGCGTCCGCCGCGGGCCGCCTCGGTCAGCGCGTCGGGAGCGTCGATCCCGGGACCGGCGGCCCTCCGGGTCGGAAACTGGCGGTGGATCGGGCGACGCTCGCCGAACGCCGTCTCCAGCGCGCGTACGAGCTCGTCTGCCGAGGCGGGACGCTGCTGCGGGTCCTTGGCCAGGCCTGCGGCGAACACGGGGTCGACGGCCGGCGGGACCAGCCGGTTGCGCTCCGACGCGGCGGGCGGCGGCGTCTCGATGTGCTGGCGCGCCTGTGCGCTGAAATGCGGCGAATGAAACGGCCGCTCGCCGACCAGCAGCTCGAACGCCACGACGGCGAGCGCGTAGCGGTCCGAGGCGCCGGTCGCCTCGTGACCGAGCGCCTGCTCGGGCGACAGGTAGGCGGCGGTCCCGAATAACTGGTCGGGCGACGTGATCGTCTCTTCGCTGGTCAGCCGCGCGATTCCGAAGTCGGCGACGTGCAGGACGCGGCTGCGGTCCAGCAGGAAGTTGGCCGGCTTGATGTCACGGTGGACGATCCCGGCGCGGTGCGCGTGATCGAGTGCCGAGGCGGCCTCTCGCAGCCAGCGGATCGCCTCTTGGCGGCGGATGTCGTCATGGCGGATCGCGTCGGCGACGGTTCCGCCGGCGAGGTACTCCATCACGATGAACGCTCGCCCCGGGCCATCGGCGTCGGCGGGGGTGACATCGACGTCATAGACGGTGACGACCTGCGGGTGGGTACCGACCCGGGCAGCTGCGCGGGCTTCGCGTTTGAACCGCCGGAGCGCCTCGGTGTCATGGGCGAAGCGCTCGGCGAGCACTTTGATGGCGACGCTGCGCTCCAGTTCCAGGTCGTCGGCACACCACACCGACGCCATCCCGCCGTTGGCGAGATGACGCTTCACCCGGTAGCGGTCGGGGAGCGTGAACGGCAGACGCAACTCGTCCGGCGGATGCGACGAGGAGCTCATCTGCGCGCTGAAGGCCTGTCGGGACGGTCGCCTGGCACGAGCTTGCGCCTGCAAATCCTAGTGATTCCCTCGGGCGCTTGGACCGCGATGCTGCGGAACGGACGGATTCGCCCGACCGGCGCAGACAATCCGCGGACGCCTCCTATACTCCGCGCGATGGCCAAGATCTGTCACGTGTGCGCCAAGGGACCATCCTTCGGCAACAACCGCAGCCACTCGATGGTCGCGACCCGACGCCGGTTCGATCCAAACCTGCAGCGGGTCCGGATCGACGATGGCGGAACCCCTCGCCGTGTGTACGTCTGCACGCGCTGCCTGAAGGCCGGCAAGGTCACCAAAGCGCGTTAGTGCGCGAGGTGTCCGCAGCGCGCCCCGCTGGGCGCCACAGCGGTCACGCCGATCCCAGCATCGTCCGCGTTCGGGCGCTGCTGGCCGCTGGCCTGGCGGCGCTCGAGGAGCGTCGCGAGGAGGTCAACGCGCTCAATGTCTTCCCGGTCGCCGACGGCGACACCGGGGACAACATGGTGCTGACGCTGCGGGCGGCGCTCGACGAGCTCGACCGGCTGGCCGATGCATCGAGTGATGACATCGGCCGCGACCAGATCGTCGCGTCGGTCGCGCGGGCGGCGTTGCTGGGCGCCCGCGGCAACTCCGGGGTGATCCTCTCCCAGCTGATCCGAGGTGCCGCCGAGGAGCTGGCGTCACGTCCGGGCGAGCTCGTCGATCCGGTTCTGGTCGCCGCCGCGTTGGCGCGTGCTGTCGATCAGGCGTACGGCTCGGTCCGTGAGCCTGCCGAGGGGACGATGCTGACCGTCGTGCGCGAGATGGCGGGTCGAGTCGCGTCCGAGCTCGCCCACCGTCCAGATTCACGGCTGGCCGCCGACGTCAGCGCGGCCGAGCAGGACTTCGCGATCGCGGACGTGATCGAGTCCGCGGTGCAGGCCGGCCAGGATTCGGTGGCCCGCGGGCCCGATCGACTGCCGGCGCTGCGTTCGGCCGAGGTGGTCGACGCCGGCGGATATGGGCTGACCTTGCTCCTGGCCGGAATCGTCGGGGGGCTCCGCGGCTCTGACCCGCCACCGCGATCAGCGCTTCCCGAGCCGGCGTCGGGGGCGGATCCCGATCACGTCTCGATCACGTACCGCTACTGCACGAACTTCGCCGTGACCGGCGCGGGCCTCGACCCCCGTGCTTTCGTCGCCGACCTGGAACGCCTGGGGGACTCGGTCCTCGTCGTCGGCGATGCGCAGACGTTGAAGGTGCATCTCCACACCGACGACCCGGTCGGGGCCGAGGCGTTGTTTGCCCCCGTCGGCGAGGTCTCACACGTCGACGTGTTCGACATGCGCCAGCAGGCCGACGCGCGCGCCGCCCGGCTGCGTCGCCCGTAGCGGTCCCCGTCCGCCGCCGGCCTCGCCAACATCAGGTCCGGGATGTCAGCCACCGCGCCATCGAGATCGGCGACCGCATTCGCCAGCTCGCACGAGCTCGGTCCGTCGGAGCTGCGCGCTGCCCCCGTGCACTATCCGCGTCCGTCACGGCTGACGCAACCGTTGAAGCCTCCCGGCGCGAAGGCCGAGCAGGGCGCACAGACGCTCGGGCTGCACACCGTCGGTGATCTGTTCGAACATCTGCCGCGGGACCATCGTGACGCGCGCGGCGTCTCGGAGCTGACTGCCGGGGAGACGGCGACGGTGATCGTCGAGGTTCTGTCGATCTCCAGCCGGCCGGTGCGCCGTCGTGGCATGCGCCCCCTCGTCGAGGCGACGGTCGCCGACGGGACGGCGACGATGAAGGCGACCTTCTTCAACCAGCCGTGGCTGGTCTCCCGTTACCCGGCCGGTACTCGGCTGATGCTGCACGGCAAATACGAGTCGCGCAGCCGGTTTCGGGTCCAGGGACACGCGATCACCGGCGAGACGGGGGGTGCCGGCGACGATCAGGCGGTCGGCCACTACCCGGCGACCGACGGTCTCTCATCGACCCAGATCCTCGCCCTGGTCCGCGATCACGCGGCGCAGCTGGCCGATGTCTCAGAGCCGCTGCCCGCCCGGCTGCGAACGGTCGAACGGCTGCCAGACCGCGGTGGCGCGCTGGCGGCGATGCACCTCGGAGGCGAGGACGGACACGAGACCGCCCGGCGTCGGCTCGCGTTCGAGGAGCTCCTGCTGGTGCAGCTGGCGCTGCTGCGCCGCCGGCGGCTGCGGCGCAGCGCCAGCGTGGCGCACGCGTTGGACGAGCCGCCCTCGCTCAGCGCCCGCTGGGTCGAGGAACTGCTCCCGTTCGCGCCGACCGCCGATCAGCGCCGAGCATTCGCCGAGATCGACGGCGACCTGCAGCAGACGACGCCGATGCAGCGGCTGCTGATGGGCGAGGTCGGTTCCGGCAAGACGGTCGTCGCGCTGTACGCGTTGCTGCGTGCGGTCGAGCACGGCCTCCAGGGTGCGCTGATGGCGCCGACCGAGCCGCTGGCCGAACAGCACTTCGCCACGATCCAGGCGCTGATGGCGGGGGAGGCGATCCCGATCGGCTTGCTGACGGGCTCGACCCCGGCCCGCCGGCGCGCGGATCTGCTCGGCAAGCTCCAGTCCGGAGAGCTGTCGCTGATCGTCGGCACCCATGCGCTGATCGAGGAGCCCGTGCGGTTCCGGTCGCTGGCGGTCGCCGTGATCGACGAGCAGCATCGGTTCGGGGTGCGCCAGCGCGCCGCGCTGGACGCCAAGGCTGGGCCCGGGCGGGGCCCGCACATGCTGCACATGACCGCGACGCCGATCCCGCGCACGCTGGCGCTGTCGCACTACGGCGATCTGGACTTCACCGTGCTCGCCGAACTGCCCCGGGGACGCCGGCCGATCCAGACGCACATCTGCTCGACCGAGCGTGAGCGCGAGCGCGCATACGAACGGATGCGGTCGGAGCTGCGCGACGGGCGCCAGGCGTTCGTGGTCTGCCCGTTGGTGGCCGAATCCGAGCTGCTGGCGGCGCGCGCCGCCACCGCCGAGTTCGAGCGGTTGCGCACCGGCGAACTGCGTGATTTCCGGGTGTCGCTGATGCACGGCCAGCAGCGCTCGGCCGACAAGCTCGAGGTGATGGCGCGGTTTGCGGCGGGTGAGGCCGACGTGCTGGTGGCCACGACCGTGATCGAGGTCGGGATCGACGTTCCCAACGCGACCGTGATGCTGGTCGAGGACGCCGAGCGCTACGGGATCTCACAGCTGCACCAGCTGCGCGGCCGGATCGGCCGAGGTGAGCACGCGTCCCTGTGCCTGCTGTTCGGCCCGAAGGGGTCACCGCGGCTGAAGGCGCTGGCGGAGCGCTCGGACGGGTTCGAGCTGGCCGAGATCGACCTCGAGCTGCGCGGCGAGGGAGAGCTGATCGGCGTACGGCAGAGCGGTCTGGCGCAGTTCCGCGTCGCCGAGCTGCCGCGTGACCGCGAGCTGCAGGAGCGAGCTCGGCTGCGCGCCGAGGCGATCGATACCGACGATCCGGAGCTGATGGCGCCGGAGCACGCGCTGTTGTCGGTCGCGCTCGATCGGTTGTTCGGCGACGAGGCCG
Source organism: uncultured Solirubrobacteraceae bacterium (assembly GCA_963743985.1). GTDB lineage: Bacteria > Actinomycetota > Thermoleophilia > Solirubrobacterales > Solirubrobacteraceae > Palsa-465. Next base: position 94,455 of record CAVUSD010000026.1, on the reverse strand, counting down.
CCGCGCCGATCCGGGCCTGATGCGGTGTCAGCCGACCGCCTGTGTGGCGGCGGGCGCTCCGATATGAGGTGTAGGTGAAGCAGATCAGCAGCATCGCCGCCAGCAGCGCCCAGAACACCCACACCGGCCATTCGTAGGACTCGTGCAGGTTCCAGGTTTCGTCGACCGCCAGCAGGCCGGCGCCGCTGGCGACCACCAACCACGCGGTCGCCTTCTCTCGGAGCGACCGCAGGGCTGCGAGCTGGTCGGGAGTCATCGCATCGGTCACACCCTGTCGGTAGTGCCGAGACTCGCGCGCCCGCAGCGCGATCGCCACCGGCGGCAGCAGCCACCACCACGGGTCGACCGGTGCGGGCTGGTGTTGGTTCTTGATCGCGGTCAGGAACTCGGCGATCTCGCTGCCTTCCTGCTCGAGCTCGATCGAGCCCTGATGCAACGGGCCGGCGACCAGCAACCACGAGCCGGCGAACGCACACCACAGGATCAGTGCGGGGCTGTGCGACATATGCGCTCTATACCGTCTTCGCGATGCGCGTGATCGCTGGTAGCCATCGCGGGCGGACGCTGCGGGCGCCACGCGGGCAGGAGACTCGGCCGACGTCTGACCGAGTCCGCGAGGCGCTGTTCTCGATCCTCGGCGAGATCAGCGGCTTGACCGTGCTCGACCTGTTCGCCGGATCCGGTGCGTTGGCGATCGAAGCGCTGTCCCGGGGAGCGTCGCAGGCCACGTTGGTCGACCGTTCGCCGGCCGCGATCGAGACCATCAGACGCAACCTCGAAACGCTCGGGATCGACGCCGAAGTGGTGCGCGGCGACGCACTTGCCTGGTGCGAGCAGGCAAAACGACGCGCGCGTCAATACGATCTGGTGTTCCTTGACCCTCCATACCGCCACGGCAGTCCGCTCGGCACCCAGCTGACGGCGGCGCTGACCGGGGCGATAACCCCCGGCGCTCGTGTCGTCGCCGAGTCCGACCGGCGTCAGCCGCTCGGCCTCGGGCTACCCCTGCTCGACGAGCGCCGCTACGGCGACACCCTGATTCAAATCCATGGCCCACACTAACCGCATCGCTCTCTGCCCAGGTACGTTCGACCCGGTCACGTTCGGGCACCTGGACGTCATCAACCGCGCGTCCGGAATGTTCGACGACGTCCTCGTGGCGGTCGTGAACCTGCCGTGGCGCAAGGGCGCGACGTTGTTCAGCGCCGACGAGCGCGTGGCATTCCTGCGCAACGCGACAAGCTCGCTGCCCAACATCACCGTCGAGACCTTCAGCACGCTGCTGGTGGACTTCGCGCGTGAGCGGGGGGCGACGGCGATCGTCAAGGGTTTGCGTGCGATCTCCGATTTCGAGTACGAGCTGGAGATGAACCAGCTCAACCGCAGGCAGGCCCCAGAAATCGAGTCCGTTTACCTGATGGCCTCACCCAAGTACAGTTTCATCTCATCGAGCGGTGTCAAGGAGCTCGCGACCTTTGGGGGGGAGATCGACGACCTCGTCACCGAGGAAGTCGCTCGGGCCTTGAAGGAACGACTCGGCCGCTGACGAAACAGAGGTGCGCTAGATGGATGTCCTGGTACTGATCGATAAGCTGGACGACCTCGTCCACAACGCCAAGCCGGTCCCGTTGACCGACCAGGTTCGCGTGGACAAGGAGGAGATCTACGACATCCTCGACCAGATGCGCGCGACGATCCCCGAGGAGATCAAGCAGGCGCGGTGGATCGTCAAGGAGCGTCAGGAGATGCTCGCCGAGGCCAAGCGCGAGGCCGAGCGGATCGTCAAGGAGGCCCGTGACCGTCAGGAACGGCTGATCTCCGACGAGGAAGTCACCAAGCAGGCCGAACGCGCCGCCGAGGACATCATCGAGGACGCTCGGACGCGAGAGCGCGAGATCCGACTCGGTGCCGAGGACTACGCCGACGAGATCCTCAACACGCTCGAGGTCAACCTGTCGAAGTTCATCGCGGCCGTGCAGCGCGGCCGCGATCGCCTGGCCGGCAAGGACGAACCGGTCGAAGTCTGACGGGCGCCGGTCGTCGAGCCGGCCGCGCCTAGCGGATCTCGAACCCGCGCAGCCCCTCGAGGGGCTCCTCGCGCTCTTCGACGCGATCCACTCGGGCGTGGGAAGGCCCACGGCGGCAGAACGCCGCCACTGCGTCGACGGCTTCGCGCCGTCCCTCGAGCACGGCCTCGACCGAACCGTCCGCCAGGTTCTCCGCCCACCCGCTGACGTCGTGCTCGGCCGCGGTCCGTCGCACCGAGTCCCGGAAGAACACTCCCTGGACCCGACCGTGAATCGACAGTCGCAGGCGGACTGGGTGGGCGGCCATGCAAGCATTCTTGCGATCCGTCCGGCGGCCGCGCGACGCTTGTCGGCCCATGGAGATCCTCTTCCTCATCGTCGGCGTCGTGATCGGCGCCGGCATCGTGCTGGTGGCCCTGCGGCCTCGACTGCGCGGCCTGGTGCTGCAGGCCGATCGAGCCGTTGAACTCGACCGTGAGCTCGTGCAGGCGCGCGCCGACCTGTCGCATGAGCGCGACCGGGCAGCCGAGCGCCTGGCGACCGTGCAGGATGCCCAGCGTCAGCTGGGGGAGTCGTTCAAGGCGCTGAGCGCGGATGCGCTGCAGTCGAGCATCGCGCAGCTGACCGAGATGGCTCGGGCCCAGCAGCAGACCGCCCAGGCCAAGGCCGACGGCGAGCTCGAGCAGCGCCGCGTGGCGGTCGAGCAGTTGGTCGGGCCGATCAAGGAGCAGCTTGGCCGGGTCGACTCGAAGCTGCTCGCACTCGACCAGGAGCGTCGTGAGTCGCGCGGCCGGCTCGAGGCGCAGCTGCGGGCGCTGGCCGACTCCGGCGAGCGGCTGCGGACCGAGACGGGCGCCCTCGTGACCGCCCTGCGCAAACCCAACACCCGCGGCCAGTGGGGGCAGATGCAGCTGCGCAACGTCGTCGAGGCCGCCGGCATGATCCGCCACTGCGATTTCGTCGAGCAGTCGTCGCTGTCGGGCGATGAGTCGACGCTGCGGCCGGATCTGATCATCAGCATGCCCGGGGGCAAGCACGTTGTCGTCGACGCCAAGGCGCCGCTCCAGGCCGTGCTCGATGCCCACCAGGCGCGCGACGAGGCCGAGCGGGAGGCGTTTCTGCGCGCGCACGCCCGGCTGCTGCGCAAGCACGTCAAGCAGCTGGCCGACAAGGCCTACTGGTCGCGCTTGGAGTCAAGCCCGGATTTCGTGGTGATGTTCTTGCCCGGCGAGCATCTGTACGGCGCCGCGCTGGAGACCGATCCGTCGCTGTTGGAGGACGCGATGGCCCAGCGGGTGGTGATCGCGACACCGACGACCCTGCTCGCGCTGCTGCACTCGGTCGCCTACGGCTGGCAGCAGGAGCGTGTCGCCGAATCCGCTCAAGCCGTGTCCGAGCTCGGGCGCGATCTGCACGCCCGGCTGGTGAAGCTGTCGACCCTGCTGTCGACGGTCGGAACGCGGCTCAACGGCGCGGTGCGTGCCTACAACGAGGTGATCGGTTCCTACGAGGCGCGGGTTCTGCCGGGCGCGCGGCGGTTTGCCGACCACGGCGTCGTCGCCGAGTCCGCTGAGCTGCCCGAGCTCGAGCGCGTGGCGCTTTCGGCGCGAAGGGTGCAATTGGCCGAGTCCCAGTTGGAGCTCGGCGGCTCGGTGGCGACCAGCGACGAGGTGGCGGCCCGGAGGCTGCGGGCGGCGGAGTGAGCCGGCGGGCGGGTCAGCCCGCGGGGGCGTGCTCGCGCGCCTCGGCGGCTGCATGCGCCGCCGCCTGCTGACGGCCGCGGAGAAACCACCAGTCGAGCAGGTCCGCACGCTGGTGGGCGAGCGGGTTGGCCGTCGACTTGCGCGAGCGGACCCACTCCAGCGCGGTCGAGATCTCGACGTTGTTGAAGACGGCGACCGCGCCCGCCGCCACCGAGGCCGACCGCTGCCAGCCCGCGCGGCAGTGCACGTAGCTGCGGACGCCCTCATCCATCCAGGCGACGACCGTGCCGACCGCGTAATCGAGCCGGTCGGTCGGCAGCTGCCCGAAGTCGAGGATGCCGAGCCGAACCTCGGTGATTCCGTGTCCGGCCAGCGCCGCCTCGACCGCGGCCCGCTGCGCCGGTTCGTACTCGGCGTCCTGCGCCAGGTTCAGCACGCGTCGCACCCCACTCGCGGCAAGCTCGCCGACGTCCGCGGCGTCCAGCGGGTAGGCGCCGATCAACAGCTCCGGGAACACCTCGGCAAATCCGTAGCTCTCAAACCAGTCCGACACACCGGCAAGCGTAGAGGCGATAGGCAGCGAGAGTCGAGCTCCAGCGGCGCAGATATTCTCGATTCGATGGAGCAGCTCGCGGACACCTTCGATCTGGGCGGCCTACGGATGAACTCCGGCGAGGGCCGTCGGTTCGATCTCTCGGTTGCGCTCGGCGGCTTTGAGTTCAGCGGCGAGCCGTATCAGACCGAGCCTGAGGTGGTCGGAGTGCGACTCGATGTCTCACGGACCACCGCCAACGGTTACGCGCTGCGGCTGCGGTTCGAGGTCGCGGTCACCGGGCCGTGCATGCGCTGCCTCGGCGACGCGGCCCCGACGTTCGTGATCGATGCCCGTGAGGTCTCCCAGCCCGGTGGCGGCGAGGATCTGGAGTCGCCGTACGTCTCCGAAGAAGCACCGGTCGAGCTGGCCCTGCGCGACTGGGCCCGCGACGCGCTCGTGCTGGAGATCCCGGCGCTGCTCCTGTGCCGCCCGGACTGTCTCGGCCTGTGCTCGATCTGCGGTGTCAATCTCAACGACGCCGGCCCCGATCACGGTCACGAGGCTCCGCCAGATCCTCGCTGGGCGAAGCTCTCAGAGCTCCGTCTCGACGGTTAGCGCTCGCCCAACGTCCGGCCGCTGATCACCGACTCGGGCCGCTCGGCCGTGATATCGGAGCCGGGCCGTGCCCACTCGTCGCGGCGCTTGATCAACAGCCACTGAGGCGGGTCCCCGCGGCCGGTCCGCTGGAGCGCGAAGCCACCCTCGAGCTTCGCCCCGTGCAGCACGAACACGGCGTGGCCGCGCTCGAGCGCCTCGGGCCACGGGACTCGACCGCCCTGCTCGTACTCGCCGCGGTCCCACACGATCGCGCCGTGGCCGTCCGCGGTTGGCGGCCGCTCGCTGGTGTTGGCGTCGAGATCGTGATCGGCGACCTGCACCGCCAGCCGCTTGACCGCCGGGTCAAGCGTCGGGCCGCGCGGCACGGCCCACGAGCGCATCACGCCGTCGACCTCGAGCCGGAAGTCGTAGTGGTGGGCGGTGGCCTGGTGCTCGGCGACGACGAACCGTCCCGCGCTGACCCCGCGGATCGCGAACTGCTCGTGGCCCTCGACCTTGACGCGTTCGACCTCGGGCTCGGCTGCGCCCGCCGTGTCGGCGATCACCGCGACGACCGCGTCGACTGCGTCCGGGACGCCCTCAAGATGCGCGCGGACGAGGCCGTCACCGTCGTTGCGCACCCAGCCCAGGGCACCGCTCGCTTCGGCGCCGGCGACGACGGCGGTCAGCGTTGCCGGCCCGTCGACGGCGCCCCGGACCGTCGCCCGGACCGCCCGTTTGCGGGGCTTGCCAGACTGTGTCATCTCACCAGCTTGCCCGATCGCGGCTCACGGGGGCGCGTGCTAGCCTGCTGCGTTCGATGGCCGTCCCCAAGCAGAAACAGTCACACGCCCGCACCGCTCAGCGCCGCGCCCAGCACAAGCTGGCCAAGCCGGTCTACAACGAGTGCCCGACGTGCCACAGCCCTCGCCGTCCGCATCGGGTCTGCCCCGTCTGCGGTAGCTACAAGGGCCGTGAGGTCGTCGCCGGGACCGAGCAGCAGTCGGACTGACCCTCCGCACCGATGGTCACCGTCGCCGTTGACGCGGGCGGGGCGGACCTGGGACCCGCCGAGGTCGCCGCAGGCGCGACGAACGCAGCGGCCGCCGGCGCGATCGAGGTATTGCTGTACGGGCCGGCCGACGAGATCGGCGAGGTCGGTCCTGGCGTGACCGTGATCGATGCGCCCGTATCGATCGCCAAGGCGTCCGACCCTGCCCATGCGGTCCGCTCCACTCCGGACGCCTCGATCGTGCGCGCCGCCAAGGCGGTCGCCCAGGGCGAGGCCCAAGCGCTCGTTTCGGGCGGCTCGACCGGGTCGGCGCTGGCCGCGGGCCTGTTCAACATCAGACGCGACCGCGGCATCTACCGGCCCGCGCTGGCGCTGCCACTCCCGATGCTCGACGGCCCGCCGGTGCTGCTGCTCGACGTCGGCGCCAACGTCAGCTGCCGGCCCGAGCATCTCGTCCAGTTCGCCCACATGGGCTCGGCGTTCTCGCACGCGGTGCTCGGCTGCGAGCGCCCGCGGGTCGCGCTGCTGTCCAACGGGGAGGAGCCCAATAAGGGCACGCCGGACCTCGTCTACGTGCACGAGCAGTTGACCGGCAGCGTCGGCACCGGCCTGAACTTCATCGGCAACATCGAGGGCAACCACATCACCGACGGCATTGCCGATGTCGTCGTGATGGACGGGTTCATCGGCAACATCACGCTGAAGCTGATCGAAGGCGTGTCGGACCGGACCCTGCGCGGCGTCCACGACGCCGAGGTCAGCTCACGGCGCGCCAAGCTCGGCGGCCGGATGCTGAAGCCCGCGATGCGGCGCCTGCGCGACGACATCGACCCCGAACGGCCCGGCGGCGCGTATCTGCTCGGCCTGCGCCGGCTCGGCGTGGTCGCCCACGGACGGTTCACCCGCCGTGGCTTTCAGCGGGCGATCGAGGTCGCCGCCCACGGGGTGGAGGAAGATGTGATCAGCGCCGTGCGGTCGACCCTGGCCACCGCCGGTGCCCTGCGCAGTCCGGCGGTCGGGGGAGAGGAGGAAGACGGTGCTGCTTGACAATGTGTCCGCTCGGCTGGCTACGGTGGACCGGCTATGAATCGAGAGCAGGTCCTTTCGCTGATTCGCGCGCACCTCGCCGACGAGCTGGAGATCGATCCGGCCTCGGTCGGTGAGACCACGCGTTTTCGCCAGGATCTTGAGGCCGACTCGCTCGATCTGTACACGCTCGTGCAGGAGCTCGAGGACTCCTACGGCGTCAAGATCTCCGACGAGGAAGCCGCTCGGATCCTGACCGTCGGCCAGGCGGTGGACTTCGTGCTCTCCAGCGACGCCACCACGGTGGCGGCGCAGTCGGCAGCCGCGAGCCCGGGCGCTGACCCTGCGTGACCGTCGGCAACGAGCTCGTGCAGCCCGGAGGCTGCGATACGGAGTCCGCAGATGCGCTACGCGAACTGCTCGACGGGTTGGCCGCCGACTTGGCCGCACCGGTGTTCATGCACTCCTCGTGGACCGACAAGCGCTCGGAGTCCTACGAGCGACTGGCGTTTCTGGGCGACAGCGTGCTCGGCCTGGCGATCACCACGCATCTGTTCCCACGTCTCGATCCCGACCAGTACGGCCCCGGTCGGCTGACGAAGATCCGCGCGCAGACCGTCTCGGGCAAGTCCTGCCGGAAAGTCGCCGAGCGGCTCGGGGTGCCGGACCGGCTGCGGGCCGCGGTGCCCGAGGCGGTGGCGCCGACGGTCGAGGCGCTGATCGCGACCGAGCGCGTGCTCGCGTCGGTAATCGAGGCGGTGATCGGCGCGGTCTATCTGCAGCACGGCTACGACGTCGCCGCCGCGGCAGTGGTGCAGGCGTTCACGCCCGAGATCGAGGAGGCGCTGGAACATCCGGTGGATTTCAAGTCCGCGCTGCAGGAGCGGCTGGCGCGGCGCGGCGAGACCGTGATCTACGCGGTCGTGCACGAGACCGGGCCGCCGCACGACCGGACGTTCACCGTCGCGGCACAGATCCACGGGAGCGAGATCGCGACCGGCACCGGTCGCTCCAAGAAGGACGCCGAACAGCAGGCGGCCCGAACGGCGATGCTGGAGCTCGAAGCATGAGCCCGCGCGGCGACGGCGGACGGAGCCGGCCATGTACCTGAAGTCGGTGTCGGTCAAGGGCTTCAAGTCGTTTCCTGATCGGACCCGACTTGAGTTCGGCCCCGGCGTCAGCGTGATCGTCGGCCCCAACGGCTCCGGCAAATCCAACGTCACCGACGCGGTGCTGTGGGCGCTCGGCGAGCAGTCGCCGGTCGCCGTCCGCGGACAGTCGATGCAGGACGTGATCTTCGGCGGCGCGCCGGGGCGCAAGGCCGCGCCGGCGGCCGAGGTGGAGCTCGTGCTCGACGATTCCGAGCAGTCGCTCGGGCTCGGCATCTCCGAGATCTCGATCGTGCGCCGGCTGGACCGCTCGGGAGAGGGCGAGTACCGCCTGGCGGGAGCCCGCTGCCGGCTGATCGACGTGCTCGAGCTGATGTCCGACACCGGCCTGGGCAAGGAGATGCACTCGGTCATCTCGCAGGGACGGGTCGAGTCGCTGGTCACCTCCAAGCCGCGTGAGCGGCGACTGCTGATCGAGGAGGCGGCCGGCCTGGGCAAGCACCGCAAGCGCCGGCGTCGCGCGCAGCTCAAGCTCGAGCGCACCCACGACAACCTCGATCGGGCGCTGGACGTCGAGCGTGAGGCGCGTTCACGGCTGCGCCCGCTCAAGCGCCAGGCCGAGGCGGCCGAGCTGCACGAGCGCCTCGAGCGTCAGACGTTGGAGATCCGCTGGGAGCTGGTCCGCGACGCGCTGCGGGCACGCACGTTGGACAGCGATGCCGCCCAGGCGCAGACCGAGCGGGTCCGCGCCGAGCGCGCGCAGCTCGAGGCCGAACTCAAGACCGTCGGCATCCGCCGTCAACAGGCCGAGGAGGTGCTGCGCGCACGCAGCGCACAGCGCGAAGAGCTCTCAAACCGGACGCACACGGCTCGCGCCGCCCGTGAGCGAGTCCAGTACCGGATCGAGTCGATCGACGCTACCCGGGCCCGGGTCGCCCACCGCCTGGAGCAGGCACGGCACGTGCTGGCAACGCTGCAGGCCGAGCTGGCCGCCGACCGCGCAGATCCCGAAGCGGCGGCTCGGATCCAGGAGCTCGAAGCGGAGCTGGAGGCGTTACAGCGCGATCGTCAGGCCGAACTAGCCCGCCAACTGGGCGTGCTCGAGTCAGAGCTCGCAGCGGCCGCTGAGCGGATCGCCGCCGCGGAACAGACCGTCGCCGCGGCGCTCGAACAGCGACGCGTCGGCGACCGGGGCGCCGAGGCCGCCCGGGGCGCGATCCGGGAAGCCGAACGGGGCGCCGAACTGGCGCGGCGTGAGGCGGCCCGCGTCGGCGGGGAGCTCGCGGCGGTCAACCAGTTCCTGCGCAATCACGCCGGCGCGATCCGGGGCGCCACGTCGTTGTCGGACTCGCTCGACGTTGCGCCCGGCTACGAATTGGCGGTCGCGGCCGCGCTCGACGGCCGCCTGACGGCGGCGGTCGTCGACGGCACCGACGCCGGCGGGGCGTTGCTTGACCGTGCGGGCAGCGACGGCGGCCGAGCGCTCGTCGCCGGATCTGACACGTTCGCCGGCGTACCGGTGAGCCCGCCGTCGGCCGACGCGGAACGGCTGCTCGACCACGTCCGCGGTGACGCCTCGACGCTGGCGATCGTCGGACGTCTGCTGGCCGACACGTGGGTTTTCGATCGCCTCGACGACTGTCCAGACGAGTTCACGGGCGTTGCGGTCACCCGCACCGGGCGCGTGTGGAGCGCCCGCGCGCGTGAGCTTCGCCAAGCCCCCGCGGTCGGCGAGGACCGCGTGCTGGCCCAGCGAAACCGCCGTCAGCAACTGGTCGCGGAGTCCGAGCGCGCCGCTCAGGCCGAGCTCGACGCCCGCGGCGCTGTCGACCGCGCCACTGCGGCCGCGGCGGCCGCTGACGCCGAGCGCGAGCGGCTCGTCGGTGCGCACCGCACTGCCGTCCGGACCCACGACGAGGCGGTTGAGGAACGCCGTCGAGTGGCGGCGCAGATCGAGCGTCGGCGGGCCGCGCCCGACGAGGGCCCCGGCGCCGACCGGCGGGCGCAGTTGAGCGCGCAGCTGACGGCCGAGCGCGCGATGCTCGATCGCGTGGCGCGTGAGCGCTCTGACCGCGAGCGTCGCCTCCGGGAGCAGACCGCCTCGGCGACACGCGACGAGGCGCTGATTCCCGAGGTCGACGAGGCGCTGGCGGCTCTGCGCGAGTGCGCGGCGGCGGTCGGCGAGCTGCTGGCCCAGTTCGAGTCGGCGCTGGCTCGTGATCGTGAGGCCGATCAGCACGCCGGCGCGCAATTGCGCGAGTGTGCCCAGCAGGAGGCGGGTCTGCACCAGCGGGTGAGCGCCTGCAACGAAGCGCTGACCGCGGCCGAGATCAAGCTCGAGCGCAGCCGCGATCACGTCGCCGAGTCCCGCGCCGAGCTCGAGGAGATCGCCGCGCGTCTCGAACTCGAGCCAGAGCCGGCCGCCGAGCCGCTGGCCGACGACCAGCGTGAGACGCTCTCCGCTCGCCTGGAGCGCGTGCGGCGCCGGCGTGAGCAGCTCGGACCGGTCAACCCGCTCGCCCAGGAGGAGTACGCCGAGGCGCTCGAGCACGTCGAGGAGCTCGAGGCCCAGCGCACCGATCTGGAAAGCTCGCTGCGCGAACTGCAGAAGCTGATCGTCGACATCGATCGCCAGATCAAGGAGACCTTCGAGCAGACGTTCACCGCCACCGCGGCCGCGTTCGAAGAGCTGGCCGGCCAGCTGTTTCCGGGCGGCAAGGGGCGGCTCACGCTCGTCGCCGAGCGCGAGAAGGGGGGGCGGCCCGCGTCCGTGATCGGCGGTCAACCGCTGCCTGAGTCCGGCGACGACGACGGCGAGGCGTCCGACGACGCCGGCGAGGGAGCCGGCGAGAGCGATGATCCCGGCTTGGAGGCGGAGGATCTCGAAGGGGTCGAGATCGAGATCACTCCGGCCGGCAAGGATCCCAAGCGGCTGTCGTTGCTGTCGGGCGGGGAGAAGTCGATGACCGCGCTGGCGTTCCTGTTCGCCGTGTTCCTGGCGCGGCCGTGCCCGTTCTACATCCTCGACGAGGTCGAGGCGGCGCTCGACGATCTCAACATCACCCGGTTCCTGACGCTGCTCGAGCAGTACTCGTCGCGGGCGCAATTCATCGTCGTCACCCACCAGAAGCGGACGATGGAGGCGGCGGACTCGTTGTACGGAGTGTCGATGGGCTCCGACGGGATCTCGAAGGTGATCTCGCGCAAGCTGCCGCGGCCCGAGCAGCAGGCCGCCTGAACGCGGGCGGGCGGGGCGCTTACCGCACGATCCGCCAGCGCACTGGCCCAAGCCCGGGGAAGTGCAGCGCCACCGCGGTCGCGGCCGTGAGATCCCATTCGCGACCGGCGATGTAGGGCCCGCGGTCGATCACCTTGACCTCGATCGCCCGGCTCCCGTACTGGAACACCACCTTGGTCCCGCACGGGAGCGTCTTGTTGGCGACCCCGAGCGTCCATGGGTGCAGGATCCCCCCGCACGCGACGCCGTTGCCGAACAGGGGCGCCCCGTAGAACGACGCGATGCTCGTGTACCACGGCCCGGGCGGGAGCGTGGCGGCGTCCACGACCGCGCCCCCGGTGTCGACATGCTCGAGCTGGTAGCGGCGCTTGGTGGCCTGCAACGAGACGAGTGCCTGGCGGATCTGAGCGGTGGTGGGAGCGCCCTTCGCCGGAGCCCGGGTGATGCTTGCCGGACCGGTCAGCTTCGGATGCCCCGACGGCGTCGACTGCGCCGCGGTCGAGGTCGCCGCAGTCGTTCCGGAGCCGGCCTGGCCGGCGGTCGGCTCGACCGCCTGAGGATGGGCCCTGGGAACGGCGCTGGTCGTGGTCGAGGAGAGGCGGCTCGACGAGGAGCTGCTCGTCGACGACGGCTGCTCGCGCGTCGTCTGCGCCGTTCCGGAAGACCGCTGAGCGCTCGAGCCGCATCCCGCCGCCAGCACCACCACCGCGATCGCTGTCACCCCCACCGCTCGGATGCGGTGACTGTACCCGTCGCCCCCGGGCGGCGGGCCCGGCCGCTGGTAACGTCGCCGCCGGCATGGCGCGCGACTGGTCAGACATCTTCATCGTCGACGGACCACCGTCGGGGGACGGCGCCGGGCCTGAGACGGCCGAGGAGCCGGGCAAGCGGCGGGGTGGGCGCTTCGCGCGGCTGCGTGAGAGCTTGCGCAAGACGCGCCAGGCGCTGCAGTCAGAGATCCAGGCGACGCTGTTCGAGGACCTCAGCGACGAGACCTGGGAACGCCTCGAAGAGGCGCTGATCTACGCCGATGTCGGCGCCTCGACGACCGCCAAGGTCGTGGCTCAGCTCGAGCAGGAGGCCACCGAGAACAAGCTGACCGGCGGCCAGGAGCTGTCGGACCGACTGATCGAGCTGTTGACCGAGATCGCGAAGACCGGCGACGACCGGATCGATCTCCGCGCCGAGCCGACGGTGATCCTCGTCGCGGGTGTCAACGGCACCGGCAAGACGACGACGCTCGGCAAGCTTGCCTGGCACCTGAGCAAGGAGCTCAACCGCTCGGTGGTGCTGGCCGCGGGCGACACGTTCCGCGCTGCCGCTGTCGAACAGCTCGAGATCTGGGCTCAGCGTGCCGAGGTCGGATTCGTCAAGGGCGGCCTCGGCGCCGACTCGGCCTCGGTCGCGTTCGACGCGATCGACCAGGCACGCCGTCAGGGCGCTGACGTTGTCCTGATCGACACCGCCGGGCGCCTGCACACCCAGGACAACCTGATGAACGAGTTGACGAAGGTCCGGCGCGTGATCGCCAAGCAGATCCCCGAGGCGCCACACGAGACGTTGCTGACGGTCGACGCCACCACCGGGCAGAACGGGCTGCGCCAGGCCAAGTTGTTCTCGGAGGCGATCGACGTCTCCGGGATCGTGCTGACCAAGCTCGACGGCACCGCCAAGGGCGGGATCGCGCTTGCCATCGCCTCCGAGCTCGGGATTCCGGTCAAGCTGATCGGCGTCGGTGAGCAGCTCGAGGACCTACGCCCGTTCGACGCCGGCGAGTTCGCGCGCGCACTGGTCTCCTGAGCGCCACGCGCGCCTAGACTCTCGTTCGATGTTCGACTCACTCGGAGAGAAGCTCCAAGCCACCCTGGCGGACGTCCGCGGGCGCGGCACGCTGACCGAGGACGACATCAATGCGGCGATGCGCGAGATCCGGCTCGCCCTGCTGGAGGCCGACGTCAACTTCAAGGTCGTCCGCAGCTTCACCAGCTCGGTCAAGGAGAAGGCGCTCGGCGCCAACATCGTCGGTGCGCTGAATCCCGGCCAGCAGGTCGTGAAGATCGTCTCCGATGAGCTGACCGAGCTGATGGGTGGCGCCGCCGGCGATCTGGCGTTCTCGCCGCGCCCGCCGACGATCGTGCTGATGGCGGGGCTGCAGGGCTCGGGTAAGACGACCGCCACCGGCAAGCTCGCCCGGTACCTGAAGGACCAGGGTTCGTCGGTCGCCGTCGCCGCCTGCGACGTGTACCGCCCGGCGGCGGTCGACCAGCTCGTCAAGCTCGCGGGGCAGGTCGGTGTCGCCGTCTACGAGCAGGGCACCGACGAGAACCCGGTCAAGATCGCCAAGTGGGCGGCCGACCGAGCTCGCACCGAGGGCAAGGATGTGCTGATCGTCGACACCGCCGGTCGATTGCACGTCGACACCGACCTGATGGACGAGCTGGCGGAGATCAAGAAGGCGGTCAAGCCGCACGACATCCTGCTCGTCGTCGACGCGATGACCGGCCAGGACGCGGTCAACGTCGCCGAGCAGTTCGCGGCGGTGGTCGACTTCGACGGCGTCGTGATGACCAAGCTCGACGGCGACGCCCGCGGCGGCGCCGCGCTGTCGGTCAAGGCCGTCACCGGCAAGCCGATTCTGTTCGCCTCGACCGGAGAGAAGCTCGACCAGTTCGAGCGCTTCCACCCCGACCGGATGGCGCAGCGGATCCTCGGCATGGGCGACGTGATGACCCTGATCGAGAAGGCGCAGTCGGGGTACGACGAGACCGAGGCGGCCGAGCTCGAGCGCAAGCTGCGCAAGTCCGAGTTCACGCTCGACGACTTCCTCGACCAGATGCGCCAGATCCGCAAGCTGGGCCCGCTCAAGAATCTGCTCGGCATGATCCCGGGCATCGGCGCGGAGCTGCGCAACGTCAACATCGACGAACGGGACTTCGACCGGTTGCAGTCGATCATCCTCTCGATGACGCCCCAGGAACGGCGCCATCCGGAGCTGATCAAGGGCTCGCGGAGGCTGCGCATCGCGAAGGGATCGGGCACCAACGTGCAGGCCGTCAAGCAGCTGATCAAGCAGTTCGAGCAGTCGCGCAAGGTGATGCGCCAGGTCGCCCAGGGCAAGATGCCGGACCTTGGTGCGCTGATGCGCCAGGGCGGTCGCTGAGCGCGCACGCTAACCTGATCGCTCGCATATGTCAGTCAGACTCAGATTGACCCGCATCGGCGGGCGAAAGAATCCCATCTGGCGCGTCGTCGTCGCCGACCAGCGCTCCAAGCGCGACGGTCGCGTGATCGAGACCGTCGGCCATTACAACGCGCAGACCGATCCGTCGACGATCGTGCTCGATGAAGAGCGGATCCGCGACTGGCTCGCCCGCGGCGCGCAGCCGTCCGACAGCGTGCGCAAGCTGCTGCGCACGCAGAACATCTCCTGACCGGTTAGCGCCGGTGCGCGAGCTGCTGGAGTTCCTGGCCCGGGGGCTCGTCGAGCACCCGGACGCGGTGCAGGTCGTCGAGCAGACCGAGGGCGACGGCTCGCTCGTACTCGAGCTGTCGGTTCACGACGACGACTATGGCTCGGTGATCGGGCGGGGCGGCCGGACCGCAGGAGCGCTGCGCACCGTGATCAAGGCGGCCGCCGCCAAGGATCGCCGCCGCGTGTTCGTCGACATCGTCGACGGGTGACTCCCGGCGCCGGCCCTGAGTGGCTGCGGGCCGGAACCGTGGGCCGTGCCCACGGCCTCGACGGCAGCTTCCACGTCGGCCGGGTGGTCGAGCACGTGATCGCTCGCGTGGACGTCGGCTCGGAGGTCAGGGTCGGGGAATCGGTACGGCGGGTGACGCGGTTGGCCGGGCACGCAGCGCGGCCGATTCTGCGACTGGAAGGCTGCGTCCGTCGTGAGGACGCCGAGGCGCTGACCGGGTCCGAGCTGATGGTGGCGCGCGCCGACGTCGCCGAACTGGAGCCTGACGAGTGGTGGGCCGAGGATCTCGAGGGCTGCGCGGTGTTCGACGGCGAGCGATCGGTCGGCGTCGTCTCGGCCCTGCTGGCGCTGCCATCGTGTGAAGTGCTCGAGGTGCGCCGCACGTCTCAGGACGCCGCCGCCCCGCCCCTGCTCGTGCCACTCATCCAGGATGCGGTCCGCAGCGTCGATATCGAGCGGCGCGCGATCGACGTCGACCTGCGGTTCCTGGGCGAGGACGACTAGGGCCGGGCGGTGGACGGTGGAGATCGATGTCTTCACGCTGTTCCCGCAGGCGTTCGACTGGTTCGCCTCGCAACGGCACGTCACCAACGCGGTCGCACTTGGGCACCGGCTGGAGTTCGTCGACTACCGAGCCCACACCCCGCTGAGCGGCGGCCAGGTCGACGACACCCCGTTCGGCGGGGGCGCCGGGATGGTGCTGCGCATCGACGTCGTCGAGGCGGCCCTGCGTGCCCGCTACGACTCCGATCCGGTGACGTTGGCCGAGCGACGGCGTGTGATCGCGATGGACCCGAGCGGTCGCCTGCTCGATGACGCGCTCGTCGACGAGCTGGCGTCCGAGCCGGCGCTGACGTTGCTGTGCGGCCGCTACGAGGGATTCGACGAGCGGATCCTCGATCACTTCGTGACCGATCGCGTCTCGATCGGCCGCTACGTGCTGGCGGGCGGCGAGCTGCCGGCGATGGTCGTCTGCGACGCGGTCCTGCGCAAGCAGCCGGGAGCACTGGGACATGGCGACTCAGCGGTCGAGGAGTCGTTCAGCGCCGCGCTCGAGGGCGGCCCCGAGTATCCGCACTACACGCGGCCGGCTTCCTACCGAGGTTGGGAGGTGCCCGAGGTGCTGCTGTCCGGGCACCACCGCCGGATCGCGGAATGGCGCCTGGCCCAGAGCCGAGCCAGAGCCCGGGACAGCGGCTCGCCCGCCGCGGCGCCGGAGCTGCATCGCGCCGGCGACGACGCGCTACCATAAGCCGCCGCATGGGGTGGGCGACGCGCGAACGCGGCACGCCCCGGCGAGCGAGCTGCGCGCGCAGCACGCGACCATGTGACTAGCGGAGTTTCCTTTTGCGATGAGCACAGTTATCGACAGCTTGGAGCGCACTCAGCTGCGCCGGGTCCCGGAGTTCGACGCCGGCGACCGCCTACGCGTCCACTTTCAGGTGATCGAGGGCACGCGCCGACGGACTCAGGTGTTCGAGGGCGTCGTGATCAAGCGGCAGGGCAGCGGCGTCCGGGAGACGTTCACGGTCCGCAAGCAGTCCTTCGGAGTTGGCGTGGAGCGCACCTTCCCGTTGCATTCGCCGAAGATCGAGCGGATCGAGGTGGCGTCCCGCGGCGACGTGCGACGCGCCAAGCTCTACTACCTGCGGGGACGCGTCGGCAAGCGCGCCCGGGTGCGCGAGCGCCGCTCGGCCGGACCCGAGATCGCCGTCGAGCGCGAACTGCTGTACACCGACGAGCCGGTCGACGCCGAGGGCGCGACCGCTGAGGAGACCGTCTCGGAGGGCGCGGACGCCGCGTCGGCCGACGACGCTCCCGCCGCTGAGGCGGCACCCACCGCCGACGGCGAGGCCGCCGCAGACAGCGAATAGTGTGACCAAGACCCGCAAGCCGCTGCCGCGCACGGTGGCGGAGCTGGTCTTGATCGTTGCGGTCGCGCTGGGCCTGGCGCTGGCGATACAGGCGTTCGTCGTGAAGCCATACGAGATTCCCTCAGCATCGATGGAGCCGACGCTGCACATCGGCCAGCGGATCCTCGTAGACCGTGTCGGTAACGACTTCTCCGGGCCGAAGGTCGGCCAGGTGTGGGTGTTCAACCCGCCCGCGTCCGAGACGTGCGCCGACGGGAACGAGGGGATAACCAGTTCCGGTCGCCCCAACCCGGAGGCCTGTGACGCCGTCGGCGACCGCAAGTCGGGCCAGACGTACGTCAAGCGGGTGGTCGGGCTGCCCGGCGATCAGATCTCGATCCGCAACGGCCACGTCTACCGCAACGGCGTCCGTGAGCACGACAGTTACACGATCCCGTGCGATGGAGGTGGCGAGTGCTGGTTTCCGAAGACCTTCACCGTGCCCTCCGGCGACTACTACATGATGGGCGACAACCGCCCCGATTCGCTCGACAGCCGCTTCTGGGGTCCGGTGCCCCGCTCGTGGATGATCGGCGAGGCGTTCTTGACCTATTGGCCGCCCGACCGTGTCGGCACGTTGTAGACGGGAGTGCTGATGGCATCGCGAACCTCCAAGAAGCAGAAGTCGCCGCTGCACTCGTTCATCGAACTGGTGGCGACCGTCGCGGTCGCAGTCGGCCTGGCGTTCCTGATCCAGGCGTTCATCGTCAAGCCCTACAAGATCCCCTCGGGCTCGATGGAACCGACGCTGCACGTCGGCCAGCGGATTCTTGCCTTCCGGCTGTCAACGCACCCGGGAATCGGCGACATCGTCGTCTTTCATCCGCCCGCCGGGGCCGATGCGCAGCCGGCGACCTGTGGCGATCCGAACCAGGGCGGCACGGGCGGGCAGGCATGCGACACGCCAACCAGCGCGGAGTCCTCGCAAACCTTCATCAAGCGGGTGGTCGGCCTCCCGGGGGACCGTCTGCGCATCGTCAACGGGCACGTCATCCGCAACGGCGTCCGTGAGAAAGACTCCTACATCGCCCCCTGTGAGCCCCAGGCAGACGGTCAAGGCTGCAATTTCCGCAAGACGATCGTCGTTCCGGCCGGGGATTACTACATGATGGGGGACAACCGTGGCGACTCCGACGACAGCCGTTACTGGGGACCCATCCCGCAGAAGTGGGTCATCGGCGAGGCGTTCTTCACCTACTGGCCCCCGGACCGGATCGGAACCCTCTAGCGAGGCTGGGGGGGAGCGGTCTGAGCGGGTGATCGCTCAGGCGGCGCGGCCGTCTGACGGCCAGCGTGCAACCGAGGACTCTGCGCGCCCCGCCCGGGCCTCCGCTCGCACCGCCAAGGACAAGCGCCGGGTCGCGCGGCCCGGTCGCAAGCTGCTGAACTTCGACCGCGGGCTCGGGGTCCGGTTCGTCGCCGGCGCCGATGAGGCCGGCCGTGGCTGCCTGGCCGGTCCACTGGTGGCGGCGGCGGTGCTGCTGGACCTCGAACGGATCGGACCCGCCCAGGCGCGCGCGCTCGGCGCCCTCAATGACTCAAAGCAGCAGACCCCCGAAGGCCGGGCCAAGCTCTACCCGGTGATCATGGAGATCGCCGCTCGCGTCTGCATCGTCTCGCGATGCGCGCCCGGGATCGACGCCCGCGGGCTGCATCGAACGAACCTGAAGGCGCTCCGCGACGCGCTCGCCCGGGTCGCCGTGCCCGGCTGCATCTGCCTGTCGGACGGTTTCCCGGTTGCCAAGCTCGGACACGAGCAGCGGGCGGTCGTCGGCGGCGACGCCAAGAGCGCCGCGATCGCGGCCGCCTCGGTCCTCGCCAAGGAGACCCGCGACCGCTACATGCGGCGCGCCGACGCGCATCACCCCGGCTGGGAGTTCGCCCAGCACGTCGGCTACTCGACGCCCGAGCACCGCCAGGCGATCGAGCGCCTCGGCGTCTCGCCGCTGCACCGGATGTCGTTTCAATCGACCGCGTATACGCAACTCGAGCTCGCCTGACGGGTTACATCGGTTGTGGAGCGCGAGGGGCGGCGCTCTGTACCGGTGGGTCGCCAACCGAGGGGGCCTTCCACCACTTACGCGTGAGGCGGGGCGGGTCGGGGTCGGGGCGCGGGCCTCGCCCCGCCCAGCGCGTGCGGCGCTCGACCCAGCGCGTGCGGCGCTCGACCCAGCGGCGTCGACCCAGCGCGTCCAACCGTCGACCCAGCGCGTCCAACCGTCGACCCAGCGCGTCCAACCGTCGACCCAGCGCGTCCAACCGTCGACCCAACGCGTCCGCCGGTTGAGGCGGCAAGCCGCGAGTGGTGGCAAAGTCGTCTATAGGTGGACTTTGCCACCAACGACCGAACGATGGACAGCGGTGCGCGTCCGCCCCGGACCGCCACCGAGGCACTCGGCGCGGGTGTGGCGCATGACACCACGGCCGCTCAGAACACCCCCTCACGGTGCTCGAGCTCGAGCAGCCGTCCGGCGCCGTCGACGGTCACGCCGATCACGTCGAAGCGGAGATCGTCGGCACGAGGCCGGTCGGTGACCTCGGTCAGCCAGCCGGCGGCGATCCGGCGCACCTGGGCCTGCTTACGGCGGTTGACGGCCTCGAACGGCGAGCCGGCTCCGCCCGAGGCACGGCGCGTCTTGACCTCGACGAACGCCAACAGGCGGCCGTCGTGCGCGATCAGGTCGAGCTCGCCCCATCGGGTGCGGTAGTTGCGCCCGACGATCCGGTAGCCGAGCCGCTCCAGATGCTCGGCCGCGAGCTGCTCGCCGAGCGCCCCGAGGCGGCGGCGCGGGTCGGGTCGCGGCGCTCCTGTGTCGGGCTCGATATGGGTCCGGGTTTGGGCCTGCGGGAGACGCTCGTCCATGCCCCATCACGTTACGGCTGATCCTGTGAAAACGGGGTCCATAGTCGTCTCGGTTGTGTTCCAATTAATCCTGCAATTGGCACATTTTTGCGACGATTGTGGGAGCACTTTTGACGACTCGAGGCGTAGCGTTGACGACGATGCTTGCCCGGGTCATCACGTTCGCAATCGACGGCGTCCAGCCGCGGAAGGTCTGGGTCGAGGTGGACATCCGCAACGGGCTGCCGTCGTTCACGATCGTCGGGCTCGGCGACACCGCGGTGCGCGAGTCCCGTGATCGGATCCACGCGGCGATCCTCAACTCGGGCTTCAAGTTCCTCGACCGCCGGATCACCGCCAACCTGGCGCCGGCGTCGCTGCGCAAGGCAGGCCCCGGGTTCGACGCGGCGATCGCGCTGGCGCTGCTCGCGGCCTCGGAGCAGGTGCCGGTCGCGGCGCTGCGGGAGATAGCGGTGTTCGGAGAACTCTCGCTCGGCGGCGAACTGCGTGACTCGCCGGGCGTGCTCGCGGTCGCCGAGGGGGCTCGGCAGGCTGGGTGTGCCCGACTGTTCGTCCCACGCCAGCGGGCTCGCGAGGCAGCGCTCGTCGGGGGCCTCGAGGTCGTGCCGGTGCGGAGCCTGACCGAGGCCGCCGGCGTACTGCGCGGTCAGCCGACCCCGCCGATGCCGGCGGCGCAGGCAGGTGCCAACACGCCGGCCGCGCCGGCCGATCTGGCCGACGTCCGTGGTCACGAGATTCCGCTGTTAGCGCTCGAGATCGCGGCCGCCGGCGGCCACAACGTGCTGATGGAGGGCGCCCCGGGAACGGGCAAGACGATGCTCGCCCGGCGGCTCCCGTCGATCCTGCCGACGCTGAGCCGTGGCGACGCGATCGAGGTCACGCGGCTGCACAGCGTCGCCGGGCTGCACGCCGACGGGCTGATCACGGCGCGGCCGTTTCGCGCGCCGCATCACACGATCTCGCCGTCGGGACTCGCGGGCGGTGGCTCGCCGCCGCGGCCCGGCGAAGCGACGCTGGCGCACCATGGCGTGCTGTTCCTCGATGAGCTGTCGGAATTCCAGCGGCCGGCGCTTGACGCGTTGCGCCAGCCGCTGGAGGACGGCGGCGTCATGATCGTCCGCGGACAGCGCTCGCTGCTGTTCCCGACGCGGTTCATGCTGGTGGCCGCCACCAACCCGTGCCCGTGCGGCTACGCCGGCGTCGGTGATCGGTGCAGCTGTGGCGAGTTGGACCTCCGCCGTCACCGGCGGCGGCTGAGCGGCCCGCTGCTGGACCGGATCGACCTGCTCGTCGACGTCCGTCGGCCGCGGGATTCCGAGCTGCGAGCGCCACCGCGGACGAGCTCGGAGCAGACCCTGAGGCGGGTGCGCGAGGCGCGTGAGCGCCAGCAGCGGCGGCTGCACGGCAGCGGGGCGCGGTGCAACGGCGAGATGGACGCCCGCACTGCGCAGCGTTCGGTGCGCTTGGACGACGACGGATGGACGCAACTCGGCCGCGCGTACGAGGCGGGAGCGCTGAGCGCGCGCGGACGCCACCGCGTCGTCCGGGTGGCGCAGACGATCGCCGACCTCGACGGACGCGAGCGCGTCCGGCGGTCCGACGTGCTGCTGGCGCTGAGCCTGCGCCAGCGGTCGACATCGGAGCTGCTGATGTCGACGTGAATGCCTGTGACCAATGCCTGCGACGCGGGCTGACGCTCGAACTGCTGGCCGGCCACCTTGAGACGGTGCGGGCGCGGATCGATGAGCTACTGGAGCAGCCAGACAAGGCGCTGGTCGACGCGGTCGCCGGCGACCGCGCCGGCGAGCTGCGCCGGGAGTTGACGCGGTTCGACGCCGATGCGCAACGGGCCCGGGTGGCCGGCGCCGGGATCGGCGTCGTCTGTCGATGCTCGGTCGACTATCCAGCGCAGCTGCTCGATCTGTCGGCGCCACCAGCGGCGCTGTACCTGGCCGGCTCGCCGCGGCGGCTGGCGTCGCTGGCGGCCGAGCCGGCGGTCGCGATCGTCGGCGCGCGTCGCGCATCGGCGTACGGGATCGAGACGGCGCGGTCGCTGGCGTCCGCATTGGCCGCGGCCGGGGTGACGGTCATCAGCGGAATGGCGCTCGGGGTCGATGGCGCCGCCCACGCGGGCGCGCTGGAGGCGGTGGCCAGCGAGACGGCCGCGGTCGGCCGGGTGGCCGGGGCCGGCGGGGTGGCCCGGGCCGGCGGGGTGGTCGCAGCCGGCGCGGTGGCCCCGGCCGGCGGGGCGGGGGTGGTCGGCGGGGACGCGGCGGCCGATGACGGCGCAGTCACGGGGCGCAGCGAAGACACGGGCTGCGGGACCATCGCGGTACTTGCGGGCGGCGCCGATCGGCCGTATCCCGCAAGCCACCGCCGCCTGTACACAGGGATCCGCCACGCAGGTCTCATCGTGTCCGAGCTGCCGCCCGGGGTGCGGCCGCGGAAGTGGATGTTCCCAGCGCGCAATCGCATCATCGCCGCGCTGAGCACGCTCACCGTCGTGGTCCAGGCGCGGGCGAGATCCGGCGCGCTCGTGAGCGCGCGTCACGCCGCGCAGCTCGGACGCCTCGTGGGTGCGGTGCCCGGTCAGGTGAGCTCGCCGCTGTCGGCCGGGCCACACGCGCTGATCCGAGGTGGAGCAGAGCTGATCACCGACGCTCAGGACGTGCTCGACCTGTTGTACGGGCCGGGGGAGCGCTCGGTCGTCGACGGGCGCCGGGCCCAGCTCGCCCCCGCCGACGCGGCGCTGCTCGACGCGCTCGACGAGGGGCACGACGGCCCCGCGGCGTTCGCCCAGGCGGGCCTCGGGCCGGCCCAGGGGCTCGAGGCGATCGCCGCGCTGGAGCTCGCCGGCCTCGTCAGGCGTTCCCCGGGCGGTCGGCTGAGCGTCACCGGCTCGCGTCCAGGGTGATCGTCGCGCGGACGTCACGTCGAGGGGATGCTGAGGCCCCGGCGGGTGAGAGATCGCCGGATGCTGAGGTTCTACCGGGTATCCGAACGCTGGGAGCTTGAGGCGTCTCCACGCGTCCGAAAGCTCCCCGCAACCCCAGACGGGGCTTGTGCGCTGCTCGATCGCGCCGGTCGCAAACACCACGGCCGCCCAGAAACCCGTCGCCGTCCAGCGGACGGTCGGCGACCGGTAGCCTCGCCGGGCGGAATGCGAGGCGTGGGCGAGATCCCGAGGGTGCTGTCGGTCGCGGGATCCGATTCCGGCGGCGGGGCCGGGATACAGGCCGACCTGAAGGCGTTTGCCGCCTGCCGGGTCCACGGCATGACCGCGATCACTGCGATAACCGCCCAGAACACGGTGGGCGTCGATGCGATCCAGGCGGTCGCGCCGGAGATGATCCTCGCCCAGGTGCGGGCGGTCGCACGCGACATCGGCGTCGATGCGGTGAAGGTCGGGATGCTCGGCTCGACGGAGACGATCGATGCCGTCGCCGCGGCGCTCGCGGAACTGCGGGCCGACGACCCCGCGCTGCCGATCGTGGTCGACCCCGTGATGGTCTCGGAGACCGGCGCGGCGTTGTTGCAGCCGCAGGCGCGGGACGCGCTGATCGCGCGCATCCTGCCGCTCGCGACGGTGGTCACGCCGAACCTGCCCGAGGCGCGTGCCCTGACCGACGGCGACGCGGAGGTCGACCCGGCACAGCTCGCTCGCGACGTCCACGCGCTCGGGCCGCGGATCGTCGTCGTCACCGGCGGCCATCGAGCGCAGCCGATCGACGTCTACGACGACGGCGTGCGGACGATCGAGATCCCCGGCGAACGCTACGCCTCCGACGCGTCGCACGGGTCCGGGTGCACGCACTCGTCGGTGCTGGCGGCCCGGCTCGCGTACGGCGACGATCCGCTCAGCGCAGCCAGAGCGGCCAAGCGTGCGGCCGCCGAGGCGGTGCGCGATGGGCTGCGCCTGATCGGACACGGGCCCGGCCCGGTCAGCATTCTGCCGCTCTGAGGCTGAGCCACCGCCGTGTCGCCGGGGCCGGCGTACCTTCGGACCTAAGCGTGACATAATCACGTGGGTGCAATTCCTCAGGATGAAGCCCGGCCACGGCGAGGTGTTGCTCGCCGAGGGCGACGTCGAGATCGCCGACGACGAGCTGCGGCTGATCGAAGAGTTCCGTCGCCAACTGGATGCCGGGCTCTGGGCCGCGGTGCCGCAGACCGGTGAGACCGGCCGCCGCGAGGCGCAGATGGTCAAGACCTTCGAGGAGATCCCGCGTGACGCCGACCGGGTGATCTTCTTCCCGCGCGCGGCGGGCGGGCGCTAGTGGCTTCGTCCGCACGTCCTGCGGCACCCGCGCGGTCCCTGGCGGGCTGATCGGTGCTGCTGGCGCTCCTCGTTGCCGCGTTGGTCGTGGTGGCACTGCTCTCCGAGGAGATGGTGCCGCGCGCCGGCGAGTGGTGGGAGCGCCACAAGGCGCGCCGGGCGCCCGTCCAGGGCATCGGCTACGACCCCGGGCGTGAACGGCGCGCTGAGCAGCGGGCGCGGATGCTGTTGCAGTCGTGCGTCAACGAGGAGGAGTGGGCGATGTACCGGGACCTGGGGTTCATCCGGGTCTGGGGCAGCGAATCGGCCGGACCGGCCAACGACGACGCCACCGGCGGCGCGGCCTACGCATACCTGATCTATCCGCACAAGGCGATCATCGCCTACCTGGCGCAGACCCATCGGCTGCTGAACGAGTACTGCGTCACCTTTCCGGATGAGACCCGTCCGTACGGCAGCGCGCGGCTGCCGGACTCAGACGACGTGCTGGCCAAGTGGATGGCGCTCACCGGCGACGAGCAGCGGCTGATCTCGACCGCCAACATGCACCTCCCGGGTCGCCAACTGGACCCGGTGAGAGTCAAGCGAGACCTGTGGCGGCTGTCGCAATGGGAGCGGGCCAGAATGCGCGATGCCGCTCGTGGCGCCCGCAAGTCCGACAAGGACGACCCGAGCAGCGACGCGACACCGCGGCTCGACGCCGCTGGCTGAGCCTCCGGTCAGCGCGGTCGAAAGGGTTTCGGCACGATTGCGAGAAAAGGTGCAATAGGGCGCGTGGCAGGCCCCCTGCACACCCGCTTGCATTTATGAAGTGCTAACACAAGGCGGCTCACAGAGTCGGCCGTGATCGCTACCATCGTCGGCGACGTGGCGACCTTCTCTCCTCTGAAGCCGCCGTCGGAGCCGCGCCGTTTCCAGGCGCCACCGACCGGGGGAACGATCGATCACGGGGGCGTGAAGCGCCGCCGTCGATGGATGCTGCCGGTCGGATTGCTGGTCGTCGCCGTGGCCGTGCTGGGCGTGTTGGCGCTGGTGTTCGTGTCCGCGAAGGCCAGCCTCGAGTCCGACGCGAACGGCATCGCCAAGGTCGGGATGCCGCTCGGCGGTGGCAAGATCGTCTCGGTCTCGGTGATCGGCGGACGAGAGCAGAAACTGGTACCGGTCAAGGTCGTCGGCTCGGAGATCATCGCTCGGCAGCCGGTCCCCGCCAACGAGACGTTGAAGGTCCGTGTCGTCATCAAGCGGCCGGGCTGGATCGCGTGGCTGGCGGGCAAGACGCAGACGCTGACGCTCAAGTACACGACGCCGACCGCGTCCACCCAGACGCACTATCTGACCCTGCACAAACGCCGGCCGCTCACGCTGAGCTTCAAGTCGCCGGTCAAGGCCTACGAGTACGGCAGCTCGCCCAACAAGCTGACGCGCAAGGTCCTGAGTTCGCCGAGCAAGTCGGTCACTCTGCCGCACAGCGGCCTTGCCGGCACCCTCTACGTCTCCGCCCAGATCTACCCCTGGGAGTCGTCGTCGACCGCCCAGATCAGCTACTTCCCGGGCGGCGGCACGGCGACTGCGGTGGCCAGCCCCAAGCCCGGTGCGACGATCAATCCGACGACGCCGATCACGATCAACTTCTCAAAGCCGATATCCAAGGTTCTGGGCTCGCACACGCCGACGCTGACACCCGCCACGACCGGGACCTGGAAGCGGATGTCGAGCCACTCGCTCGAGTTCATCCCCAGCGGATACGGATACGGGCTCGACGCGCATGTGCAGATTGCGATGCCGAACGGCGTACGTCTGCTCGGCGGCACCTCCGGCACCGCGACGTCGGGTAGCTGGACGGTTCCGAGCGGCTCGGTCATGCGCGCGCAGCAGATCCTGGCCGGTCTCGGCTATCTGCCCGTCACGTTCAAGTACTCGGGCAAGGGTGTCGGCGACACCCCGTCGGACCAGGAGAACGCCGCGGTCAACACGCCGAAAGGCTCGTTCCACTGGCGGTACCCGAACACGCCCGAGCAGCTCACCGAGCAGTGGAAGCCCGGCGCCTCCGGCGTCATCACCCAGGGTGCGATCATGATGTTCGAGACCGACCACGACATGACCGCCGACGGCGTGCTCGGGCCGGCGGTCTGGAAGGCGCTGATCAACGCCAACGTCCACGGCCAGGTCAGCCACTTCGGCTACACGTTCGCGATGGTCCACGAGGCTGACTCGGGCGAGTACACGACGCTGTGGCACAGCGGCAAGACGATCATCACGACGCCGGCCAACACCGGATCGGCCGCCGCCGGCGGCACGGCGCTCGGGACCTATCCGGTGTTCGAGCACCTGCCATCGACGACGATGTCCGGGACCAATCCCGACGGATCGACGTACGTCGATCCCGGCATCTTGTGGGTCAGCTACTTCAACGGCGGCGACGCCTTGCACTACTACGACCGCGCCTCCTATGGGTTCCCGCAGTCCGACGGGTGCGTCGAGATGCCGCTGTCCGCGGCTGCCACGATCTACCCGTACACGCCGGTCGGCGCGTTGGTCGACGTCAGCTCCTGAGCGGCGGATTGGCAGTGCGGTGCTCGCGGACCGGTCGCCTTCCGCGCGGAGCGCATCTGTGTCGGTCGATGCAGGCGTGCACCCGTGCGCCGCGAATATTCGAGCCGTGGTCGTCACAGACACCGAGCCGCTGACCGCTGCCTGGCAGGCGACGCTCGACCAGTTCGACGCGGACCTGCGCCGCCGGGCGGTCGCCGCCAAGACCCGGACCGCCTACGCCAGCGACTGTGTCCAGTTCGCCCGTTGGGCGTCCTCCGCCGGCCTCGCGCCCCAGCTGATCGACGTGCGGTCGTTGCGGCGTTATGTCGCGACGCTCTCACAGCGCGGGCAGGCGCCCACCACGGTCGCGCGCAAGCTCGCCTCACTCCGTGGACTGCTGGCGATTCAGGTGGCGCGCGGCGAGCGCAACGACAACCCCGCCGAGCTGCTGTCGGCCCCCAAACGCCCGCAGCGGCTGCCCCGTGTGCTCAAGCCCGACGAGGTGGCGGGGTTACTGGACCGGATCCCTGCGACCACGCCGCTGGCGCTGCGCGACCGCGCGCTGTTCGAGCTTGCTTACGCCTCAGGTCTGCGCGCCGAGGAGATCGTGATGCTGGACATCGCCTCGATCGGCTTCGACGAGGAGCACGTCCGCGTTCACGGCAAAGGGGACAAGACCCGGATCGTCCCCACCGGTGAGCACGCACTGCGTGCGATCGAGCGTTACCTGGCGGTCGGCCGGCCGGCGTTGTGTCGAGTCGGCGATTCGGAGCACAGCGCCGGCGAAGAAACCGCGCTGTTCCTGTCAAAGTCGGGGCGTCGACTCGGGACCTCGGACGTGCGGCGGCGGCTGCGCATGTGGGCCCGGTTGGCCGCCCGTGAGTCGCCCGCGCTGGCGGATGCACATCCACATGCGCTCCGGCATTCGTTTGCAACACACCTATTGGAGGGTGGTGCCGACCTCCGTGCAATCCAGGAGTTACTCGGTCATTCGAGTATTTCCACTACACAGGTCTACACTCGGGTGGAGCGAGATCGCCTTCGGACCGCATATGTGGCCTCGCATCCCCGAGCGTAGGATGAACGTGGGCCATACTGGACACTAAAGCCAAAACCGTAGAGCTCCATGAAATGTGGCGGCGCTACAAGAGCGATGGGGATGCTCGCGCCCGCGAGCGGTTGGTCATCGCTTACTCACCTATCGTCAAGTATGTCGCCGGTCGCCTGGGCGCAACGCTGCCCGCTCACGTCGAGGAGGCCGACCTCATCTCGTACGGCCTGGGTGGCCTGATCTCGGCGATCGAGCGGTACGACCCGGGCCGCGAGACGAAGTTCGAGACCTACGCCATGACGCGGATCCGCGGCGCGATCATCGACGAGCTGCGGACGCTCGACTGGGCGCCGCGCTCGGTACGGGCCCGCGCGCGCCAGATCGAGCGGGTCAACGTCAAGCTCGAGTCCCGGCTGCAGCGCGCGCCGACCGACGACGAGATGGCGGCGGAGCTGGGGACGACCACGAGCGAATTCCACGAGCACCTGCTCCAGATCGCGAACTCGACGATCGTTGCGCTCGACGAGTTGTGGAGCGGGACCGACGCCGGCGGCGACCAGGTCTCGCTGTTGGACACGCTGGCGGACCACGGGGCGCCCGACCCGCAGATGTTGGTCGACGAATCTGAGTTACGAGAGCGTGTCTCGGACGCGATCGCAGCGCTGCCGGAGCGTGAAAAGCTCGTCATAGCACTGTACTACTACGAGAACCTCACTTTGCGGGAGATCGGTGAGGTGCTCGGCGTCACCGAATCTCGCGTCTCGCAGCTGCACACCAAAGCGGTGCTGCGATTGCGTTCGAAGCTCGCCGCAGAGCTCGACTGAGCGTCCCCCGGCTCGGGACCGCGGCCGCTACACGCGGACACGCTCGGGCGGTAGAGTCGCGCTTTGCGTTCGAGTGCTCCTCGCAGCCGACGCGCCGGGGGATCACTCACCCGAGTGAGAGGAGCTGAGCATGCACAAGGCCGCGGATCGGATCCGCAACGTGGCCCTCGTCGGCCACCGCGGCACCGGCAAAACGTCATTGCACGAGGCGATCCTGTTTCAAGCCGGCGTGATCAACCGGCTCGGCACGATCGTCGACGGTACGACCGTGTCGGACTCCGACCCGGACGAGAAGGCGCGGCAGATGTCGATCTCGCTGGCGCTGTCCTCGTTTCAGTGGTTGGAACGGAAGGTCAATCTGATTGACACGCCGGGCGACCCCAGTTTCATCGCCGACGCCCTCGGCGCCCTGCGCGTGTGCGAGTCGGCGGTGTTCGTGATCGACGCGGTGATGGGCGTCGAGGTGCACACCAACCGGCTCTGGGACCGGGCCAGCGAGCTCGACCTGGCGCGGCTGCTGTTCGTCAACATGCTCGACCGAGAGCGGGCCGACTTCTTCCGCACGCTGGACTCGCTGAAGGCCGCGTTCGGCCAGCACGTGGTCGCGACCGAGATCCCGATCGGCTCGGAGCTCGGCGTCTCCGGCGTGATCGACCTGGTCGACATGAAGGCTTACGCGTACGAGGGCGCCGGCCGTGACAACTGTGCGGAGATCGAGATTCCCGCCTCTGAGGCCGAGCGCGCCCAGGAGTATCGCGAGAAGCTGATGGACGAGGTCTCAGAGACTTCGGACGTGCTGATGGAGCGCTATCTGGAGGGCGATGAGATCTCCCACGAGGAGATCGTCGCCGCGCTCAAGGACGGCACCAATCACGGTTCGCTGTTCCCGGTCACGTGCGGGATCGCGACGCGCAACCTGGCCACCAACCGGCTGTTGGACGCGATCGTCGACGACCTGCCGTCACCGGTCAAGCACGGTGGTTTGGAGGTCGACGAACTGATACTCGAGCCCTCCGAGGACAAGGAGCTGTTCGCGTACGTGTTCAAGACCCGGGCGGACCCGTTCGCGGGGCGGATCAACCTGTTCCGCGTCTACCAGGGAGTGATCGACCACGACACGCAGGCGCTCAACACCCGCAGCCATACCAAGGAGCGGATCGGGCAGCTGATCACGTTCAACGGCTCGGAGACGGTCCACGTCGACGAGTTCGGCCCCGGCGACATCGGTGCCGTTGCCAAGCTCAAGGAGACCCGCGCGGGCGATTGGCTCGCATCCCGCGACGAACCGATCTCGATGCCTCAGATCAAGCTCCCTGCGCCGGTGATGGCGTTCGCGATCGGGGCGGGCGGCGGCGACAAGGCCAAGGGCGATGAGGACAAGGTGTTCAGCGCGTTGCGCCGGCTGCAGGAGGAGGATCCGACGATCGACCTGCACCGTGACATGCAGACGGGCGAGCAGATCGTGGCCGGGTTGTCCCAGGTGCACGTCGAGGTGATCGTCGAGCGGCTGCGATCGCGATTTGGCGTCGAGGTGACGCTGAAGCCGCCGCGGGTGCCCTACCAGGAGACGATTCGCGGATCGGCCAAGGCCCACGGCCGCCACAAGAAACAGTCCGGCGGCCGCGGTCAGTTCGGTGACTGCCACATCGAGATCGAACCACTGGACGACCCCGGCAACGCGACCGGCTTCGAGTTCGTCAACGCGATCAAGGGCGGCGTGATCCCGACCGGGTTCATCCCGGCCGTCGAGAAGGGCGTCCAAGAGGCGATGGAGGCGGGCGTCGTGGCCGGATATCCGGTCAAGGACGTGCGCGTCCGCCTGTTCGACGGCTCCTATCACACGGTCGATTCCTCGGAGATGGCGTTCAAGGTGGCCGGCTCGCAGGCGATGAAGCAGGCGATGGAACAGGCCTCCCCAGTGCTGTTGGAGCCGATCATGCTGGTGACGATCAACGCCCCCGAGGACGCGGTTGGTGATGTCATCGGTGACCTGAACTCCCGTCGCGGCCGGCCGCTGGGAATGGAGCCCGGCGCGGGCGGGTTGACCGACATCAAAGCCGAGGTACCGATGTCGGAGATGCTCTCCTACGCACCCGATCTGCGCGCGATCACCCAGGGCCGGGGCGAGTACACGATGGAGTTCACCCGATACGAGGAGGTCCCCGGTCACCTGGCGTCACGGGTGGTCGACGAGGCGCGGGCCGGGCAGGAGGCGGTGAAGGCGTAGTAGCCTGACTTCCCTGTGAGTACCAGGTCAATTAGGACCTCGGCTGTCGACATCTCGTGCGACATCTGCGGCAGAACGCTGCTGCGCGGCGAACGGGCCGAGGTGTACCTGCACGGCGGGACTCGCCACGAGGTCTGCGAGCTGTGCACCGGCCGCGCGATCCACGCCGGCTGGGTGCGCGAGGGCACGGTGCCCGCCTACGACGAGACGGGCTCGCGCGGCGACAGCCGCCGTTCACTGCTGGGGCGGCTGCGCAGCCGCCGCGAGCTCGAGCCCGAGCAGTTCGACGATGAGCCCGACGACGAGTTCGACGATTACGAGGCGCGCTCGGGTCAGGCGGCTTCGCCGGATTGGCCGGATGGGGGTCCCGCGCGGGGTGGTTCCGGAACCTCTGACCGGCGCCCGCCCCCCCGTCGGCGGCGCAGCATCGCTGGTCGCGACGCGCCCGCGGGCCGCGAACCGGCCCGCCACGCCGGCCCCCGGGAGCCGCGCCATGTTCGCGCGGTTCCGACCAGCGTCGAGAACAAGACGGCGGCGGCGGTGTCGCTGTTCAACGGCTCCGAGCATCCCAAGACGGTCGCCGGCATCGCTCGGTCGCTCGGCCTGCCGGACGTCGCGGTCTACCCGACGGACCCGACCGCGTCGGTGGTCAACCTGGTTGTCTCCTGGGAGCTGTGCTGGTATCGCTACCAGGTCGAGTTGTCTGACGAGGTCCCCCATGTGCGCGTCTCCGATCAGGGCTATGAGCTCAACGAGTTGTCGGAGGTCGATCGAGAGATCAATGCCTCCGCCGACGATCGCGGACGCCTCGCGCTGGGCGGCTAAGCCGGCGTGTCTCGCACCGAGGCCGTCGGGGCGCACTCCCGGTTGGTGATCCACGTCGACGGCGGCGCTCGCGGCAATCCCGGCCCGGCCGCGATCGGCGTGGTCGTGGCGGCGCCCGACGGAACGACCGTCGATGAGCTCGGGGAGCGGATCGGCGAGGCCACCAACAACGTCGCCGAATACCGCGCGCTGCTGCGCGGCGTCCAGCACGCCTCGGAGCTCGGCGCGCGTGAGATCGAGCTGATCAACGATTCAGAGCTCGTCGCCAAGCAGCTGACCGGCGCCTACAAGGTCAAGCATCCCGCGATGCTGCCGTTGCACGCCGAGGCGGTCGCGGCGCTCCAGCAGTTCGAAAGCTGGCGGATTCGGTCGGTGCCGCGCGCCGAGAACGCGCGCGCCGACGCGCTCGTCAACGAGGCACTGGACGGTTTGCGATGAGCCTCGGCACCGCGCCGTCAGTCCGTGACCGCCGATGAGTATCGGCACTGCCGCCACCTCGGTCGATAACCTAGCTGCCGTGAGCGATTCCCTGAGCGAGCTCAGCGCGGCGCTGCGCCGGACCGTTGAAGAGATGCGGGCCGGTCAGCTGAACGCTGACGGCGCGCTGCGGGCGATCGAGGAATGCTCGCAGATGGCATCGGAAGTGAGCGCACAGGTGGATCAGCGAGCCCGTGCGGCGCTGGAGCCGCTCCCAGACCTACCCGGTCAGCTCCCGCTGCCGTCGGCGTGACGTTGCCGCTGACGCCGACCTCTCGCCCGGTCTTTCCCGAGCACCTGCGCGACGACGTCGAGCGATACCTCGAGCAGGTCCGCTTCTCCGACGAGATCGCGACCGCTGGGCTGGACGAGGCGATGCGCTACTCGCTGCTGGCCGGCGGCAAGCGGATCCGTCCGGTCCTGGCGTTGGCGACCGCCGACGCGATCGGCCGCGAACGTGACTCCGTGCTGCCGCTGGCGGCGGCGTTGGAGCTGATCCACACCTACTCGCTGATCCACGACGACCTGCCGGCGATGGACGATGACGACCTGCGCCGGGGTCGGCTGACGTGTCACAAGATGTTCGGCGAGGACGTCGCGATCCTTGCCGGCGACGCCCTCTACGCCGAGGCGTTCAAGCTGCTGCTGACCCGCCAGTCCGCCGATCCGGCCAATCTGGTGGCCGCTGCCGCGCGGCTGGCGTCGGCGACCGGGGTGCAGGGGATGGTCGGCGGTCAGTACATCGATGTGTCGGGCACCGCGTCCGGGGGCGCGGACGGCCTGCGCAGACTGCACGAGCTCAAGACCGGTCGCCTGATCGGCGCTTCGATCGAGTGCGTGCTGCTGCTCGACGGCGACCGTGACGAAGGTCAAGCCGCGGCCTTCCGCGACTTCGCCGAGGAGCTCGGGGTGTTGTTTCAGATCGTCGACGACATGCTCGACGTCACCGGCTCCAGTCGGGAGCTCGGCAAGCAGGAGGGGGCTGATGAACGACTGGGCAAGCGCACGTACGTGACCGAGTTCGGACTCGACGGGGCGCGGCGGCTCGCGGACCAGTGTCACGGCCGGGCGCGTGCCGCACTTGCCGATGCAGCTCCCGCGGGCGCCGAGGAGCTCGAGCGGATAACCGATTTCATTGCGAGGCGAAGCTACTAATGCCGAATCTCCTGGACACGATCAACGGGCCGGCCGACCTGCACGGACTCACCGACGAGCAGCTGCAGCAGGTCGCGCAGGAGGTTCGTGAGCACATCATCGACACCGTCGGTGAGATCGGTGGCCACTTCGGCGCCAACCTCGGTTCGTGCGAGATCGCGGTCGCGCTGCACTCGCTGCTGGACTCACCGCGCGACAAGATCCTCTGGGACGTCGGCCATCAGGCCTATCCGCACAAGATCTTGACCGGCCGCGCCGACCGGCTGCAGACGATCCGGCAGTACGGCGGGCTGGCGCCGTTCTGTTCGATCCCCGAGTCCGAGCACGACATCATGGGCGCCGGCCACGCCTCGACGGCGATCGGTTATGCGGTCGGGCTCAAGGAGGGCATGCGGCGCGGGTACGGCGAGGACGGCCACGTCGTGGCGGTCGCCGGCGACGGCGCCCTGACGGGAGGGGTCGCGTTCGAAGCCGTCCACCAGGCAGGCGGCGAGGGCACCCCGATCGTCGTCGTGCTCAACGACAACGGCATGTCGATCGCGCCGAACGTCGGTGCGATGAGCCGGTACTTCAACCGGGTGCGGCTCCGCCCCGGGCTGTGGCACGCTCGCGAGGAGGTCGAGGACGGCCTCACGAAGCTGCCCGCAGGGATCGGCAACGCGTTCGAGCGTCTGGGTCCGCAGGTCAAGGAGTCGATCAAGGCGTTCTGGGCGCCGGGTCTGTGGTGGGAGGAGCTGGACTTCGCCTACATGGGCGTCATCGACGGCCACGACATGCGCGCGCTGCGCCGCGCCCTGCGCGAGGCGCTGGCGGCCGAGCGGCCGGTCGTCGTCCACTGCGCGACGGTCAAGGGCAAGGGGTTCGCGCCCGCCGAGGACGGCGGATTGGAGGGCATGGAGAAGTGGCATGCCGCCAAGCCCAAGTCGATCGCCAACGGCGCCCCCGCCAAGGCGGTCGCCCCGCTCCCGGGCGCGAAGCCGGCGCCGCCGGCCTACACGCAGGTGTTCGGCGACGCGCTCGTCGCCGAGGCCAAACGCGACAAGCGCGTGATCGGGATCACCGCCGCGATGAACACCGGGACCGGTCTCGACATCCTCCAGAAGGCGCTGCCGGACCGCTATTACGACGTCGGTATCGCCGAACAGCAGGCGATCCTGTTCGCCGCGGGTCTCGCGCTGCAGGGCGCCAAGCCCGTCGCCGCGATCTACTCGACGTTCCTGCAACGCGCGTTCGATCAGATCGTCCACGACGTCTGCCTGCAGAACCTCAACGTCGTGTTCGCGATGGATCGCGCCGGACTGGTCGGCGACGACGGGCCGACCCACCACGGCGTGTTCGACATCGCGTACCTGCGGCCGCTGCCCAACATCGTGCTGATGGCACCGCGCGACGAGGCGATGCTGGTCAACATGCTGCGCACGGCGCTCAAGCACGACGGGCCGATCGCGATGCGCTACCCGCGCGGATCGGGCATCGGGGTGCCGCTGCCGACTCGGCCCAGG
This sequence comes from uncultured Solirubrobacteraceae bacterium, assembly GCA_963743985.1. Lineage (GTDB taxonomy): Bacteria > Actinomycetota > Thermoleophilia > Solirubrobacterales > Solirubrobacteraceae > Palsa-465. Next base: position 59,862 of record CAVUSD010000026.1, on the reverse strand, counting down.
GCGATTCCGATCGGCACCGGCGAGATCCTGCGCGAGGCCGGCGCCGGCCGCTCCGAGCACCGGGTGGCGCTGCTGGGCTACGGCTCGGGCGTCGCCAAGGCGCTCGGTGCCGCCGACATCCTCGAGGCGCACGGCATCGCCGTGACGGTCGCCGATGCCCGGTTCGCCAAGCCGATCGACGCCGGCCTGGCGGCCCAGCTGGCCGCCGAACACGAGCTGCTGGTCACCGTCGAGGAGGGCGTGCTGGCCGGAGGCTTCGGTTCGGCCGTGTGGGAGACGCTGTCGGACACCGGAATCGCGCTCGGGGCGACGCGGATCATGCGCGTCGGCCTGCCCGATCGCTACGTCACCCACGGGGCACCAAAACTGCTGCACGAAGAGGTCGGGTTCACGTCTGAGCGGATCGCCGAGCGGGTCCTCACCGCCGTCGCCGAGCGCAGTGGAGTCGCCCACAGCTGATCCCGGTATGTCCGGGCCGTTCATGCAAGATGCCGCGCGTCAGGCTCGATGCCCTGCTATCCGAGCGGGGGCTGTTTCCGTCCCGTACGCGAGCGGCGGCGTCGGTGCTTGCCGGTGACGTGATGCTCGGGCCCGAGCGCACACGGGCCTCGAAGCCGGGACAGATGGTCGACGACGACGTGATCGTCGGCGTCCGAGAGGCGCCGGCGTTCGTCTCCCGCGGCGGGATCAAGCTGGCCAACGCGCTCGACGCACTTGGCATCGAGGTCGGCGGCCGGTCCTGTCTGGACGTCGGCGCCTCGACCGGCGGCTTCACCGACTGCCTGCTCAAGCGCGGCGCAGCGCACGTGATCGCCCTGGACGTCTCCTACGGCCAGCTCGACTGGGGGCTGCGCAACGATCCGCGTGTGACCGTGATCGAGCGAGCCAACGCCCGCGCGCTCCAGCCGTCGCAGCTGCCCTATACGCCGTCGCTGACGGTGATCGACGTGTCGTTCATCTCCGTCGCGAAGGTGCTGCCGGCGGTGCTGGCCTGCATCGCGGCGCCCGGCGCCGGCTACGACTGCCTGGCGATGGTCAAGCCGCAGTTCGAGGTCGGCCGTGCCGCCGTCGGCAAGGGCGGCGTCGTGCGTGATCCGGCGTTGCGGCGTTCGGCGCTCGCGTCCGCGGCGACGGCCGCAGCGTCGCTGGGCGCATCGGTGCTGGGGTTCGCCAGCTCCGGGCTGCCGGGCCCGAAGGGCAACCGCGAGACGTTCGTGTGGCTCGGCGATGCCGGCCGCCCGGCCGCGCTCGACGCGGCCGGCGTCGAGGCCGCCATCAGCGAGGTGGAGCCGTGGCCGTGATCCGTACCGCCTCGGTGGTCACCCACCGCCGGCCCGAGGTGACCGCCGAAGCGCTCGCGTCGCTACTGACCGCGACCACGCGCGCCGGCGTCAAGCTCTGCTGTGGGATCGAGGAGATCGACAAGCACGGCGACCTGAAGAGCCTGTCGGCCACCGGCGGCGGCGGGCTCGGGCTTGACGTCGACATCTGCTTCGCGCTCGGCGGCGACGGCACGATCCTCACCGCCCTGCGCGCCTATGCCGGGACCGGCGTGCCGGTGTTCGGCGTCAACTATGGCGAGATGGGTTTCCTGGCGACGGTTGATCGCGAGAACGCCGACGAGGGCTGGCGACGAGCGCTCACCGGCGACTTCGAGATGCTGTCGCTGCCGGCGATCGAGCTGTCCGATTCCCACGGCCATCGCTGGCTGGCGATGAACGACATCTCGATCAACCGGCAGGCGGGTAGCCGTGTCGCCGATCTCGGCTACTCGGTCGGCGCCGACGAGGTCGGCCGCGTCCGCTGCGACGGTCTGGTGGTGGCCACGCCGGCCGGCTCGACCGGCTACAACCTCGCCAACGGCGGCCCGGTGATGGCCTGGGGGGTGGAGGGGTTCGTCGTTTCGTTCATCGCGCCGCACTCTCTGACCGCGCGGCCGCTGGTGGTCGCGCCGGCCGATCAGGTCTCGGTCGACAATCGCAGCCGTGAAGAGGCGGTCGAGGTGACCGTCGACGGTCGGCCGATGTGCCTGCTGCAGGCCGGCGAGAGCATGCAGGCCCGGTTCACCGCCGACCAGGGCACGCTCGCGCAGGTCCCCGGCACCTCGTTCTACAGCCGGCTGCGACAGAAGTTCGGCCGGCTGGCGTAGCCGGCGGTCGACGCGGCGGCGCCAGGGTTGCCGCCGGGACGGGTGGTAGACCAGTGCCTGGATGCTGCACGAGCTTCGCGTCGAGAACCTGCTGCTGATGGAGCGTGCCGAGCTGCGTCTCGGCCCCGGCCTGAACGTGCTGACCGGCGAGACCGGAGCCGGCAAGACGCTGCTGGCGCACGCGCTCGATCTGCTGCTGGGCGGCCGCGCTCGCCGGGGGATCGTGCGGCCCGGCGCCGCCGAGGCGTATGTCGAGGGCGTGTTCGAGTTGCCGGCCCATCTGCGCGGCACCGAGCGGATCCCGGAGACGGCGGAGGAGTTGGTACTGGCGCGACGCGTGTGGCCCGACGGGCGCACCCGGGCGTACGTCTGCGGCCGGGCCGCCACCCAGGCCGATCTGCAGGACCTTGGCGGCGCGATGCTGTCGTTCTACGGGCAGCACGAGCATCGCAAGCTCACCTTGTCCTCGTCGCAACTGGACCTGCTCGACGCCTACTGCGGCGACGGCCCGCCACGGCTCGCGACCGATGTACGGGTCGCCCACGGCCGCGTGCGGGAGCTGGCGGCCCGCGCCGAGTCGCTGCGCGAGCAGGCGGGCGCGCGTGACCGTGAGCTCGACCTGATCGCGTTCGAGCTGTCTGAGATCGAGGCCGCGAGCCCCGAAACTGGCGAGCAGGAGGCGCTGGGGGCCCAGCGTGACCGGCTCCAGCACCGCGACGAGCTGCTCCGCTCCGCGGCGGCCGCCGCCGAGCTGCTCGTGCCCGAGGCCGAAGGTGGGGCCGCAGAGTTGCTGGCCACCGCGGCGGACATGGTCGAGCACGCGGCGACCCTCGATCCGGGGCTGCGCGAGCTCGCCCAACGGCTCGAGACGCTGCGCTACGAGGCGGCGGACGTCGGCGCGGAGCTGCGCGCCTATCTGTCCGACGACGACGATGAGTCGGCGGAGGGTCCGGCGGCGTTGGAGCGCGTACAGGAGCGCCTGGCCGTTTTGTCGCGGCTGGCGCGCAAGCACGGCGGCACGATCGACGACGTACTGGCCCACGCGGAGCGCTGCCGGGAGCGCCAGCTCGAGCTGCGCGACGCCGACGATGCGCTCGAGCGCGCCGAGGACGAGCATCGGCAGGCGGTGGAGCGGCTCGACGGCTTGGCCAAGCGGCTCACGCGGGCACGGGCGAAGGCCGCGCCGAAGCTCGCCGCCGCCGTCCGCGACCGGCTGGCCGAACTGGCGATGGACGGGGCTCGATTCGAACTCGAGCTGAGCCCGCGGGACGGCGGCTGCGGACCCCGCGGCGCGGATGCGCTGGAGATGATGATCGCCCCGAACGCCGGGGGCCCGATCGCCCCGCTGCGTGAGTCGGCATCAGGCGGCGAACTGTCGCGCGTGATGCTGGCGTTGCTGTCGGTCGCCCACGGGTCCGGCGCGGCCGGCGCCGACAGTCCGCTGCTGGTGTTCGACGAGATCGACGCCGGGATCGGCGGCCACACGGCCAACGCCGTCGGGGAGCACCTGCGCGCGCTCGCCGCCGGACGTCAGATCCTCTGCATCACGCATCTGCCGCAGGTGGCGGCGCTCGCCCAGCGTCATTTCACGATCGTCAAGGACGGTACGGTGACGCCGGCGGTGACGACCGTCACCGCGCTGGACGGTGACGCGATCGTCGACGAGCTGGTACGGATGCTCGGCGCCTCCGAGCGCGACGGTGCCGCGTCCGAGCACGCCCGCGAGCTGCTGCGAGCCGCCTGATCGACCAGTGGGCCATAGGCCGCGGTCAAGCTCCCAATTTCCGACCTCTCGGCGCGGATGCCGCCGGACCCGTGTCTAGACTCGACAAGCGACCGATGGCTCACGGCGAAACGCGATTTATCTTCATCACCGGCGGGGTCGTCTCCTCGCTGGGCAAGGGCATCGCCGCCGCCTCGATCGGGCGGCTGCTGGTCGCCCGCGGCCTGTCGGTGCAGCTGCAGAAGTTCGATCCGTACATCAACGTCGACCCCGGCACGATGTCGCCGTATCAGCACGGCGAGGTGTTCGTGACCGAGGACGGCGCCGAGACCGATCTCGACCTCGGTCATTACGAGCGGTTCACCGACGCCAACACGAGCCGGGCCTCGAACGTCACCGCCGGCGGCATCTACAACACGGTGATCCGGCGCGAGCGTCGCGGCGACTACCTCGGGGCGACGGTCCAGGTCGTCCCCCACATCACCAACGAGATCAAGCAACGGATCAAGTTGATGGCCGACTCCTCCGAGGTCGACTTCGTGATCACCGAGGTCGGCGGGACCGTCGGCGACATCGAGTCGTTGCCGTTCCTGGAGGCGATCCGCCAGTTCCCGGTCGATGTCGGGCGCCGCCGGTGCATGTTCATCCATCTGACGCTCGTCCCCTACATCGGCCACGCCGGTGAGCTGAAGACGAAGCCGACGCAGCATTCGGTCAACGAGCTGCGGCGGATCGGGATCGCGCCCGACATGGTCGTCTGCCGTTCGGAGTCCCGGCTGTCGGAGGAGATTCGGGCCAAGATCGCCCTGTTCGCGAGTCTCCCGATCGAGGCGGTCGTTTCCGGCTACGACGTCGACGACATCTACCGCGTGCCGATGACGTTCTCCGACCAGGGCGTCGACCGCTTCATCCTCTCCGAGCACTTCGGCGTGGAGGCGGCCGAACCCGATCTGAGCGGATGGGAGACGATCATCCGCCGCGCCTCAGAGGTTCGCCACGAGGTCCGGATCGCGCTCGTCGGCAAGTACGTTCAGCTGGCGGATGCCTACCTGTCGGTCGCCGAGGCGCTGCGCCACGCCGGCATCCATCACGATGCCAAGGTCCAGCTCGAATGGGTCGATTCAGAGACCGTCGACGAGCCCGAGGTCGAGGCCCGGTTGCATGCCGTCGACGGCATCCTGATCCCCGGCGGCTTCGGCGGCCGCGGCTGGGAGGGCAAGATCCGCGCCGCCCAGATCGCCCGCGAGCGCCGGATCCCGTACCTGGGCATCTGCCTCGGGATGCACGTCGCGGTGTCCGAGTTCGCGCGTCATGTCGCCGGGATGGAGGGCGCCAACTCCACCGAGATGGACCTCGAGACCCCGTTTCCGGTCATCGATCTGCTGCCCGAGCAGAAGGAGATCGCCGACATGGGCGGCACGATGCGGCTGGGGGCCGACCCGGTCAAGCTGCACGACGGCACCCGGATCCGCTCGCTGTACGGCGAGCCGGTCGTCTACGAACGACACCGTCACCGCTACGAGGTCAACAACCATCTCCGCCGCCGACTCGAGGCCGTCGGCCTGGTCTGCTCGGGCACCTCGCCCGACGATCGGCTCGTCGAAGCGATCGAGTTGCCCGCCGCCGAGCATCCGTTCTACGTCGCCTCGCAGTACCACCCGGAGTTCAAATCACGGCCCGAGCGCCCGGCGCCGCTGTTCCGCGCGTTCGTCGGCGCGGCGCTCGAGCACGCCGGCATCCCGCTGGTCGGTGCGGCGGACGGGCCGCCGTCCAACGGCCACCGCGGCATCGAAGCCTCCCGCAGTTCGTAGTGCGGGCGACCAGCGCCGAACGCGAGCGGCTGAACGCGACGTTCGCCGAGCTGTGCCGAATCGAGAGTCCGTCGGGCCACGAGCGCGCCTGCGCCGACTTCGTGATCGGGCAGCTGCGCGGCATGGGCCTGGACGTCTCAGAGGACGATGCGGGCGCCGAGGCAGGCTCGGACGCCGGGAACGTGTTCGCGCGGATCCCGGGGGCGGATGGTGCCGGTTCAATGCTGCTGTGCGCGCATCTCGACACCGTCCCGCTGGCCGCGCCGGTCGAGCCGGTGCTGGTCAACGACGGCTGGGAGAACGCCAACGACGGCATTCTCGGCGCCGACAACAAGTCGGCGGCAGCGATCATCCTCGAGCTGGCGCGGCGGCTGACGTCGGCTCCCGAGCCGCCGCCGGTTGGCGTCGAACTGCTGTTCACGGTCTGTGAGGAGGTCTCGCTGCTCGGCTCGCGGGCGTTTGATGTCTCCCGGCTGCAGAGCGCGTTCGGCTACGTCTTCGACCACGCCACGGCGATCGGCGAGGTCGTTGTCGCGTCCCCGTCGCACTACCGGGTGATCGCGGACCTGCACGGGCGGGCCGCGCACGCCGGCGTGAGGCCCGAGGCGGGGCGCTCAGCGATCGTCGCCGCGGCGCGGGCGATCGGGGCGATGCAGCTGGGGCGTGTCGACGAACAGACGACCGCCAATGTGGGGACGATCGAGGGTGGCTCGGCGATCAACGTGATCCCTGAGCGTTGCCGGGTCGTCGGCGAGGTCCGGAGCCTCGACGAGGCCCGCGCCGCTAGCGTCACGACCGAGATGATCGATCACCTGCAGGACGCCGCCGACGCCCAGGAGTGCGATCTGGATCTGACCGTCGAGCAGATGTTCCACGGCTACCGGGTCAAGCCGGGCGCGCCGCAGCTGGCGGTCGCGCAGCGGGCGCTGCGCGCGTGCGGCTATGAGCCGCAGTCGATCGCGTCCGGCGGCGCGTCGGACGTCAACTCGTTCGTGCTGGCGGGGTTCGGATCGATCTGCCTGGCCGACGGCGTGCAGCACAATCACGAGCCGACCGAGCGGGTCTCGGTCGCCGCGCTGGAGGCGATGTTCGACGTTGCGCTGGCCCTTGTCGACGAGGCGGCCGTGCAGTTGGCCGAGGAGCCAGTGGCGCGGTGAGCGGATTTGAGCCGGTCGGCTCCGAGGTCAAGTGGCAGGGGGCGGTGATCACCGCCGGCGTCGCCAGCTATCGCTACGCGGACGGACGGGTCGTCACCCGTGACAAGGTCTGGCACCCGGGCGCGGTCGGGATTCTCGCCGTTGACGCCGAGCACGTGTGGCTCACGCGCCAGCCGCGTGAGGTGGCTGGGCTGACCGACTCGCTGGAGATTCCGGCCGGCAAGCTCGATGTCCAGGACGAACCGCCGCTGGCCTGCGCCAAGCGCGAACTGGTCGAGGAGATCGGGATGCGCGCGGGCACCTGGTCGGAGCTCAGCAGCTTCTACTCGAGTTGCGGTTTCAGCGACGAGCGCGTCTGGCTCTACCTCGCTCGGGACCTGGAGCCGGCCGAGGGCGGCGCTCAGCCCGAGGAGGACGAGCAGATCGAGATCGTGCCGTGGCCGCTTGCTCGGCTGGATCAGGCGATCTCGGAGACCGAGGACGCCAAGTCGCTGATCGCGCTGCTGTGGCTCTCCCGCGAACGAGCGCGCGGAGCGTTGTAGGTTCGACCGCGTGAACCGTCCGTCGCGGGCGCAGGAGGCGCCCCGGCGACCGGCGAATATGTCCTACGATGGCGATCGCCGAGGTACCGAACGCGCAGCGCCGGCTGACCGAGCTGACGCTCGAGTTTCTCGGCGCGCTCGAGCTGGAACGCGGGTTGTCGCGCAACACGCTGGAGGCCTACCGCTCCGACCTACAGCAGTTCGGCGCGTTCCTCGCCGGTCGCGGCGGGCCCTCGGGGGACGGTCTCGATCCGTTGGCGGTGACCCCGGACGACCTGGCCGACTTCGTGTCCGAGCTGGCGGGGGGCGGCGATCGACGAGCGCTCGCGCCCGCGACGCTGCAGCGCAAGATCGCGTGCCTGCGCTCGTTCTACCGCCATCTGCGCCGTGAGCAGATCATCGATCACGACCCGACCGCCGAACTGCGCCCGCCGCGCTCGCACGGCCGGCTGCCGAAGGTCCTCAGCCGCGACGAGGTCAATCGCCTGCTGAACCAGCCGGCCGGCGACTCGGTCGGCGCGCTGCGTGACCGCGCGCTGCTGGAGACGATGTATGCCTGCGGGCTGCGCGCGTCGGAGGCGATCGGTTTGGAGCTGGCGGCGCTCGACCTCGAGGACGGCACGCTGCGCGCGTTCGGTAAGGGCTTCAAGGAGCGGCTGGTGCCGGTGGGGAGCTCGGCGGTGACCGCGCTGACCGCGTATCTGTCCGACGGCCGGCCGCAGCTGATCGGCCTGCGCGACGAGTCGCACGTGTTCCTGAACTTGCGCGGGCGTCCGCTGTCGCGCCAGGGCCTGTACAAGATCGTCCAGGGCCACGCCGCCACAGCCGGGCTGGCCGACAAGATGAGCCCGCACACGCTGCGTCACACGTTCGCCACGCACCTGCTGGCCGGCGGCTGCGACCTGCGGTCGCTGCAGGAGATGCTCGGGCACGCCGACATCGGCACCACCCAGATCTACACCCATCTGACCGCCGACCGGCTGCGTGACGTGTACTTCGACGCGCACCCGCGGGCGCAGCTGCCGCGCGCCGACCCGCCGTCGTCGTCGTCATCAGGCTGACGCCAGTCGGTGGACACCGGCATTCGCGACAGACGCGACGCGACGCGATTGGCGGTCCGGTTGGCGAAAAAGTCCGGTATAGACGGACAAATCCGCCACTCGGGGCGGCGAGCTATAGATACGAGGCGTGCCCGAGCTCCCCGAGGTCGAGACGATCCGCCGCCAGCTCGCGCCGCATCTGGAGGGCCGCCGCCTGGATCGCGTCGAGATCCTCGACCCACGCTGGACCCGCCCGATCGCGCCCGCCGAGGTCGCCGATCAGCTGACCGGGCGTCGCGTCACGACCGTCGGACGCAGCGGCAAATACCTTGTCTGGGAGCTCGAGGATGAGACCTTCCTGCTCGCCCACCTGCGGATGACCGGCGCGTTTCTGTTGGATCCCGAGGTCGAGCCGACGCACGCCCGGGTCCGGATCGAGCTCGACGACGGCCATCGGCTGATCTACGTCGACCCGCGGCGGTTCGGTACCGGCCACGTCGTCCACGGCACCGACGCACGTGACCAGTACCTGCACGCGCGCCTCGGGGTCGAGCCACTGACGCCCGAGTTCACCGCCGACCACCTGCGGTCGATCACCCGTGGGCGCACGGCGCCGATCAAATCGTTCATCCTCGACCAGCGCCGGATCGCCGGCGTCGGCAACATCTACGCCGACGAGTCCCTGTTCCGGGCACGGATCCACCCGCTGCGCCCCGCGGGATCGCTGCGCGGCGGGCAGTTCGAGGCGTTGCGCCAGGCGATCGACGACTCACTGCAGGCCGGAATCGACTCCCAGGGGGCGACGATCGACGACTTTCGCCATCTCGACGGTGCCTACGGCTCAGCGCAGGAACGGTTCCTCGTCTACGGACGTGCCGGCGAGCCGTGCGTGCGGTGCGGCACGACGATCCGCAAGCTGGTCGTCGGCGGTCGCGGCACCTACGTGTGCGAGCACGATCAGCCGCGGCCGCGCCGACGCCGCACGCCGTAGTCGCGGATCGGCGGCACGGTGCCCGCCGCTCCGATCGCTGGGGTGCTCAGACGCCGAGGAGCTCGGGCAGACGGCCCGCGCGATCGGCGGCCAGCAGCTCCTGGAAGCCGCCCAGCGTCTCGCCGTCAATCACGATCTGCGGGAAGGTGAACATTCCGGTCTTCTCGATCAGCTCGTTGCGGCCGTCCGGGTCCCGTGCGAGATTGATCTCGGTGTACTCGACCTTGCGCTTGGACAGCAGCGACTTCGCGCTCGAACAGAACGGGCAGTTCTCAGTGGTGTACATCGTGACCGGTTTCATCGCTTCACAAAATATAGCCAGACGCGGGAAAGCGTTGCAGTGTCCGGCCCGCTGAGGACAGACGCGATCGTCCTGCGGTCGATCCGGTACGGCGAGGCCGATCGGATCCTCCACCTGTACACGCCCGATCACGGCCGCCTGAGCGCGATCGCCAAGGGCGTCCGTCGTGCTCGCAGCCGATTCGGCGCGCGGCTCGAGCCGGGCTTTCAGGTCCGGGCGGTGCTGCACGCGGGTCGCAGCGAGCTGATGACCGTGACCGCCGTCGACACGGTCGCCACCCACGCCGGGCTGCGCGACCATGCCGCGACGCTCGACGCCGCGGCGCGCGCCTGCGACGCGGTCACCCGGCTGTTCGAGACCGGCGATCCGCACCCTGAGGTGTTCGCGCTGCTCGCCAACGAGCTGGCCCTGCTGAGTGCCGACGTGGCGAACGCGCGGCCCGGTAACGGCCTCGCGTTCCGCCTCAAGTTGCTGCTGGCGGCGGGGATCGTCCCGCAGCTGGCCGCGTGCGCCGTGTGCGGCGAGACCGAGCACCTCCGCGGGTTCTCCGGTGCCGCCGGCGGCGTCGTCTGCGGATCGTGTGAGGCGGCGTCGTTCAACCTCGACGAGGAGGCGTATCGCTTCCTGGTCGGCGCGCTCGGCAGTTCGCTGGCGCAGGCTCCGGACGGCGGCGCGCGGGCGTTGCGCCAGGTCGAGCGCGCGATCTCCGAGACCGCCGAGCATCACGCGCACGTCCGGCTGCGGCCGTTGCTCGCCGCCTGAACGACCGGTCTCCCGCACGCCCCCGGCGAGACCGGTTCGTGCGTCCGCGGCCGTTCCGACCGCCGCTCGGTTGGCGTCTCCCCGGTCGCTGTCAGAATCGTTGTGCGATGAGCAACCGATCCGACATGGCCGTCAGCGAGCATCCGTCCGGACCCGTCGCCGAGCGTTACGCCGAGCGGATTCAGGAGATCGAGGCGCGGACGCTGTCGCCGCTGGCGGTGCGCTCATATCCGGCGGCGCGCACGTCTCCGGAGCCCGACTGCGGGCTGCGCACGCCGTTTCAGCGGGACCGCGATCGGATCGTGCACTGCAAGGCGTTCCGCCGCCTGAAGAGCAAGACACAGGTGTTCGTGGCGCCCAACGGCGACCATTACCGCACGCGTCTGACACACACGCTCGAGGTCACCCAGGTATCCCGCACGGTTGCGCGGGCGTTGGCGCTCAACGAGGACCTGACCGAGGCGATCGGGCTCGGTCACGACCTCGGCCATCCCCCGTTCGGACACGTCGGCGAGGCGGCGCTCGACGGCTGTCTGCGCGACCGGTTCGGGACCGGCTTTCGCCACTACGAGCAGTCGCTGCGGGTGGTCGATTCACTCGAGCGCGACGGGCGCGGCCTGAACTTGACCGACAGCGTCCGCGACGGCATCGTCAGCCACTCGGGCCGCGCCGCGGTGCCGGCGACGCTGGAGGGCCGGATCGTCCGGCTGGTCGATCGGGTCGCCTACATCAACCACGACATCGATGACGCCCTACGGGCCGGCGTGCTGGCGCCCGTCGATCTCCCCACCGGCCCGATCGCGATCCTGGGGGAGACCGGCGAGAAGCGGATCGACCGGCTCGTCCACGATCTCGTCGAGAGCTCGGAGTCAGCCGGCGACATCGTCCAGGGCCAAGAGGTCGGCGCGGCGATGTCGGCGCTGCGCGCGTTCATGTTCGAGCGCGTCTATCTGGGGCCGGTCGCGACCCGCGAGCACGTCAAGATCGAGCTCGTGATCGGCTTGCTGTTCTCGCATTACTGCTCGCATCCAGAGGAGATCCCGGCCTCGATCCCCGACGGCGAGCTGTCGGTCCGGGTGACCGACTACATCGCCGGGATGACCGATCGTTTCTGCATCCGCGCCTTCGAGGAGCTGTCGGTGCCGGCGGCGTTCGACCCGTGACGCGTTACGCCGACGACTCCCGTGACCGTGTGTTCGAGGCGGTGGACATGGTCAGGCTGCTGTCTGACCGCGGCATCGACCTGCGCCGAGCGGGCGTCAACAGCTACTTCGGCAACTGCCCGTTTCACGACGAGCGGACCGATTCGTTTCACGTCAGCCCCGACGAGCGGCTGTATCACTGCTTCGGCTGCCAGGCCTCCGGTGATGCGTTCAAGTTCGTGATGGAGACCGAGGGCGTCGACTTCGTCGGGGCTCTGGAGTCGCTGGCGTCGCGGTTCGGTGTCGCCCTCGAGACCCGTGACGAGAACCCCGAGGCCGCCGCTCGCCGGGAGCGCTTCAAGCGGCTGACCGGCTTGCTGGATCGGACCGCGACCTTCTACGCCCGCTACCTGTGGGAGTCGGCCGAAGCCGAGGAGGCGCGGAACTACCTGCGCGGCCGCGGGCTCGACGAGCAGGTGTTGCGCGAGTTCCGCGTCGGCTTCTCGCCCGGCAACAGCTGGGACCGCATCATCGTGATCTCCCGGAAGGCCGGCTTCAGCGAGCAGGAGCTGATCGACGTCGGGCTCGCGGTGCGGTCGCGCCAGCGAGCCGGGACGATGTACGACCAGTTCCGGGGGCAGATCATGTTCCCGGCCGCCGACGACCGCGGTCGCGTCCGTGGCTTCGGTGCCCGGCGCCTGCGCGACGATCCGGCGCCGGACGGGCGGCCGCGACCGAAGTACGTCAACACCGCCGACGGGGTGCTCTACCACAAGCGCGAGGTGCTGTTCGGCGTCCATCTCGCCCGCGGTCCGGCCGCCAAGGCGGGGCGGATGATCCTCGCCGAGGGCTACACCGACGTGCTCGCCCTGCACCAGGCCGGGATCCGCAACGCCGTCGGGATCATGGGGACCTCGCTGACCAACGAGCAGGTCGAGACGCTGGCGAAGATCGCCGGCACCGGCGTGTTGTGCCTGGACGCCGACAACGCCGGACGGCAGGCGATGCTGAAGGCGGCCCAGGCAGCCGGGAAGCGTTTGGATCTCCGCGTCGTCGGACTTCCCGAAGGCTCAGACCCGGCGGATCTGGTCGCCTCCGAGGGTGCTGAAGGGGTCCAGGCCCGGATCGAACGGTCGGTTCCGTTTGTCGAGTTCGAGGTTGACCGGATCCTCGCCGACGGGGACATCGTGAGCGCCGAAGGTCGTGACCGGGCGCTGGGCGAGCTGGCGCAGTCGACGCTCAAGGACCTGGGGCCGAGCGCGCTGCGCGACGAGCTGATGCGGCGGGCATCCGGGGCGCTGGAGCTCCCGCCCGCCCGGCTGGCGAGCGCGCTCGAGCAGGCGGGCACTCGCGCGCCCGCCGGGTCGGCAGGGGGGGAGGGCCGGGCGGCCGATCGCCGCGGTGCCGATCCGACGGCGCCCACGAACGGTTCAGGTGCTCGCGCCGCGAGCCACCCGATGGAAGGCGTCCCGAAGGGCGAGCAGGTCTTCCTCGCGCTCTGCCTCGCGCTTCCTGAGGAGGGCGAGCGAGCCCTCGGCGCACCGGACATCGATCAGCTGCTGACCTCGGAGCGGCTGCGCCGAGCGGCCGCGCACCTGCGCGGCCGAGCGCGCACGCCGACCGCCGAGCTGCCGGCCGGCGATGATGAGCTGGCGCTCGTCGTCGGCGAGCTGGTCAGGCGTGCCGGCGAGATGGCCGGGCACGGCCCCGATCGCCGACCGCCGGCGCCGGAGCGCCTCGAGCATGCCCGGCTGATGCTGGAACTCGAGCGCGTCGATCGCGCCAAGCTCCGCGCCCGTGCCGCGGGGTCGCCGATCACGCCGCTGGCGCGCGAGCGCGAGCGGGTGATGGCCGAGCTGCACCAGGTCGTGGCGCGGTTGGAGCAGGCCGTCTGACGCGGGTCTGCCACCCCGCCGTCGACTGACTCGACCCGCCGCTTGGTTCCGTCCGTGCCCGATGCGAACATACGTTCGTCACACGGAGAGGATCGAACGCGATGGACAGAGACGCATTGCAGCTGTTGTTGGCTCAGGGGGTCAGCGTTGAACAGATCGGCCGGCGGTTTGGCAGACACCCGTCGACGGTCTCGTATTGGATGCGCAAGCACGGGCTCGAAGCGCCCAACCGCGCCAAGCATGCTGCCAAGGGCGGAATTGAGCGCGACCGGCTGGTCGAGCTCGTCGGGCGGGGGATGACGATCGCCGAGATCGCCGCAGAGGTTGCTCTGAGCAAGGGGGCGGTACGGCACTGGCTCGGTCGCTACGGCCTGCAGACCGATCACCGACGTGGCCGGCGGTCCGGGACCGGTAGCCGCGACGCCAAGCTCGCCGGGCGCCTCACGACCACGATGATCTGCGTACATCACGGCGAAACGGAATTCCAGCTTGAGGGCCGCGGGGCCTATCGATGCAAACGCTGCCGGTCGGCGGCGGTGTCGCGGAGACGCCGGGCGTTGAAGGCGACGCTCGTGTCCGACGCTGGGGGACGCTGCTGTCTGTGTGGATACAACCGCCACATCGGAGCGTTGCATTTTCATCACGTGGACCCGACGTCAAAGCGGATGAACGTGAGCGCGAGCGGCATCGCTTACGCACTGGCCACGCTGCGGGACGAAGCACGCAAGTGTGTGCTGTTGTGCTTCAACTGCCACGCCGAGGTCGAGGCAGGCGTGGCGGCGCTCCCGCTACATTTAGCCGAGCGAACGCAGATCGCCTCGCTCTGACGTCGTTGGATCGATACACCACGATCCGGGGTAACTCAATTGGCAGAGTATTCGGCTGTTAACCGAAAAGTTGTGGGTTCGAGTCCCACCCCCGGAGCTGCTTCTCCCCGAAACGTGCGCGGATGAAGCTCTACGTTTGCTACGGCACCTGGACGGCGACCAAACCGGTGCGTGTGCATCCGTGTGGCGAGGCCTACAAAGCGCTGCGTGAGGCCGGCTACCGGCCCGAAGTGGTGCGCTCATACGGGCTCGGCCCGGCGCCGGGGTTCATCAACGACCGGACGCCGCGGCGCGAGGTCAAGGAGCTCACGGGCAACTACTGGGTGCCGGCGCTCGTCGCTGACGACGGCGAGGTGATCCAGGGCTCGCAGAAGATCATCGACTGGGCCGGCGCCCACCCACACGCTGCCACAGCGGGCGCGACCGCCGACTGACGCGGACGGAACCAGTCCTGACCCGGACCTGTCCCCGACCCGGACCCGCCCAAGTCATTGCGCAGTCAAGTCACCGACTGCCCGCGCGCCAACCGCTCGACCAGCTCCGCGGCGCGACCCGGGCCGTCGTGCAGCTGCGACCACGCCGCCAGCTGACCGGCGCGCAGCGCCAACCGCTCGTCGGCGAGCGCACGCCGTACCGCTCGGCGCAGCATCAGCGGTGACAGCAGCGGCCACGGTACCCGTACCCCGGCGCCCGTCCACTTCAGGCGGGCAGCGTTCTCGGGCATGTCACCGACATGCGGGACCGCCACCACCGGCCGCCCGAGCGTGAGCGCCCGGATCAGCGTGCCGTGCCCGGCGTGGCAGACGACCAGCGCCGATTCCGGCATCGTCTGCGCGTAGGAGACCCAATCGACCAGCCGCGCGTTGGCCGGCACCGGCACCGGACCGGGCAGCTGTCGCCGGTTCAAGCTCGCCAGCACCCGCACCGGTTCGTCGGCCAGCCCGCTGAGTGCCGCGCGCACGAGGCGCTGCGACGGGTCCTGCGCGGTGGAGGGGGCCACGAGCACCAGCGGCGCTGACCCGGGCGGCGGCTGCACCGCCGCGGACGGCGCCTCCCAGATCAGCGGACCGACGATGTGGGTGTGCTCGGGCCACCGCCGCGGGTACTCCAGCTGGGGAAGGGTCGCCACCAGGCACAGTTGCGGGCTGAGACCGTTGTGGGGTCCGGGCCGCGGACCCAGCCCGACACGTCGGCGCGTCACGTTGAGTTCGGCGCTACCGCGTCGCAGGCCGGCGGCGACCGGCCGATCGAACGCTTGCCAGAGCCGCGCGCCCAGCCGGGTCCGCGGCAGTTGCGCCCCGAACCCGAACGGGGGGAAGCCCGGCTCGCCGGGCGGGTACAGGTGGGGGACCAACGTCGCCACGGGCACCGACTCGAGCTCACCTGACAATGCCGGCGCGAGCGTCAGGATGTCGTGGACGACGACATCGGGTGCCGCCGCGGCGACGGCCGGTCGGGTCTGGGCGACGGCCTCGACGACCGCCTCGTACGGCGACAGGGGATGATCGCGCGTCGGGAACACCGGGAACTCCGGCGCCGCGACAAAGCGCATCCCGTTGGCCTCGACGGGCTCCCGCCATCGCGTCCAGGTCTCGAACGTGACGTGGTGTCCGCGCCGGACGAGCTCGGCGCCGAGCGCGAGCATCGGGAACGCGTGGCCGGCGTCGCCGAACGCCCCCAGGAAGCAGCGCAGACGTGACCCTGCGCCGGCCGCCGGCTCGCTCAACCGTTCAACTCGGCGACCGCACGCAGCTGTTCGAGGCGACCCGGAAGGTCATACGCCATCGGCGACACCACCAGCGTGCCGACCCCCGCGTCGCGAAACGCGGCCAGCCGCTCACGCACGACGTCGCGGGGACCACAGAGCGAGATCGTGTCGATCAGCTCGTCGGGCAGCGCGGCGCCCGCCTCGACCCGCTTGCCGTCGAGGTAGAGGTCCTGGACCTTGGCGGCGGCGTCCCCGAAGCCGTAGCGTTCGACCAGGCTCTTATAGAAGTTCTGCTTGCGGCTGCCCATCCCGCCGATGTACAGAGCCAGGATCGGTCGCATCAGGTCGCGGGCGACGGCGTGGTCATCGGAGATGTAGACCTGCACGGTGGGGGCGATGTCGAAGTCGTCGAGGGTGCGACCGGCGCGGTCCGCGCCCGTCTGCAGGAGTTCCCGGAACTCGCCGACGTTCTCGGGCGAGAAGAACGTCGGCAGCCAGCCGTCGGCGATCTCGCCCGCCAGCGTCGTGTTACGCGGGCCGATCGCGGCCAGGTAGATCGGGATCCGGTCCTGGACGGCGCCGATCGTCAGCTTCAGCGCCCGCCCCGGCCCGTCGGGGAGCGGCAGCTGCAGCGTCTCGCCGTCGAACACGACACGCTCGCGGGAGAGCGCGAGCCTGACCACGGCCACGTACTCACGTGTGCGCTGGAGCTGCTGCCCGAACCGTTGCCCATGCCAACCCTCGGACACCTGAGGCCCGGAGCTGCCGATGCCGAGCAGCATCCGGCCGCCGGACAGCTCGTCGATCGTGGCCGCGGTCATCGCGGTCATCGCCGGGCTGCGGCCGGGCATTTGGAAGATCCCCGCGCCGAGCTTGATCGTGCTCGTGCCGGCGGCCAGCCAGGCGAGCACGGTCGCCGCGTCCGAGCCGTACGCCTCCGCCGCCCAGGCAGAGTGAAATCCGAGCCGCTCGGCCTCCGTGACCACCGCCAGCTGGTCCGCCGGGCCCATCCCGAGACCCCAGTAACCGACCATCAGTCCGAGCCGCATCTGCAAGGTTCCTTTCGTCGCAGGGGATCGCTTGAGTGCGTCGACGGTCCCGAATAGATTGGCTCGGTCGCCGACCGACCCCGGCGCCACACCCTATGTCACGACGCCCCCGCGCGACCATCCAGGAGCTCAGAGAAGCGGTGCAGAGCCTGCCGCACGCGACCCGGGTGGCGATGCTCGCGGGGCTTGACGCAGGCCCGATCATCGCCGGGGCCTACACGAGCGAAGACGGCATCTGCCCGATGCTGGCCGCGCACCGGGCCGGCGGGCGTTGCAGCGCGGCGTTCTTCGCCGACGCCTGGGACCGGTTCGCGTTCCGCGAGGGGCGCGGCCGCCACACCGAGGCTCGGCGGGTCAGCGAGCGGGAGCTGCGGATCTTGCGCTCACATCTGCAGGCGAGCCTGCTCGACGAGGAACTGGGCGAGGCGACCTTGTCCGGGGCTCTGCACGAGCACCAGGAGCTGCTGTCGCGCCGACCGGCGCAGCCGCACTACCGGGCCGGCTCGGCGTGGAGCCGGCTGTTTCGTCGGTACGACGAGTACGAGGCCGCGCTCGTCCACCTACAGGCTGCGACGGATTCGGTGTCACCGTCGGACCGGCGTGCCGACGGCGCCGAGCCCGTCAACGCTTGACCCCGATCCGCCCAGCGGACGTCGGATGACGGCCGCCGGCAGTCCCGCGGCGCCGGTCTCGCTGGCGCAGCTGCGGCATGACGCGGCGTCGCTGCGTCATCCGCTGACACGGGCGCTGCTCGTGCTCACGTTCACGGCGGGCCTGGTGGACGCGACCACCTATCTCGGCCTCGGCCACGTGTTCGCGGCCAACATGACCGGCAACGTCGTCCTGCTCGGCTTCGGGATCGCCGGCGCCGGCGGGCTGCCGGTGCTCGCGCCGATCGTCTCGCTCGCCTGCTTCCTGCTCGGAGCCGGACTCGGCGGCCGTCTCGACACGCGGCTGGCGGCCCGCCCCGATCGCGGCTTTCGCGTCGCGCTCGCGCTCGAAACGGCGGTGCTCGCGGCGGCGGCGGTGATCGCCGCCGTCGCGCACCTCCAACCTGCACATGCATCCGCCGACCTCGTGATCGGGCTGCTCGCGCTCGGGATGGGGTTGCGCAACGCGGTCGTCCGCGCGCTCGGGATACCGGATGTGACCACGACCGTGCTGACGATGACGCTCACCGGCCTGGCGGCCTCGGCCCCGTGGGCCGGGGGCGACGGGCGCGGCTCGGCCCGACGGGTGGCGGTGGTGCTGGCGATGCTGGGTGGCGCGCTGACGGGCGCGCTGCTGGTCAAGACGAGCGTCACGCTCGTGCTGGCCGTTGGGGCGGGGCTGACCGTCGCGACGCTGGTCGGCTACCGGGTGCTGTCGGCGCGGGCGGGGTTGACGCCCCCGCCCGGCGCCGAGCCCATCGCCGGAGCCGGCAAGGACCCCTGAACGAGGTCGGCCACGTATTCGACCATGCGATGCGCCAGGGCCGACCCGAACCGCAAGCCGTCGCTGCCCGAACCGTCGGCGACCGCGTCCGGAATCCGGGCGGCGATGTCCGGCGCCAGGTCGTTGAGAAGCTCGGCGGCGACCTCAGAGGCCGCGCGCACGATCTCACGCTCGAACGACCAGATCACCTCAAACTGACGATCGTTGTCGCCGAGCGCGCCGTTACCGGGATGCTCCCACGCCGTGAGGCACGCATGCGCGCCCGGCGCGTCGACGATCACCGTCCACTCGCGCACCATCGGGTGGTGGATATGCAGCGGGACCTGGGCGGCGGCCAGGTCGGGCTCGGCAAGCTCCGGGAAGTCGGCGACGGCGACCGCCAGCCGGGCGGTGCGCGCCAGTTCGCGCCAGCGCGGTTCGGCGGCCTGGAAGTACTCGCGCCGCTGAAAGCTGCCGAACACCAGGCCGCGGCCGGCGTGGGCGAGGCACTCATCCTCGATCGCGTGCGACATCGCCACCAGCAGCCGCTTCTGGCTCACGGTCGCGGCGAGGTCCGGTCGCCGCCGGCGCAGGCCGGCGAACACCGAGCGCTCGCTCGGCTGCTCCTGACGGCGGGCGCGCTCGATCGCCGCCGGCAGCGACAGCCCCTGCTCGCGTAGCCGCAGCACCTCGAGCACGGCTTCGGCATCGCGTTGTGAGTAGCGCCGATGGCCACCGGGAAGCCGCGCGGGCGACGGGAAGCCATGCCGGCTCTCCCACATCCGCAGCGTCCCCGCGGGCAACCCGGTCTTCGCCGACAGTTGGGCGGTGCTCAGCTCGGGGCTTGTCATCGTGGCCACAGGTTTAACGATACACGCTGTTGTGCTTTACATAACCGTCGGTTACGGTAATCGGTCGGGGGGTAGATCGATATCAGTGTTCGACCGAAGAAGCGAGGCTGGATAGATGCGAGTCGTGATCACCGGAGCGACGGGAACGATCGGAATGGCGCTGGCGTCGGCGCTCCACGCTCGCGGCGACTCCGTGGTGGCGCTCTCACGCGACGCCGAGCGCGGCCGACGTGTCCTCGGTCCCGATGCCGAGGTCACCGCGTGGGCGGATCCGTTGGCGACGCCGGCGCCCGCCGACGCGCTGCGCGGGTCGGACGCCGTCGTGCACCTCTTGGGCGAGCCGATCGCGCAACGCTGGAACGACGCGGCCAAGCGCCGGATCCGCGAGTCCCGCGTGCTGTCGACGCGCAACCTGGTCAGCGCCCTCAACGCGCTGTCCGACGATGAGCGTCCCGGCGTGCTCGTCTCACAGTCGGCGACCGGCTACTACGGCCCGCACGGCGACGAGCCGCTCGACGAGAGCGCGGCGGCCGGGTCGGATTTCCTGGCCGAGGTGGTCGTCGCCTGGGAGTACGAGGCTCGCCAGGCCAAGGGGCTGCGGATCGCGCTGACGCGGACCGGGGTCGTGCTGTCGCCGAGCGGCGGGGCGCTGGCGACGATGCTGCCGTTCTTCAAGCTCGGAATCGGTGGACCGGTTGCCGGCGGTCACCAGTACGTGCCGTGGATCCATCTCGACGACGTCGTTGGCGCGTTGCTGTATGCGGTCGACAACGCGGCGGCGGCGGGTCCGATCAACCTCACCGCGCCCAATCCGGCGACCAACGCCCAGCTCTCGACCGTGCTCGGCCGGGTCCTGCACCGGCCGGCCGTGCTGCCCGTACCGGGGTTTGCGATCAAGCTGCTGTACGGGGAGATGGCGGAGGTGGTCACGACCGGCGTGCGAGCCCGTCCCGCTCAGCTGCAGCAGCTCGGTTACCCGTTTGCGCATCCGGAGCTCGAGGAGGCGCTCCGGGACGTGCTCGGCAGTTAGCGAGCCCGACGTCGACCGATGTCCGTTCACGTCCTCAAGCGCCACCAGCAGCTCGAGCGTCCGCTGGACGAGGTGTTCGCCTTCTTCGCGGCCGCCCGCAACCTCGAGCGGATCACGCCGCCATGGCTCCGGTTCGAGGTCCGCACGCCCGAGCCGGTCTCGATGGAGGCGGGCTCGCTGATCGATTACCGGCTGCACTATCGCGGCGTGCCGCTCGGCTGGACCTCGCAGATCGAGGTATGGGAACCGGGTCGGCAGTTCGTCGACCGCCAGCTGCGCGGCCCCTACGGGCTGTGGCACCACCGCCACACGTTCTCGGAGGTCGACGCCGGCACGGTGATCGAGGACGAGGTCCACTACGCCGCGCCGTTCGGCGCGGTCGGCGAGCTCGCCCAGTCGCTGTTGATCGAGCGTGACCTACGCCGGATCTTCGACTACCGCCATCAGGCGGTTCGCCGGATCTTCGATCAGGAGGCGTCGCAGCCGCGGCCGGCCGCCCCATCGCCGGCGCGATGAGCTCGCTGCTGTGGCTGCGGCGCGATCTGCGCCTGTGCGATCACCCGGCGCTGAACGCGGCTGCGCAGGCGGACGCGATGACCGCCGTGTTCTGCTTCGACGAGCAGCTGCTCGGAGGCCGGCATCGCTCGGGGCCACGGACGCAGTTCATGCTCGAGTCACTGGCTGAACTCCGGGACGCGCTCAAGGCCCGTGGCAGCCAGCTGTTCGTGGTCGACGGAGACCCGGCGACCGAGTTGCGGGCGCTCGCCGACCGGGTCGGGGCAACCGACGTCCACTGCACCGCCGATGTCGGCCCGTTCGCGCGTCGGCGCCAGCGCGAGGTCAAGCACGCGCTCGGAGAAGCGGGCGCCGATCTGACTGCCCACCCCGGACTGTTCTGCGTCGACGCGCTGCGCGACATCCGCACCGGCGCCGGCGATCCCTACACGGTGTTCACGCCGTTTTACCGCAACTGGCTCACGCAGCCGCGCCGCGAGGTGCTGCCGACGCCGGCCACGCTGCCGCCGCCGGGCGCCAGCCGCGGGTTTGGACGGCTGCCGTCGCTGGCGTCGCTCGGGCTCGAGTCCGAAGTGACCGAGCCGGCTCGGGGCGGCGAGGGCGCCGCACGTGACGCGCTGGCGCGGTTCCTCGATGGCCCGGTCGACGGGTACGCCGAGCACAACGACACGCTCACCGGTCAGTCGGTGTCGCGCCTGTCCCCGTACCTGCACTTCGGCTGTCTATCGCCACGTGAGGTGGAGTCCCGGCTCGGCAGCAGCGACTCCGAACAGTCGTTTCGCCGGCAGCTGTGCTGGCGCGACTTCTACGCGCACGTGCTGGGACATTTCCCGGGCAATGCGCGCGCGGAGTTCCAGGAGAAGTACCGCGGCACTCTGGATTGGGTCGACAGCGAATCGCGGTTCGACGCCTGGCGCGAAGGCCGGACCGGTTATCCGGTGGTCGACGCCGCGATGCGGCAGCTGCTGCGCGAAGGCTGGATGCACAACCGGGCGCGACTGGTCGTCGGCTCGTTTCTGACCAAGGACCTCGGGATCGACTGGCGCCTCGGCGAACGTTGGTTCATGCGGCTGCTGCTGGACGGCGACCAGGCGTCCAACAATGGCAACTGGCAGTGGATCGCGTCGGTCGGCGTCGATCCCCAGCCGCCGTCGCGCCGGATGTTCAATCCGATGCGCCAGCAGCAGCGGTTCGACCCCGACGGCGCCTACGTCCGCGAGTACGTCCCGGAGCTGCGCGACGTGCCCGACGCGTATCTCCGCGAGCCCTGGACGATGCCCGCGGAGGTCCAGCAGCGAGTCGGCTGTCTGATCGGCCACGACTATCCGGGGCCGATCGTCGATCACGCCGAGGCCCGGCGCGAGGCACTGGACCGCTACCGGGTCTGAGCTCCCGGTAAGGTCGGCGACACGATGCCCGCCAAACCGACGCTGATCGAATTCCCCGCCGACGACCCCGACCGCGCCCGGCGCTTCTGGTCAGGACTACTCGGCTCGGACTTGCAGGACCGAACCGACGCGCAGGGAAGCGGCTGGCAGACCGACGACGACGCGGCCGCGGTCGGTGTCCATGAGCGCGGCCGTGGCCCGGGCGACACGGCGTCGCTGCCGTATTTCACCGTCGATGACCTGCCGGCGGCGCTCGAACAGGTCCAGAGCCTCGGCGGCAGCGTGGTCCATCCCGGGGCGCGGTTTGCGATCTGTCGGGACTCCGAGGGCAGTCCGTTCGGCCTCGCCGGCGCGGTCTGACCCGGCTGAGGTGTGACTTTTTTGTGACCGCGGTTCGGTAGGGTGCTCGTACCCGGCCGGCCCGCCGGACACCGATGTCGCCCCTGGGGGCGGGAGGAGAGACATGTTCAAACGTATGCTGCTGACCGCGGTCGTCGTTGCCCTGACAGCGGCGATCCCCGCGGTGAGCTCGGCGGCGACCAAACCCGTGAAGTCTCCGGCGCGGTACTACGTGGCGCTCGGCGATTCGCTCTCCCAGGGGATGCAGCCGAATTCCCGAGGTCAGACGGTCGACACCGATGACGGTTACGTGGACGACATCGGCGCCTGGGCGACACAGCGGATCCCGAGCCTGCAGGTGATCAAGCTCGGGTGCGGCGGCGACACGACCACGAGCCTGCTCACGGGCAAGGGCAACGACGCCGCCGCCAAGGCGCTGAAGTGCGACCGCCTGGGTGGCTCACAGCTGGCGGCCGCGGTCAGCTTCCTGAAATCGCATCATGCCGCCGGCGAGGTCCCGCTGATCACGATCGACATCGGCGCCAACGACGTCGACGGTTGCGTCACCGCCACGGACCTGAGCGCCTGCCTGGCCGCTGGGATCAACACGATCAAGGTCAACACGCCGAAGATCCTCAACGCACTGCGCAAGGCGGCGCCGAAGGGGACGAAGCTCGTCGCGATGAACCTGTACGACCCGGTGCTCGGGGGCTACTTCGCGCCCGCGACCGATCCGCTGCACGCGCTCGCGCTCGCCTCAGCCGCGCTCACGCAGACCGTCAACGCGACGATCGACGCGGCGTCCACAGGCGCCGGCTTCAAGGTCGCCGACGTGGGTACCGCGTTCCACACGACCGACACGACGTCGGTGACGTGGGAGGGGCAGACGATCCCGGCCAACGTCGCCTACGTGTGCAGCTGGACGTGGGCGTGCCAGACGCCGCCCAGCGGGCCGAACATCCACGCCAACCGCAACGGTTACCAGGTGATCGCCAACACGTTCGAGCGAGTGATCGGCAAGCCCTGACGCCGCGCACCCGCTGGCACTAGCCTCCGGCCCGCGCCAGCCGGCCGGAGATGTCCGCGCAGTCGGCGCAGACCGACTGCGGCACGAGGCCGAGCGCCATCAGCCCCGCGAACACGCGGCAGCCCAGGCACAGCCCGAGCACGGACTCGAGCCCCGCGGCCACGATCAGCAGCCCCAGCACCACGTCGGCCGCGGTTCCGAGCCCCAGCACCAGACCAAGCACGAGCGCCGCCGAGGACATCACCGCGCCCATCGCCTGGGCGAACCGCTTCGGCGGTCCGGGGACCGGGCGCGCAGGCCCCAGCCGCGGCGCGATCAGGTTCTGAGCGCTCCATCCGAGCGGACTCAGCGTCGGGCCGGTCAGCACGCGCGCCCAGAATCCGTAGGCGAGCGGGATCGTCAGCCAGTACCAGCCGGAGATCACCGTCACGGCGCTGAGCGCGAGGACGCCGGCGGCGACGGTCCGCGCCGCCTTCTCGTTGACCGGGTTGGGAAACGCGAGCAGCGCCGACACGGGTGCGGGCGAGTATATGCCACCGATCTGGTTGGATTCGCGTAAGCGAAACAACCTGTTCGGGCGGCCTGATCGGCACTATTGCTTTACTTGCCGCTGCATGGGCCCTAACGACAGCTCAACATTCGCGCCTTCGGCGGCCCTCAGCCAGCTCCGGATGCTGGAGGCCGAGGCCGTCCACATCATGCGTGAGGTGGTTGCCGAGCTCGAGCGACCAGTGCTGTTGTTCTCCGGCGGCAAGGACTCGATCGTGCTGCTGCGTCTGGCCGAGAAGGCGTTCGGTCCGATGCCGCTCCCGTTCCCGGTGCTGCATGTCGACACGGGCCACAACTTCCCCGAGGTGATCGAGTTTCGCGACCGGCGGATCGCCGAGGCCGGCCATGAGCTGATCGTCGCCTCGGTCCAGGAATCGATCGACTCCGGCCGGGTCCGCGAAGACGACCCGACGGCCTCGCGCAACAAGCTGCAGACCCGGACGCTGCTGGACGCGCTGGAGTCAGGACGGTTTGATGCCGCGTTCGGCGGCGGACGCCGTGACGAGGAGCGCGCCCGCGCCAAGGAGCGCGTGTTCTCGTTCCGCGACGAGTTCGGCCAGTGGGAGCCCAGGGCCCAGCGGGCCGAGCCGTGGGCGCTGTACAACGGCCGGATCCGGCGCGGCGAGCACATCCGGGTGTTCCCGATCTCGAACTGGACCGAGCTCGACGTGTGGAGCTACATCGAGCTCGAGCAACTCGAGCTGCCGTCGATCTACTTCGCGCACGAGCGCCAGCTGCTGCGCCGGGACGGGATGCTGCTGGCGGTCTCGGAGGTGATGGCGCCGCGCTACGGCGAAGCGATCGAGACGTTGATGGTCCGCTACCGAACGGTCGGCGACCTGACCGTCACCGGCGCGGTCGCGTCCTCGGCGACCGACGTCGCGTCGGTGATCGAAGAGGTCAAATCCTCGGAGTTCTCCGAACGCGGTGAGACCCGCGCCGACGACCGCACATCGGAGGCGGCGATGGAGGACCGCAAGCGAGAGGGCTACTTCTGATGGGGTCTACGAGATGACGATCCAGGAGGAAACCGAGATCGGGATCACGACCGGCCAGCACGAACTCCTGCGGCTCGCGACCGCCGGTTCGGTCGACGACGGCAAGTCGACCCTGATCGGGCGGCTGCTGCTCGATACCAAGCTGCTGCTCTCCGACCAGCTCGAGGCGATCTCCGACCGAGGTGGCGCGCCCGATCTGGCCGCGATCACCGATGGCCTGCGCGCCGAGCGCGAGCAGGGGATCACGATCGACGTCGCCTACCGCTACTTCGCGACCCCGCGGCGCACCTTCATCCTGGCCGACACTCCGGGGCACGAGCGATATACGCGCAACATGTTCACCGGCGCGTCCACCGCTGACCTCGTGATCGTGCTGATCGACGCCCGCGAGGGCGTGCTCGTCCAGACCCGACGACACGCCCAGATCGCGGCGCTGCTGCGGGTCCGGCACGTCGTCGTGGCGGTCAACAAGATGGATCTGGTCGACTTCTCGCAGGAACGTTTCGAGTACGTGAGCGGCGAGGCCCACGAGCTCGGCCAGGCGCTCGGCCTGCCCGACATGAGCGTCGTGCCGATCTCGGCACTCGACGGCGACAACGTCGTCGACCGCTCGTCGCGGATGCCGTGGTATGAGGGCGGTTCGCTGTTGAACATCCTCGAGTCCGTCGACGTGTCCGCCGACCGTGATCTCGAGCGATCACACCTGCGCCTCCCGATCCAGTGGGTGGCGCGGCCGCAGGACGGCCAGCGGCGCGTCTACACCGGTCAGCTGGCCGCCGGCTCGCTGAACGTCGGCGACGAGGTCGTGGTGGCGCCATCGGGCACGAAGGCGACGATCGCCTCGGTCGACACGCTGGACCCCGATCGCGTCGGCGCGGTGCCGCCGATGTCGGTCGGCGTGACCCTGACGACCGACATCGACGTCGGCCGCGGCGACGTGCTCGTCGCGCCCGAGAACCGGCCGCCGGCGGCGCGTGAGATCGACGCGACGATCTGCTGGATGGCCGAGAGCTCGCTGGCGCCCGGCCGTCGCTACGCGCTCAAGCACACGACGAGGACCGTGCGCGCGACGGTGCAGGAGATCATCGACCGCTGGGACCCCGAGACACTCGAGGTGTTCACCCAGCCGACGCACCTCGGGCTCAACGACATTGGCCGCGTGAGCCTGCGCACCAGTTCGCCGGTGCTGGCCGATCCGTACCGCCAGAACTCGGTCACCGGTGCCTTCATCCTGATCGACGAGTACACCAACGAGACCGTCGGGGCGGGGATCATCCGCCATGCCCGGGAGGTCAAGCCGCCGTTGGAGAAGCGGCGTGACATCACCTGGCATCCGTCGGCGGTCGACCGCGAGGATCGCTGGGCGGCGCTGCACCAAGCGGGGGCGACCGTCTGGCTGACCGGCCTGCCCGCGTCGGGCAAGTCGACGATCGCGGTCGCGCTCGAGCGCCAGCTGCTCGCCCACGGTCGCGCGGCGTACCTGATCGACGGCGACAACGTCCGGCACGGGCTGTCTGACGACCTCGGCTTCTCGGCCGGGGACCGCGCCGAGCACGCGCGTCGGGTCGGTCATGTCGCGCGCCTGTTCGCCGACGCAGGCGCGGTCGCGGTCGTGTCGCTGGTGTCGCCGTTTCACTCCGACCGCGAAATTCCGCGCAAGCTGCACGAGGCGGCGGGACTGCCGTTCATCGAGGTTCACGTCGACACGAGCGTCGACGAGTGCGCGCGCCGTGACCCCAAGGGCCTGTACGCGCGAGCGCGGGCGGGCGAGATGAAGGGCTTCACCGGGGTGGACTCGCCTTACGAGCCGCCGGACGAGCCCGAGATCCACATTCCGACCGCGACGATCGACGTCGTCGACGCGGTGCAGCTGATCACCGCGGAGCTCGACCGGATCTCCCAGGTCGAGCCGGAGTCCGGCTAGACGCCCCAGGCGGACCCTCGTAGCGGCCCCGCGGTGGTGCCCGCGTCCTGGCAAGAATAAGACTTAGTCTTGTTTATCTGCTAATTTGCCGGTCGTGCAGTGCACCGACCGCGCGACCGTACACCGGACGATCCGCAGGGCCGTCGCGATCGCCGGAGCGGTCCTGGCGGCGGTGACCGCGTTGACAGGCTGCGGCAGCTCGCTCGCCGCGGCACAGCCAGGGAAGATCCTCGCCGTCGGGGCTGAGAACGAATACGCGAACGTGATCTCGCAGATCGGCGGCCGCTACGTGCAGGTCTCGGCGGTGATGAGCAACCCGAACACCGATCCGCATACGTTCGAGGCCAGCCCCGCCGTCGCCCAGGAAGTCAGCCGCGCCCGGCTGGTCGTGCAGAACGGCGTCGGCTACGACGACTTCATGTCGAAGATCGAGTCTGCGACGGCGAGCGACACGCGCAAGGTGATCGACGTGCAGCGACTCGAGCACCTGCCGGATTCCACTCCGAACCCACATCTCTGGTACCAGCCGACGACGATGCCGCGGGTGGCCGCGGCGCTGGTCGCCGACCTGTCGGCGCTGCAGCCGGCACACGCCGGTTACTTCAAGGCCAATGCCGCCCGCTTCGACGCGAGCCTGCGGCCGTGGACACGAGCGCTGAGGCGGTTCGCAGCGGCGAACCCGGGGGCGACGGTGGCGACGACCGAGCCGGTCGCCGACTATCTCCTGCAAGCCGCCGGGATCGACAACCTCACCCCGTTCTCGATGCAGGCCGACATCATGAACGGCACCGACCCGGCGCCGCAGGCGGTGAGTCTGCAGGACGCGCTGTTCTCCGACCATCGCGTCAAGGCGTTCGTCTACAACCAGCAGGTGACCGACTCGATCACCGATGAGTTCCTGTCACGCGCTCACGCCGCCGGGGTGCCGGTCGTCGGGGTGTATGAGACGATGCCGACTCCCGGCTACGACTATCAGTCCTGGATGATGGCCGAACTGCAGGCGCTGCAGCGGGCGATCGCCGATGGGAAGTCGACGACGAAGCTGTGAGCAGCCGCCCCGAGCCACCGGAACCGACCGCTGCGGCCGCGCCGCCGGCGGTCCTGTCGGTCCACGGCGTGAGCGCCCGTCTCGGCGGCCGGCCGGTGCTGACCGACATCGATTTCTCGATCGCGGCCGGCGAGTTCACCGGGCTGATCGGCGCGAACGGAGCCGGCAAGACAACGCTGTTCAAAGCGATCCTCGGGACGACCAGACTCACCGGTGGATCGGTGCTCGTGGGCGGCGCGCCCCGCAGCCGGCGCAACCCGCTGATCGGCTATGTCCCGCAGAAGTTCGCGCTTGACCCGGATCTGCCGCTGCGCGCTCGCGACCTCGTCTCGCTGGGGATCGACGGGCACCGACTCGGGTTCTCGCTCCCGTCCGCCGACCGTCGCCGGGCGGTCGAGCAGATGCTCGAGGCGGTCGGGGCCCGTGCGCTGGCCGAGGTCCGCGTGGGCGAGCTGTCGGGCGGCGAGCAGCAACGGGTGCTGATCGGCCACGCGCTGATCAGCCGGCCGAAGTTGCTGCTGCTCGACGAGCCGCTCGCCAACCTCGACCTGCGCAGCGCCGGCGAGGTCGTGTCGCTGGTGGCGAGGATCGCCCGCGAGCAGCGGGTGGCGGTCCTGATCTCGGCGCACGAGATCAACCCGCTGCTGCCGGTGATGGACCGGATCGTCTACCTCGCCGGCGGCCGGGCGGTCCACGGCCGCGCCGACGAGGTCGTCCGGGGTGACGTTCTCTCAGAGCTCTACGGCCATCACGTCGATGTGCTTCGCGTCCACGGCCGGATCCTCGTCGTCGCCGGCCTCGGTGACGAGCCGTTCGGGCCACACGCCTTGAGCGATTGCGAGTCGCTCGGCTCGGGTGTGGAAGTACTCGGCTCCGACCACGGTCGGAGCGCGCTCACGTGACGGTTATCGATCATCTGTTCGAGCCCGGCTTCTTCAGCAGCGGGCCGGTGCACACCGCGCTGTTGGTGAGCGCGATCGCGGCCCTGGTCGCAGGTCCGCTCGGGGTGTTCACCGTGCTGCGCGGTCAGTCGTTCGCCGGCGAGGCGCTCGGCGACATCGGCACCACCGGCGGCTCCGGCGCGTATCTGGTCGGCGTCGGACCGCTCTGGGGTTTCCTGGTGATCAACGTCGCCGCGGTCACGCTGATGGAGCTGATCGGAGTCCAGCGACAGCGCGGGCGGGATCTTGCGACCGGGATCGTGCTCGGCGCCGGACTCGGGCTGGCGGCGCTGTTTCTGTACCTCGCCGCGACCCACCAGAGCACGACCGGCGCGGCGGTGACGGTCCTGTTCGGCTCGTTGTTCAGCATCGCGGGCACGACGAGCCCGCTGGCGATCGCCGTCGCCGTGGTGGTGCTGGCGCTGCTGGCGATCGTCGGGCGACCGCTGCTGCTGGCCTCGGTCAACCCCGAGCTGGCGGCGGCCCGGGGGATTCCGGTGCGTCTGGTCGGCTACGTCTATCTGCTGGCGCTGTCGCTGGCGGTGGCCCTGTGCGCGCTGACGATCGGCTCGATCCTGTCGACCGCGCTGCTGATCGGCCCGGCGGCGTCGAGCCTGCGGATCTGCCGGCGGCCGGTGTGGGCGGCCGCGGCGGCCGCCGGGCTCGGAATCGCGGCGGTCTGGATCGGTGTCCTGCTGGCCTATGACAGCTACGCGTGGCCCCCGCACCACCAGGGATGGCCGGTCAGTTTCTTCGTGGTCGCGCTGGTGCTCGTGATCTACCTCGGCTGCGGCGTGGTTCGTCGCCTGCGCGCGTCGCCGAGGCACTAGCTCGTGTTCAGCTCGTTCATGGTCAACGCCTGGATCGTCGGCACAGTCGTCGCGGTCGTCGCCGGAGCGGTTGGCTTCTTCGTCGTCACCCGTGGGTCGGCGTTCGCCGCTCACGCGCTGCCCAACGGCTCGTTCGCGGGGGCGGCGGGCGCCGCGCTGATCGGCATCGGCACGCTGATCGGGCTCACCGTCGGCTGTCTGCTCGGCGCGCTCGGGATCGCGTTGCTCGGCCGCCGCGGCCGCCACGATGTCGCGACCGCGCTGGTGCTGGTGCTGATGCTCGCGCTCGGCTCGTTGTTTCTCAGCCTGAGCTCGCAGTACGCGCCGGCTGTGTATTCGCTGCTGTTCGGTGAGATCCTGGGGATCGGGTCCAACGAGCTCGCGCCCACCGCCGGGCTGGCCGCCGCCAGCCTGCTGGGTCTGGCGATGCTGTATCGCCCGCTGATGCTGTCCTCGGTCTTACCCGCGGTCGCGCAGGCGCGCGGGATCCGTGACTTCCCGATCGAGCTCGGGTTCCTGGTCGTGGTCGCACTGACCGCGGCGATGACGATCCCCGTCGTCGGCACGCTGCTCGTGTTCACGCTGATGATCGGCGCGCCGGCGGCGGCGCGCTCGGTGACGGCCACGCCGGGCCGCGCGATGACGCTCTCGGTGGCGATCGCCATCGGGACGGTCTGGGGGGCGATCGCGCTGTCCTATGACACCAACTATCCGGTCGGGTTCTTCGTCGGGATGATCTCGGCCGGGTGCTATCTGGTGGGACGACTGGTCGGTGCCCACCGTCGCCGTCCCGCGCGGACCGCCACCGCCGTCCCGGCGGCCGTCGCCCGGACCTAGACTGAGGGGGGAGCGGATGTCTGAGACCCAGGAGCAGAACTGGACGGAGTGGGCGGTGGACCGGCTCGCCGTCGCCGGATACCGGCGCGGGGGTGCCCGGCGCGAACTGCTCGAGCTGATGGGCGGGCAGCCGTGCGCGCTGTCGGCGTTCGAGATCGAGGATCGCCTCGCGGCCGGCCCGCGGCGCGTCTCCCGGGCCTCGATCTACCGCATCCTCGAGGAGCTCGAGGAGACCGGCCTGATCCAGCGCGTCGAGGTCGGCGCCGGGATCACCCGCTACGAGCCGATCCGCTCAGATCACGACCATCACCATCACCTCGTCTGCGATCGCTGCGGGCGGCTGGAGCCGTTCACCGACGCGGCGCTCGAGGCGGCCGTGACCCAGGCGTCAGCCCGGGTCGATCTGAACGTGTCCGAGCACGAGATCGTGCTGCACGGCACCTGCCGCGACTGCGACCGCTGACCGGGGCTCAGGCGGTCTCGTCGGGCAACGGGGGCTGCAGCGGGTAGGGCTGGCGCAACTCGAAGCGGATCGGCAGCGCCCGCACCTGGTCGGCGACCGCGTGCACCGCGATCGCGATCACCCGGTCGGCCTTGGGCTGGCGCTCCACCTCCGCACCCTCCCAGAGGATCTCGGCGATCCCCGACAGCTGCAGCGAGCGACCGGTCTCCCAGTCGACGATCAACATCCCGATCCGAGGGTCGACGGTCAGGTTGCCGAGGGTCTGGAACATCCGGTTTCCGCTGTAGTCGGGCAGCAGCACCCGGCGGCCGTCGTCGGAGACCTCGAGGAAACCCGGCCGTCCGCCTCGATGCGACGCATCCGCGCCGCGCTCGCCATGCACCGACGCGACGAACGCGGTGTCGGCGCCGCGGACGAGCGCCGACTGTTCGGCGTCGAGCCGGTCAGACGTCTGCCGGGCCGAGTCGACCATGCCCTCGGCGAGCAGCTCGACCGGGACTCGCACGCCGATGTACTTGGTGCAGTTGCCGAACGCCTCGTGTACCTCGACCGCGATCCCGGCCTCGGTCTGGGTGGCGGTTCCGTTGACGCGGACACGAGTACGCGTGGCCGCCTCGAGGGCCAGGATCCCCAGTGGCGCCGGACCGTGCGCCAGAGCCTGGGTCAGCGGGTCACCGGCGGCGGGCCGCGTGGCCAGCAGCAGGTGCCCGGCGTCGATCCCACGGGCGAATCCCGGGGGGCCAACCAGCAGCGATGCCCAGACGTTGCCGTCTGGAGTCCGGGTCGCGCAGAACAGGAACAGCTGGTGGGTCAGGAACGCGATCACCTCGGGCGCGAGCTCGGGCTGTAGCGAGCCCTCGCCGACCCGTCGCGCGACGTCGGCGACGCCCGCCCGACGCTGGACCGCGAGCTCGCCCTCGTGAAACAGCGCGTCGCCGTCGCCGAGCGTCGTCGCCGGCCCGGTGGGATCGAGGGACGGGAGTGCCGGGGGGCCGGGGTCGCTCATCGCGCCGGCGACCTCGGCAGCGCCTCGTCGAAGCGCGGCAGCCCGTCGTCGGGGATCGGCGCCCATTGCGGGTGGTAGGCGACGAACTGGTGAGCCAGCGGCCGCACCCCCGGGTCGCCGTCGATCGCGGCCAGGCGCACGACCGAGATCTCGCCGGTCTCCGGGTCGCGGGCGAACACGTGCGCGCCGCAGAGTGCGCAGTAGGTCTTGGCCAGGCCGCCGGGTCTCCAGTCACGGAGGTGCTCGGCGCCGGCGGTCACCGTCACCGAGCCGGGCACCGCCCGCGCGGACGCCTGATAGGCGGTCCCGGTGCGCTTCTGACAACGGGTGCAGTGGCAGTACGCCGAGCCGAGCAGAGGCTCTGAGACCTCGAAGCGGACCGCACCGCAACCACAGCTTCCGACCAGCGCCGGCGTCGACATGGCCCGAGCCTACCGGAGGGTCCGGCCCTGGGCGGGTCAGTCGAAATGGCGATTCAGGCGGTCAAACGGTCTGAACGCAGCCACTGCACGGTCTGCTCCAGGCCGTCGTCGTAGCCGACCCGCGGTGCCCAGCCGAGCACGTCGCGGGCCTTGCGGTTGCTGAACGCCTGGTCGCGCCCGAGCAGGTCGACCGCCGCCCGCGACAGCAGCGGCGGGACGTCGAGCGGGGTCGCCCGGCGCAGCATCCGGTAGCCGCCCTCGAGCGTCCGCCCGAGCCCGCGCGCTGACCGGTAGGGGAGGGTCAGACGCACCGGCGGCGCACCAAGTCCCGCCGCAAGCCCGTTCGTGAACTGCCGCCAGGTGACGTCGAGCCCGTCGGTGACGTTGAACGCCTGCCCGGGAGCACCATCGTGGCGGAGCGCCAGCAGCGCGGCGTCGACCAGATTCTCGACGTACACCAGCCCCGCGACCGCCCGGCCGCCATCGACCAGCAGCATGTAGCGACCGCTGATCGCCCGGCCCATCTCGCCGACCATCTCGATCGATCTCGGGCCGTAGACCGTCGCCGGGCGCAGGATCACCGTCTGCAGCGCCCCCTGCTCCTGAGCCCGACGGACCTCGCGCTCGCCGTCGCGCTTGGTCTGCGAGTACCAGTTGGCAAAGCCGGAGGCGATGTGGCTCTCGTCGACCTCGCGGGCCGGATAGCCGTACACGTCGGTGCTGGAGATGTGCACGAACCGCTCGGCCGAGGCCTCGGTCGCCGCTCGCAGCAGGTTGCGGGTGCCGGTGACGTTGGTCTGGATCATCTGCTCGGTCGTCGCCCAATCCGACACCTGGGCGCCGCAGTGGACCACGTAGCGGCAGCCGTCGGCCGCGCGCTGCAACGACCCGGCGTCGGTCAGGTCACCGACCACGATCTCGACCGGCAGCGACTCCAGCAGCGTCGTGTCGCTGGTGGAGCGGACCAGGCAGCGAACCTGATGCCCGTCATCGAGCAGCCGCTGCGCGATGTGGCCGCCGATGAACCCGGTTGCGCCGGTCACCAGGCAGGCGTTGTCGGTGCTGAGGTCGAGCTGGCGCCCGCGCGGGGGCGTGTTCGCCGGGAGCGTCGCCTCGGTCCGGGTGCGCGCGCGGCGGGTCAGCGTCGCGGTCGCGATCTCACGGACGACTCCCCAGTTGTGGCTGCTGGACCCGTGGACGTCCGCCAGCACGGTCTCGAAGCGCTCGAGGAACTGGTTGACCTCGTTCTCGGTGATCGTCAGCGCCGGCAGCAGCTTGATCACGTCGTTCTTGCCGCCGGCCATGGTGATCACGTTGTGGTCACGATGCAGCGGAATCACGATCAGCTGCGGAAACAGTCCGCCCGACGCCATGTGGATCAGCCGCCAGTTGAGCTTGCCGGTGCGGCTGGACGGCTGCCCGAGCTCGATCCCGACGAGCAGCCCCGAGCCGCGGACGTCGGCGAGCATCTCATACCGGCCGCCGAGCTCGCGCAGGCCGTCCATCAGCAACGTGCCCATTCGCTCGGCGTTGGCGACCAGCTCGTCGCGCTGGATGATCCGCAACGATGCCAGGCCGGCGGCCATCGACAGTCGGTTGCGCCCGTAGGTGGACTGGTGCACGAACGAGCGCTCGAGCGTCCCGACCGCGCGCTGGAAGATGTCACGGCGCGTGACCATCGCCGAGACCGGCATGTAGCCGCCGCTGAGCGCCTTGCCGATCGTCACGAAGTCGGGCTCGAGGCCGTAGCGGTCCAGCGCGAACATCGTCCCCGTCCGCCCGAGACCCGTCTGGACCTCATCGAGCGCGAACAGCGTGCCGTACTGCCGGCACAGCGCCTGGACGCCCTCCAGGTAGCCGGGCGGCGGCATCCGCACGAGGTTGCCCTGGATCGGCTCGGTGATGAACGCCGCCACGTCGCGTTTGCGCAGCTCGCGCTCGAGCGCGTCGAGATCGCCGAACGGAACCCGGCTGCAGCCGGGCAGCAGCGGCTCGAACCCCTCCTTGAAGAACTCGTCGCCGACGAGCGACAGCGGGCCGATCGTGACCCCGTGGTAACCGCCGTCGCAGGACAGCAG
The DNA here is from genome assembly GCA_963743985.1 of uncultured Solirubrobacteraceae bacterium. Taxonomy (GTDB): domain Bacteria; phylum Actinomycetota; class Thermoleophilia; order Solirubrobacterales; family Solirubrobacteraceae; genus Palsa-465. The sequence goes on along the minus strand of CAVUSD010000026.1, from coordinate 25,105 downwards.
CCGCGGCCGGCCGGTCGCGGCCCGCGCGAACTTCATCACCGAGTCGACCGCCTCGGCACCCGAGCTGCCGAAGAACGTCGCCTCGAGCGTCTCGGGCAGCAGCCGTGTGAGCTCCTGGGCGAGCATCCCCGCCAGCACCGAATAGTGAATCTGGACCCCGTCGGTGAGGTCGGCGGCGAGCACCGCCTCGAGCGCCTCGCGGACGTCCGGATGGCAGTGCCCAAGGCTCGCGAACCCCTCGCCGGTGTGGAAGTCCAGGTACTCGCGGCCCTCGCTGTCATACAGCCACGAGCCCCGGGCGCGCACGAACCGGCGGTCGAACCCGATCACTCGCAGCATCTCGACGAGCGACGGGTCGAGGTAGCGCGCGGCGAGGGTGTTGGTCTCCTCGGCCCGCGCGAGCGCTTCGTCAAGGATCCCGAGCGAATCGGTGGGGGGCGCGACGGTAGCGGTCGTCTGCATCAGCTCCGACATTCGTGGACGGGTCGTTAGGGGTAGCGGGGCGGCGCGCGCCCGGCGTCAGCGCCGGTGACTGCGAGCGCGTCGGCGGCCGAGGATACCCGCCGGCGACGACTGACCGCGATCAGGGCCGCACGGGGTCCACCTCGGCGGGTGCCTCGATCTCCCGCTTCAGGATCTTCCCGGTCGGGCCCTTGGGAAGCTCGTCGACGATCCACACGTGACGCGGGTACTTGTACGCCGCGACCTGCTCCTTGACATGGGCGCGGAGCTCTTCAGGCGCGGCCTCGGCGTCGGGCTTGAGCGCGATCACGGCGGCGATCTCCTCGCCCAGCTCGGGGTGGGGGATCCCGATCACGGCCGCCTCCCGGACCGCTGGGTGCTCGTACAGCACCTCCTCGATCTCCCGTGGGTAGACGTTGTAGCCGCCGCGGATGATCATCTCCTTCTTGCGATCGACGATGAAGTAGCGACCTTGGTCGTCGACGCGTGCCATGTCGCCGGTCTTGAACCAGCCGTCGGCGTCGATCGCCTCGGCGGTCTCCTCGGGACGCTGCCAATACCCCTTCATCACGTTGTGGCCGCGGACGGCGATCTCGCCGACCTCGCCGGCGCCGACCTCGGCGCCGTCGTCATCGATCAGCTTCAGCTCGACGCCGCTGACCGGGGTGCCGATCGAGCCCGGGAGACGCTCGCGATCGAGGTGGTTGAAGGTCGCCACCGGCGAGGTCTCCGAGAGGCCGTAGCCCTCGAGCACCGCGCACCCGAACCGCGCCTCGAAGGCCTTGAGCACCTCGACCGGCAGCGCTGCGCCCCCGGAGGCGCAGACGCGCAGGCTGGAGACATCGGCGGTCTCGGCACCCGGGTCATGCAGCAGCGCCGAGTACATCGTCGGCACGCCCTCGAACACGGTCACGTGGTCACGCTCGATGATCTCCAGCGCCTTGGCCGGATCAAACCGCGGGATCAAGGTGAGGCACGCGCCGGCGGCGATCGCCGCGTTCAAGCCGCACGTCTGGCCGAACACGTGAAACAGGGGCAGCGCGCCGAGCACGACGTCGCTGCGGTCCAGCGAGAACAGGCCGACCGAGACGTCGACGTTGCGCCGCAGGTTGCGGTGGGTCAGCTCGGCGCCCTTCGGGGTGCCGGTCGTGCCCGACGTGTACAGGATCACCGCCGTGTCGTCGCCGCCGCCCGGACCGACCTCGGCGACCGGCTCGGCGTCCGTCAGTTCGTCCTCGAACGCTCCTGGGGTCACCAGCAGGCAGTCGACGCCGACGTCTGCGGCGCCGGTCTGGGCCGCGTCGGCGAAACCGTGCCACGCGATCAGCAGGCTCGCCCCCGAATCCGACAGGTAGAAGCCGACCTCCCGGCGCTTGAGCAGGACGTTCATCGGCACCACGATCGCGCCTACGCGCAGTGCTGCGTAGTAGGCCACGGCGAACTGCGGCACGTTCGGCAGCATGATCCCGACACGGTCAGAGGCTTCGATCCCGCGCGCCCGCAACAGCCCGGCGAAGCGCGCCGCGAGCTCGTCCAGCTGGCGGTACGAGATGACGGTGTCATCCAGCTTCAACGCCGGATCGTCGCCGCCTCGCGCTACCGAGTCGGTCAGATTGCAGGCGAGGTTCTCGTTCATGGGACTTCCCTCCGGTCTCGAGCGCGGCGTTCCGGCAAGGTCTACCCGATCGAGGCCGTCGATACCGGCGATCAGGCGCAGGGGAAGCCAACCAGGCGCTCCCATAGCATCCCGGTTGTCTTCGACGCGGAGGTCAGACGTGCACGAGGCGCGCATCGAGAAAACGTCGTTCGGTCACGTGCCTGCCGACGATGGCTGGTTCATCCTCAATCTGTCGGAGATGACGTGGAGCACGTCCGGCGATTCGGGGACCTGGTGTGTGTTCGGGTCGCCGACGGTCGATTCGCCGAAGCTCGGTATCGGGGTTCATGTGCTCGGCGGCGGCGAGGCGCCCGGCTACTACCACGCCGAATCCGAGCTGGAGGGATTTCTGGTGCTCAGCGGCGAGTGCGTCGCGGTGGTGGAGGGGCAGGAGCGTCGGATGCGACAGTGGGACTACCTGCATTGCCCACCGGGAACCGAACACATCACCGTCGGGGCCGGACCTGAACCGTGCGCGATCATGATGTTCGGCACCCGTGACCCGGACCAGAAGATCCGGTACGTGGTGAATGAGATCGCTGCCCGCCACGGGGCGAGTGTGACGCAGGCCAGTGATTCCGCGGCCGAGGTGTACGCCGATCGGCCGCCGATCGGTCCGGCCCCGCCGCCCGCGCCATTCCGCTAGCCGGCACGGCGTCGGCACCGTTCACACCAGCTCGCGTTCTGGATGCCCGGCGGCGCCCTGGGTCAAAGGCAAGTTGGAGACCCCGGCCCCGGGGCTCGACGCAGATCTGACCCGGTCACCGAGCCCAAACTGCGGCGCACCCAGCCGGCCGGGTCCGCACCACGGTTTCGACACGGGCTGCCGGCGGGCGGGCGGGCGGGCGGGTCCCAGAGATCCGGACTCGCCGACGACCAGCACGCGAGTGGCCCGGGGAGGACTCGAACCTCCGCACGACGGATTATGAGTCCGCTGCTCTGACCACTGAGCTACCGGGCCGAGCAGGGGAGGCTACCGGCGTCGACGCCCGCCGCGCAGGTATGATTCCGGGACATGCTGATCGCTGCAGACCTCCTTGGCCTCGGCCACTCCACCAGCTCGTTCGGTGAGACCCTCGCCCTTGGGTTGACGTTCATCGGGGTCGGGATCATCGCCAACGTATTGATCGCCTACGCGGTCGTTCAGGTACTGGCCGAGCGCCGCCAGAACCGCGAGCGGATGGACGCGTATGACCACGCGCAGCCGCGCGAAGGTCGCTGAGCGCCAGCACGTCTTCGTGATGAGCTAGACCGGCTCGAGAAGGAACCGGTGCGGGCGGCGTCGAAACAACCGGCTGCCCGTGAAGCCATCATCAAGCCCCACACTCGCTCCCGAAGCGCCGCATGGTCATCAGGCGCTGTCCGGATATATTCGCGCCCGTTTCGACGAGTTCAGCCGCTCGCAGAAGGACGTGGCCCAGTACATCGTCGACCACCTCGACGAGGCGGCGTTCCAGACCGCGGAGGAGCTCGCTCGCCGCGCCAACACGTCGTCGAGCACGGTCGTCCGGTTCTCCCAGGCGCTCGGCTTCGAGGGCTTCCCTGAGCTGCAGCAGGCCGCGCGCGACGAATACCGCCGGCAGGTGGGAGGCGGCGCGCTCAACGGCGCCCCGCAGCCGGCCACGGTCGCGCCGCTGTTCTCGCTGGACCACACCGAGTTCGAGGCGGCGCTCGCAGCCGACCACGTCAACGTCGAGGACACCGCGCACAAACTGTCGCGCGCGGATGTCGAAACGGCGATCGACGCGATCGTGTCCGCCGAGAAGGTCCTGATCGCGGGCACCGACCAGATGGCGTTCTTTGCCAGCTATCTCCGTCATCTGCTGATGCTGCTGGACATTCGCGCCGAGGTGGTGGCGAGCCCGTCGCAGGAGGCGCTCGGCCGGCTCAGCCGAATCGATGACCGCACGCTCGTCGTCGGTCTGTCGGCCGGACGGCCGCACCCGCTGATCACCCGGACGATGAAGCTCGCGCGTCACCGCAAGGCGACGACGCTGGCGATCACCGACGCGACCCTGTCGGAAGTCGCACGGCTCGCCCGGATCCGGCTCTACTACTCGTCCAACACCCCCGCGTTCGTGCGCTCGCACACCGCGTTGCTGTCGATCATCCAGGCGCTCGCCTACGGCGTCTACTCCCGCGACGCGCAGTCCTACGACGTCCGGATCAAGGCCTTCCGCCTGAAGTGACGACGGCCGCAGGCCCGCGGTCGTGACGGTCGACCAGCAGCGACTGAACGGCCAGGCCGATCCGGCCGCGGCGGTCCCAGAGCACGCTCTGCGCGAGCGCGACGCTGCCCTGTACGACCCGCATCGCTGACTGCAGGGCCACCCACTCGTCGACCGGGTCGCGCTCGACGTACAGCGTCAGATCCGGGTTGATGAAACTGTGGCCGGCCCAGTCGAGCTCGGTCCCGATCCCGTTGCCGAAGTCGCCGGCGGCGGCGACGCGGTCGATGCCGAGCACGGGCTCGGAGTCGATTAGCGGGACGCGCAGGCGAAACCACGCGGTCGCGGGGCCGACGGCGCCGAAGCTCCCCTGCACGAACCGCAACTCCATCGCATGGGTGGCGAACATCGGCTTGGCCGGCAGCCAGTCGTTGGCGGCGCCCTCCTCGGGTCCGGGAAACGGCGGCGGCTCGTCTGAACCGGCCGACAGCCCAGCAGGGCGTACGAACAACCCGCGGGCGCGCATCACCTCGACGCCGGTGCCGTCACGTACGAACGCGTCGAGCAGGGTCACGCGGCGTCCCGGTCGCACCGTCTCGACCGTGACCGACATCGGGCCGGCCATCACCGGCCGGACGAGCTCATAGGTGATCCGGGTGAGTCTCAGACCCGGATCAGGCACCGACTCGGCCAAGGTATGGGCGATCAGTGCGGCGGGTGCGCCGCCGTGCAGGGCACCCGGATACCACGGGCCAAGCCCGAGCTCGGTGGCGACATAGCCATCACCGTCGCGTACAAAGACAGCCTCGTCAGTCATCGATCGGACAACCTAGCGACCGCTCGCGGGAATACCTCAGGTGGCGTGGGCGACGGCGCCGGCGGCTAGTCTGCTGGCCGCGCCATGAGCCCGACGAACTCAGAGCATCCGCACTCGGCCGGCGAGCCCAGCCGACGCGAGTTCCTGCGCCTCGCCGGCGGTGTGCTGGCGGTCGGCACCGGAGCCGGCCTGACCTTAGCCGGCTGCTCGCAGGCGTCGGCCGGCAGCCGGGCGTCGCTCCCTGCTCTGCACAGCCGCCGCGGCGGCACCACCGTGAAGGGGGTCCAGTCGTTCCGGTCGCGTCCGGATCTGCGTCCCCCGGAGATCCTCATCGACGTGCCGGCCAAGGACGTGATACCGGGGCTGATCTTCACCGAGTGTCACGGGGGCGTCACCCAGCAGGGTCCGATGATCCTCAGTCAGACCGGACGCCTGATCGGCTTTCTGCCGGTCAGTGCGACCCCGACGCCCGCCCGCCGCGCCTTCAACGTTCGCGTGCAGACCTATCAGGGCAAGCCGGTCATGACGTACTTCGTCGGCGCGGTCGTCTCGGCCCACGGCCAGGGCCACTATCTGATCTACGACGACCAGTATCACCTGGTCGCCCAGGTCCACGCCGGCAACGGGTACCAGGGCGACCTGCACGAGTTCCTGCTCACCGATCAGGGGACGGCGCTGTTCACCGCCTACGGAGAAGCGGTCGGCACCTACCCGAACGGCACCCGCGGGAACTACTTCTACGGGATCGTGCAGGAGGTCGACGTCGCCAGCGGCAAGGTCCTGTTCCAGTGGCGCTCAGACCAGCACGTGCCGCTGGCGGATTCCTACGTTCCGGCGCCGCTGAACCCCGCCAATACCTGGGACTACTTCCACGTCAACGCGATCACGATCGACCCGACCGACAACAACCTCGTGATCTCCAGCCGCAACACCTCCACCGCCTACAAGGTGGATCGCAAGACCGGTCGCGTGATCTGGAAGCTCGGCGGCAAGCACAGCGACTTCCACATGGGGCCGGGAAGCCGCTTCTACTTCCAGCACGACGTCAACCTCCATCCCGGCGGCGTGGTGACGATCTTCGACAACGAGGCCGGCCCTCCGAACTTTGCCAAGCAGTCACGCGGGCTCGTGCTCCAGATCGACGAAGCCAAGAAGACGGCCTCGCTGCAAACCCAGTTCCACCACAAGCCCCCGGTCCTGTCCAACGCGCTCGGCAGCGTCCAGCCGCTCGAAAACGGCCACACGTTCATGGGTTGGGGCACCTCGAGCTACTTCACCGAGTATGGGCCCGGGCGGACGGTCCTGTTCGACGGTCGCCTGACCCCGTCAACGGTTTCGTATCGCGCGTTCAAGGAAACCTGGACCGGGACCCCGACGACCGTGCCGAGCCTGGCCGGGACCCGGACGGGCGCGACCGCCACCCTCTACGCCAGCTGGAACTTCGCCACCGAAGTGGCCGGCTGGGTCGTGCTCGCCGGTCACGACGCCCACAGTCTGCATGCCGTCGGGGTCGCCAAGGTCGCCGGCTTCGAGACCGCGATCTCGCTCCCGCGGGCGCGCAGGTACGTCGCCGTCGAGGCGATCGACGGCACCGGCGCGGTCCTGGGTCAGTCCAAGCCGCTGAAGCTCTCGACGACGCCTTAGCCGGCGACCGCCTGCCGACGCACGACGACGAGCGTGTCGATCTCGTCGGACAGGGTCCAGCCAGCGGCACCGCCGTCGCGGAACACCTCATCGACGACCCGGGTGGGTCCCGGTGCGCCGTCGCCGCCCGGCCGGCCGGCGCGCGCATCGTGGAACGCCGCGAAGCCGCTGGGCGCGACGTGATCTCGCCACGTCTCCCAATCCCCGCGGCAGCCCTCATAGCTGTGGTCGCCGTCGATGAACACCAGGTCAACCGGCCCGCCGCTCCACGAGCGCCCGACGTCCTGGCTGCGCGCTCGGATCCAGCGGACCGTCGGGCCGGCGGAAGGTCGGGCGCGGGCGACGGCCAAGCGGGTCGCGGTGGCGTTGGCCCAGGCGCCCTGGGGCAGCGCCGCCCAGCGCGTGTCGGCCGTATAGGGATCGATCAGCACGAGCTCTGACTCCGGTGCCATCGCGCCGACGAGGACGACCGCCGAGGAGCCCTCGTAGACGCCGAGCTCGACGACCCGGCGGGCGTCGCTCGCCAACCGAGCAAGGGTCGCGGCCTCGCCGTCGGAGTGCATCGTCCGGGGCGGGATCAGGCCCGCGCCCAACGCGACCGCGCGCAGTCGCGGATCGTCGCGCAGACGGTCCGGGGTCAGTCGTCTCAGGGCCTGAGGCAGCGGCATCGCGCGGTCAGGCTAGTGGACCCCCACGCGACGACGCTCGGACGCTACGCGACCATTCCGTGGCGCATCGTGTTCTCCGAGACCGCCCGCTGGGCGACGAACTGCAGCAGATAGTCGGGCCCGCCGGCCTTCAGGCCGGTCCCCGACAGGCGGTTGCCGCCGAACGGCTGACGCCCGACCATCGCACCGGTGATGCTGCGGTTGACGTACAGGTTGCCGACCGGCGTCCGCTCACGGACGCGCCGTACGTCCCGCGGATCGCGGGAGAAGAGCCCGCCGGTGAGCGCGAACGACAGCCCGTCGACGATGTCGCAGGCGTGCTCGAGGCCCTCGACGCGCTGAACGGCCAGCAGCGGCCCGAAGATCTCCTCGGCGAGCACCGGTGAGTCATCCGGCAGCTCGGCGACGACGGTCGCGGGGGAGAACCAACCGCTCGCGTCGTCGGGTACCGCGGCCTCGGCGATCACGGTGCCGGTCTGTGAGGCGAGCTCGCGGTAACGCGTCACCCGTTCCATCGCCTCGCGTTCGATCACCGGCGGGACGTCGGTCTCCAGCGTGTGCGCCTGGCCGACGAGCATCACTCCGGCGGCGCCGGCCAGCCGCTCACACAGCTGATCGGCGACCAGACGGTCGACGAGCACGCGCGAGGCCGCCGAGCACTTCTGGCCGGCGAACGCGAACGCCGATTGCAGGATCGCCGGGATCGCCTCGTCGAGGTCGGCGTCAGCGGTGACGATCACGCAGTTCTTGCCGCCCAACTCAGCGACCACCCGCTTGAAGTGGCGGTCAGACGTCTCGGCGGCAGCGCTGACGATCGAGCGCCCGACCGGCAACGAACCGGTGAACGCGATCGCGTGCACCCGTGGATCGCGGACCAGCGCCTCACCGACCGTCCCGTCTCCGGGCAGCAGCGAGATCGCCGCCGGCGGCACACCGCCCGCCCGCAGCGCCTGGACGAGGCACCGTGCCGTCGCGGGCGACTGCTCGGCGGGCTTGAGCACCACCGCGTTGCCGGCTGCGAGCGCCGCGGAGGTCATGCCGCACGGGATCGCCAACGGAAAGTTCCACGGAGAGATCACGGCGACGATCCCGAGTGGCGTGTAGGACATCTCGTTGTGCTCGCCGGGCACCTGCAGCAGCTGACGCCCCTGCTCGAGCTCGATCGCGGCGCGGGCGTAGTACTCGAGGAAGTCGATCGCCTCGCAGACGTCGGCATCGGCCTCGGGCCACGGCTTGGCGCATTCGCGAACCTCGAGCGCCGCCAGCTCGAGCCGGCGATCGCGCAGCCACCCGGCCGCGCGCAGCAGCGCGGCGGCTCGCTCCGGGGCTGGGGTCTGCCGCCACCGAACCGCCCCGTCGGCGGCCGTGGCGATCGCCTCCTTGACCTCGGCGGGGGTGGCGACGGCGGCCTTGGCGACCACTCGGTCGGGCGCACCGGGATCGGTGGAGCGCAGCGCCGAACCGGCGCGTGTGTCGTCGCCGATCATGACCGGCACGTCGATCGGCAGCGACGCGTCGAGCTCGCTCAACGCCTGATCCAACCGCGCACGAACGGGAGCACGGCGCAGCTCGAGGGTCGGCTCGTTGGCGAATGCCGCGAGCGTCATGGCGCCGCCAGCAGCTCCCCGAGCGGTGCGCCGGAGGCGTGCGCCGACAGGAAGGAATCGTTCGACGTGTTCTCCAGCAGCCGGCGCACGAGGTAGGCCATCCCCGCGACCAGGTCGCCGACCGGGCAGTAGGCCCTGACCCGCAGGCCCTGGCGAGCGAGCGCCTGGCCGAGTTCATCGCCGAGGCCCCGCAGCACCTGCAGCTCGAAGTCGCCGCTGGCGCCGCCGTGGACGCGGTCGTAGGCGATCGCCTGCGAGACCGATCGCAGGTTGTGAGAGGCGATCGCCACCCGGACCGCCGGCCGCGCGTCCAGCAGCGTGCGCGTCAACGACTCGAAGTTGCGGTCGCAGTCGGGTTTGTCGGTGAACACCGGCACCTCCCAGCCGTGCTGCTGCGCCTGCACGAGCTCGTGGTCCCAGTAGGCGCCCTTGACCAGGCGCACGGTCAGCGGCGGGCGGCGGGGGCGGCGGGCGGTCCAATCGAGAATCTCCTGCAGCTGGGCGGGGGAGTCACGCAGGTACGCCTGGAGCACGACGCCGGCTGACGGCCCGTCCTCGAACTCGGGCTCAGACAGCACCTCGAGTACCAGCCCGAGCACCGCATCGCGTGAGTCCAGCGACTCCATGTCGATGTGCAGGTGGGCGCCGCGCCGCTTGGCCTCGGAAAGCAGCGGCCGCAGCCGGCCGGCGGCATCGCGACGACCGCGCTCCGGTGCCTGCGGGCGCAGCAGCGGCGTCAACGCCGAGATCTTCACGCAGACGTTCGCGCGCGGCAGGGTGCCGGACCCGTCGGTTTCCAGCGACGGGCGCTGCGGCCACCCCGGCGTCGCGTCGCTGAGCACCGTCAGGGCATCGAGGCAGCGGTCGGCATAGCGGTCGGCCTCGGGCTCGGTGACGGTCGCCTCCCCGAGCAGGTCGACGGAGCTCGCGACGCCGTCGTCCCAGAGGTGCCGGAGCGTCGGCAGCGCCGCCTGCGGGCTCTCGCCGACGATGAAGCGGTGCGCGAGGTGCCGGACGCCGCCCGCCGCGGCTGCCCCGAGCGCGGCGCGGCCCGCCCGGGTGCCCGAGACGCGCATCGCGGCGGCGATCGGCGGCGGTGCATCCGAGAGCTCGTCCAGGAAGCCGGTCAGATGACGCGCCAGATCGTCGAGCGAGCGGCACGCCGGGACCACGTCGACGAACCGGAACAGCGCCGCTTTCAACTCCTGGTCAGAGCTGGCGAGCTCCATCGCTCGGGCGTCGAGCGCGCGCAGCGGCTGACGCGCGGCCGACGGGAACGCGGCCGCCAGCTCGATGCCGATCTGACGCAGTTCCGCCTCGACGGCCGGATCCTGTCGGTCGGTGGTCGTCAACCGGCCACGCCCGTTACCTCGACCGCCGGCCCGGGAGTCGCCCCGGGGGCGGTGCGGACGATCGGCTCCCAGCCGCTGTCGCGTTCGCGTTCGCGCGTCTCGACCGCGCCGCCGCCGCGGATCCCGAACAGGCGCTTGGCGTAGATCAGATAGACGACGACCGCGAGGTTGATCAGGAAGCCGATCACCTTCAACGGCGACACCCGTTCGGTCAGCTCGTAGATCTCGAACGGTAGGAAGACGACGGTCGCGACGAACGTCAGGTACTCGGCCCAGCGCTTGGCGTGCCACAGGCCGATCGCCTCGACGCCCTCCAGCACCGCGTAGGCGAGCAGCGCGATCCCCGCCTCGATCAGGGTCCCCTTCGACAGCGTGAACAACTTGTCGAGATCGTGGACGATCCCGACGTGTCCGGTGGTGGACACCGGTCCGCCGGCGATCGCCGTCTGCAGCGATGTCACGAACTGGTAGAAGCGGTCGTGCAGCTTGGCGCGATCGGCGGCGAACGCCAGCACGGCGATGCCGAGCACGGTCAGCACGATGAAGTGCAGCACCCGGTCCAGCGCAATCAGCCGCAGCACCACGCGGTCGTGCAGCGCCTTGCCCCGCAGCGGCAGCTCGTCCTCGGGGGGCGCGGCCCCGACCGCGGGCGATGTCTCGGCCAACGGCACCCACGCGTCACAGCGCACGCAGCGGTACCAGATGGTCGCGTCGAACCGCCGGGCAACGGCCTCGGGTGGGACGTCGGGCGGGACCGTTGCCGGATCGATCAGCACGTGGCCACGCACGCCGCAGGCCACCAGCTCGAAGTCGAGGTGCCGGCGCTTGCGTGGATGCCGCGTGCCTGGGGTTGGCGCCATCCTTGCACGCTAGCGACCGAGCGAGCCCTAAGATGGCCGCCGATGGGTCGCACGCGCACGGCCGCCCTCGCGCTCGCCGCGGTGGTCGCTGTACTGATCGCCGGCTGCGGTTCCAGCGGCGCGGGCAGCGGCTCGTCCACCCAGGCGGCACAGGCAACCAAGACCGTGACCCATACGGTCACCGGGGGCCACCAGTCGTCGACGTCGTCGTCGACCTCGAGCTCCACGTCGACCGGTGCGGGGCCGACGGCCTCCGTGCATACCACCTCTTCGCGGATCTCGATCTGCCGTGCCGCCGGCGTCAAGATCACCTATCTCGGCGGCCAGGGCGCGACCGGCCACGGCCTGCTCGGGTTTGCGATGCAGAACACGACCAGTGCCGCGTGCTCGACGGTCGGGTATCCCGGGATCCAGTTCCTCTCCAAAACCGGCGCTGCGCTGCCGACGCGCGACATCCGGACGACCACCGACTTCTTCGGCACGACGAAACTGGCGCGCTTGACGGTCGCACCGGGCCAGTCGGCGTCGTTCCGGCTCGGCGTCTCCCACGGTGCCGCGTCGACACAGGCGTGCGTGACCGCCGGCTACGTACAGGTGATTCCACCCAACGACACGTTTGCCGTGCGGGTCACGATCCCCGGTGGCGTGTTCGAGTGCGGCGGCGGCGTGACCGTCTCCCCGATGCAGCCCGGCGACACCGCCTACCACTGATCCAGCGCTAGGACAAGCGGAAGCGCACGACCTCGCCGTCATCGTCCTCGACGACCTCGCCGTCGGCGACGAGCAGATCGAGATGGCCGAGGACCTCCGACAGCGTCAGGAACGCCTGCGTGACGGCGACGTTGGCCCACATCGCGGTCGCCAGCTCGTACGCGCTCTGCGGCCCGGACTGCAGCAGGCCGGCGATCTTGCGCGCGCGGCGCTCGGTCATCCGCAGCCGTTCGTCGATCAGAGCCACGTGGTCAGTCACCGGCGGGCCGTGGCCGCCAAGCACGAGACCGAGGTCGAGCGCGCGGGTCGCGCGCAGCGACGCGTTGTAGATCTCCAGCGCGTGCGGTCGCCCGCTGACGCCGCCCCCGTCGGTCAACGGCCGCGTGATCAGCGGGTTCGACGAGATCCGCGACAGCAGATGATCGCCGCCGATCACGAGCCGGCGCGCCGGGTCGTGAAGGATCACGTCCGACGGGCTGTGGCCGGGACGGTGCAGCGCGGTCAGCGAACGTCCTGCGAATTCGATCACGCTCCCGTCGCGCAACGGCAGGTCGACCTCAGCGCTCGAGCCGAACGCCCGGTACGCGGCGGCGGCGACGCTGAGCGCGGTTGCGAGGTTGTCCGGCACCCCGTGGCGACGCATCAACGTCATCGCGAACGCGTCACCGGCGGCGGCCGCGGCCGAGAAGTGGCGCAGGTAGCCGGCGAGCTCGTACCACGCTGCGACGCGCGCCCCTGAGCGGCGCGCGAGGATCTCCACCAGGCCGAGGTGGTCCATGTGCTGGTGGGTGAGCACGATCAGCTGCAGGTCCTCGATCCGGTGGCCGAGCGCCGCCAGACCCGTCTCCAGCTGGTCGAGCGATGTGCCGGAGTTGGGACCGGTGTCGACCAGCGTCAGCGGCTCGTCGTCGATCAGGTAGCAGTTGATCCGGCCCACCAGGAACGGCGTCGGCACCGCGATCACGTGGATCCCCTCGGCCGCGGCTCGCTCCCAGCCGGCCTGCTCGTCGGGCGTCGGCTGCAGCGCCGTCCCACCCGCCTCGGAACTCACGAGCGGATCAGCCCGAGCACCTCGTCGCGTTTCTCGGCCATGTGCTCGGCCGAGCGCAGCGATTCCAGGCACAGGCGCAGCAGTGGCTCCGTGTTCGACGAACGGACGTTGAAGTGCCAGTCGTCGTAATCGATCGAGATCCCGTCGAGATCGGTCCGGCGACCATCCTGGTAGCGCTCGGCGATCGCGTCGATCTTGCCCCGCTGGTCGGTGACCTCGGAGTTGATCTCGCCCGAGATGAAATAGGTCGAGCGGTAGGGCTCCAGCAGCTGGGACATCGTCGTGCTGCGGGTCGACAGCAGCTCGAGGATCAGCAGCGCCGGCAGCGTTCCCGAATCCGCGCAGTAGAAGTCGCGGAAGTAGTAATGGCCGGAGACCTCGCCCCCGAACACGGCCTCGGGCACCTCGCGCATTCGCTGCTTGAAGAATGCGTGCCCGACCCGGTTCATGAGCGCCTGGCCGCCGACCCGCGCGGCGGTGTCGGCGACCGCGCGGCTGGCGCGGACGTCGAACAGGACCGTCGCCCCGGGCTGCTTCGCGATCATCGACTCCGACATCAGCGCGGTCAGGAAGTCGCCGTCCACGAATCGGCCGGTCTCGTCGATGAAGAAGCAGCGGTCGGCGTCGCCGTCCCAGGCGATCCCGAGGTCGGCGCCCTGCTTGACGACCTCGCCCATGATGAACTCGCGGTTCTCGGGCAGCAACGGGTTCGGCTCGTGGTCGGGGAAGTTGCCGTCCGGCGTGAAATACGCCTCGATCAACTCCAGGCCGAGGCGCTTGAGCAGTGGGCCGACCATCGGTCCCGCCATCCCGTTGCCACCGTCGACGACGACCTTCAGCGGCTTGATCGCACCGGCATCGATGAACCCGAACGCGGCCTCCTGGAACTCTGAGTAGACGTCGACCTCGGTCACCGAGCCGGGAGCCCCGTCCGGGTCGCCGAGCCCGGCCGCGATCCGGTCGCGAACGTCGCCGATGCCCGCGTCGCCCGACAGCGCCAGCGCGCCGCGGCCGACCAGCTTGGCGCCGGTGTACCGCTTCGGGTTGTGCGACGCGGTGCACATCAGGCCGCCGTCGAGCTCCCGCGAGCCGACGAGGAAGTACAGCATCTCGGTGCCGACCTGGCCGGCGTCCAGCACGGTCGCACCCTCGGCGACCATCCCGTCCCGATAGGCAGCAGCCATCTCCGGTGCGGTCAGGCGCATGTCACGGCCGAGGCCGAGCCTCAGCTGGGACGTCGGCTTGCCCTCCAACGCGCCGATCACCCGTGCGAACGAGCGGCCGATCAGGTGGGCGGTACCGGCGTCCAGATCGTCTCCGTAGACGCCGCGGATGTCGTATGCCTTGAAGATCTCAGGCTTGGCTTGAGCGGTCACGCTCAGATCATGCCTGATAATCCTCCGCCGTGAGACCCAGCGTGGCGATCCTCTGCGGCGGCCGTGGCGCCCGGTTGCAGGAGCACACCCAGTCGATTCCGAAGCCGCTCGTCCAGGTCGGCGGCCGGCCGATCCTGTGGCACGTGATCGCGATCCACATCAGCCAGGGTTTCACCGACTTCCTGCTGCTGACCGGCTATCGGGGCGATCGGATCGCCTCGTTCGCTGCTGACAGCCCGTGGCCGGCCGATGTGCGCATCCGCTGCGTCGACACCGGCGAGGACACCCCCACCGGCGGTCGTCTGCGTCGGGCCGCGCGGCTGCTGGAGCGCGACCGCTTCTGCCTGGCCTACGCGGACGCGGTCGCCGATCTCGACCTCGGCGCGCTGATCGACCACCACGACCACGCCGGTGCGGCGGCCACGATGGCCGTCGTCCGGCCGCGACTGCCGTTCGGGGTCGCGCGGCTGAGCGCCGACGGCGAGCTCGTCGACGGCTTTGACGAGAAACCCATCTCCGAGCACTGGATCAACGCCGGATTCTTCTGCCTGGAGCCATCGGTGCTCGCACGGCTCTCCGAGCGATCGGTGTTGGAGCGTGAGCCACTGGCTGCGCTCGCCGGCGACGGTCGGCTGTCGGCCTATCGCCACCACGGCTTCTGGCACTGCATGGACACCTACAAGGACGCGGTCGCGCTCAACGACCTGTGGGACGCCGATCCCGCCGCCGCCCCGTGGCTGGCCGGCGCGCCGGTCGGTGGATGAACGCCGGCTCGCTGCACGGCCGTGCGGTGCTCGTGACCGGCGCCGACGGGCTGATCGGGTCCCATCTGAGCCGGGCGCTGCTGGAGCGAGAGGCCGACGTGGTCGTCGTGCGCCGCGACCGCCCGCCCGTGAGCGGCCTCGAGCTGCAGGGGATCGACGGTCGCGTCCACGTGATCGCGGGCGACATCTGCGACGAGGGCCTGATCGCCCGCACGCTGGCCGAATACGAGATCGCCGACGTCTTCCATCTCGCCGCTCAGACGCAGGTCGGCGTCGCCGCCCGCGCGCCGCGCTCGACCTTCGAGACCAACGTCCGCGGGACCTGGATCATCATGGAGGCCTGCCGGGACCACGACGTCGCGAGCGTGATCGTCGCCTCCAGCGACAAGGCGTACGGCCGCCACGAGCAGCTGCCCTACACCGAGGATGCGGCGCTCGCGCCGATCTACCCCTACGACGTGTCAAAGGCCGCGGCAGACCTGATCGCCCGCTCCTACTGGCACACCTTCGGGCTGCCGGTGGCGGTCGCACGACTGGCCAACGTATACGGAGGAGGAGACCTCAACCGCGCCCGGCTGATCCCCGAGACGATTGGGGCCGCGCTGCACGGACGCGCGCCGGTACTCCGGTCCGACGGTTCGCCCGAACGTGACTTCCTGTACGTCGACGACGCGGTCTCCGCCTACCTGGCGATCCGCGATGCGGTCGCCTCGGCCCGGCCCGGCGCGGGCGGCGAGGCGTTCAACGCCGGGTCGGGGTCGGCTCGCCGGATCGGCGACGTGGTGACGCTGATCTGCCGCCTGGCCGGGTCGGACCTGGCCCCGGAGATCCGCGGCGACGGAGTGCCGTCGGGGGAGATCGATCGTCAGTGGTGCGACAGCGCCAAGCTCGCACGTCTGACCGGCTGGAGCGCTGAGACGAGTCTCGAAGATGGTCTGCTCGCCACGATCAACTGGTATCGCGAGCGACCGGACGCGCTGGCCCGGCTCGTATAGTGAGAGTCAGATGTCGGGACATTCCAAGTGGGCTTCGATCAAGCACAAGAAGGCGGTCGTCGACCAGCGGCGCGGCCAGGCGTTCACCAAGCTGACGCGCGCGATCACCGTCGCCGCGCGTGAGGGCGGAGGCGATATCGAGGGCAATCCGTCGTTGGCGCTGGCCGTTCAGAAGGCGCGGGACGCGTCGATGCCGAAGGACAACATCGAGCGGGCAATCGCCAAGGGCACGGGCGAAGGCGTCGACGCCGACCAGATCGAGGCGGTCCTCTATGAGGGCTACGGCCCCGGTGGCGTGGCCCTGCTGATCGAGGCGCTGACCGATAACCGCAACCGCACCTCGGCCGACGTTCGCCACGCGCTCTCCAAGAGCGGCGGCAACCTCGGCGAGCCAGGGTCGGTCTCCTATCTGTTCGAGAAGACCGGCGTGATCGTCGTCGACGCCTCGCGCTACGACGAGGAGGACCTCCTGATCGCGATCGACGCAGGCGCCGAGGACATCTCGCTCGACGACGATGTCTTCGAGATCGTCTCCGCACCGAGCGATCTCGGCGCGGTGCGAGGCGCGCTGACCGCGGCGGGGATCGAGATCGAGTCAGCCGACGTCACCCAGCGGCCGACGGCCCGGGTGCCGGTGCAGGAGTCCGACGCGGTCAAGCTGCTGAGGCTGATCGACACGCTCGAAGAGTCAGACGACGTCAACGCCGTCCACGCGAACTTCGACGTCGACGCCGACGTGCTCGAAAAGCTTGCCGGCTGACTCCGCCGCAGGGTAAGACTCCGTGAAGAGTTGGGGTCCGCGGCGCATTGCCGACCCAGCGTGCCGCTACCCTCCGGCAGCGGTCATGCGAAAGACACTCCTCATTCTCGGCAGCGCGGCGGCGGTTGCCGGCGCCCTCGCGGGCTGCGGCTCGTCCAGCAACAGCGCGGCGACCACGGCCCAGGGCGTCGTCCTGGCACCGTCCGGTGGCGCCACGGCGGCGGCGGCGACGCCGGCGACGAGCTCCTCGACGACGTCGTCAGCGACAACCTCGGCTTCGACCTCGTCGTCCAGCGTCAAGCTCCCGACCGCACTGAAGACCGAACCGACGATCAAGACGCCCGGTGGCACCCCGCCGAAGAAGCTCGTCACCAAGAACCTGATCGTCGGCACCGGTCCGGCAGTGACCTCGGCGAGTCAGACGGTCACGATCGCGTACGTCGGGGCGCTCTACTCCAACGGCAAGGTGTTCGACTCGTCGTGGAAGGACGACCCGAGCACCCACACGATCTCCCAGCCGGCGTCAGGGTTCGTGCCCGGCTTCGAACAGGGCCTGATCGGAATGAAGGTCGGCGGTCGGCGTGAGATGATCATCCCGCCGAGCCTCGCCTACGGGAGCAAGGCCAACGGCGCGATCCCGGCCAACTCGACGCTGATCTTCATCGTCGATCTGCATAACGTTTCCTAGCGCGGTACAGCGGGG
This sequence comes from uncultured Solirubrobacteraceae bacterium, assembly GCA_963743985.1. Taxonomy (GTDB): domain Bacteria; phylum Actinomycetota; class Thermoleophilia; order Solirubrobacterales; family Solirubrobacteraceae; genus Palsa-465. The sequence goes on along the minus strand of CAVUSD010000026.1, from coordinate 7,510 downwards.
TCGGGCCGGACACCCCCTTGAGGCGGTGGCGGCCGGCGAACGACCAGTCGAACTGATCCGGGCAGGCGTCGCGGACCTCGGCGGTGCAGAGCACCGAGCCGGGCCGCGCGGCTCCGGTCACGCGACTGGTGACGTTGACGGTGTTGCCGAAGTAATCGCCGGCGCGGAGCATGACCGCGCCGGACCCGATCCCGGCCCGCAAGCTCGGCAGATCCTCGGCGGCGACCGCGTCGACGAGGTCGAGTGCCAGCGCGACGATCGGCGCCGGCTCGGGTGAGACGAACATCGCCGCGTCGCCGATCGTCTTGATCAGCCGCACCGGCGGGCGCACGGTGTCGGCCGCCAACCGGGCCAGCCGGCCCGCGACCGACCCGATCTCGCCGACCGCGACCTCCGATCCCAGCCGGGTGAAACCGACCAGGTCGGCGAAGCAGATGCACAGCTGCTGCTCGGCCGGCGGCTCGCCGGTGGCCAGCTCCCGGCGGCCGAGCATTCCGCGCCGGACCGCGTCGCGCAGGTGCGCGTTGAAACCCGAGACGAGGATCGGCTCGGTCGCCGGCGTCAGCTGTTCGGCCAGCTGTGCGAAACGCAGCGCGGCGTCCTCCTCGGAGTCGCCCTTGCGCAGGAAGGTCTGCAGGAAAGCCGCCGTGATCGTCGCCGCCAGCCGTGACATGCCCTCCCCGAGCACCGCGGTGATCTCGGTGATCGCCTCCTCGGAGAAGCCGGCCTCGAGGAACAGCTTGGTCGACCGAGCGGCGTCGACGTCCGCCTCGGAGAAGACGCGGTCGTCGAGCCCCGGCTCGGCCAGTCCGACGAGTCGCCGCATCCGCACGAGCACCTCGGCCGGCAGACCGGAATGCTGCTCGATCTCCCGCGCGGTATGGGTACCGCCGAGGGTCCGGTCGACCGGGAGCAGCGCCAGCCGGTTCTCGGCGACCGCCACGCGCAGCTCCTGCTCGGAGAAGCCGTCGTCGGCCAGCAATCGCAGCAGCTTGAGTCGCTGTTCGCGCTCGGAACCGTCCAGGCCGTCCAGCCACTGCTCGTCGTCGAAGTCCACCGTTTCAATCCTGCCGGATGTCAGGGTCGTTCGCTAGCATCGCGTCTCGTTCTCGCGGGCGCTTGCCTTGCGTTCCCCGTTCCCGCCCAGCTGACTCGATGTAAGGAACTGCTCAGTTGCTCTCGATCCTGATGCCTGTTTACAACGAGCGCGAACGCGTCGAGCGGGCGATCGCCGAGGTGCTCGCGACCGAGTTGCCGACCGACTTCGAGCTGATCCTGATCAACGACGGTTCGACCGACGGAACGACCGAGATCCTGCGCTCAGGCGACTGGGGCGACAACGTGCGCCTGCTGGAGCACGATCGCAATCAGGGCAAGGGTGCCGCGATCCAGACCGGCCTGCGGGAGGCTCGCGGCGAGTTCGCCGCGATCTTCGACGCCGACCTGGAATATGACCCGGCGGACCTCGGGGTGCTGATGCCGCCGTTGCTGGAGGGCAAGACCAACGCCTGCTTCGGCGTCCGGGTGTTCGACGGCTACACGAGCCATTCGTTCATGTTCGTGATGGGCAACAAGGGCGTCACCCTCGCCTGCAACGTGCTGTTCAACGTGTACCTGCACGACATCATGACCTGTCACAAGATGATCCGGACCGACCTGTTCCGCAGCCTCGAGCTGCACGCGAACGGATTCACGATCGAACCGGAGATCACCGCCCGGTTGGTCCAGCACGGCGAGAAGATCTTCGAGGTCCCGGTCCACTACCGGGCTCGCTCCTCCGACGAGGGCAAGAAGCTGACCGCGCGTGACGGCTTCCGGGTGATCGGCGAACTCCTGAAGCTGCGGTTGCAGGGCGCCAGATAACGGTGTTCGCCGTCCCGGCGACCCTCTAATATCGCCCCGCGAATGTCAGCCGTTGACCTGCCGCACCAGCGGGTACCCACAGGGCAGGACGACATCGACCGAAGCGACGGAACGGGGCGCAGCGCCCTCACCGGCGCGCTCCAGCGCACCGTTCGATCGTCCGCGTTCTGGTCGGTGATCGTCTGCATCGCGCTGGGCGCGCTGTCGGCGGCCGTGCTGCCGACGATCCCCAGCTACGACCCCTGGTCATGGGTCGTCTGGGGCCGGGAGATCACCGACCCGCATCTGAACTTCGTGATCTCCGGCGGTCCGTCCTGGAAGCCGCTGCCGCTCGTGTTCACCACGATCTGGGGGTTGTTCGGAGCCGCCGCGCCAACGCTGTGGGTGGTCACCGCGCGGATCGGCGGTCTGCTCGGGCTCGTCGCCGCGTGGCGGCTGGCCTACAAACTGACCGCCGGCACCCCCGGTCAGCGCGGCGGACGGGTTGCGGCAATCGTCGCGGCGGTGATCGCGGTGGCCGGGATCCTGCTCACCCAGGACTGGTTCTATTACTTCCTACACGGCACGTCGGAGACGATCCTGATCGGCTGCACGCTGTGGACGGTTGATCGCCTGATCGAGGGCAAGAAGATCCAGGCGTTCGTCCTGATCGTCTGCGCGACCTGGATCCGGCCCGAATGGGTGCCGCTGGAGCTGCTCTACATCGTCTGGCTGCTGTGGCGGGATCCCGCCTACCGACGGCCGGCGATGCTGGCGATGTTCGCGATCGGCCTGGCCTCGTTCCCGATCGCCTGGTTCGTGCCCCCGTGGATCGGTTCCGGAAACCCGTTCCTGGCCTCTCAGCACGCCGCCCTCTACAACGGCAACCTCGGCCCGCACCCGTTCATCGCGGTCAACTCACGCGGGGTCAACGACCAGGTGCTGCCGATCCTGGCGTTTGGGATTGCGGGGGTCGTGATCGGCTGGTTGCGGGACCGGCGCTGGATGGTGCTGGGCCTCGGCCTCGGGGTGATCCTCTACTACGCGATCGTCGTCGTCGAGACGCTGAAGGGCTACCCGGGCCTCGAGCGGTTCTTCCTGCCGGCAGCGTCGGTGGTGTGCGTGCTCGGCGGCTACGGGCTCGTGCGCATCGCGCAACTGGCCGGCGAACTGGTCGAAGGCCGGATCCACGGCAGCGGTGCCGCCGTCGTCACATCGGTTGTCGTGCTGCTCGTGCTCGCGGGCGCCAGCGTGCCGTTCCTGACGACGCGGATCTCCGACGCCCGCGCCGACTTCCCGCAGGCGTCGCTCGTGGTCAAAGTCTCCAACCAGCTCACCAAGGTGGCCGCGGCCGTCGGCGGCCGGGCTCGGGCGGAGCCGTGTCCGACCAGCTTCGTCGCGATCAACCATTCGGTGCAACCGATGATGGCGTGGAAGCTGAGGGTCGATCTGGAGCGGGTCGGCACCCAGATGAGCTATCCGGGGCTGGAGTTCGTCGCACCGCCCGGCGTGGGCGCTGCCACCGGTGGCCCGCCGAGGATCGACCCGCGGCTGACCCGCCATCAGTTGCTCAAGACGGTCGAGGGCTGGCAGATCATCCGCTGGACCACTCCCGGGCTGCCGCAGGAGTGCAACGGCTACTGATCTCGTGGGGCGGGGCAGGCGTCCGGACCGGGTCCGAACGGGTGGGCGTCGAGAGTCGTGCTGGCCGGGCAGGCGTCCGGGGCTGTCCGCAGAATGTCTATCTCTGATGCTCGTCCTCGGGATCGATCCAGGCACCGCCTCGACCGGCTTCGGCGTCGTTCGCGGCGAGGGCTCGCGGTTACGTGCGATCGACCAGGGAATGATCGTCACCCGGCCCGGGGTCGCGCCCGAGCGGCGGCTGGCCGAGATCTACACATGCGTCTGTGAGCTGTTGGATCGCCATGGTCCGGACGCGCTGGCGATCGAGGAGCTGTACTTCGGCGCCAACGTGCAGACGGCGTTTGCCGTCGGCCAGGCCCGGGGCGTGATGCTGCTGGCGGCCGGCCAGCGCGGGATCCCGACTCATTCGTACACGCCCCAACAGGTCAAGGCGGCGGTCTGCGGCTCCGGCCGGGCGCCCAAGCCACAGGTCGGACGGATGGTCGCGCGGCTGCTCGCGCTCGACTCGGTACCCACCCCGGATCACGTCGCCGACGCCCTGGCGGTCGCGATCTCCGAGCTCAACGCCGCGCCACTGGCGCGCACGGTCGCGGTGGCCGACGACCGGGCAGGGGCAGGCGGCATGTCCGGCGGGACGGGGGCGCGCGCACGCCGCCGCCAGGTGCCCGACGCGCTTGCGGCGCTCGCCCGGGGGGAGCGATGATCGCGCTGATCTCCGGCCGCGTCGCGGTGCGCCGGCCGGACCACGTGATCGTCGACTGTGGCGGCGTCGGCTATCGGCTGGCGGTGTCGGCCGAGACGCTGCGTCATGTGCCGGCGATCGGCAACGAGGTCTCGTTGCACACGCATCTGGTGGTGCGCGACGATGCGCTCGCGCTCTACGGGTTCGCGTCGGAAACCGAGCGGGATCTGTTCCTGATGCTGCTCGCGGTGCAGACGGTCGGCCCCAAGATGGCGATCGCGGTCCTGTCGGGGGCGCCGCCGCGAGAACTGCTGTCGGCTGTCGCCGCCGGCGACGTGGCCCGTCTGCGGGCGCCCGGCGTCGGCAAACGCACCGCCGAACGGATCATCGTCGAACTACGTGAGAAGGTGGCGGCGACCGTAACCGAGGACGAGATCTCGGTCAGTCGCGGCGACGACCCGCGCTCGCTGGCCCGGGAGGCGCTGGCCGGTCTCGGCTACGGACCTGACGAGATCGAATCGCTGCTGGACCGGGCCGAGGGCGACTCGGCCGAGCAGCTGATCTCCCATGCGCTGCGGAGCACCCGCCGATGAGCACCGCGCCGCCACGTTTGCAGGATCCGGCGCCGACGCCCGGCGACGACCCCGACGACGATCGGTCGCTGCGGCCTCGGCGGCTCCAGGATTTCGTCGGCCAGGAGACGATCCGTGAGCAGCTCGCGGTCTCGATCACCGCAGCGCTCAGGCGCGGTGAGGCGCTCGATCATGTCCTACTGGCCGGGCCACCGGGCCTCGGCAAGACGTCGCTGGCGCAGATCATCGCCGCCGAGCTCGATGCGCCGTTCACGCAGACGGCGGGTCCCGCATTGGAGCGCAAGGGTGACATCGCCTCCTACCTGGCTGCGCTGGAACCCGGCGCCGTGTTCTTCGTCGACGAGATCCACCGGCTGCCGCGGGCACTGGAAGAGACGTTCTATCCGGCGATGGAAGATGGGATCCTGCCGATGACCGTCGGCCAGGGCGCCGGAGCTCGAATCGTGACGCTGCCGCTGCCGTCGTTCACGCTGATCGGAGCAACGACCCGCTCGGGCCTGCTGACGACGCCGCTGCGCGATCGCTTCGGGATCCAGCACCGGCTCGAGCACTACCAGCCCGAGCAACTGGCACAGATCGTGCGGCGCTCGGCCGGCCTGCTCGGCGTCTCGATCGAGGATGACGGCGCGGTCGCGATCGCCCGCCGCAGCCGCGGCACCCCGCGGGTCGCCAACCGGCTGCTGCGCCGCGTCCGGGACTACGCCGAGGTCCGCCACGGCGGCATCGTCACCGACGAGATCGCCGCCTCGGCGCTGGACCTGCTCGAAGTCGACGGCCAGGGTCTCGATCGCCTGGACCGTGAGATCCTGCACGCGATCTGCGACAAGTTCGGCGGCGGCCCGGTCGGCCTGTCGACGCTCGCGGTCGCGGTCGGCGAGGAGCAGGACACGATCGAGGACGTGTACGAGCCCTACCTGCTGCAGTGCGGGCTGATCGAGCGCACACCGCGCGGTCGGGCCGCGACCCGGCGGGCCTACGAGCACCTCGGGCTGCCCGCACCCGCGCCACCCGCGCAGGCGTCCCTGCTCTAGAGAGACGATGAAATCCTTGCTAAGAGCGGTGCGCGGCGCGCGGACGCCTGTCTATCCTGGGCCTGACGATGAGTCGTGAGCACTACTTCATCTGCCCGCACTGCGGCAACCGCTCGATGGGCACCGACCGCACCGCCGGCTTCCGGCGGGAGGCCCGGGGCTGTGAGAAGTGCGGTTTCGCATATCTGTTCGAACTGCTCGACGACTACTACCCGGCGCCGAACGCGGCGTTCTTCGCCTGTGACGGTGATGGCCGGATCGTCGACTGCGGCCGCGGATCGTTCGAGCTGACCGGGATCAAGACCGAGCAGGCGATCGGACGGCCGGTACTCGACGTGCTCGGCCTCAAGTTCGACGACGGCTCAGACCACGTCGGCACGGCGCTCGAATGGGAAGTGCGCGTCAAGCAGAAGGCGGTCCAGGTCAACGCCGAGCACGATCTACCCGCCCGCGCGGTGGCTGACATCTTTCCCGCGTACGATGACGACGATGGGGGCGTGTTGGTTGTGCTGACGCCCACCAACAACCACTGACACGATGCAATCGACGGGGTTCCACCCGGCCCGTCGGGCCGACGGCCGCAAGCCGCTCCGATCCGGCCCCGTTGATCGCGCCCTTTAGCATCCACCTCCTGCACTGATGTCCGATCGAAAGCGCAACGGCCTCGTCCTGCTGCTCGTGCTCGGCCTGTTGGCCGCGTCGGTCGTTGCGATCGCCCTGAAGCCGACGCTGCTGGGTCTCGATCTCAAGGGAGGGGTGCAGCTCACGTATAAGGCGTCGCCGACGCCGCAAACTCCGGTCGTCACCTCCAGCGCGCTCGCCGACGCGATCTCGATCATGGACTCCCGGGTCAACTCGCTCGGTGTCTCCCAGGCCGAGATCGCCACCCAGGGCTCCGATCAGATCGTCGCCAGCCTCCCGGATGTGCACAACATCCAGCGCGCGGAGAACCAAGTCGGGTCGACCGCCCAGCTGGAGTTCTATGACTGGGAGGCCAATGCCCTGACCCAGGACGGCAAGCCGGTGGCCAACCAGCTGGCGCTGCGCAACCCGGATGCGCTGAAGATCAGTCAGGGCACAGCCGGAATCCCTCCCGGAAATCCGGGCACGGGCGGCGTCTCGCTCTACCAGGCGGTGAAGCTGGCGTCGCAACAACCGCGGGCGCCGCTGAACCAGAACCTGTCACGTAAGGGCAACCTGTACTACCTGTTCGGTGCCCCGGGATCGTCGGCGTGCGCGGCCGCGGCGAAGGATCAGCACACCGTGCCGGTGAAGGGCCAGTGGTGCTATCTGGCGGGGCTCAACGGCGATCAGACGATCACTGAGCTGCAGGCCGAGAAGTTGCCCGCTGGCGTCACGTTCTCCGAGGGCAAAGTGCTCACCGTCCCGCAGGGTTGGGTGGTGCTCCAGGCGGCGAACCCGACTCCGACCGACACGATCAAGCCGACGAGCCCGACGGCTGAGTTCTACGTGTTGAAGGACGAGCCGGCGCTGTCGGGCACGCAGATCAGCAACCCGACCCAGGGCACCAACGGCGGCGAGCCAGACGTGCAGTTCGGCTTCTCGCACGGGGGCGGGCAGGCCTTCCAGAATGTGACCAAGACGATCGCCCACCGCGGGCAGGCCGTCAGCATCGGCAGCAATCACCTGTTCCAGCATTTCGCGGCGGCGCTCGACGGCCAGCTCCTGAGCGTCCCGCAGATCGACTTCACCCAGTA
>CAVUSD010000025.1:0-10742 GCA_963743985.1 uncultured Solirubrobacteraceae bacterium | reverse complement strand
GCCACCGGTGGTGGCATCGACATGGTAAGCGACGACGAGATCCGTGAGGGGATCCGGCTGCTGGCCCGCACGACCGGGATCTTCACCGAGACCGCCGGCGGCGTCACCACCGCGGTGTTGGCCAAGCTCGCGCGCCGGGGCGACATCGACCCGTCCGAGCGGGTCGTGGTCTACATCACCGGCGAGGGATTGAAGACGCTGGACGCGATCCGCGGCACCTTCGACGTGACCGAGATCGATCCGACCGTCGAGGCGTTCGAGCGCTCCGCGCTGCAAACCGGCGCGCTGGCATAGGATTCCCGCCATGTCAGTCAGCGTGAAGATTCCCACCCAGCTGCGCGAGGCGACCGGGGGCGAGGCCCTGGCAAAGGTCGACGGCACCACCGTCGGCGAGGTACTCGACTCCCTCTACGAACGCTACGGCGAGCTCCGCAACCGGATCGCCGAGGATGGCGGCCTGCGCCGGTTCGTCAACGTCTACGTGGGCGAGGAGGACATCCGCTTCCTCGACTATCTCGACACGGCTGTCTCCGACGGCGACGTGGTCACGATTCTGCCGGCGGTTGCTGGAGGAGCGGGATCGGGCGTCTGACGTCGAAACGCGCGCCGCGGGTCAGTCGGCGCAGGCGTTGCTGTCGGCACGCGAGCGTTTCGCCGGCAGACACCCGACCCCTTCGCCGGGGCCATCACTATGAGGGGATTCGCATGAGCGCAACACCACGTTTTCGTTTGAGGTCGATGAGGCGCCTGGCATCGATCAGCGTCGTGGCGGTGCTGGTCGCGTCGTGCGTGGTATTCACCGCGACGAGCTCCGCGGCGAGCTCGCCGCAGTCGCAGGTCCGGGCCGCCTGGAGCAAGTTCAAGAACGCGATCGCGGACAAGGATCCGAGCGCGTTCTGCGCCAGTCTGACCTCGCACGCCAGCCGTCAGTTCGTCGCGCTTGTCCCCAAGAAGGAGCACGCGACCTCCTGCAAGGCGGCGGCGGTCGATCTGTTCAAGGTCGCCGGCGGACCGAGCGTCGCGCACGTCCGGCTGCTCACGCTGCGTGTCAAGGGGAACACGGCGACGACCACCGACACCGCCGGCCCGCCCGCGGCCCACTGGGTTCGCACCGGTCCGTCCACGTGGAAGATCGCGTCACTACCGTCCAGCATCTGAGCGGCGGGCGCGCGATCGGCCCGGTGCAGGTTCTCAGTCCGCGGCGGCTGTCGCCGGGGCGACGACCTCGACCTGCGCAGGTACGGCCAGGCCGACCGGGCAGCTCACGCCGGTTCCGCCGAGGCCGCAGTAGCCCCATGGATTCTTGTGCAGGTACTGCTGGTGGTAGTCCTCGGCGTAGTAGAACGGACCCGCCTCGGCGATCTCGGTGGTGATCTCGGGATAACCCTTGGCCTGCAGCACCGCGTTGTAGGCATCGCGTGAGGCCTGGGCGAGTTGGTGGTGGTCCTCGGTGTCCCAGTAGATCGCCGAGCGGTACTGGGTGCCGCGGTCGTTGCCCTGGCGCATGCCCTGGGTCGGGTTGTGGTTCTCCCAGAACAGCGCGAGCATCTGCTCGTAGCTGGTCCTGGCGGGGTCGAACACGACGAGCACCACCTCGGTGTGGCCGGTCGAGCCCGAGCAGACCTCCTCGTAGGTGGGGTTCGGGGTGTAGCCGCCGGCGTACCCGACGGCGGTCGTGTAGACACCCTCGGCCTCCCAGAAGACGCGCTCGGCGCCCCAGAAGCAGCCCATCCCGACGACGAGCTGCTGAAAGCCGGCCGGGAACGGCGGCTTCATCGGCGTCCCGAGCACCGCGTGGCGATTGGCCACCGTCATCTCCCGCTGACGGCCGCGCAGGGCACGCTCCGGGGCGATCATCTTGGACTTTTCCTTGAAGCCGAACATGCTCCTAAGATTAGTCACGGCGGGCTGACACGGGGACGCGTGCTGGCCGGTCTGATCGGATGTTTGCGGGGCCTGCGACGTGATGATCGAAACCGATCCCCCCAGGTGCAGACCGCCACGGCGGCCGGCGCCGACGCTGCTCGTGGCGGCCTTCCTGGCGCTGGCGATGATCGCCGCGCTCACGGGTTGTGGTCGTTCCAGTGGCACGCGCGGATCCACTGCGCTCCGGCACACGGATACCGTGGTCGGGACGACCGGCAGCGCCGGCCACGCCGATGTCGCCTCGCCGAAGCACGGATCGGCAACGCCCGCGCCGCCGGAGGTCAATCCGACGGTCGTCGCGCTCGTCAAACGCCCGGTGGCCGAGCGATCGGCGCCTGGACGGGGCGGACACGTGCTCGGTACGCTCGCGCGACAGACCCAGTTCGGCTCCGCGACTGCCGTGCCGATCGTCAAGCGCAAGGGCGCGTGGCTGGGGGTGATCAGCGAACTCGCCGGAAACGGGCATCTGGGATGGATCCCCGCATCAGCGACCTCGCAGATGAAGGTCGGCTGGCGGATCTACGTGAGCATCGACCGCCAGCAGATCACGGTGTTCTGGGGCAACGAGCTGATCAGGCGCATTCCGACCTCGACCGGGGTCGCCGGCGCGACTACGCCCACCGGCCACTTCGCGGTCACCGATCGGCTGAAGACGGGGGTGCGATACGGGCCGTATGGCTGCTGCATCCTCGCGCTGTCAGCGGTCCAGCCGCTGCACCTGTCCGATTGGGACGGCGGCAATCGGATCGCGATCCATGCGACCGACGACACCGAGGCGCTCGGCCACCCCGCCAGCCACGGCTGCGCGCACGTCAGCGACGCGGAGGGCGCCTGGCTGCTGGCGCACATTCCGGACGGGACCCCGGTCGTGATCGCCCACGCCCCGTTTCACCGCGGCCGGGGATCGCCCGCCTGACGCCCGCGGTGACGCATCGGCGCTGACTCGGCACGTGAGGCCGCGTCAGCCGTACAGCGCGTCCAGCACGTCGGCGTAGCGTTCGCCGACCACCGCCCGCTTGACCTTCAGGGTCGGCGTCAGCTCACCGTCCTCGATCGACAGATCGCGACTGAGGATCGCGAACCGCTTGATCTGCTCGACCTGCGCGTAGTTGGCATTGGCCCGATCCAACACGGATTGGACCAGCGCGCGCACCTCGTCAGCGTCGGCGAGCTGCTCGACGTCCTCGGGTAGGCCCTGTTCGGCGGCCCACGGGAGGATCTCGTCGGGGTCGAGCGTGATCAGGGCGACCGGATACGGGCGGCGGTCGCCGTGCATCACGGCCTGGGAGATGAACGGCGATGCTTTGAGATCGTTCTCGAGGTTGGCCGGGGTCAGGTTCTTGCCGCCGGCGGTGATGATGATGTCCTTCTTGCGACCGGTGATCTTCAGATAGCCGTCGTCGTCGAACTCGCCGATGTCGCCGGTGTGCAGCCACCCATCGACGAGCGCCTCGGCGGTCGCCTCGGGGTTGTTCCAGTACTCACGGAAGACGTTGTCGCCGCGGATCAGGATCTCTCCGTCGGACTCGGCGATCCGGATCTCGACGCCTGGCAGCGTCTTGCCGACCGTTCCGAACTTGAACTCCTCCAACGTGCAGACGGTCGCGACGGCGGTCGTCTCGGTCATGCCCCAGCCCTCCATCACCGGCACGCCGCAGGCGTAGAAGAACTCGAGGATCTCGGGCGCGATCGGCGCGGCGCCGGTGATCGCCTGCTTGAGCTCGCCGCCGAACAGACCGCGGACCCGCTGGTACAGGCGCTCGTCGGCCTGGTCGAACGCCTGTTGCAGCGCGGCCGGAATCTCCTCGCCGCGCGCCATCCGCTGCCGGACGTCGACACCGAGCTCGATCGCCTGGGCAAAGCGCTGCTGGTCGTCCTCCGATCCCTGCGCCTGCAGCTTCAGCGCGGCCGCGTGGAGCTTCTCGAAGACCCTCGGGACCGACGGCACGTAGGTCGGCTTGGTCTCGATCAGCTCCGGCAGGATCTGCTGCGTGTCGCCGCCGAAGTAGACGACCGCTGCGCCCAGCCCGTAGGCGGCGAGCACCGACGCCAACGCGAACACGTGCGCGAGCGGCAGGTAGAGATACAGCGTGTCGCCCTCGGCGATGATCCCCTGCTGACGGACCTTGTCGGCGACCGACAGGGCGTTGGCGTGCGTCAACACGGTGCCCTTCGGCGGGCCGGTCGTCCCTGACGTGTAGATGATCGTGTAGATGTCCCGCACCCGGACGTCGGCCTGGCGACGCGTGAGCTCTGCGCGGTCCTCGCCGACGCCTCCGGCGACCAGATCGTCAAGCGACGGGATCCCGTCGGCCGGGTCGATCACGAACAGATGCTCGAGCGCGGGCAGCGCGCGACGGACCTGGTCGATCTTCGCCGCCTGGCCCGCGTCCTCACAGATCACCAGGCGCGCGCCCGAGTCACCGAGCACCCACTCGCACTCCGACGCCGCGTTCGTCGGGTAGACGGGCACGACCACAGCGCCGGCCGCCGATACCGCGAGGCTGACGAGCGTCCACTCCAGACGCGTGTTGGACAGGATCGCAACCCGATCTCCGGGCGCGATCCCGGTCGCGACGAGACCCAGCGCGAACTCCTGTACCCGGGCGGCCGCCTGCGTGAAGGACTGGTCACACCATTCGCCGTCGCGCTTGTAGCGCGCGGCGACGTGATCGCCGAACTGCTCGGCGGCAGTGTCGGCAAGGCTCGCGATCGTCCGCACGCGTGATCTCGTCTCGCTCATCTCTCTCCTCGATGGGGCGGGGCATCCGCGCCCCTCCGCGCCGCGGAATCTAGCGGTTTTCCGGGGCCCCCGGAAGCGGACGACGGACGGGCGTCCCGACGCCCTGGCGAGCGCCGCCCGGAGAATCAGAACGCGGCGGCGAGCCCCTTCGAGATGTCGGCGAAGACGGCCTTCGGGACGTTCAGGGGCGTGCCCGACGACCCCTCCCAGAGCACGTACCACTCGCCGCCGTGCCGGTTCTCGATGGTGACCCCGTTGAAGCCGAAGCGTCCGCAGTGGGAGGCATGGGGATTGAACGCATAACCACCCCAGGTCGAGCCGGGGACGACGGTGGCGATCACGGCGTACGCGCAGCGCGCGGGGAAGCGCATCGGCTCACCCACCGGGCCCGGAGAGCCGCTGCGGTTGCCGGGGTGGTAGAGCATCGCGGCGCGTTCGGCCTTGCTGGCGACCCGGTGCGCGAACGCGGCCGGTGCGACGACCATGATCGCTGCCAGGGTGACCGCCAAGGCGAGGAGCGCGCGAGTCTTCATGACGAAGCACCGTACGTCGTGCGGCGGCGGCTTGTCCAGGGTTCCCGCCAATCGCGGTCTCCGCGCCCCGAGCCTGGGAGCGTTACGACCTCCCGGGGTGGAAAAGCTCCCGCTGTCAGCCGGGTGCGGAGCGCGCCCGGCAGGATTTGAACCTGCGACCTTCCGCTCCGGAGGCGGACGCTCTATCCCCTGAGCTACGGGCGCTCGTGTCGGTGGGGACCGATGCGGTCAGCTTACCGGCACCCGGGATGTCAGACTCGCTCGACATGGATCTCTCGGTCTTCTTCGCCGGCACCGGCGGCTCGGTGCCCACCGCACGACGCGGGCTGCCCGCGATCCTCGTGCGCCGGGGCGGCGACCGGATTCTGTTTGACTGCGGCGAGGGCACGCAACGCCAGCTGCTGAGCTCGGTCGGGCTGATGGATCTGACCGACGTGTTCCTGACGCACTTCCACGCCGACCACTGGCTGGGGCTGCCGGGGCTGCTGAAGACGTTCGATCTGCGTGACCGCGACCGACCGCTGACGGTGTATGGCCCGCCGGGGGTGCGGGCGCTGGTGACCGCGGCGCTGCGGCTGGCCGGTCGGGTCCGGTACGAGCTGACGATGGTCGAGCTCGAACCGGGTGACGAGGTGCCACGTGACGGCTATCGGATCGCGCCGGTGGCGGCGTCACACCGCGGCCCGGCGCTCGCCTACGTGCTCTACGAGCAGGAACGGCCAGGGGAGTTCGACCCGGCGCTGGCGCAACGGCTCGGCCTCGAGCCCGGGCCGGAGTTCGGACGCGTGCACCGCGGTGAGACGGTCCGAGGGGTCTCGCCCGAACAGGTGATGGGGCCGGCGCGATCGGGGCGCAAGGTCGTCCTGTCAGGCGACACGCGTCCGTGCGACGCGATCCGGATCGCCGCCCACCGCGCCGACCTGCTCGTCCACGAGGCGACGTTCGCCGAGGAGGAGTCAGAGCGCGCGCTGGAGAACGGCCACTCGACCGCCCGCGAGGCGGCGACGATCGCACGGGAGGCCGAGGTGACGATGCTGGCGCTGAACCACATCTCCACCCGACATCCGCCGAGTGTGATCCGCGACGAGGCCCGCGAGCTGTTCGAGCGGACCGTCGTCCCGCGTGACTTCGACACGATCGAGCTCCCGTTCCCCGAGCGCGGCGAACCTCAGCTCATTCGCTGGGACGACCGCGTCGCCGTGGCCGAGACCTGAAAACGAGCAGCGCGCCCGCCACCGGCGGCACAGGGATGAGCATCACGGAACTTTGCGCACAGCTACCACTCCTCGGGGCGCGATCGACAAAGTTCCTATGGCGACTCGATGGCCCGCGGACCGCGCTCGCCGAAAGCGTCTGTCGCCACTGCTAGCTTCGAAGACACCGAGAAGCACCTTTAACCCGGTCCCGTGAGGCCAGGAAGGAGCAGAAGTTGGACACGCAGACCACGGTCGTCCTCGACCGCGACGATATGCGCCGCACGCTGCAGCGGATCGCGCATGAGATCGTCGAGAAGAACCCCCAGGGAAAGCTCGCGCTGGTGGGAATTCACCGCCGGGGCGCCTACCTCGCCAAGCGTCTGCACACGCTGACGGGCGAGCTGTTGGACTCCGAGGTGCCGCTCGGCACCGTCGACATCGCGTTCTACCGCGACGACCTGGGCTTCCGGCCGGCGGCGCCGGTCGTGCACAGCACCGAATTGGACTTTGCCCTCGATGGCCGCACGATCGTGATCGTCGACGACGTCCTCTACACCGGCCGCACCGTCCGCGCCGCGATCGACGTGATCTTCGACTTCGGCCGGCCCGCCAAGGTTCAGCTGGCGACGCTGGTCGACCGCGGCCATCGCGAACTGCCGATCCGGCCCGACTACGTCGGCAAGAACATCCCCACCTCGACCGACCAGCGCGTCAACGTGCGGGTCGATGAGGTCGACGCCGTCGACGAAGTGACGATCGCGCCGGTCTCGAGCGTGGCCCCCGGGACGCAAGCCAGGAGCGCCACCGCATGAACGACCATGCCAACCACCTGATCTCGATCGACGATCTCGACCGCGCCGGCATCGAGCGCATGCTCGACCGCGCCGAGTCATTCGAGGAGATCTCCGGACGAGAGATCAAGAAGGTCCCCGCGCTGCGCGGCCGGACCGTCGTCAACCTGTTCTACGAGGCATCGACGCGGACCAGCTCGAGCTTCGAGATCGCCGCCAAGCGCCTGTCGGCCGACGTCGTCAACGTCAAGAGCTCGGGCTCGAGCGTCGAGAAGGGCGAGTCGCTGAAGGACACCGTTCAGACGCTGTCGGCATACGATCCGGCGGCGATCGTGATCCGCTCGCCACACGTCGGCGCTGCCAAGCTCGTCGCCGGCTGGACGGCCGCGGCCGTGATCAACGCCGGTGACGGCAAGCACGAGCACCCGACCCAGGCGCTGCTCGACGTCTACACGCTGCGCCGTCGGCTGGGCACCCTCGACGACGTCAACGTCTGGATCGTCGGCGACGTCAGCCACTCCCGGGTCGCGCGCTCGAACATCCTCGCGTTCACGCGGATGGGCGCTCGGGTGACCGTCTGCGGCCCGCCGACGCTGCTGCCGCGTGAGATCGAGTCGCTCGGCTGCGAGTCGGCGGTGACGCTCGACCGCGTCCACGAGGCCGACGTGGTCTACGTGCTGCGCATGCAACACGAGCGGATGACCCAGGCGTTCGTGCCGTCGCTGCGCGAGTACGCCGCCCGCTACCAGATCAACGAGCGGCGGCTGAGCCCGTCGCAGCTGGTCATGCACCCCGGTCCGGTCAACCGGGGCGTCGAGCTGTCGGGAGCCACGATCGACTCGCCCCAGGCGCTGATCGGCGCCCAGGTCAAGGCCGGCGTCGCGGTCCGGATGGCGGTTCTCTACGAACTGTTGGTCGGTGCTCCGAGCCTGATGGCGGTGGCGGGATGAGCCCCGTGACGCGGCTGTTCTCCCGGCCCGGCAGCGGCGCCGACATCCTCATCCGAAACGCGTATGCGCTGGATCCCCGGACCGGCCTCGACGGCGCCCACGACATCCTGATCCGGAGCGGCGAGATCGCCGAGATCGGCGCTGCCGGGACCCTGCCGACGCCCGACGGCGCCGACACCGTCGACGCGGCCGGCAAGCACCTGTTCCCCGCGTTCGTCGACCCACACGTGCATCTGCGCACTCCCGGCCAGGAGTACAAGGAAGATCTCGAGACTGGCACGGCAGCCGCGGCCGCCGGCGGATACTGCGCGATCGTCGCGATGCCCAACACGGTTCCGACCGTCGACACCGCGTCGGTCGTCAACTCGCTGATCGCAGAGGCGTCGGCACGCGCCCGGGTGCCGACGGGCTTCCTGGCGAGCATCACCCGCGGCCTGCGCGGGGAGGAGCTGACCGAGATGGCCGAGCTGCGCGACGTGGGAGCGATCGGCTTCACCGACGACGGCAAGCCGGTCACCTCGGCCGGGATGCTGCGCCGCGCCCTGCAGTACCAGCGGTTGAGCGGCGGGATCATCGCCCTGCACGAAGAGGACCCGGCGCTGTCCGGTGACGGCGTGATGCACGAGGGTGCGGTCTCGGCGCGCCTCGGGATGGCGGGGATCCCCTCGTTGTCGGAGTCGACGATGGTCGCCCGCGACGCGGCGCTGGCGCTGTACGAGGACGCCCGCGTCCACTTCCAGCACCTCTCCTGCATCCAGTCGGTGCAGGCGCTGGCCGAGGCCAAGGCCCAGGGTGCACGGGTCTCCGGCGAAGCCTCGCCGCATCACCTGACGCTGACCGACGAGACGGTCCGCTCGACCGACAGCCGTTTCAAGATGAACCCGCCGCTCCGTTCCGAATCTGACCGCCAGGCGCTGATCGAGGCGCTCCGGAGCGGCGTGATCGAGTGCGTGGCCACCGACCATGCGCCCCACGCCCGCCACGAGAAGGAGGTTCCCTTCGAGCAGGCGCCGATGGGCACGATCGGACTGGAGACGGCGTTCGCCGCGATCTACACCGAGCTGGTCGTCCCGGGCGTCCTGCCGCTGGCGACGCTGATCGAACGGATGACCGCCGGCGGCGCTCTCTACGACCTGCACACGCCGCGGATTGCTCCGGGCGAGATCGCCGACGTCTGCCTGATCGACACCGAGGCCGCCTGGACGGTGGGCGAAAACGGCTACGCCTCGAAGTCGGCCAACTGCTCGTTTGCGGGGATGCGGTTGCGCGGACGGGTGCTGCTGACGATCGCGGGCGGCGTGACCGCCTACCGCCCGCCGATGCTGGTCGCGTCCGACCGCGGCGACCACACACGCGCGACCAGCAACCGGGCGGCACGCTGATGACCCAGACCGATGCCACCGCCTACGTGTTGCTCGCCGACGGCGCCCGCTTTGACGGGATCGCCTGTGGCGCCGACGCCCCGGCGGTCGGTGAGATCGTGTTCACGACCGCGATGGCCGGCTACCAGGAAGCGATGACCGACCCCAGCTACGCCGGTCAGCTGATCACGTTCACCTACCCGGAGATCGGCAACTACGGGGCGATGAGCGAGGCGATGGAGTCAGACCAGGTGCACGCGCGGGCGGCGATCATGCGCGCCGGCAACGATCGCGAAGACGCACCCGGAGCCGAAGCCGGCTGGCTGAGCTGGCTGACCGACTGCGGGATCCCGGCAATCACCGACCTCGACACGCGCGCGCTCGTCCGCCACATCCGCGACGCGGGGGCGATGCGCGGCGGCGTGTTTCCGGCACGCGTGCCCGCCTCCCAGGCGCGCGCGCTGATCGACGCCGAGCCGCCGATGTCCGGCCGTGACCTCGCCCGTGAGGTCGGCCCGGCGCAGACGCTCGTGCTCGAGCCCACCCGCGACGCAGACCGGCTGATCCGGATCGCGATGATCGACACCGGCGTCAAGCGCTCGATCGTCGAGAACCTCCGGGCCCGCGGCGCCACGGTCGAGCTCCACCCCTGCAGCGACTCGGCAGAGCAGCTGCTTGCCGGCGCCCCGGACGCGGTGTTCCTCGCCAGCGGGCCCGGCGACCCCGCCGCGCTCGGCTACATCGTCGACACCGTTCGTGAGTGCGTCGGCACGCTGCCGGTGTACGGGATCTGTCTCGGTCACCAGTTGCTGTGCCGGGCGGTCGGGCTGGAAACCTACAAGCTGCCGTTCGGCCACCACGGCGCCAACCACCCGGTCAAGGACCTGACTACGGGGATCACCGAGATCACCAGCCAGAACCACGGGTTTGCCGTGCTCGGCCCCGGCGGCGCCCGCACGATCGAGGACGACGAGCCGGTGCGTTGGGAGACCGATTTTGGTGCCGCCGAGCTGACCCATATCAACCTGTATGACCGGACCGTCGAGGGGCTCGTGCTCCGTGACGTGCAGGGCGCGACCGTCCAGTACCACCCCGAGGCCGGCCCGGGGCCCAACGACGCGCTGCACCTGTTCGATCGATTCGTCGACGAGATTGCCGCGACCGCGGCAGCGAGCTGAGGACACCAAGCGAGATGCCACGTCGCGACGACATACACAAGATCATGCTGCTCGGCTCAGGTCC
>CAVUSD010000024.1:0-12269 GCA_963743985.1 uncultured Solirubrobacteraceae bacterium | reverse complement strand
TGGGCAACATCGGGACTGGCGATACGTTCTGACACTCGAACCGCCACACACCAGGAGGTGCCGCGATGGCCGACGATCGCCCGCCGTACCCGCCGTTCACGTTGGAAACCGCCCGTCAGAAAGTGCAGGCCGCCGAGGACGCCTGGAACACCCGTGACCCCGAGCGCGTGTCCAAGGCCTACAGCGAGGACTCTCGCTGGCGCAACCGCGACACGTTCGTCACCGGGAGGGCCGAGATCGTCGCGTTCCTTGCCGGCAAGTGGGACCGGGAGCTCGATTATGCGCTGCGCAAATCGCTGTGGAGCTTTGACGGCAACCGGATCGCCGTTCGCTTCCAGTACGAGTCACACGACCCCGAGGGTCAGTGGTGGCGCAGCTACGGCAACGAGCTGTGGGAGTTCGACGGACACGGCCTGATGACGCGGCGCGAGGCATCGATCAACGACGTCGCGATCGATCCATCCGAGCGTCGAATCCACGGGCCGCGCCCCGATTGCGAGCGCGGGGTCGAGATCTCCCTGCAGTAGCCGTGCGGGCTCGCGGCCGAGCGCGCGCACGGGGAGCGGCGGCATCGCCCGTCGCCTCCAATACGCTTGCGGGCCGGATGCCGATCAAGATCAGCGCGGTGAGGGCCCCGACGGACTTGCGCGCGTTCGTCGCGCTCCCATTTCGTCTGCACGCCAACACACCCTGGATCCCGCCGCTCAAGCTCGAGCGCTACGTGTTCCTGACGCGTCGCCTGAACGCGTTCTTCAAGCACGGCGAGGCCGAGTACTTTCTCGCGCGGCGCGACGGGCGGGTGGTCGGTCGGATCACCGCCCAGGTCGACTACGAGTTCAACCGTTTTCACCACAGTCGCACCGGGATGTTCGGGTTCCTCGAGTTCGAGGACGACCTCGAGGTCCTGCAGGCGTTGCTGGCGGCCGCGGAGGGCTGGCTGACGACGCGCGGCTGCGAGCGGATGGTCGGGCCGATGAACTTCCAGATCAACGATGAGGCGGGGGTGATGTTCGAGGGGTTTGACCGCGAACCGCTGATCCGCGAGCCGTGGAACCCCCGCTACTACCCGACCCGCTGCGAGGAGGCGGGGCTGACCAAGGCGATGGACCTGCTCGGCTGGGATCTCGACGTGTCGGACCGCGCCCGGATGGATCCGCGGCTGCCGCGCGTCGCAGAGCGGGCGAGCAAGCGCTACGGGATCACGATCCGTCCGATGTCGTTCCGTCACCTGCGGGCCGAGATGGACGAGTTCGCCAAGGTCTACAACGCCGCCTGGTCGCAGAACTGGGGCTTCACCCCCTACACCAAGCCGGACCTCGATCAGTACGCGATGGACATGCGACTGGTCTACTCCAAGGACTGGTTCATGATCGCCGAGATCGATGGCCAGACGGTGGCGATGGCGATCACGATCCCCGACATCAACCAGGTGCTGAAGAAGATGGGCGGACGGCTGCTGCCGCTGGGCTGGTGGTACTACCTACGGCGCGGGCACATCGTCGACCGGCTGCGAGTCGGATTCCTCGGCGTTCTCCCCGAATACGAGCACACCGGCGTCGCCGCGGCGCTGTACCTGCATCACTTCGATGTCGCCGAGCACAGCCGCCAGAAACATGGCGAGGCGAGCTTCATTCTCGAGATCAACACCTCGATGAATCGTGGCCTGGAGGCGATGGGCGGGCGGATCGTGAAGCGCTGGCGGGTGTACGAGCGGATGCTCGGCTGACCCGGCTCCGGGCACGTCGAGATCGCCCGACGGCCGCGCCGTCGCCGGGCCCTGCGATAATGCCCGCCGAGATGGCGCTCCGGCTCGGTCCAATCCTGACGGCGATGGTCACCCCGTTCGACGAACGGGGCGACGTCGACGAAGACGCGACGGTCGCGCTGATGCACCACCTGGTCGAGCATGGGTCCGATGGATTGGTCGTCTGTGGCACGACGGGCGAGGCCGCCACCATGGACGACGAGGAGCATCTCGGCGTGATCGAGCTCGCCGTCTCGGAGATGAAGGGGATCTGCCCGGTGATCGCCGGCGTCGGCTCCAACGACACCCGTCACGCGGTCAAGCTGACCGAGCGGGCGACCGCGCTGCGCCCCGACGCGCTGCTGTCGGTCAACCCGTATTACAACCGTCCGAGCCGCCGGGGTGTCGTCGCCCACTACCACGAGGTCGTGCAGGCCACTGATCTGCCGATCGTGCTCTACAACATCCCGCAGCGGACCGGGTGGGACATGTCCAACGACCTGCTCGCCGAGCTCGCCCAGCTGGACCACATCGAGGCCGTCAAACAGGCCAATCCCGACAACCTCGCAAAGGTCGACGGGCTCACGGTCTACGCCGGCAACGATGACATGCTCGTCGATGTGCTCGACCTCGGCGAGGCGGGCGGGATCCTCACCTCCAGTCACCTGTTCGGCGAGGAGATGCGTCGGATGGTCGACGAGCCCGAGCGCCGGCATCAGATCGATGATGGCCTGCAGGATGTCTACCGAGACATGGCGATCGCGCCCGCCGCCTGCTCGATCAAGTCCGCGCTTGAGATGATCGGGATCAGGGCGGGGCGGCCGCGGCTGCCGTACGTGCCGCTGGACGACGCCGAGGCATCGGTCGTACGCGCGATGCTCGAGCGCCACGGCGTGCTGGTCACCGCAGCGTGATCCGGCGCAGCGTAGGCGCAGCTCTGTCGGCGGGGCCGGCCACGGACGGCGGCGACCGATGAGCGGCACGCTGCGTGTCCTGCCGCTCGGAGGTCTGGGCGAGATCGGCAAGAACATGATGGTGCTCGAGTACGAGGGGCGGATCGTCGTCGTCGACACCGGCCTGCGCTTCCCGACCACCGACATGCTCGGGATCGACCTCGTGCTGCCGGACTTCACCTACCTGCGCGAGCGCGCCGCCCAGATCGACGCGATCGTCATCACGCACGGTCACGAGGACCATCTCGGGGCGCTTCCCTGGGTGCTGCGCGAGCTCCGCGCCGAGGACCCGGGTTTCGCGCCGGCGATCTACAGCGGCCCGCTGACGATCGCGATGGCGCACTCCAAGCTCGACGAGCACAACATCCGCGACGCCAACCTCCAGGACGTCGTGCCCGGCGAGCAGTTGACGGCGGGGCCGTTCACGCTCGAGATGATTCACATGACCCACTCGATTCCGGACGCCTGCGCGGTCGCGGTGGGAACCGAACTGGGCACGGTGCTGCTGACCGGCGATTACAAGTTCGACCAGACGCCGGTCGACGGCTCCCCGGCCGATATCGCGCGGCTCGCCGAACTCGGGTCCGATGGCGTGCTGCTGCTCTGCGGGGACTCGACCAACGCCGACCGCCCCGGCTTCTCGCCGTCCGAGCGCGACGTCGGCCCGCACCTCGAAGAGGTGTTCTCCCGGGCCGAGGGCCGGATCGTCGTCACCAGCTTCGCCTCCAATATCCACCGCGTCCAGCAGTGCGTCGACGCGGCCGCTGCGCTCGGCCGCAAAGTCGCGCTCGTGGGGCGCTCGATGCGCAAGAACGTCAACATCGGTCGTTCGCTCGGGCACATCGAGGTTCCCGAAGGCCTGCTGATCCAGCCCCACGAGGTGGAGGACTGGCCCGACCACAAGGTCGTCGTGATCTCGACCGGCTCTCAGGGCGAGCCGCTATCGGCACTGCGTCGGATGGCCTACGACGACCATCGGCAGATCACGCTGCATCGCGGCGACACGGTCGTGTTCTCGGCGACGCCGATTCCGGGCAACGAGCGCGCGGTCAACGAGACGATCGACCGGCTGTTTCGCATCGGCTGCTCGGTGATCACCGCCCGGGACGCGCCGATCCACGCCTCCGGGCACGGCTACGTCGAGGAGCTCAAGCTGATGCTGAACCTCGTCCGTCCCCGGTACGTGATGCCGATCCACGGCGACTACAAGCGGATCCGGCTGCACGCGCAGTTGGCCGACGCCGTCGGGATCGATCCCGACAACGTGTTCGAGTCCGAGAACGGGCTGCCGCTCGAGATCGACGACGACGGGGCGCGGTTCGGCGAACCCGAAAGGGCCGGCATGATCTTCGTCGACGGGGTCGACATCGGCGATCCGGCCGACGTCGCGCTGCGCGATCGCCGGATGCTGTCGGCGGACGGGATCTTCATCGTCGTCGCCACCGTGTCTGAGCAGAGCGGCGAATCGGTGGCGGCTCCCGAGGTGATCTTCCGCGGCGTGCCCTTCATCGAGCAAGCCGACAACCTCGTTGCCGACATCCGCTCCGAGGTGGAACGGTCGCTGAGCGCCTCGGCACAGGCGGGCGTCAAGGGCATCGACCTCCTCCAGGAGGAGCTGCACGATGACCTGGCGGCGTTCGTCTACGACCGCCTGCGCCGCCGGCCGATGGTGCTGCCGGTCGTCGTCGAGGTCTGACGGGCGCGGGCGCGGCGCCCGTCGCCGGCGCCCGTCGCCGGCGTCCCGAGCTCACCGGTGTCGAGCACGTCCACATCGACGTCCGCGCCGACAAGGTGGCCGGCGATCGAACCGCTGCCGAGCGCGGGCAGCCTGATCAGAAATCGCGTCCCGCCGATTCCGTCGAGCGGCGGCTCGAGCTCGACGGTGCCGCCGTGCGACTGCGCGACCGAGCGCACGATCGCCAGCCCGAGCCCGGAGCCCTTGCCGCCGTCTCGGCCGTTGCGCACGAAGCGCTCGAACACGCGCGGCGCCAGCTCGGGGGGATCCCGGGTCCGTTGTCGGCGACCTCGATCACGACCTGGTCGCCGTCGCGCCTGACGCTCGTGTGCACGGAGGTCCCCGGCGGTGTGTGACGCAGCGCGTTCTCCATCAGGTTGAGCACCAGGCGATGCAGCTCGTCGCGCACCCCATCCACCATCGCGGGCTCGGTCGAGACCGAGAGCTCGTGATGCTCGGCCATCGGGCCGAGCTCGGCGGCGGCTTCGATCACGACCTCGCCGACGTCGGTCGGACGGCGTGGGTTCTCACGTCGCGCGTCGGCGCGCGCCAGCAACAGCAGGTCACCGACCAGCCGACGCATCCGGCGGGTCGAGCGCAGCGCCGCCTCGGCCGTCTCCGACTGCTCGCCGTCGAGCTCCTCGGCGAGCAGGTCGAGGTTCGCCAGGACGCTCGTCAGCGGCGTCCGCAGCTCGTGCGAGGCGTCGGCCACGAACTCCCGCTGGCGATCGAGCATCGCCTGGGTGTCGGACTGAGCGGCGTCGAGCGCGGCCAGCATGCCCTCCAGCGTGTGCGCCAGCTCCGCGATCTCGTCCTCGGCCTCAGGGTGGGGGAGGCGAAGCCGCGGATCACGGGTACGCCGGATCTCACGGGCCGCGGCGGTCAGCTCCTTGATCGGCGACATGGCCCGCTCGGACACGAACAGACCGGCCAGCAGCGCCAGCACGGTGCCGCCGAGCACGCCGAGCAGCAGGAAGATCTGCACGCGCGCGAGCGTCTGATCGACCGTGTCCTCGGGGACCGCGTAGACCAGCGTGACGAGATCGTTGCTCGGCTTCAGTCGCACGTGCCGCTGCGTCACCAGGAAGCCGGACTGCACATGCGATCCGTTGCTGAACCGCTCGGGCATCCTCGCGAACAGGCCCTTCTGGACCGGCGCCTTCGCCTCCTTGGAGGCGAACTCATTCTGGCTCGCCAGGCGCTGGCCGTTGGACGCGTCGAAGATCCGGATCTGTGCCCGGTCGGCACCCGCGTAGTCGCTCAGTGAAACCGTCGCGTTCTGCGAGAAATACGTCCCGTCGAACCGCAGCCGCTGCTTGAGCTCGCCGGCCAGATGGTCGGCGGCCGCGGTCTGCTGGTCGTTGAACTGCGTGCGGACCTGGCGGTCGGTGAGGATGCCGACCACGGCGGCGAAGCCCGCCAGGATCACGAATGTCAGGACAGCGGAGCCGCCGGCAAGTCGCCAGCGGATCGGGACCGACCTATATTCGAAGTACGTAGCCCGCGCCGCGGATCGTATGTAGGAGCCTGGGCTCTCCATCGGCCTCGAGCTTCCTCCGTAGGTTGGACACGAACACTTCGATCGTGTTGGTCATCGAGAACGGGTCATAACCCCAGACCTCATCCAGCAGCCGCTGGCGTGAGATCACGATCCGTTCGTTGCGCATCAGGTACTCCAGCAGCTCGAACTCGCGCTGGGTCAGCTCGACCGGCCGCTCGCCGCGGGTCACCTCGTGCGTATCGGGGTTGAGCTTGAGATCGCCGACGGTGAGGTTCGCCTGGCCGCGCGGCGGGGTGCGACGCAGCAGCGCCCGCAGTCGCGCCAGCAGCTCTTGGCGTTCGAACGGCTTCACCAGGTAGTCATCGGCGCCCGAGTCAAGCCCCTCGACGCGCGCCTCGACCGCGTCGCGCGCCGTCAGCATCAGGATCGGTACCGCGTCGTCGGAGGACCGCAGATGCTTGGCCACGTCGAGCCCGTCCATACCACCGGGCAACCCGAGATCGAGGATCACCAGATCCGGCAGGAAGCCGTGGGCCGCATCGAGCGCGGACTGGCCGTCGCCGGTGACCTTGACCTCGTAGCCCTCCATCCGCAGCGAGCGTTGCAGCACCTGCGCGATCGCCTCGTCATCCTCGACGACGAGCACTCGCGGCGAACGGTCGAAATCGGTCATGCGCTCCGCATGGTAGGGGCCCCAGACGGTGCCCGGGCGCACCTTTAGCTGCCGTTGAGCGGGGTTTACCCCTGCTTGATCGGTCGCTTGCATCCGGGAGGACCGGCAGGAGCAGCGTCGAAATGCAGAAGCTCGACCATGGCCGCCACCACGAAGGGACGCACCGCCGCGGGCAAGGCGGGTGGGTCCAAATCCAAGACGAAAAGCAACCCGAGCCCCGCCAAGCGGGGGTCGACGGCTTCGACCCGCAAGCCAGCGAGCCAGCGAGCCCCCCAATCTCGCGCTCGTCGTTCGCTGCTGGCCAGCCGCCCGACCCTGCGCGGGAGCCGGCCGGGTCTGTTCTGGCCGCCGTTGGAGTCCCACCAGGTCGACATCGTGGCGCTCGCGCTGATCGCGATCGGGATCTTTCTCGGAGGCGTCGCCTATGCACACTGGAACGGCGGCGCGCTCGGGGACGGCGCGGTCGACGCCGTCCGTTATCTGTTCGGCGCGCTCGGTTACGCGGTGCCGGCGGCACTGGCGGTCTGCGGCGCGTTGATCCTGCTGCGAGAGCTGCGCGCCCCGGGACGCCCTCTGCGCACCGGCGCGCTGTGCCTGACGATCGCGTTGACCTTGGCGCTGGCGGCCGGGACGCTGGGGATCGGACCGGGTCCCGCAGACGCACACGCCTTCTGGCACGCCGACGTGATGCAGGCCCGCGGCGGCATCATCGGGCAAGCCGAATTCTGGCTCAGCTCACACCTCATCTCACGACTCGGGGCCGGCATCCTGGCGGTGTTCCTGGCGATCGCGGGCGTGATCCTGATCAGCGGCGCCGGGGTGGCTGGGATCGTGCGGACGACCGGCGCGGGCGTTGTCGGAACCGGCCGAGCGATCCGCCGCTCCGGTGACGACCTCACCGCCGCGCTGTCACGTCGGCCCGCGACCGCCGCCGGTCGGGAGGCGATCGACGAGGACGAGCCGCTTGATCAACCAGCGTCGTTCGCGGATCCGTTCGCAACCGACGGCGCGTTCGACGACGGGCCGGAGCCGTTGCTGCCGCCCGAGCCCGAGACCGCCGAATTCGTCGTTCGTGCGAACGACAGCGTCGAGCCTGTCGACGGCGACCAGGTCGCCGTGCCGGACCTGCCAGAGCTGCCGCTCGAAGATGATCCCGGCGTCTCCGACGCCCCGGTCGACGAGCCGGCCGCGGAGACGCCGGGGCCAGGGCGGGAGGTCGAACCCTCGGAACTGACCCCGCAGGGCCGCTACCGCGGCTCGGTCACCGACGATCCGGACTTCCGCTGGCAGGTCCCCAATCCCCGGTTCCTGACGCGCGCCACCGGCGAGGCCGCCAAACCCGACACGGCCGGACAGGAGCAGACGGCGCGAACCTTGATCGAGACGCTCGGACACTTCGGCATCCAGGCCCAGGTCGTCGGCCGCGTCACCGGGCCGCACATCACCCGGTACGAGATCCGGCTGGCCCCGGGGACGAAGGTCGCCAAGGTCGCCCAGCTCAAGGACGACCTCGCCTACGCCCTGGCCGCGACCGATATTCGAATCCTCGCGCCGATCCCCGGCAAGCAGGCGGTCGGCGTCGAGGTGCCCAACGCCCGTCGCCGAATCGTCCACCTCGGCGACGTCTACGCCGAGCCACCGCCCGACTGGTCGCCGCTGACCGTCTGGCTGGGTAAGGACATCTCGGGCAAGGCGGTCCCCGCGGATCTGGCGAAGATGCCCCACGTGCTCGTCGCCGGCACGACCGGGGCGGGCAAATCCGCCTGTGTGAACGCGATGCTCTCGAGCATCCTGCTGCGCGCGACACCACACGAGGTCCGGATGGTGCTCGTCGACCCCAAGCAGGTTGAGCTCAACCACTACGAGTCGATCCCGCATCTCCTGACGCCGGTGATCACGAGCCCGCGCAAGGCCGCCAACGCGCTCCAGAATCTCGTCGTCGAGATGGAGCGTCGCTACTCGATGATGTCGCTGGCGCGGACCCGCTCGCTGGTCGAGCTCAACCGCTTCCGGGAGAAGCGCTCAGAGCCGCCGCTGCCCTACATCCTGTGCGTGATCGACGAGCTCGCCGACCTGATGATGGTCGCCCCCGCCGACGTCGAGGACTCGATCATCCGCCTCGCCCAGAAGGCGCGTGCGGTCGGCATGCATCTGGTGCTGGCGACCCAGTCGCCCCGCGTCGACGTGATCACCGGGATGATCAAGGCGAACGTCCCCTCACGGATCGCGTTCGCGGTCTCCAGCCAGACCGACTCGCGGGTGATCCTCGACCAGAACGGGGCCGAGGCCCTGCTCGGGCAGGGCGACATGCTGTTCTCTCCGGTCGGCTCATCGCGGCTACAGCGCATCCAGGGCGCGTTCATCGACGAGGACCAGATCCTCGAGCTGACCGAGGCGTGGCGCCGCCAAGGTGAGCCCGAACTGCGCGAGGAGCTGCTCGAGGAGGTCGAGTCCGATGATCCGGCCGACTCCGGGTCGGGCAATGACACTGACTCGCTCAACGCCGACGAGGATCCGATCCTGGAGGAGGCGATCGCGCTGGTCGCGCAGATGCAGACGGCCTCGACGTCGATGCTCCAGCGCCGGTTGCGGCTCGGCTACACCCGCGCGGGCCGTCTGATCGACATGCTCGAGCGGCGCGGCATCATCTCGGGCTATGAAGGGTCAAAGCCGCGCACGGTGCTGATCGCCGAGGCCGACGTGCCGCGGATCCTGTCGCATCTGGCGGAGGCCACCGGCAGCCCGGCGGGGGATCCGTCGCCGCCCGCCGCGCCGAGCCCGCCGCCGCTCGAAGATCCCCCTGCAAACGGCGATTCGCCGCACCCTCCGCCGGAGTCGCGGGGGTAGCCTTCAGGCGCCATGGAGCAGATCGGCGCGCGGCTGCGCGAGGCGCGGATGCGCGGCAAGATCGACATCAACCAGGTCGAGTCGGACACCAAGATCCGCGCCAAGTATCTGCGTGCGATGGAGAACGAGGAATGGGCGCTGCTCCCGGGCGAGATCTACGCCAAGACGTTCCTGCGGACCTACGCCGACTACCTCGGGCTCGACAGTCGCGAGGTGCTGGACGACTACCGCCGTCAGTACGAGCGCCCGACCGACCACGATCTGCGTCCGCTGGCGTCCGGGCGCGAACGCGATCGCCGACCGGGCGGTGGCGGGCGCCGCCAGCAACCGCAGCCCCGCGGGGGTGGAGGGTTCCGGATCCCGCCGTGGGTACTGGTCCTGATCGTGCTGCTGGTCGTCGTCCTCGCCCTGTGGCTCGTCGGTACCTGGAGCGGCGACAATCACGGATCGTCGACGACGAGCTCTTCGACATCCACCAGCAAGCACCACAAGCACCACAAGCCCAAGCACGGCGCGGCGACCGCACACCACACGACCGCTCCGAAATCCGTCCACCTGACGCTGGTTCCGACCGGCACCGTGTACGTCTGCCTGGTCAACGGTCACGGCCGCAAGCTGATCAACGGACAGCAGTACTCGGCCGGTCAGAAGATCCCGGTGCAGGTTGCCCGTACCCTGCTGCTGACGCTCGGCACCAGCTCGATGACGATCACGGCCAACGGGGCCAAGGTTCCGGTCGCGCCGTCGTCGAGCCCGATCGGGATCCGCTTCACCCCGGGCAAGCACACGTCACTGGCCAGCGGCAGCCAGCCACAATGTTCATGATCGCCCCGTGAGCACCGAGACTGCACCACCGCGAGCCGGAATCCTCGTCACCGGGACCGAGGTGCTGACCGGCGTCATCACCGACCGCAACGGGCCGTGGCTGTCCGAGCGCCTGCGTGAGCTCGGGGTCGACGCCGCGATGATCGAGATCGTCGGCGATCGTCCCGCCGACCTCGTCGCGGCACTCGGGCACATGCGCGATGCGGGAATGGCGATGATCGTCACCAGCGGCGGCCTGGGACCGACCGCCGACGACCTGACCGCCGAGATCGTCGGCGGGTTCTGCGGACGCGAGATGTACCTCGACGAGCCGCTGTCGGAGCGAATCGATGCGATCGTGGCACCGCTGATGGCACGCTGGCCGGATGTCGATGCCGACGCGGTCCGCGCCGCCAATGTCAAGCAGGCCACGGTCCCCCGCGGCGCGACCGTGCTCGAGCCGGTGGGAACGGCGCCGGGGCTCGTCGTGCCGCCCGCCGACGGCACCACCGGCCCGACGATCGTGGTGCTCCCCGGACCACCCGGTGAGCTTCGCCCGATGTGGCAGACCGCGTCGGCGACCGCGGCGTTCACGGCCGCGGTTGCCGGGGCGCCCACCTACCGGACGGCGGTGATGCGCCTGTTCGGCCTGCCGGAATCTGAGATCGCCGAGTCGCTGCGCGCCGCCGAGCGCGACGGTCTGGCGCTCGACGGACTCGAGATCACGACCTGCCTGCGGCGCGGCGAGATCGAGATCGGCACCCGCTACCAGCCGGCTGTTCAGGGCGACTACGACCGGTTCGAGTCGTTCATCGCCGACCGCCACGGCAATCAGTTGTTCTCGCCCGACGGCACCACGATCGACGAACAGCTCGGCGCCCTGCTGGCCGACCACACGATCGCGGTGGCGGAATCGTGCACTGCCGGTCTGCTGGCGGCACGGCTGACCGACCGCGCCGGCGCCTCGGCCTACTTCCTGGGCGGAGGCGTCGTCTACTCCAACGAGGCCAAGATCGACCTGGCGCACGTGGACCCTCGTCTGATCGAACAGTTCGGAGCCGTCTCCAACGAGGTCGCCGAGGCGTTGGCGTCGGGGATCGCGGGGCGCTTCGGCGCGTCGCTCGGGGTCGGCATCACCGGGATCGCCGGGCCGGGCGGGGGCACCCCGGACAAGCCGGTCGGGACCGTCTGCATCTCGGTCTGGCAGCGAACCGATGAGAGCGCCTCCGGCGGTCGCTTCCTGACCCGGCGCATGCAGATGCCCGGCAGTCGCGCCGACGTCCGCGACCGATCGGTGACGGTCGCGATGCACCTGCTGCACCGGATGCTGACCACCGCCGACGGCGACTGACCGTCGCGGCAGGTGCGCGTTGCGCTTGTTCGTCGCGCTCGAACTGCCCGAGTCGACGCGCATCGCGACCGCAACGTGGACCGCGTCAGCGCTCGGCACGGTCAGGTCGTTGCGACCGGTGCGCGTCGATGGGCTGCACGTGACCCTCTGCTTTCTGGGCTCGATCGCCGACGGCGAGGTCGAGGCGATCGGCGCCAGCTGTCGCGTCGCCTGTGCCGGGCACCACCCATTGCGCCTGTCGCCGGGCGGACTGCTGGCGCTGCCGCGACGGCGACCCCGGGCGGTCGCGGTGCGCATCGTCGACGAGGATGACGGGCCGCTGCAGGAGCTGCAGCGGGCCCTGGCCGGCGTCCTGGCAGCTCGTGGGTGGTATCGACCGGAAAGCCGGCCGTTCTTGGCCCACGTCACGGTGGCACGGGTCAGATCCGGCACACGATTGGACGGACGTGCACTGCCGGAGAGGACCAACCGGCTGCCGGCGACGTTCACCGCCAAGGTCGTGACGGTGTTCGAATCCCGCACCCAGCCTGGCGGGGCGGTCTACCAGCCGCGAGCCCGGATCGAACTCGCGGCGTGATCGGTCGGTGCGACCGGCCAACTAGAGGCAACGTCACCTCTCGGTGGACTGATCCTCCATCACCGGCTCGGCCGTGGTGCGTCG
>CAVUSD010000023.1:0-131504 GCA_963743985.1 uncultured Solirubrobacteraceae bacterium | reverse complement strand
CGTACCGTGATCGGTTCAAACGCGCATTGACAACAGGAGCAGCGAGCATGAGCGACGTACAGAGAAGCGCACCAACCGTCGGCGCGTCCGACCCCAAGGCCGAGGCGAAGCGACAGGCGGCGCTGCAGGGCGCATTGACCCAGATCGAGCGGCAGTTCGGCAAGGGCACCGTGATGCGGATGGGCGACCCAGGCGCTCGCGTGAACTGCGACGCGATCCCGACCGGCGCCCTGTCGCTGGACATCGCGCTCGGGATCGGCGGCGTCCCCCGCGGCCGAATCATCGAGATCTTCGGACCTGAGTCCTCGGGCAAGACGACGCTCGTCTACCACCTGATCGCCGAAGCCCAGAAGCTCGGTGGGGTGTGCGCGTTCGTCGACGCCGAGCACGCGATGGACCCGCTCTACGCGCAGACGATCGGGGTTGATATCGACGAGCTGCTGGTCTCCCAGCCGGATTACGGCGAGCAGGCACTGGAGATCGTCGACATGCTGATCCGCTCCGGGGCCGTCGACCTCGTCGCCGTCGACTCGGTGGCCGCGCTGACGCCGCGCGCGGAGCTCGAGGGCCAGATGGGCGATCAGACCGTCGGCGCCCAGGCCCGGATGATGTCGCAGGCGATGCGCAAGCTGGCCGGCAACCTCAACCGCGCCCAGACCCTGTGCGTGTTCACCAACCAGATCCGTGAGAAGGTCGGAGTGATGTTCGGCTCGCCGGAGACCCAGCCGGGCGGTCGGGCGCTGAAGTTCTACGCCTCGCAACGGCTGGATATCCGCCGGATCGAGACGCTCAAGGACGGCACCGAGGCGGTCGGCAACCGCGTCCGCGTCAAGGTCGTCAAGAACAAGGTGGCGGCGCCGTTCAAGCAGGCCGAGTTCGACATCGAGTTCGGCAAGGGGATCTCCACCTCGGGGTGCCTGCTGGATTACGGCATCGAGCACAACATCGTCACCAAGTCCGGCTCGTTCTTCTCCTACGGCGACGAGCGGCTCGGTCAGGGTCGTGGCAACGCCAAGGCGTTCCTCGACGATCATCCGGAGACGGCGGCCGAGATCGAGACCAAGGTGTACGCGGCGCTCGGGCTCAGCCGCGACCTCGTCAAGGAGATCGAACACGACGACGCCGGGGTAGCGGTGCCGGACGGCGGCGCGGTAGTCGCGGCGGCCTGATCGCTCGCTCGTGGCTGCAGATTTCGCGGGAGCGGATCTCGCGGCGCGTGAGCAGGCGCTGCAGAAGGCACTCGATCTGGCGTACGCATTCATCAACCGGCGTGAGCGGACCGTTGCCGAGGTCCGCGCGCAGCTGGAGCGCAAGGGCGTGTCGGACGCCGATGCTGACGCCGCTATCGATACGGTGGTCGAGCAGCATCTGGTCAACGACGAGCGATTCGCCCAACTGTTCATCGCCGACAAGCGCGAGCTCGAGCGCTGGGGCGTGGAGCGGATCCGTCGCGGGCTGAGCGCGCGCGGGATCGACCGAGCGCTCGCGGAGCGGGCGTTGGCCGGCACGCCTGAGGCGGACGACAACGGCGATGGCGGCGAGCTGGGACGAGCGCTTGAGCTCTTGCGCCGACGGTTTCCCGACCCCCCGCGGGACCGGCGGGACCGTGACCGCGCGCTCGGCGTGCTGCTGCGCAAGGGCTATGAGCACGAGCTGGCGATCGACGCGCTCAACGCCCACTCACGCGGCGACTGAGCGGCACACCTGAGATCGCCCGAGCCACCCGGCTGCGCGCACATGCCGCTGCGTGGCCGCTCAGCGCCGCGTGCGGGTAGGCGGGGGGCGGGCGGGGTCGTGATTGCGCGGCCAGAATCCCGGTACTACGATCTGATCAGCGATGTAGCGGCCCCAACGGCCACGAAATACCAGCAAACACGCCGGTTCGTCGCTCTCGAAATCAACAGGATCTGCGTAGGTGTCCCGCCCTTGGCGGGGCGATCGGGAGGAACGACGTGGAAGTGATCGTTGCCGCAGCGCTTATCGCCATCGCAGTCGTGGTGGCAGCGGTCACGTACGCGCGCACGCACACCTCGGTCCCGGCGCCCGTCGCGCCGCCGGTTCCGGACAACAGCGCCACCGCCACCGCGCTGCAGGCGGCGCTGGCCGAGCGGGGCATCGCCCTGGAGCGACGTGAGGACACGATCGCCCGCCGAGAGGCCGAGCTCGATCAGCAGCGTGGCGAACTGGCCAACCGCCGCGTCGAGGCCGAGCGCACGCTCGAGCGCCTCGCGGGGATGTCGGGCGCCCGCGCCAAGGAGCTGCTGCTGCAGGAGATCGAAGACCAGGCCAAACACGACTCGGCCCGCCGGATCCGCCAGATCGAGGAGGAGACCAAGCGTGAGGCCGAGCGCCGCGTGCGCAACATCCTCTCGGTCGTGATGCAGCGGCTCGCCGCCGGCCATGCCGCGGAGACGACGGTCTCGGTCGTGCACCTCGCCTCCGACGATCTCAAGGGCCGGATCATCGGCCGCGAGGGTCGCAACATCCGGGCGCTCGAGAATCTGACCGGCGTCGACTTCATCATCGACGACACCCCGGGCGCCGTCGTGTTGTCGGGGTTCGACGGCGTCCGGCGTGAGCTGGCGCGCCTGACCTTGGAGAAGCTGCTGGCCGACGGCCGGATCCATCCGGCGCGGATCGAGGAGACCTACTACCAGACCCGCTCCGAGCTCGAGGCCCACATCGAGGAGCTCGGCGAACAGGGCGTGCTCGACGCCGGCGTCCAGAACGTGCACCCGGAGCTCGTGCTGCTGCTCGGACGGCTGCGGTTTCGCACCAGCTACGGACAGAACGTGCTGGCGCATTCGATCGAGGTCGCCCAGCTGGCGGCGATGATGGCCCATGAGCTCGGCGCCAGCCCCAAGGTCGCCCGGCGCGCCGCGCTGCTGCACGACATCGGCAAGTCGGTGACGCACGAGGTGGAAGGGCCGCACGCGCTCGTCGGCGGCCAGCTCGCGCGTCGTTACGGCGAGGACGAGGCCGTCGCCCACGCGATGGAGGCCCACCACAACGAGGTCGAGCCCGAGACGATCGAAGCGGTGCTCGTCCAGGCGGCCGATGCCCTCTCAGGCGCGCGGCCGGGCGCTCGCGGCGAGTCGCTCGAGCAGTACGTCAAGCGCCTGCGTGACCTCGAGCAGATCGCGACCCGACATACGGGCGTCGAGAAGGTCTACGCGATGCAGGCAGGCCGCGAGATCCGCGTGATGGTCGCGCCCGGCGCGATCGATGACGACGCCGCGACGATGCTGTCCTACGAAATCGCGAAGGAAATCGAACAAAACCTGGAATATCCAGGTCAGATCAAGGTCACCGTGATCCGCGAATCACGCGCCGTCCATTACGCTCGCTGACATGAAATCCATCCGGGGAAGTCTCATCATCACGTTGGTCGCCGCATCGCTGGTCGCGGCCGCATTCATCGCGTCGGCCGCCGGCGCCAGCAGCATGTCGAAGTACCCGCCGTGCACCAAGGCGGCGCTCAGCGCCGGGCTCAAG
Organism: uncultured Solirubrobacteraceae bacterium; assembly: GCA_963743985.1. Taxonomy (GTDB): domain Bacteria; phylum Actinomycetota; class Thermoleophilia; order Solirubrobacterales; family Solirubrobacteraceae; genus Palsa-465. The sequence goes on along the minus strand of CAVUSD010000023.1, from coordinate 128,009 downwards.
CGCGGACCCAACGCGCAGAAGAACGCCAAGATCACGGGCGGTTTCGCCTGCGCGAGCGGCTGGGCGTACTCCGAAGTCCTCGTCGGCAGCAAGAAGAACGGCTTCGACGCGGTCGCCGTCTTCAAGGCCAAGAACGGCGGGTGGGTGACCGTCAACCGGGCCAAGCCATGCCGCACGCACGCGATCCCGAAGAAGCTCTACAAGGGTGCTTGCACCACCAGCTGATCGCGCATGACCTGGGCACCACACCGACGTGAGCTGCGCGCCGATGACTAAGCGCTATCACCTGACGACGTTCGGGTGCCAGATGAACGAGCACGACTCCGAGCGGATCAAGGGAATGCTTGATTCGCTCGGATACGCCGAGTCGGCGCAACAGGACGACGCCGATCTCATCCTGTTCAACACGTGCTCGATCCGGGAGACGGCCGACAGCCGCTTCGTGGCGTATCTCGGGCATGCCAAGCGCGTCAAGCGCGAACGGCCCACGACCGTGATCGGCGTCGGCGGCTGCTGGGCGCAGTCGGTCAAGGACGAGGTGTTCACCCGCTTCCCGTTCGTCGACGTGGCGTTCGGGCCCGGCCAGGTGCACCGGCTGGCCGAATTTCTCACCAGCGACTCGCTCACCGCGCAGGGGTTCTTCGAGTTCGAGGGGTTCACCGGCCACCTGCCGGCCAAGCGCGCTCGTGACTTTCAGGGCTGGCTGCAGATCTCGGTCGGCTGCAACTCGGTCTGCTCCTACTGCATCGTGCCCTCGACCCGCGGCCGCGAGGTCAGCCGCCCGCCGGTCGAGCTCGTCGATGAGGCCCAGCGCCTCGCCGCCGACGGCGTCTGCGAGATCACGCTGCTGGGGCAGAACGTCAACTCCTACGGACGTGACCTGCGCAACGGTCAGCGGATCACGTTCGCGCAGCTGCTCGCCGAGCTCGACGCGATCGACGGGATCGACCGGATCCGCTACACCAGCCCCCATCCCAAGGACATGCACGAGGACGTGATCCGCGCCCACGCCGAGTTGCCCTCGCTGTGCGAGCACATCCACCTGCCGCTGCAGTCGGGCTCGACGCCGGTGCTCAAGCGGATGCGCCGCACCTACAGTCGCGAGCGCTACCTGGACCGGGTCGCGTTGATCCGCGAGCACGTCCCGGACTGCTCCCTGACGACCGACATCATCGTCGGCTTCCCGGGGGAGACCGAGCAGGATTTCGAGCAGACGCTGTCGGTCTGCGAGCAGGTCGGCTACGACAACGCGTTCACCTTCATCTACTCGCCGCGACGGGAGACCGAGGCGGCCGAGATGGACGGCCAGGTCCCGCACGAGCTCAAGGTGGAGCGGATGGAGCGGCTGCTCGAGGTCGTCCAGCGACGCGCCCGTGAGCGTGCCCAGCGGTTCGTCGGTCGGACCGTCGAGGTGCTCGTCGAGGGGCCATCGCGCACCGATCCCAGCCGCCTGCGCGGCCGCTCGCGCCACAACAAAGTCGTCAACTTCGAAGGCCTCGGTCAAGCCGGCGATGTCGTGCCCGTGCAGATCACGGCTGCGACCAGCCAGACGCTGATGGGCGAGGCGTCGCTGCTGTCACACGCCGGCCGGTCTTAGCCCACCGCTGGGCCGGGACGGCCGACGGCGGCGTCGCCGTCGAGCTCGATCCCCGCGTGGCCGGCCAGGTACCGGGCCGTACCATGCCGGCCGAGTGCCAGTAGCTGATCGGCGATCGCTGCATAACGGCTGACGTCGTCGGGGTCCTTGTCGACCGCGGCGTCCAGCGCGGTCAACGCCTCCTGGTGTGAACGCGCGCGGTCGCGTCGGCCGCGACGAGGTCGAGCAGACCGCCGGGCAACAGTGGCCCGCCGTGCAGCGCGAGCGCCGCGTACGCGCGACGGACCGGTCGGGCGCCGCGGGAGGTCCGGACCCGCTGACCTCAGGACTGTTCAAGAAGGGCACGCTCAAAGACCGGTCCGGCCGGTCCGGCCGGTCCGGCCGTGGCCCGGCTGGTCCGGCTGGAGCCGCCGGGGCGGCCGGGGCTGCTGGCGCCGACGGCACCGCGATCGCATACGGCGACATCCAGATCAACGGCACCGGCAACCCGGTGTTCAACACTGCCCTCAGCAAAGGATTCACCTCGGTCTTCGCTCCGTCGAGCGGGATCCTCTGCGTCGCCTTCCCGGCCGGGGTGACGGCCAACCTGCCGCTGTCGATCAACCCGGCCGGCGGTGAGACCGGCAACTGGCAGCAGGTGGCACCGGCCCGATGCGGCGGGACCGGCTTCGAGGCCGCGAACGTCGCCGGTGCGGTGGGTCTCAAGGCGCAGTTGACGATCTCCGTGCCGTAAGCCGCGCCCGGGCCGGGATGAATCGCCATCCTCGGCGTTCGTCTCTCGCCAATCGCGCTTCGGCGAGTTGCTACGGCCAGCCCGGAGCAACTCGCCGCAGTTCCCGCGCCGAGACGTCTGTCCGTGCCGTATGCGAACATGTGTTCGTATGCGATGGAACAACCTCACACTCGAGGCGGAGGAGACCGCCCATCTGCCCGGCTACCGCGACGAGGCGGTGGTCCGACATTTCGACGCACCCGACTCGATCGCGACCCGTTTCTACGAGATCCGCGCCAAGTCGATCCTCAACCGGGTGCCCGAGGCGTCGCAGATGCCGTTCCGCTGGACGATCAACCCGTACCGCGGATGTTCGCACGCGTGTGCCTACTGCTTCGCGCGACCGACGCACACGTATCTGGACTTCGATGCCGGCCGCGATTTCGAGCGTGAGATCGTCGTCAAGGTCAACGCGCCGGAGCGGTTGCGCGCCGAACTGGCGCGGCCGTCGTGGAGGGGCGAGCACATCGCGCTGGGGACCAACACCGATCCGTATCAGTGGGTTGAGGGCCGCTACAAGCTGATGCGGGGGATCTGGGAGGCGATGATCGCGGCGCGCAACCCGTCGTCGGTGCTGACCAAGTCCCCGCTGCTGCTGCGTGATCTGGATCTGATGCGTGAGCTCAATGCGGTCACCGACTTCACCGCGGCGTTGTCGGTGCCGACGATCGACGAGAAAGCGTGGCGGGCGACCGAGCCGCACACGCCGCACCCGCGGGCGCGGTTGGAGGCGGTCGCGGAGCTCAACCGGGCCGGGATCAGGACCGGGATCCTGGTTGCGCCGCTGATGCCCGGGATCAACGACGACCCGGAGCAGGTCGCCGAAATCCTCAAACTGGCAGACGAGGCCGGAGCGGTGTTCGTGCGCGGGATCGGCCTGCATCTGCGCGGCGAGGTGCGGCAGGTCTTCATGCACTGGTTGCAGGCAAATCGTCCCGAGTTGGTTGATCGCTATCGTCAGCTGTATCGGCGGGGCGCCTACGCGCCGATACCGGAGCGCAGGCGGCTGGCGAAGCTGCTGGAGCGGGCTCAGATCAACCCCGACGAGAGCGAGCGGTGGTCGTTTCAGACGCGGCCGGAGCCCGCACAAGATAAACCGGAGCCCGAACAGGCGCGACTCTTTTAGGAGCGGATGAAGTGACTGCGCTGGTCTGAAACTTCCGACCACCGCCGGTGATAGCTCTAGAGAGCAACGAGATGCCACGACAGTTCAAACCATCGAAGAAACTGGTTCAACCCGCTCGGGATCTGATGCCCGACCGGATGTTCGAGACGCGCAGCGATGCCTGGGCGGCGGTCGGCCTGTCGGTCGACTACAGCACCAAGGCCGTCAAGCGCGCTCAGCGCGAGGCGGCGCTGCTGATCCCGCTGTTCATCGCGATCGTCGTGCTCTACGACCACCGGCGCGGCCTCTTCGGGCCCTCGACCGATCACTACTCGGCCTACCGCAAGTCCAACTACTTCCACTATCTGGACCCCAGCCACGGCACCCTGACGGTGGCGCTGCAGATCTTCGTCGCGGTCGCGCTGATCATCATCGGCTGGGCGATCGCGCGGGACTTCGGTCGCTTCGCCGGACCCACCTTCCTGCGCCGGATGGATCCCGCGACGGCCGGCACCGTCGGGTTCGTCGTGCGGGCGCTGCTGGTCGTGCTCGTCGCGATCGTGGCGCTGTCGGTCGCGGGGGCCAGCTTCAAGACGCTGCTGGTCGGAGGCGGCTTCACCGCGGTGATCCTCGGTCTCGCCGCCCAGCAGACGCTCGGCAATGGGTTCGCCGGGATGGTGCTGCTCAGTGCTCGGCCGTTCCGGGTCGGCGAGCGGGTGCGGCTCCAGGCCGGCGCGGTCGGCGGAACGGTCGAGGGGATCGTCAGTTCACTGGGGCTGCTCTACACGACGCTGACCGCCGGCGCCGACCAGATCATGATCCCGAACAGCGTCGTGCTGTCCGCCGTCGTGGTGCCGTTGCGTGAGCCTGAGCCGATCGACGTGAGGGTCCGCCTCGGCCACGGAGTGCGACCGACCCAGGTGCAGGCGATCCTCGACGATGAGATCAAGACGCCGACCCGCTCCAAGGATGTTCGGCTGGACGAGATCGACGGCGAGGACGTCGTCGTGCGCATCCAGGCGACGCCGGAGCGCGCCGACGACGGGGCCAAGCTGGCCGACGAGGTGATGGCGGCGCTGTCGTCGATCACCGGAGAGCACCTGGCCCACGTCGACGACGAGCAGTCCGAGGCGGCGTCCGCGCAACGTGAGAAGGCAGACGAGCCGACGACGCCGCATACCGGCCAGGAGTCCCGGCGGCGGTCACGGGCCGAGCGCGCCTGGCGCTGAGCCAGCGCGTCCGCGCTCAGAGGTGATGAGCGCGCGTGAGCTTGCGGGTCGACTGGATGTGGGCTGAGACCCACTGGGCGACGAGCTCCCGATCTCCGTCTTCGATCGCGGCCGCGATCGCGCGATGGCCGATCAGGAACTCCTCGATCAGGGCCGGGTCACGTGAGACCGCGGTCGCGGTGATGCGCTGCTGACGCTCGCGGAGCGCGTCGTACTGGCGCGTCAGGAACGAGTTGCCGTTGGCGGCGACGATCGTGTGGTGAAACTCGCGGTCGGCAGCGGAGAACTCCAGCGCGTCGTCGGGTAATGCGGCCTCCTGGCGCTCCAGCGACGGCTCCAGCGCCCGCGCGACCTCGGACCCGTAGGCGCAGACGCGCACCGCGCAGTGCGTCTCGATCAGCAGCCGGGCCTCGAGGATCTCCTCGGCCTCCGATGCCGAGATCGGACGAACGAGCGCGCCCCGGCGCGGGTACAGGTCGAGCAGCTCTTCGCCCTGCAGGGAGACGAACGCCTGACGCACCGGGGTGCGGCTCAACCCCAGCTCGCGCGCGATCTCGTTCTCGCTGAGCAGCTCGCCGCCGGCGAAGCGCCCGTCCAGCAGTCGTTGCTTGACGTATTCGTACGCGCGGTCCGCCGCGCTGGCGGACCGACCCCTCCTCCCGACCTTCAACTCCGTGGCCATCGGCACAAGCATAGGAGACATCTGGGATACAAGCCCCGCGCCGTCGTCGCCCGTATTCGCAGATGCGTCCCGGACCTATCTGGGATGCAAGACCCGCCGGCCGGTTCACGAAGTGCTTGCCGACCGCAGCTTGCAACAAGGCGTCCGCCCCGGATGCGAGCAGCGCGCAAGCTGCCAAGGACACAACGTGCAGCGAGGCGTGTGCCCGGGGACAACTCGCGCACGTTGTCTCCCAGCAACTTGGATACAAGGTGTGTCCCAGCCGTTGTAGAGTGTTCGTTGCACCGCCACGCAACCCACACATCAGGAGCAACCCGATGAAACTCAAGTACTCAATCGGCCGTGCACTGCGCGTACCGATCCGGCGTCCCGCCGAGCCCGTTCATTTCCACCTCGCCTCCGACGGGCGCGCGTTCGTCTGCGACGTCGACGCCTGCGACTCCGCCGCGCTCACGCTCGGCGATCTCCAGTCGGCCGTTTCGTAGTACCGGCCCGTCGCGGGCGGCGCTCGCTCAGCGCTGATCGCGCTGACGTTCCGCGAACTCGGCGCTGATCCGGTCTGAACCGAACAGGCGGCTCGCCGACGCCGCCAGTTGCGGCGCCACGGAGGCGAACGCGGTACCAGCTCGCAGCGCGGCGGGGGCGACCTCGACCTCGGCCCGGTCACGCTCGATCACGTGGATGACCGCGGTGGCCACGTCAGCTGAGGTCTTCGTGCCGGCGACGGGGGGAAGCTTGACGCCGCTGTCGGCGAACATCCCGGCGTCGCGGATGAATCCGGGTGCGACGAGCGAGACTCCAACGCCGTGCGGCGCCAGATCCTGCCGCAGCGCCAGCGCGAACCCGCGCAGTCCGAACTTCGTCGCCGAGTACAGCGACGAGGCGCGTGAGGCCGCCTTGCCCGAGAGTGAGGACACGAACACCAGGTGGCCGCGGCCGCGCGCGGCCATCGCCGGCGCGAGCGCGTGCGCGAGCATGATCGGCGCGCGGAGGTTGACGTCGAGCATGCGGTCGATCTGCTCGTCGGTCAGGTCGGTCAGCAGACCCGACGCTGGCAGCGCGGCGTTGGCGACGAGCACGTCGACGCCCGCGTCGACCGCGAACCCGGCCAGCCTCGCCACATCGTCACGGACCGTCAGGTCGGCAACCACCGCCTGGGCCTGCAGCCTCGCCGCCAGTGACTCCAGCGCATCCGCGCGTCGGCCGCTGACGATCAACCCGGCGCCGCGGTCGCGCAGCGCGGACGCGATCGCGCCCCCCAGGCCGCCGGTGGCGCCGGTGACCAACGCGGTGGCGGCGGACAGCGGCAACGCGGACCCGGAATTGCGCCCCGCACGCGACCTCATCCGTCCAACCGGCGCGCTCACGCCGGGAACACCGCCACCGTCGCCGTGAACCCATGCAGGAAGCTGCGCCCGCTGACCGGCCCGATCTCACCTGCCGCGAAGAAACCCGCGCTCGGCGCGCCGCCGAGCAGTTCGTCGATCATCATCGCGTCATGGTCGCAGTCGCCGAACATCTGGCGCCCGCGGCCGTTGCAGGAGAAGACGAGCGCGCCGGCCGGGGGCTCTGACCCGGTGGCGGTGGCGCACACCGTCAGCTCACGACGTAGATCCACTCCGGCGGATGCCGCGTCCCGCGCGTGCAGGCGGATCACCTGGCCGACCGACACGTTTGCGCCGACCTGAATCGACCCGGTCCCGGAATCGGCCCCGAGCACCCCGCGGACGAGGAAGTCGCCCTGTTCGTACTCCGGCTGACCGCCGTCGATCACGATCCCGATCAACAGCCCGGAGGCGATCAGCGCCCGGTCGGTCAACGACAGCTCGGAGATCACGGCCTCGATCGAGGCGACCGCCGGCTTGCCGGCGAGCTCGTGGATCACGTTGCCCTCCGCCGCCGTGACCGTCATCTCGCGACCAAGCGGAGCGGCGCCCTGGGACACGCACGGCAGCATCTCGACGTTGCGCAGATGGACGCCGACCGCTCCTTCTTCACAGACTCCGTCATCGAGCAGCAACGCGCCGCCCCCGCTCGCCGAGCGGCCGCTGGCCAGACCCCCGAGCACTGGTACCCAAGGGCTGTCCTGCGCGATCCGGTCGAGCACCGGCCCGGTCGGGAACGTATACGGATCGGTGAGCAGGATCAGCCCGCTGTCGGGAGTGAGCTCGGGCATGCCCTGCAGGACCCCGTCACCATCTCGCTCGGTCACGACCGCGTTGAACGGCTCGGCGCTGCCCTCGTCGCCCAGCGACGCCGTCCAGACCGCGACCGCGGTTCCGGCCTCGTATTCATGCCCGAAACCAAGCACGCCCGCCGCGCCGCAGCCGATCAGCGCCGCCGGTGACAACTCCGACGCGATCGCCGCCAGCGTCCGCTCCGGCGATCTCAGATGGGCACCGCTGGCGAACACGACCGCCAGGTCCGCCGACTCGCCGGCCAGGCCGGACGCCGCCTCGCGTCCGGCGGTGATCGCAGCGCGTCCCGGATCGGGATCGGTGCAGACGGCCGCCGCAACCTTCATCGGTTCACGCCCAGCGACATCTCTCGAACATACTGGGCCGATGGCTGGAGCCGAGGTGATCGCGCTGTTCGGCCCGACAGGTGTCGGCAAGACCGAGGTCGCGATCGCGCTCGCCGACCGGCTGCGTGAGCTCGGCGAGCGGCCGATCGCGATCTCCGCCGACGCGCTGCAGGTCTACGACGGCCTGCAGACGCTGACCGGCGCCGCGACGGTGGACCAGCGTGGACAGCTCGAGCACCGGCTGATCGGCGTCGTGCCGGTGGCTGAGACGTTCAGCGTTGGTCGGTTCGCACAGCTGGCGCACGCCGAGATCGATCACGCGCTGCGCGATGGCCTCAGACCGATCGTGGTCGGGGGAACCGGTCTGTATCTGCGGGCCGCGTTGACGAGCCTGAGCTTGCAGCCGCCGCCGGATCCACGCATACGTGAACACTGGCGCCACCAGATGCAGGAGCTTGGCCCCGAGCCACTCCACGCGCAGCTGGCCCGCGACGCCCCGTGGGCGGCCGAGGCGATCGCCCCGACCGACCGCCAGCGGATCTCCCGCGCGCTGGAGCTGCGATCGATGGGCCAGTTGCGGCCGCGTGATGACGACAATGAGCTGTGGACGACGACCACCCGCCACCCGACGCTGCTGGCCGGCGTCGTGATGGACCGCGCGGCCCTGTACGAGCGGATCGACGCACGGGTCGAGGCGATGGTCGCCGCGGGCGCCGCCGACGAGGTCCGGGCGGTGGCGGCCAGTGCGTCGAGCACCGCGCGGCGCGCGCTCGGCTTCGAGCAACTGCTCGCCGGCGACGTCGAGCAGATGAAGCTCCGCACGCGGCAGTACGCGCGCCGGCAGTTGACCTGGATGCGCAAGCTGCCTGAGATCGACGTGATCGACGTGACCAACCGGGGTGCCGACGACGTTGCCGACGAGCTGCTGGCACTGTGGCTCACCACCGGTAGGCCGCGCGGGTGACCCGGGACCCACGCACGCGGCGTGGCTCAGAAGACGGCGAGGAACGGGTACATCACGACCACCGCGGCCAGCACGACCAGCGCCCAGGCGATGATCAGTCCTTGTAACCACCGCTGTCCACGCCGGAAGCCGAGCGTGACGAGATGGACCACCGCGACATAGATCCCCGGCATCACGACGATCATGTAGTACGTGTAGCTGATGCGGTGGTCAAGCGCCTGCTGCAGCTCGTAGGGCACCCACGTCGCCAGGAACCAGACGGTTCCGAGGATCGACATCTGCACGTCGCCGAGCGCCGTCGCGGCGCCCGTGGAACCGAACCCACCCGCCGGACCGCCCAGTTTCGGGCGGGCGACGACGAGTCGCACGAGGAAGAAGATCACGGCGGGGACCGCCAGCAGCATGATCGGCGGGCTCATCTCGCCGATGAACGACACGTTCGGCGTGATCCCCGCCACCTGCCCGGGCAGCGGCGAGGTGACCCGCAGGTACACGATCGGCTTGAGGTCCAGCAGCCATTGCCACGGGTAGGACGCGATTCCGGTCGGCTTGCCGGCCGTCAGCTGCGCGGCGTAGACGATCATGTGGCGCAGCGCGTTGACCGGCCCGCCGGTGATGAACTTCGCCTCGGAGTCGGCATACGGGTGGGCGATCAGGCCCATCAGGCCGAGCCCGCCGATGAACAGGCCGACGCTGAGGATCGAGCAGGCGAACCAGCGCACCAGCGACGGCCACCAGTGCCATTGCTCGGGCGCGTCGGGATCGCGCCAGGCGACCAGTGCCCGCGCGACCTCGAGTAGCGCGAGGACGATCAGCGCGTACGGCGCGACCTCCTTCATACAGTCGGCGATCGCCAACACGACCGCGGCCGAGACCCACCGTCCGCGCAGGTATAAGGCGACGCCCCAGATCATCGGCGCGAGCGCGTAGATGTCGAGCGTGCCGATCCGGGAGTGGACGAGCAGCAGGTTGTCGCACGCCAGCAGGGCGGCGGCGCCGACCGCCGGCCATGGGTCTCCGCCGGCCGAACGCACCAGGTAGTACATCCCGAGGATCGCCAGCGATCCGAAGATCAGACTGCCGATCCGCCACGCGAACGGCCCGTCGCCGAACAGCTCGATCGCACCCGCGATGATCAGCTTGGCGCCCTGGGGGTGCTCGGCGTTGGGATCGGATCCGAGCGGCGACTGGTCGTAGTGCGATCCGGAGGGGGGATGGATGCCGGCGATCACCCGGGCGGCGTTGACGTAATACGCCTCGTCGAAGATCAACGTGTGGGCATTGGCGCTGTTGCACGGCACCGTGCACGGCTCCCCGAGCTTGTAGGCGCGCGCGCCCAGCGACAGGATCGAGATCACCGCCAGTGCGATCAACGGCGCGCGTGGCGAGCGCAACCGTGCTCGCCACGGCGCCGACATCGGTTCTAGCGCCGAGGTGCCCATCGCGAGGGGCGACGGTACACGGCGCCCCGGGGGTCGGGACCCATTTGCCGACACCCGCCGCCATAGACTGCGGCGCCGTGAGATTCGAGAAATTCAACGCGCTTGGCAACGACTACGTGATCGTCGAGTCCGACCAGCTGCCGTTCGAGCTGACGCCGCGCCGGATCGAGAAGTTGTGCGCCGCGCACTCCGGGATCGGCTCCGACGGGATCCTGCTGCTGTCGGCGGCCGACGAGCCGGGCTTCGTCGCACGACTGCGGATCTTCAACCCCGACGGTTCCGAGGCCGAGCTGTCGGGCAACGGCGCCCGTGAGGCGGTGATCTACCTGCGCCGGCATGGCCACGCGAAGGCCGACACCTTCTCGATCCAGACGGCAGCCGGCGAGATCCGTCCGACGATCACCTCCGAGACGACGGCGACCGTCGATATGGGTCGCGTACGTCTGCAGAGCCCCAATTATCCATCGGGAGCCGCCGATGGCCGCGGCGTGCTGACCGCGGACGGTCGCGAGTGGACGTTCCAGCACGTCGAGGTCGGCAACCCGCAGTGCGCGATCCAGGTCGGCGATGTCGACGCCCTGGTCGCGCTCGAGCTGCCCGCGATCGGACCCGCGCTCGAGCACCATGAGCTGTTTCCCAATCGCACCAATGTCTCCTGGTACACGGTGACCGGGCCCGATCGGATCCGGGCCCGCATCTTCGAGCGCGGTGTCGGGGAGACCGCGTCGAGCGGGACCGGCGCCACCGGTGCCGCGGTTGCGCACGTGCTCGCCGGCGGCGATTCTCCGGTCACGGTGGTCCTCGACGGCGGCGAGCTGACGGTCGAGGTGGGGGAGGATCTGCACGTTACCCTCACCGGCTGGGCGGTGCCGGTCTACTCCGGAACCCTGTCTGACGATTTCATCAAGGAGCTGCATGCAACCGAGTAGCCGTCTGGAGAAGATCCCGCCGTACCTGTTCGCCGAGCTCGAGCGCAAGATCGCCGCCAAGCGAGCCGCGGGCATCGACGTGATCAGCCTCGGGATTGGCGACCCGGACACGCCCACATATCCGCCGATCGTCGCCGCCGCTCAGCGCGCGGTCGCCGACCCATCCACCCACCAGTACCCGTCAAACCGCGGTCGCGCCGAGTTCCGCGACGCGATCGGCGGTTTCTATGAGCGCCGGTTCGGGGTCACGCTTGACCCCGAGACCGAGGTGATGCCGGCGATCGGGGCCAAGGAGTGCATCTTCAACCTCAGCCTCGCGTTCCTGGACCCGGGCGACGTGGCGTTGGCATCTGACCCCGGCTACCCGGTCTACACCGGCGGGCCGCTGATCGCCGGCGGCGAGCCATATCTGATGGGCCTCGAGCCCGAGCTCGGCTTCGCTCCCGACCTGACGGCGATCCCGAACGAGGTGCTCGAGCGGGCGAAGCTGATGTTCATCAACTACCCGAACAACCCGACCGGGGCGACCGTCCCCGATGGGCTGTTCGAGCGGGCGATCGAGCTCGCCGCCGCCCACGACATCCTGGTCGTCCACGACAACGCCTACTCCGAGACGACCTACGACGGTTACGTGGCGCCGTCGTTCCTGGCCACGCCCGGCGCCAAGGACGTCGGCGTCGAGGTGTTCTCGCTGTCGAAGGGTTACAACATGACCGGCTGGCGCTGCGCGGCGATCGTCGGCAACGCCGAGGCGATCTCGTCCTACTGGCGCCTGAAGACCAACATCGACTCGGGCCTGTTCGAGGCGGTCCAACTCGCCGGCGTCGCCGCGCTCGATCCGGCCGTCGACGCGGACGTCAGGCAGATGAACGCCGTGTACGCGCGCCGGCGCGACCTCGTCTGCGAGGCGCTCGCCACCTCGGGCGTGCACGTCACCCCGCCGAAGGGGACGATCTACATCTGGGCGCCGGTGCCCGCCGGCTTCGCCGATGCCGCCGCGTACTGCGAGCACGTGCTCGAGCAGGCAGCGGTCGTGATCTCGCCCGGCGGCGCCTACGGGCCCAACGGCGAGGGCTTCTTCCGGATCTCGCTGACGTGCCCCGAGGACCGGCTGCTGGAGGCGGTACAGCGGCTCAGCCAGCTCTGAGCGGCGACTAGAATGAAAGCTGTTTGAACGGCAGTAACGCCACCACGAACGGCCGCAGGCCAGCGGCCGACCAGCCTCGGGAACGCGCCCGGCAGCGCGCGTACATGATCGCGGCGCTACCGGAGAGCGACGACGAGGCCCTGTCTGAACTGCGAGAGCTGCTGCGCACCGCCGGCGTGGCCGCCGTCGGGGAGCTGATCCAGCATCGCGAGAAGCCGCACCCCAACACCTATCTGGGTTCCGGAAAGCTCGACGAGCTGAAGAGCCTGCTGGCCGAGGCCGACGCCAACCTCGTCGCCGTCGACGACGAGCTGTCGCCCCGCCAGGAGCGCAACCTGGAGGCGGCGCTGGGGATGCCGGTGATCGACCGCACGGCGGTGATCCTCGACATCTTCGCCGCCCACGCGCACACGGCCGAGGGCAAGCTGCAGGTGGAGCTCGCCCAGCTGGAATACAACCTGGCGCGGATGCGAGGACTGTGGTCGCACTTGGAACGGCTGGGCGGCGGAATCGGCACCCGGGGCCCGGGCGAGACCCAGATCGAGACCGACCGGCGGCTTGCCCGGGACCGGATCTCGGCGCTCAAGCGCCGGCTGGCCCAGGTGCGGTCGACCCGGTCGGTGATGCGCGCCGAGCGGGAGCGCGCCCACCTGCCGCAGGCCGCGCTGGCCGGGTACACGAACGCCGGCAAGTCGACGCTGCTCAACGCGCTCACCGGCTCCGACGTTCCGGTCCGTGATCGCCTGTTCCACACGCTCGACCCGACGACCCGGGTGCTGCGCGCCGACGGCCGCGACTACCTGCTGACCGACACCGTCGGCTTCATCCGCAAGCTTCCCCACCAGCTGGTCGACGCGTTCGGCGCGACCCTCGAGGAGACGATCCGCGCCGATCTGATCCTGCACGTGGTCGACGCGTCGGCAGACGAGGAGGAGCTCGACGGCATGGTCCGCGCCGTCGACGACGTTCTGCACGAGATCGACGCCGACCAGGCGCCGCGTCTGCTGGTCCTCGCCCAGGCCGACCGGCTCAGTGATGAACGCCGCATCGAGCTGTCGCATCGTCACCCAGGTGCCGTCCAGGTGTCGGCGGTCAGCGGTGAGGGGCTCGACCTGCTCGTCGAGCGAATCGTGTCGGAGTTCACCGCGCGGCTGGCCGAAGTGGAGCTGCTCGTCCCCTACCAGGACGGCGGACGTCTGGCCGAACTGCACGAGCTCGCCGGCGACCTCGAACGTGAGGACACGCCCGACGGGGTGCGCGTCTCGGTGCGGCTGCCGCCGGCGGTGGCGGCGCGCTTCGAGCGTTTCGCACTGACGCCCGAGACGGCTGACGGATGACGCTGCGGGTCGTCCGGCTCGACCCGCGCGCGACGCTCCCGGCCCGGGCGCACCCCGGGGACGCCGGGCTCGATCTGCATGCGCTGCAGGCGGCGACGCTCGCGCCGGGCGAGCGTGCCTCGGTCCCGACCGGGATCGCGGTCGAGATCGAGCCTGGGCACGCCGGGCTGGTGCTGCCCCGATCGGGTCTGGCCGCCCGCCACGGGATCTCGCTTGTCAACGCCCCGGGGCTGATCGATTCCGGTTACCGCGGGGAGGTGCGCGTCCTGCTGCTGAACACGGACCGCAGCGAGACCTTCGAGCTGCGTGCGGGCGACCGGATCGCACAGCTGGTCGTGATCGCGGTCGCTGTCGCCGAGCCGGTCGAGGTCGCGGAGCTCTCGGAGACGCCGCGCGGCGCCGGCGGCTTCGGCTCAAGCGGTCGCTGACCGAGACCACGCAAGGGCCGCCACGCGGCGGGCCACCGGGAGGCGGCAGACCCGCACCTTGCCCGGCCCGGCGTGGGGCGGAATAGTGGCGATCTCGTAACGGATGCCGTGACGGAATCGCCAGCATTCGCACTCCCATGAGAGATGCCCACGGCGGCGAAACGTCGCGCGATCAATCAGGGCGACGTCGGGATCAACCCGTGCGTCTGCAGGAATTGCGTGGCGACGTCGTCGGGGCTCTCGCCGCCGATCGAGGCCAGCAGGTTGAGCTCGCGCATCGTCTGCGTGGTCAGCAGGGCGTTGACGCGATCGATCGTCACGGTGAACGCCGGGCCCTCGACGGTCAGTGCCGATTGGGAGACGACCGGCACCACGTTGCCGAAGCCGAAGATCCGTTTGGGGTCGCCGAGCACGCGATAGTCGCCGGTCGCGAGCTCGCCGTCGGTCGTCGGGACGTAGGCGGCTCCGACCGCGCCGGTGTTCAGATCGCTGTACTGGTCGCCGGCCGCGATCGCCTTGAACGAGGCCGGCTTGACCCCGTACGCGCTCTCCAGGCGCGGGAGCCCGACGGGCGCCTGCTGCAGTTGCGCCTCGCCGCCGATCGTCAGCGACGGCGCCACCCGCCGCAGATCGCCCAGCCGACGCAGCCGGTGTTGACCTCCGTAGGCCTGGGTGACGGCGATCCCGAACGTGTCCGAGAACGGCGTCATGTTCAGCAGCTCCAGGCCGTGGGCGGTGACGTACTTCTGGGCCGAGTCATACGCCGCCTGGGCGCTGGCGTGACCGCCGTGGGAGTGCGCGATGCTGGAGTTGAGCACGTTGAGGTACTCGGGGTACATCGATAGCGAACCGGATTTCAGCGCCTGCAGGGTGACGTCGGTCGGGCCGATGTTCTGGTTGATGTTGACGGTGTAGCCCTGCGCCTTGAGTGCCTGCAGGTAGAGCTGGCCGAGGATGAACTGCTCGGTGTAGTTCTTGTCGCCGATCGTCACGGTCGGCCTGCCGGTCCCCGGCAGGTCCGCGGTCGACGTCGAGCTGCTGGTCGTCGTCGACGATGTGGTCGTCGTGGTGGCGGTCGACGACGTGCTGGAACGGCTTCGGTGGTGATGGGCGGGGGGAACGGGCGGATCGGAGGTCGTCGAGGCGCCACCGCCACACGCCGCCAACCCCAAGGTTGCACCCACCGCCGCCGCTACGGGCACCCAGCCGAGCGCGAGTGCGCGTAGCCCGCGCGTGACCGTTGTCGACATCATGTGAAGCCCACCGATGATAAGGACGATCCGAGCCCGATCGCGCCGACGGCCTTCAGAGACCCGCGGCCCGGCGGGCCTCGCCATGTGCCGCCTGCTCGAGCTCGTCGGGCAAGGGCGTCAGCGGCTCGGTCAGCCGCAGCGCCTGTGCGATCAGCCAGTCGGCCAGCCAGGCGTTCTTGGGCAACAGGGGGCCGTGCAGGTAGGTTCCGATCACGTTCGAACGCGGCCCGCCGAGCACTCCCTCGCTGCCGTCGCGACCGTCGTTGCCGTTGCCGCGGAGGATGCGGCCGAGTGGTCGCGCCGACGGGCCCAGGATCGTGCGGCCGCCGTGATTCTCAAAGCCTGCGATCGTGCGAGGCTCGCCGGGCGTGAGCGTCACCTCGATCGCCGCGTTGCCGATCAGCCGCGGCCCGTCCTCACGCACGGTCCGCAGGTCGACGATGCCGGCGCCGGGCAATGTCCGCTCGCCTAGCTGATAGGAGTCGCCGAGCAGCTGGTAGCCGCCACACACCGCGAAGATCATCGCGCCCCGGTCGGCGATGTCGTGCAGCGCCGCCCGCTTGCGCTCGGCCATGTCATGAGCACACAGCTCCTGGTCGCGGTCCTGGCCCCCGCCGATATAGAACAGGTCGGCGCTGTCGGGGTCGAGCTCCTCGCCGATCCCGCTCGAGCTCAGCTCGAAGCCGATACCCCGCCACTCGCAGCGGCGCTCCAGCAACAGCAGGTTGCCGCGGTCGGCGTAGATGTTCATCAGGTCGGGGTACAGCGCGCACACGCGCAGTGTCAGCTCAGGCATCGAAGGTCACCACCAGGCTGCCGACGTATTCGTCGGTCGCCGGGATCTGGACGCGGCCTGACGGACGGAGCCCGGTCGCAGCGCCCTCCTCCTCGAGCGTCTCGGCCGAGACGCTGTCGAGCACCACTGCGTCGAGCTCGACGGTCAAGTCGCCGCCGACGCTGACGGTCTCCCGCCGTCGCTCGAGCACGAAACCGCCTTCGCGCTCGCGGATCGCCGTCGGACGACTGCTGTAGACGACCCCGTCGCGTTCGCAGACGTCGGGCAGCGGCGCGACCACGAACGGATCGCCGTCGGCGTCAAACGGCTCGAGCTCGTCGGCGAGCGCGATCGCCAGCGTCCCACCGGTCCGCAAGTGGCGGGCGGCGCAGGCCAGAAAGGCGCGGCGCGGGCCCGATCCGCCGAGCAGCTGGATCGTCTGCATCGGGACGACGCAGAGGGCGAACGTCGCCTCCAGCGCGAACGCTCGCGCGTCGGCGACGACCGTCGAGACATCTGCCCCGGCGGGGGCGGCGGCGGCCAGTTGGGCGAGCAGCTCTCGGTCGAGGTCCAAAGCGGTGACCCGATGCCCCTGGCGCGCCAGGTCGAGCGTGACCCGCCCGGTGCCGGCGCCGACGTCGAGCACCGGGTCGCCCGAAACGCGTGCGAGGTCGCGCCAGAGCATCAGGTCCTCGGCATAGGAGCCGCATTCGAGCTCGTGCCAGATCACCGAGGCCGTCGTCATCGCCGGACGGGCTCCCAGAACGAGTCGACGTGTCCCCGACGGCCGAGCTCGGCCCGGAGCTCGAGCAACGCCGTATACGTCGGCAGGGCAAACAGCGACGGCCCGCTCGCGGTCGCCAGCGCCCGGTCGAGCGCCGCCGACAGGTCATGCTCGACAGACAGCTTGTCCTCGTCGACCCCCGCGTACTTGAGCCGGAGCGCAAGCTCGGCGGCTCGGGTGCCTGAGCACGTGACCCGTCGGATGACGGGTGCCAACAGCTCGAAGTCGGCGTCCCAGATCCACGACACGTCGCGGCCGTCGGCGGTCCGGTCGTTGAGGATCCCGAGCAGATCGAGACCGTCGGGCTCGAGCCGGAGCGTCCGCAGCACCTCATTGGCGCCCGCCGGGTTCTTGATCAGCAGCACGGTCAGCTCATGATCGCCGAGCGCGATCCGCTCCGAGCGCCCGAACGCGGCGCTGACGTGTTGCAGCCCGTCGGCGATCTGTTCCGGCGTGAACCCGAGTGCGCGGCAGAGCGCCGCCGCGGCGAGCGCGTTGTAGACGTTGTAGAGACCGGGCAAGGGCAGCTGCACAGCCACTGCCGACGCGTCGATGTGCAGTGTGAAGCTTGCTGAGCGCGTCCCGTGCAGTGAGACGTCGCGCGCCGAAACCGTCGGATCGGGACGCCGCCGGCCACACGACGGGCACGCGTAGACACCGAGGTGCCCGAGGTAGATCGCCTCGTACGCGTAGGCGGCGCCGCAGTTGCGGCAGTGCTTGGAATCTGACGCATGCTGCATCTCCGGCATGGCCAGCGACCGGTCCTCGACCCCGAAGTAGCTGACCGCGTCGCGGTCGCGGCCGAGGTCGGCGATCAGCGGATCGTCGGCGTTGAGCGCCAGCGCGGTCGCGGCCGGTAACGCCGACACCATCGCCGCCCAGCGATCGGCGATCGTCTCCAGCTCGCCGTAGCGATCGAGCTGGTCGCGGAACAGGTTGCCAAGCAGGACGCACCGCGGCGCGAGCGCGGGCACGACCGTGTCCATCCAGAACTCGTCGACCTCGAACAGGCCGAGCTGCCCGTCGATCCCACCGCCCCAGCGGGCGGCGTCGAGCAGCGCCGACGCCACGCCGCCGGCCATGTTGGCGCCCGCGCCGTTGGCGACCACACGGCGGCCCTGGCGACCGAGCACCGAGGCGACCATCGCCGCGGTGGTCGTCTTCCCGTTGGTCGCCGAGATCACCGCGGAGCCGTCGGTCAAGCGGGCGGCCAGGCGCCCGATCGCGTCCGGCTCCAGACGCGTGAGCAGCTTGCCCGGCAGGCTGGTGCCGCCGCCGCGCCCGGCGCGTCGCGCCAGCCGCCCGACGGTTCGCGCCGCCGCGACCTTCGCGTCCAGCGCGCTCATGCCGACGCCGCGGCCTCCGCTCCGGCGGTGGCGCCGGCGACGTCCACCGGCACGATCGTCTGCACCGCCGCCGGCAGCACCTCGATCTCCGCCGGCAGCTCGGCGATCGGGTCGCCGTCGGCGTACAGGGTGAACGGGCGCGAGGCGGCGATCCGCACCCGGCGCGCGCGCTCCAGCGCGAACTCGGGACGATGGACGTGTTCCCCTTTGAACACGGATGGCAGCGTCCGCAGGAAGCGCAGGCGAGGCATGTCGGAGATGATCATCAGCTCGAGCAGTCCATCGTCGAGCCGAGCGTCCGGGGCGAGGCGCATGCCACCGCCGTAGCGGCCGGAGTTGGCGACCGCCACGGTGTACCCGATCACCGATCGTGGCTCGCCGTCATCGACGGTGACCGTGAACGAGGCGGGGCGCCATCCCGCCAGCGCTCGCATCGCCCCGTAGGCGTACACGAGGTTGCCGCGCACCAGCTTGGTCTCGTTGGCGATGCGGTTGGCGACCGAGTCAAACCCGCAGCTGGCGATCCCGATGAATGTCCGACCGCCGACGCACCCCAGGTCCAGACGTTGCCGATGGCCGGTGGTCAACACCGCGCAAGCCGCCACCGCGTCGACCGGGATCGACAGAGAACGAACGAAATCGTTGCCACGGCCGCCCGGCAGCACGCCGAGCACGCCATCGCTGTGGCGCAGCGCTCCGGCGACCGCGCCGATCAGCCCGTCGCCGCCAAACGCGACGGCGATCTCGCCGGTCGCGAGGGCATCGCGGGCGAGCGACCGGGCGTGCTCGAGGCTGAGCGTCGCCTGCACGTGATGTTCCAGTCCGAGGCGGTGCAGCTCGGCCCGCACGGCCGGCAGCGCACGTCCGGCGCGTCCGCCGCCGGCGACCGGATTGACGATCACCGCCAGCCTCATCCGAGCACGAGTTCGCGGAGGTCCTGAGCGATCGCCACCGGCGCCGGCGCCGACGCGGCCCGCGCCTCAGCTGGGGTGCTGACGCCTGTGAGCACGATCGCGCAGTCGATTCCGGCCGCGTCCGCCCCGGCGAGATCGGCATCGAGTCGGTCGCCGATCATCAGCGAACGTCCCGGGCCGAGGCGATCCAGCGCGGTCTCGAACAACAGCCGATCCGGCTTGCCGACGTTGTAGGCGCCCACCCCGGTCGCGTATTCCAGCGCGGCCACGATCGCCCCGGTCCCGGGCCACTGGCCGTCGGCAGCCGGATACGTCGCGTCGCGGCCGGCGACGACCATCTCGGCGCCGCCCAACACCGCCTGGGTGGCGGTGCGCAACTCCGCATAGTCGAAACCCTCGTGCGCCGCGACGATGACCACGTCGGCCTCCGCTGCCCGCGGCGTGCTGTTGACGATCCGCTGGCCGGCGTCGGCGACGTGGCGGAAGATGGCCGGAGAGCCGATCACGAATGCCTGGGCGGCGCCCGGTCGCTGGGCGAGGAAGTACTGGAGCGCCGACCCGACCGAGACCACTTCGCCGACCGACGCTCGCAGCCCCAGCGACCACAGCTTGCGGACGTAGTCCTCGGGCGCGTGGGCGGAGTCGTTGGTGACGAAGGCGATCTGCTTCTCGGCCGCCCGCAGCGCCGCGAGCGCTTCGCCGGCGCCTGCGGTCGGGACGTCGCCGACCCAGACGGTGCCGTCGAGGTCGAGCAGGACGTGGTCGTAGTTGGCGATCAGCGGTGAGAGCGGCATCAGGGGGAGGGGGCCTTTGCGATGGAGCCCGCCGGACACCCGCGTCGGCGGTCGGACTGATTATCGCGGCCGCCCGGACCCACGGTATGAGCGGCCCGGTTCGGCGGTTGTCGGCGGCCGTCGGATCACTGGATCGAACAAACGTCCAGGCTGGGGCGGGATATTAGACGCCCCTTTGTAAGTTATCTGACTGCCGCTTCGCTGAACGCCCAGAGCTCTGATCTGCTGACGCAAGGTGTTATGGACAACTTTGCCGCGGAACGACTCGATGCGTTGTTCGAACAACCAGAACCTTAAGCAACTTTGACGTTTATTGACACTTACGACCGTCACCTTGCAAAACACCCCAATGACCGCAACGATCCTCCATGGAGATCACGGCAGGCCCGCGACCCCCCGAGCGGCGCCTCGCATCTCCGGATTTGCACACTTCCCCCAACGTGCACAAAGGAGCGGACATGTTCTGGAAGAACGGCGGCTGAGTAGCCACGACGGGACTGGTCGGGGCGTCTGAGCGATGAGTGCCAGCGCAGAACCGCTTACCCCTGCTGGTGAGCCACGCACGGCGACACGCGGCCTGACCGGCCTGCACCTCCTCGCGGTCGCGGTCGCCGTCGCCGTCTTGCCCTTCGTGCCCGGTTTCCATCACCTGCGGGTGCTTCCGTTTCTGATCTTGCTCGTGCTCGTTCTCGCTGGTGAGCTGTGTTCGGCCGGCGAGGGAATGGTCGTGTCGGGAGGCTTTCTCGGATTGGTGGTGGCCGAGGTCGTCCTCGGTCCGGGACCGGCGGCGCTGATTGGCGCGCTGGCGATCACCGGGGCCTTGCTGCGCGTGCCCTCCAGCCCCCGGGTATATCTCAATAATCTTGTCAACTACACGTGGTGTCCGCTGGCCGCCGGTCTCTTTTTCTATTGGTCGGTAAAGGCGGCCGGGGCCAACGACGACCAGGTGTGGTTCTACGCGCTGGTCGTCACGGCTTACCTCGTGACGCTCGCGGTCAACTTCGTGATTGCCGCTGGCTATGCCAGTTACATTGCGCATTCGTCGCTGACCCAGCTTGCGGCCAAGACGTTGGTCCCAACCCTCCCAGCCGAACTGGTGTGCGGATTGATGACCGCCGCGGCGGTGCTCGTCACCGCCCGGGTGGGGACGGGCGGCCTGCTGCTGTCCGGGATCGCGCTGGTCGCGCTCTCGTATCTGTCCAACGAGCTGCTGACGTCGCGCCGGCGGGCCGATGAGCTGCAACGGATCGCGACGACGGACGGCCTCACCGGTCTCGCCAACCGTGCGCGCCTGAACGACGCGATCGACGCCCGGATACGAGACGCGACCGAACACGGTGGTGTCGTCGCGTTGTTGTTGATGGATCTCGACCGTTTCAAGGAGATCAACGACACGCTCGGACACCAGTGCGGCGACGCGGTCCTGCGTGAGCTCGGGCCGCGACTGGTGCTCGCGGTCGGTCCCGACGCGGTCGTCGCTCGGTTGGGCGGTGACGAGTTCGGGATCCTGCTGGCGCCCGGCAGCAACTCTGACGACGTGCTCGAAGGCGTCGCCGGCCGGATCTCTCGGTCGCTGGCGGATCCGTTCGCGCTCGACGAGCTCTCGCTGAATGTGGCGGCGAGTATCGGGGCGGCGCGCTTTCCCGACGACGGTGCCGATGCGAACGCCCTGCTGCGCTGCGCCGACGTCGCGATGTACGCCGCCAAGGAGACACAGGCGGAATACAAGCTCTACGCGGTCGATCAGAACCGTCACTCGGTGCGGCGGCTGAGCGTGCTTTCGGACTTTCGCCAGGGGTTGGAGGACGGACACCTCGACGTCTACTACCAGCCGATCATGGCGTTGACGGACCGCTCGATTCGCGGCGCGGAGGCCTTGGTGCGCTGGTTTCATCCCGAACGTGGGCTGTTGACACCGGTCGACTTCATCTCGACCGTCGAGCAGACCGATCTCGTCGGCCCGCTGAGCCGGTACGTGCTGGAGCAGTCGGTCGCCGCGTGCGCCCGTTGGCGGCGCCACGGATACGAGATGTCGGTGGCGGTCAACCTGTCGGCCCGCAACCTGCTGGATCGCGGCTTGCCCGATGACATCGCCCGGATGCTCGACAGCGCGGGCGTGCCGGCCGATGCGCTGGCGTTGGAGATCACCGAACGGATGATCATGGCCGATCCCGAGCGTGCGATCGCCAACATCGTGCGCATGTCGAGCCTCGGCATGCGGTTGTCGGTCGACGACTTCGGAACCGGCTACTTCTCGCTGGCGAACCTCCGGCGGCTGCCGCTCGACGACCTCAAGATCGACAGCTCGTTCGTGGTCCCGATGTTGCAGTCCGAGAGTGACCTGATCATCGTTCGCTCGACGATCAACCTCGGCTACGACCTCGGACTGCGGATCACCGCCGAGGGCGTCGAGGACGCGGCAACGCTCGAGCGCCTGGCGCTGCTGGGTTGTGATCTCGCCCAGGGATTCCACATCGGCGCGCCGATGGACGCTGCCAGGTTCGAGTCGTGGCTGTCTCAAGGCGCGACCGGCAGCGCGGCGGCGGCCTAAAACAGCGCCTGCTGGCCGGCGGGGGCCGCCTGATCGGCGCCGACCGCCGGGTCCCCGGTCGGCGCCTGCAGGCACTCCGGACCGTCGTTGTGGACGTCGTTGACGGTGAACGAAACCTCCGACAGCTCCGTACGACGAGCTGGCATACCGGCCAGGAGCTCACGCAGGTGGTCGGGCGGCAGGTCGAGATCGAGCCAGTCCTGCTCGTGGCCGGGGGCCAGGATCACCGGCATTCGATCGTGCAACGGGGCGATCGCCGGGTTCGCGGCGGTGGTCAGGATGGTGCAGGTGCGTAGGGCCTGCTGCGAGTCGCCGTGCCAGACCGACCAGAGGCCGGCAAATGCGAACGGCTCGTGGTCGTCACGGGTGATGCGAAACGGCTGCTTGCGTCCGCCGGGTGTCCGTCGCCATTCGTAGAAGCCGTCGGCGACGATCAGGCACCGGTAGCGCTCGAATGCACGGCGGAACGCGGGTTTCTCAGCGGCCGTCTCGACCCGGGCGTTGATCAGCTTGGATCCGATCGACGGATCCTTCGCCCACGCAGGTACCAGACCCCAGCGCAGTAACTCGCCGCGCGGCGTGCCGTCCTTGTCCGTGGTGACGGTCAGCACCTCGTCAGTCGGGGCGACGTTGTAGCGCTGTGTGATGGCGATTGACTCGCCGACCGGGAAGCGCGCGCGGATCGCTGAGTGATCAGGGGTGGCGAGCGTGTAGCGACCGCACACCGGTCGTTACGGTCCCGATGCCGCGGCAGCGCGCTTGGCCTGGGCCGCGCGCATTCGTCGTCGGCCGAACATCACCGTGCCCACGACGACGACGATCACCAGCGCCAGCGAGTAGAAGATCCGCAGATCGAGCGACAGCCCGCCGGCGGCGGCGCTGATCCCGGTGACGATGCCAAAGGCGACGGCCAGCACTGCCACGACCAGCAAGACGAAGATCAGGATCCCGCGCACGCGCGCGACGATCCCCGCGCTGGACGGCGGCGCCACCAGTCCCATGAACCGCAATCCCAACAGCTGGCGGCTGGTGGGAGCTTGCACCCCGAGCCGCTCGGTCGCCCGCTTCAGGTCGTCGGGTCGCCGTTCGGCAAGCGCCAGCGACGCATCGGCCATGCGGCGGATCTGCAAGCGCTCCTGCGGCCGGGCGGCGGCAATCGCACGCTGAAAGTGGGCGCGGGCTTTCTTGGCGTCGTAGCGCTCCGCGGCGCGGGCACCGAGGATCGCCTGAGCGGCCGCCTTGTATCGGGTCTCGGCCTCGAGCTCTTCGTCGGAGCGGCTCTCCATCTGCTGCATGGCGGCCATCTGGCTGCGCTGTTCGACACGGATCGTGCGCTGCTGCTTGGGCATCTGCAGGGAGTCTATTAGCGAAGCCAGGCGGTGTGCCGGCGCGCCACCCGCGACGGTTCGTTTTCAGTCCTCGAGCTCAGCGATGCCCAGCGCGGTCGCCCAGACGCCGGCGTTGGCGACGATCTCCGGCCACGGCATCGAGAGGCCCCGCAGGCGTTCGGCGCCCTGAATGCCCGACAGCTCACAACCGCGCGCCTGGCATCGGCGCAGGGTCACGCCGCGGAAGTCGCCCTCGGTCAGGTCAGATCGCTCGAACCGCACATCTTGCAGTTGCGACTCCATGAAGTCGGTCTGAGCCAGACGGCAGCTCTCGAACGTCACCCGGTCGAGCCGACTTGAGCCGAACGAGGCGAGATCGATCCGGCAATCGGTGAACGTCACGTCGCTGAGCACAGCTCCGGAGAGGAGCATCCCGGTCATCCGGCAGCCGCGCGCGTGCACGCGGTGCCAGCGGGCCCGGGGTGCGACGACGTTGGACAGGTTGCAGCCGCTCAGCTCGACGTCGGCGAGTGAGAACTGCTCGAGCGCCGACTCTGACAGCTGCACCGTGTTCAGCACCGACGCTGCGAACGAGACGCCGCCGGCCCGTTGTCGCGGCAGCTCGGCATCGTGCAGCAGCGCCCCCTCGAACGTCTCGTGATGGTCGAAGCCGGCGATCGCATCGCGGAGCTCGGGCTCCGCGGGCAGCTCGGGTGCTCGGGGGGCAAGGGCGGCCACGGCCGATCTGGCGTGGGGAGGCCGCTCGCTCAGGAGACGGGCGCGGTCGACCGCGCCGCGGCCGCGACCGCCCGCTCGACCGCGTTGATGTCCCGGACGGCGCCGGTGTCGGCCGAGGTCGCCATCGCCGCGTACGCGCGCAGGGTGGGAGAGACGTATCGCTCGCGCAGCTTCGGGGCGTAGCCCCCAGCCGACTCGAGCGCGTCGCGGCGCTCGGCCAGCTCGGACTCGGGCACGTCGAGCGTCAGCTTCCGATTGGGGATGTCGATCGAGATCGTGTCGCCGTCCTGGACGAGCGCGATCACGCCCCCGGACGCCGCCTCGGGCGAGACGTGGCCGATCGACAGGCCGGAGGTGCCGCCGCTGAAGCGCCCGTCGGTGATCAGCGCGCACGCCTTGCCGAGCCCGAGCGCCTTCAGGTACGAGGTCGGGTAGAGCATCTCCTGCATCCCGGGACCGCCGCGCGGTCCCTCGTAGCGGACGACGACGACGTCGCCCTCCTTGACCCGCTCGTGCAGGATCGCGTCGACCGCGTCCTCCTGGGACTCGACCACGACCGCCGGACCCGAGAACGTCAGGATCGAGTCGTCGACCCCGGCCGTCTTGACGACCGAGCCGCGAACCGCGAGGTTCCCGTACAGGATCGCGAGGCCGCCGTCGGCCGAGTACGCGTGCGCGACGTCGTGGATGCAGCCGTCGGCGGCGTCGGTGTCCAGCGACTCCCAGCGCTCTGACTGCGAGAACGCGCTGGCGCTCCGCCGACAGCCGGGCGCGGCGTGAAACAGCTCGATCGCGGTGTCTGAGGCGTGACCGCTGCGGATGTCCCAGGCGTCGAGCCAGTCGTCGACTGACCCCGCGTGCACGGTATGGACGTCCTCGTTGAGCAGGCCGCCGCGGCGCAGCTCGCCGAGGATCGCGGGAATGCCGCCGGCGCGGTGCACGTCCTCCATCAGGTAGCTGCCGCTCGGCGCGACCTTGCAGATGCACGGGACGCGACGTGAGATCTCGTCGATGTCCCGCATGGTGAACTCGAGCTCGGCCTCCTGGGCGGCGGCGAGGATATGCAGCACGGTGTTGGTCGAGCCACCCATCGCGACGTCGAGCGCCATCGCGTTCTCGAACGCGGCGCGGGTCGCGATCGAGCGCGGCAGCGCTGACTCGTCGTCATGCCCGTAGTAGCGGTCGCAGAGCTCGACCACGGTCCGGCCGGCGTTCACGAACAGCTCGCGCCGCGCCGTGTGCGTCGCCAGCGTCGAGCCGTTACCGGGCAGCGCCAGACCCAGCGCCTCGGCCAGGCAGTTCATCGAGTTGGCGGTGAACATGCCGCTGCACGAGCCGCAGGTCGGGCAGGCGGCCTCCTCGATCCGCGCGATGTCGTCGTCGGAGACATCGGGCGAGACGGCGTCGGCCATCGCCGTGATCAGGTTCAGCCCCTTGCGCACGGTGCCGTCGACGAGCGTCGTGGTCCCGCCCTCCATCGGCCCGCCGGAGACGAACACCGTCGGGATGTTCAGCCGCAGCGCGGCGTTCAGCATCCCCGGGGTGATCTTGTCGCAGTTGGAGATGCAGACCAGCGCGTCGGCGCAGTGCGCGTTGACCATGTACTCGACGCTGTCGGCGATCAGGTCGCGCGACGGCAGCGAGTAGAGCATCCCGCCGTGGCCCATCGCGATCCCGTCGTCGACGGCGATCGTGTTGAACTCACGCGGGATCCCGCCGGCCGCCGTGATGCCCTCGGCGACGACCTCGCCGACGGGCTTCAGATGCGTGTGGCCGGGGACGAACTGGGTGTAGGAGTTGGCGACGGCGACGATCGGCTTGCCGAAGTCCTCGCGCGCCACGCCGGCGGCTCGCAGCAGGGCTCGGGCGCCGGCCATGTTCCGGCCATGGGTGACGGTGCGCGACCTGAGTTCTGGCATGCGATGGAGGCTATACGTCCGCGCCAGGGTTGCGGCTGAAGTTTGCCACCGGCACCGCACGCTGGGCGAGCAGCGCCGCACGGGCATCGCTCAGGATCCGGTCAGAGAGCTCCGGGTCATCGACCGCTCGCGCCACCAGCAGCGCGCCCGCGAGCGTCGACAGCGCCACCCTCGCCGCGGCGGACGGGCGCTGCGCCGCCGCGGTCCCGAGCAGCTCGTCGAGGTGAGCGACGTAACGACCGACTTGCTCCGTGTAGGCCGACCTGACCACGTCTGAGCCGCGCGCGACGTCGTTGCCAAGGGCAACGACACTGCAGCCCGAGCCGGGGTCGTCGCGATGCTCGCTGGAGAGGTACCAATCCACGAACGCGGCCAGCGGATCGTCGGCCCCATCCATGACCCGCTGGGCGGCGGCTTCGGACTCGGCGTACGTCCGGGCGGCAGCCTCGGCGACCAGCTCGTCGCGGGACCTGAAGTGCTTGTAGAAGCCGCCGTGGGTGAGGCCGGCGCTGGCCATGATCTCCGCCACGCCGGGCGCGTCGGTGCCCGCTTGCCGGATCCGTCGCGCCGCGACTTCGACGATCCGATCGTGGTTTCGCGTCTTCTCGGTCTGCGAATGGCCCATGACCGGACGGATGATAGCTGTCATCCTGTTCTGGATGATGGCTATCATCCAGATCTCGCCTGCACTGCGGCCATCATCGAAAGGGACTCACACCATGGACATCAACGGATCAGTCGCGCTCGTCACCGGGGCCAACCGGGGCATCGGCAAGGCGATCGCCGAAGAGCTGCTCGCCCGCGGCGCCACGAAGGTCTACGCAGCGGTACGCAGCCCCGCTTCGGTCACCGACGAGCGGCTGACGCCGATCGCGCTCGACGTCACCGACGCCGCGTCGGTCGTCGCCGCCGCCGCGCAGGCTGCCGATGTGCAGATCGTCGTCAACAACGCCGGAATCGGCCGGCCGTCGTTCCCGCTACAGGCGACGCTGGAGGACGCCCGCGCTGAGCTCGAGACCAACTACCTCGGGCTGGTGTCGGTGACCAACGCGTTCGCGCCCGTGCTGGCCGGCAACGGCGGCGGTGCGTTCGTCAACGTGTTGTCGGTCGTCTCCTGGGTCGCGATGCCGCACCTCGCCACCTACTCGGCCTCCAAAGCGGCCGCCTGGGCCTACTCCAACGCGTCCCGGGTCCAGCTGGCCACCCAGGGGACCGAGGTCGTCGGCGTGCACGTCGGCTACGTCGACACCGATCTCACCGCTGGGCTCGAGGGTGACAAGATCGCCGCGCCGCTGGTTGCGGTGTCGGCACTCGACGCGCTGGAGGCAGGCGCCCCGGAGGCGCTGGTCGACGATCTCAGCCGCACGGTCAAGGCCGGCCTTTCCGACGATCACAACCTGATCTACCCGGGCATCCGCGAGCAGTTCGCAGGCGCCCTCGCTTAGCCGGCCGCAACGAACCTTGGCGATTGCGTCCGACCCCTCCGGACGCAATTGCCATCGTTGCCTCGGAGCCTCGATGTCGGGCGCGGTTGGTCGGCCAGCGACAACCCGTTCACGGCTGGCGCTTGACCCAGGCGAGGATCGCGCCGGACTTCTTGATCACGGTCCCGTCGGCCAGCTTCAGCGTGGGCAGCTTGTCGTCGCCGGTGGCCGCGCGCAGTTCGGCGCGTGAACCCTTGCGGAGGAACGGGACCGGGCTGCCGTGTCCGGCGATCACCTTGTGATATTCGATGCCCCGAGCGCGCAGCGCCTCTTGTACCCTGCGGCAGGGGTGCAGGCGCGGCCCACCGTCGTCGCCGTGGCAGACGTACAGCGTCGGAACCCCATCGCTCGTTACCGGATCGTCGACGATGGGGCGAACCTACTGCGGTCAGCTCCCGCCCGTCAAGGCCGGCGGTGATCGTGCTCAGCGCACGGGGGGCGGCTGCCCCTCGGCGCTGGCCCCGAGCGACGGATCCCAGTCGCACACCACGCAGCCGTGGGCGAACGCCGAGCGGGCGAACCGGACCGCGTCGGCGTGGGAGTCATCGGCGACGCGAACGTCGGCCCAGTCGAGCACGTACTCGCCCAGCGCCGGCTCCCAGCGCGCCGCCGCCGGCTCGAGGACGGCGTCGGCGAAGCCGTCGGGCGCTGGGTGCGCGTAGGCGTAGAAGGCGGCGCGGTCATAGCGCTCGTCACCGGGCCACCAGCCGATCGCGACCTCCTGGGCGTCCATCGCGTTGCGCATGATGAAGTCGTCGGCCGGCGGCGCCGCGGCGCGGCCGGAGAACAGATTGACCGCGAGATCGAACGACCCCCACCACGCGTTGACCGGCGTGCTGCGGCCTCGGTAGGGCGCGCGGAAGGCCGCGAGCACCAGCGCGGCCTGGGTGGCCGATGCGAAGTAGGTCTCGACGGCGACCGGATCGTAGGTGGCGTGCTGCTCGTCCTCGTCGAGCGGGACGGTCCAGCTGACCTCCTGGGGCGTGGGGTTGATCTCGACCTCGCCGGCCACCCGCCGCAGCGCCGCCAGCAGCTCACGACAGACGGCCCCGACCGAGCGTTCGCCGGCCAGCGCGATCCGCTGTTCGGTCCCGCCGCTGCCCTCGACGATCGCCTCGTGGTTGCGCAGATCGAGCGCGACGACGATCGCGCCGGAGCCGTCGGGGGCGGGCAGCGGACCCGTCTCCCAGCCGCGCGCCGTCAGCCGCAGCGCCGCGTGCTGCAGTTGCGGCTCGGGCGGCGCGAGCGCGACCGCCAGCTTGCCCAGCACCTGCGTGTGACCGTGCAGCGTGTCGCACGTCTCACGCCAGGCACCGTAGGAGAGCTCGGGCCATCGTGCTGTCATCGCGCTCACGCTAGCGGGAAAAGGTCGACGCCGCCGGCGTCCGCCTCGGCGACGAGCAATCGGCTGACCAGGCGCGTCAGAGTTGATCGGTCCGGCTCCGGCAGTCGGCCCAGCAGCGTTGCCACGTCCGACTCGAATCCACCCGAGACCTCGCCGACGAGCGCTCGGCCGGCGTCGGTGAGCTCGACCAGCACCACCCGCCGGTCGGCGCTTGACGGGGCCCGACTGACGAGCCCCCGGCGCTCGGCGCGATCGACGAGGCCGGTGGCGCTGGACTTGTCAAGTCCGAGCAATCTGGCCAGTTCGTGCATCGTTGGGGTGCGATCCCGCAGCACCCCGAGCAGCCGCGTCTGGGTGACGGAGATCCCGTGCACGCCGGCTCGGCGCTCCAGCAGGCTGAGGGTGAGGAACGACAGCTGCGCGAGCCCGTCGACGCTGCTCAGCTCCCGCGCGGAGCCGGGTGAGTGCGGCGAGCGATCGACGGTCGAGTCCACGGAGCTCAGTCTAATTGATTTAGTTGGTGGGACGAACTATATTGGTACGTGACACCAACTAAACGATCGAGAACGCCGGTCACGATCGGATCGGAAGGACCACATGACCCAGATGCATGCAGCCGTGGTGACGTCGTTCGACGAGCCACCGCACTACCAGCAGTTCGAGACCCCGCAGCCGTCGGGCGACGGCGAGACGCTCGTCGACGTGCTGGCGGTCGGACTGCACCCGCGCGTGCGCAGCGGCGCTGCCGGAGCGCACTACACGAGCACCGGCGAGCTCCCGATGGTTCCCGGTATCGACGCCGTTGGGCGGCGCTCCGACGGGACGAAGGTCTACTTCGTCGCCGACGATCACGCGCTCGGGACGATGGCCGACCAGGCGGTCGTCGACACACGACGCATGATCGAACTACGCGACGACGTCGACGTGGCCAAGGTCGCGGCCGCGATGAACCCCGCGATGTCGGCGTGGGTCGCGTTGCGCCGCCGTGTTCCGCTGCAACCGGGGCAGAGCGTGCTCGTGCTCGGCGCGACCGGGAACGCCGGCACGATGGCCGTTCAGGTCGCAAAGCGGCTCGGCGCCGCTGCGGTGGTCGGCGCCGGACGCGACCCGGAACGGCTGGCCGCGCTCACGTCCGTCGGGGCCGATGCCCTGGTGGCGCTCACCGACGACGACGAAGCGACCGCGCAGGCGTTGGGCGCGGCCGCCGCTGACGTCGACATCGTGATCGACTACCTGTGGGGCCAGCCGACCGAACGGGCGATGACGGCGCTGCTCACCGCGCGCGCAGATCGCAGCCGCGCGCTCGACTGGATCCAGATCGGCGCGATCGCAGGTCCCACGATCGAGCTGCCGTCGGTGGCGCTGCGGTCGGCCAACCTGCGCCTGCAGGGCAACGGTCAGGGTGCCGTCTCGGCCAGGGCGTACTTGGCCGAACTGCCGTCGCTGGTCGATGAGATCGACGCCGGCACGATCGCCGTCCACCCGAACGCGGTGCCGCTGGCGGAGGTTGAGGCGGCTTGGTCGCGGCCCGAGGCGCCGGGCACCCGGACCGTGCTCATGCCCTGAGGACCCGGCGTCCGCGCGCAACGACCGGCGGCGCAGCGTCAGTCAGACGCGGCGTACCGGTGGTGCAGCATCAGGTCGTTGCCGTCCGGGTCGGTGAAGAAGGCCATCTGGCAGACCCCAGTGTCGAACGTGTCCACGGGGAATACGACGCCTTTGGCCTCGAGCTCGGCCCGGGCGGTGGCCACGTCCTCGACGTGCAACGCGAGATGGGCGTTCTTCTGCGGCGCGAACGGCATGCCGAGCCGCTCAGGCTCCCAGATGCCCAGACAGGTCTCTCCGGCCCAGAACTCGAACTGTGCGTTGGCGTCGGGCCGCAACCCCAGCACCTCCCCGTAGAACTGCCGCGAGCGCTCGGAATCCCGCGATGGGATGCCGACGAAATCAAGCTTGCTGATCATGGTGGGTTGCTCCTAGCCGACGATGATGGTCTGAATCGACCGCAGCGTCGCAGCGATTGCGGTCAGCGTCGGCCCGCACGTTCGCGGCCTGCCGGATCGCGGCTCAACGAGGGCGGCCGGAGCGCCGTCGGTCACGCCTGTGCGCGCGGTAGCGTTCCCGCGGTGCGCGTGGGCGGGGGATCCCAGTGAGCGGCGGAGGACGACGGACGCGGACGAGCGGATCGCGGCGTCCCTCGCGCCGGCCCTCGCAGGCGGTGATCCGCCGACGTCGAGCCGGCGCGGTGTTGACGGCGGCGGTGGTCGGGCTCGTGATCGCGCTCGTCGTCGTGCTCACCGGTTCCAGCGGCGGCTCGCCGGCGCCCGCGAGGACGTTGCACTCGCCTGAGCGCACGGCGGCGGTTGACCCGTTCAAGCGGGTGCCACCTGGCCCGCCATCCGATCAGCGGCGGTTGTCGCTGCGCAGGACGATCAGCGGGCATATCTCGCCGAAGTCGGTCGACGCGTCGGATACGGGGCTCGTGTTCGCCCAGAACATGATGTACACGCACACGGTCACCGTCTACAACAGCGACGGATCGCTGGTCAAGACGATTCCCGACACCGTCCAGATGTCGCACTTCGGCATCCCGGGGCATCCGGGGATCACCCACGGGGCGCCGGTCGAGGCGGCGTTCACGCCCGACGCCAGGTACGTCTACGTATCCAATTACTCGATGTACGGCAGCGGATCCGGACCCGAGGGGTCAGACGACTGCACTCCGGCCAGCGCCAAGGCCGCCGGCGACACCGACAGCTACGTCTACCGGATCGACGTCAAGACGCTGGCGATCGATCAGGTGATCCGGGTCGGGCTGGTACCGAAGTTTCTGGCGGTGACGCCCGACGGCAAGTACCTGCTGGTGGCCAACTGGTGCTCGTATGACCTCAGCGTCGTCAACATCGCCGAACGCCACGTGGTCGCGACGCTGCCGATGGGGCCATACCCGCGTGGCCTGGCGATCTCGCACGACTCCAGGACCGCGTACGTCGCGATCATGGGCTCCGACGACATCACCAAGGTCAACCTGCAGACGATGAAGATCGAGGGCAGCTTCGTCGTCGGTGACCAACCACGCCACCTGGTCATGTCGCCGAACGGGCGCTATCTGTACGCGTCGCTGAATGCCCCCGGCGAGGTCGTCAAGATCGATCTCGCCGACGACAAGGTCGTCGCGACCGCGCAGACCGGCGAGCAGGACCGGTCGCTGGCGATCGCCGCCGACGGCCGCAGCCTGTACGTCGTCAACTACGACTCCGACACGATCACCAAGCTCAAGGCGTCGAACCTCCACGTGCTCCAGACGTTTCCGACCGGGGTGCATCCGATCGGGATCACCTACGACGCCACCACCGGCGACGTCTGGGTCGCGGTCTACAGCGGTCAGATCCTCGTGCTCGCCGACCGCAAGCCGGGATGACCTCGCTACCGCTTGCCGAGATCTCGCCTGAGCACGACTGACGTCTCGACCTGGCGCTCGGGGATCGTCCAGTAGCGCCGCAGCAGCCGGGTCTTGTCCTGGTCTGATACCTGGTCGAAACCGTGGCGAACATAGAACGCGATTGCCCAGTGCGCGGCCGCCCAGGTCCCGACAAGTACCGGACCGGTGCAGTCGCGCATGAGGCACTCGAGCAGCGCGCCACCGATGCCGCGTCCCTGGGCGGCCGGAGCGACGTAGGCGTGGCGGATGAGCTCGACGTCACCGACGTCCTGGATCCCCATGACCCCGCGCAGCTGACCGTCGGCCTGCTCGGCGTGGAAGACGACCCCGGCCGCCAGCTCGGCGTCGAGCTCGGTGCCGGACATGTACGGCTCGTGCCAGCGATCCGTCGGGATGACGCCGCGATAGACGAGCGCCGCGGCATTGATGATCTCCAGGATGGCCGCGCGGTCGCCGTCGTCACAGGGCCGGATCTGATCGGCGGTCATCGCGCTACCTGTCGATCGGGCTCGGGCGAGCCGGAACGGTGGTCCTGCCATAGATCGAGAGGAAGGCGGACACGCCCGAGTCGGCCTGGCGCTCGGACTCCTTCTTGGAGAGGGGGTCATCCGGACAGAAGAGGCTCCGGTCCAGCGCCCGGCCGAGGACCAGGAACGCGAAGTGCGATGCCGCCACCGGCGGTTCGTCGAGATCGAGCAGACCCCGCCGGGCAAGCTGCGCGAAGACGTCGGCGAGCGTCCCGAGCGTCTGATCCTGGGCTCGCTCGTAGTAGGCCTGCGCGAGTTGCGGCAGCTGGTGAGAGGCACCGATCACGAGTCGTCGCAGCGCGAGCCCGGCGGGCTGGGTGACCACCCCGATGTAGTCACGGGCGAGTCTCGTCATGTCGGACGCAAGGTCGTCCGTATCGGCCAGCGCTGCCAGCTGCGCGCGGAACGGATCTCCCCGGCGGTCGAGCGTTCCCAGCACGATCTCCGTGAGCAGCTGCTCCTTGTCTTCGAAGAACCGGTAGACGGTGGGTTTCGAGACGGCGGCCAGCGCAGCGATCTGATCGACGCTGGTTCCGAGATACCCGCGCTCGAGAAACAGCGTCGTGGCCGCGTCGACGATCGCGCGCTGCTTGCGAGCGGAGCGATCTTCCATCGTCACCCGCCGTACTATACGGTTTACTCCACCTACTAAACCGTATAGTACGGAGCGGTATGCGATTCACCGCCACACTGCAACTCGATGGAAAAACAGCGACCGGGATCCGCGTGCCCGCGGAGATCGTCGCAGGGCTCGCGGGTGGCAACCGGCCGCCGGTGCGGGTGACGTTCGCGGGCCACAGCTACCGGACGACGGTGGCGCGGATGCGCGGCGAGTTCATGTTTCCGGTCAGCGCCGCCGTCCGTGACCAGGCGGGGATCGCCGCCGGAGACCGGCTCGACATCGAGATTGAACTCGACAACACACCTCGTGAGGTCATCGTCCCCGCCGAGCTTGCGGCTGCGCTCGACCGACGTCCCGGGGCCCGTACGGCCTTCGAGCAGCTCTCCTACAGCAACCGCAAGCGCCACGTGCTGGCGGTCGAGAGTGCGAAGTCGCCCGCCACCCGCGACCGGCGGATCGCCAAGACGCTCGACGAACTGTCGCCTACTGGGTTTCGAGCTTGAAACCGACCCGCAGCTCGACCTGGAAGTGCTTGATCTGATCCTCCTCGATGTGCCCGCGAATGCTGCGAACCTCCACCCAGTCAAGCCCGCGCAGCGACTTGGCGGCACGCTCAACGCCTGACCGCATCGCTTCGCTGACGCCGTCGGGTGAGGTGCCGGCGATCTCGATGATCTTGTACGTGTCTGATTCGGACATGCGGTCTCCTTAGCTGATCGGTGGCCTGGGCAGAATACGGCCTACCCGTTGGAGCGATTTCAACACCGCACGAACCGCTAGTCAGAGCGAGCGCAGAGCGGGCAACAGCTGGTCTTGGGCCCAGGCGATGAACGGTGCCTGATGGTCCCCACCGATCTGGACGAGCGCGATCTCGGTGAAGCCGGCGTCGAGGAACGGCCGGATCTTCTCGACGTGCTCTTCGAGATCGGGACCGCAGCCGATCTGGTCGGCCACCTGCTCGGGAGCGACGAACGCCGTCGCCGCGTCGAATGACTCCGGGTTGGGCAGATCAGCGTTGACCTTCCAGCCAAGCCCAAACCACCGGAACTGTTCGTGGGCGCGCTCGATGGCGGTCTCGCGGTCGGTGTCGTAGGACAGCGCGATCTGTCCCACCCGAGGCTTGCCGGCACCGCCGGCCGCGTCGAACATCTCGCCGAGCTCGGGCTTCGGTTCGGTGGCGATCATCATGTCGGCGTGCTCGCCGGCGAGCGCGCATGAGTCGCGTCCCGAGACGGCGATCCCGATCGGGACGCGCCGAGCCGGCAGGTCCCACAGCCGCGCCTGCTCGACGTCGAAATGCCTGCCGCGAAAGTTGACGTGCTGATCGCCGTCAAGCAGCCGGCCGATGATCTCGGTCGCTTCCACGAGCATCGCGTGGCGAACGCCCACCGCCGGCCAGCGCTCGCCGACGACATGCTCGTTGAGGTTCTCGCCGGCGCCGAGCCCGAGCCGGAATCGATCGCCGGAGAGGATCCCGAGCGTCGCTGCCTTCTGAGCGACGACCGCCGGGTGATAACGGATGGTCGGACAGGTGACGTAGGTCATCAGACCGATCCGCTCGGTCGCCTGAGCGGCGGCTCCCAGGATCGCCCACGCATATCCCGCATGGCCCTGCTCGTCGAGCCACGGCTGGTAGTGATCGGAGCAGACCGAGAACTCGAAGCCGGCCGCTTCCGCGTCGACGACGTCGGCGACCAGCCGGTCGGGGCGCGACTGCTCGGTCATCATCGTGTAGCCGAAGGCGGTCATACCGTCTGCGCTGCCCGGTCGGCGGGCGGGTACACATCCAGCGTGACCTTGGCCTCGAGGCGGTCACGTTGCAGCTGCACCGTGTAGCGCGGGTCACGCGCGGATTCCATCCCGGCGGCGAAGATCCCGAATCGCGTCAGCGCGGAACCGGTCAGCAACGCAGCGCCGGTGACCGCGGCGCCGACGCGGCTGCGACGAACGCCCAACGCGGACGCCATCAGGCTCGCGCTGAACAGCAGCTTGGAGGCTCGCATCCGCGGACCGGCGACGTCGCCGTGGAGCGTTTCCGCGATCGGGCCGAGCCGGCGCTCGTACAGCCGCTCGGCGATCAGCTCGCCGGCGCTGCCGATCAGCGCCATCCGGGCGGCGGGCGCGTTCTCGGCGACCGGCGCGGCCAGCAGTCCGAAGCCACCGGCCGCCGCCGCCGCCGAACCGGCGAACAGGAACGGCAGCTCGCGATAGCCCTCGTGCCAGGCGGGGACGGCGGTATCGGCGATCAGCGCCGACGTGTAGGTCGCGACCGCCGAGCCGAGCAGCGCCGCCCCGACGCCGGCGACCCGTCCGGCGCGCGGCGCACGCCGGGCGATCGTCGCCGCGCTCGCCAGGTAGTTGAGCGGCGCGTAGGCCGACAGGATCCAGGTGCCGACGCTCATCGGCGAGGTTGGCTTGAACACCCGCAACATGTTCACGAACCGTTCGGGTCGCCCCAGGTCCTTGATCAGCGCCACGAAGGAGATCGTCACCGCGGCGCTCGCGCACAGCCGGGCCCGGTCGGCCAAGTGCGGCCGGCCGCAGGCATCGGCGGCCGCGGCGAGAACCGAGGAGGCCCCCGCCAGCCCGCCGCAATACAGGTACCCGGCAATCTCACGCTCCTCCCACACCGGCGGGTTGATGATCGGCCGCCCGTAATAGGAGTCGGCGGGGCCAACATCATCGGCGGCGTCGCGGCTCACCGTCCGACTCCGAGCACCGACCCCACGCCGGCGATCAGCAGCGCGCCGGCGGCAACGCCGACATGCCTCCACATCGACGCCAGATCCCGCGTGGTGACGATCGGATCCGGGGGCAGCCCGTAGACCTCGGGCTCGTCGAGCAGCAGGAAGAACGCGCCATCGCCGCCGACGCCGTCGGTGGGGTCGTGTCCGTACAGGCGCGCCTCTCCGACCCCCGCGTCGTGCAGTTGCTCCACTCGGTGGCCGGCGCGTACGCGCAGCTCGTCGAGCTCGCCGAACTGGATTGAATCGGTCGGACACGCCTTCGCGCACGCCGGTTCTTGACCCACTTCAAGGCGGTCGTAACAGAGTGTGCACTTGTACACCCGCCCGTCATCGGGACGCTTGTCGAGCACCCCGTAGGGGCAAGCGGGCACGCAGTAGCCGCAGCCATTGCAGATGTCGGCCTGGACGACGACGGTCCCGAACTCCGTACGGAAGATCGCTCCGGTGGGGCAGACGTCCAGGCAGGCGGCGTGCGTGCAGTGCTTGCAGACGTCGGAGGACATCAGCCAGCGAAACTCGTCGTTGTCTCGCTGGAAGTTGGGTTCGTGGCCGCTGGCGGGCACCTGCTGCTCGACGAACGCCACATGGCGCCAGGTGCTGCCGCTCAACCCGCCGGTGTTGTCGTGCGAGTTGCCCGTCCAGTTCAGGCCGTCCTCAGGGACCTCGTTCCATTCCTTGCAGGCGACCTCGCATGCCTTGCAGCCGATGCAGATCGAGGTGTCCGTGAAGAACCCCATCCGCGGCGGATGCTCGGTATAGCCGGCGGCATCCGCGGGGTCACTGCCGCCGAGCAGCAAATCGAGGCCCGTGGTTCGGTCGAAGAGATCCAGGTCGGTCATTTCTCCATTCCGGTCATATCGCTGATGCCGGCGCGCTGCTGGTAGGCCTTGACGAGCGCCAGGCGATCGGGTCCGCGGGGCCGGCGTCCCGGCTGGATGTCGACGGTCAACGCCTTGACCTCCTGGATATGCGAGCTCGGGTCCAGCGACATCGAGGACAGCTCGTTCATCGAGTCTCCGCGCGCGTAGCCGTTGGGTCCCCAGTGGTAGGGCATCCCGATCGTGTGCACGATCCGCCCGTCGACCGTCAGAGGCGTCATCCGGTCGGTCACCAGCACGCGCGCCTCGATCACGCCGCGGGCGGACACGAGCGTCGCCCAGCCGCGATGCTCGAGCGCCCGTTCGGCCGCCAGCTCGGGCGAGATCTCGCAGAAGAACTCGGGCTGCAGCTCGGCCAGGTACGGCGTCCAGCGGCTCATGCCACCGGCGGTGAAGTGCTCGGTCAGCCGGTAGGTCGTGACCGAGTACGGGAACACGTCGGCGCCGGACTCGTCCGGATCTGGGTGATAGCGGTTGAACGCATGCACAAAGGTCTTCCGAGCCGGATTGCGCTGGCGACCGTGCAGCAGGTTGCGAACGGGGGAGTCCTGGGGCTCGTAGTGGGTCGGTAGCGGCCCGTCGGCGACGCCGGCGGGCGCGAACAACCAGCCGCGACCATCGGCCTGCATGATGAACGGGTCGTCTCCGGCGATCGCCGCCGGTCCCACCGCGCCCAGCTCCGGGCGGTATCCCGGTGGCTTGTCGACCTCGAAGTCGGGGGTGTCGTGGCCGACCCAACGCCGCAGTTCTGCATCCCACCACACGAGGGCCTTGCGCTCAGACCACGGCTTGCCCTGCGGGTCAGCCGAGGCGCGGTTATAGAGGATCCGGCGGTTGGCCGGCCACGCCCACGCCCATTCGGGGCAGGTCCAGTTCTGCTCGGTGCGTGGTACCCGGCGCGCGGTCTGGTTGACCCCGTCCGCGTATGCGCCGCAGTAGATCCAGCACCCGCACGCTGTCGAGCCGTCGGAGCGCAGCTGCGTGTAGGCCGATAGGAGCTCGCCGCCGGCGTCGTAGCCGCTGATCTCAGCCAGCACCGCGTCGGCTTGGGGCTCGTCGTGGTCGCCCTCGGTGGGGTAGTCCCAGGTGAGCTCGAGCACTGGCCGGTCGGCCTCGTCGCGCGATCCCGCCAACCGTTCCCGGATCCGTCGTCCGAGGTGGTAGGCAAACCACAGGTCGGAACGTTGCTCGTTCTGGGGCTCGACCGCCTTGTGGTGCCACTGGACCATCCGCTGCGTGTTGGTGAACGTGCCGTCCTTCTCGATGTGGGCGGCGGCCGGGAAGAAGAACACCTCGGTCTCGAGATCCTCGGTGCGCATTTCGCCCGACTCGATCTCAGGACCGTCCTTCCACCAGGTCGCGGACTCGATCAGCGAGAAATCGCGGACGACCAGCCATTTCAACTTCGACATCCCGAGTCGCTGCATCCGGGAGTTCGCCGACCCCACCGCCGGGTTCTGACCGAACAGGAAATAACCCTCGACGGTCCCCGCAATCTGCGCCATGACCGTGTCGTAGGTGCTGTGGTCGCCGGTCAGGCGCGGCAGGTAGTCAAAGCAGAAGTCATTGTCGTCGGTCGCCGCCGCTCCCCACCACGCTTTGAGCAGGCTGACCGTGTAGTCGCGCATGTTGCCCCAGAACCCCTGGCGTGGCGCATTGCCGTTGATGAACTGATCCAGCGTCTGATGGGAATGCGCGTGGGGCGCCGGGATGTATCCGGGGAGCGTGTCGAACAGCGTCGGGATGTCGCTCGAACCCTGAATCGACGCGTGCCCGCGCATCGCCATCACGCCCCCGCCGGGGCGGCCCATGTTCCCGAGCAGAAGCTGCAGGATCGACGCGCAGCGGATGTACTGAGAGCCGATCGTGTGCTGGGTCCAGCCGACGCCGTGCACGAAGGCGGTGGTTCGCTCACGGCCGGAGTTCTCGACGAACAGGTCACAGATTCGACCGAACACGTCCTGCGGGATACCGCAGACGCGCTCCACCATCTCCGGCGTGTAGGACGCGTAGTGGCGCTTGAGGATCTGCCAGACGCAACGCGGATGCTGGAGCGTGAGGTCGAGCGTCGGTCGGGCGCACGGGTCGTGGCCGTGGGGTGCGCTGCCGGGTGTGGTCGAGGAGTCGACCGAGCCCTCCATGTCACGCTGGCCCGAGGCGGCGGCGACGAGCGCGCCCTCGTACTGCCACGACGCCGGGTCATAGCTGCCCGATGCGGGGTCGAAGCCCGAGAAGATCCCGTTGACATCGGCCTCGGCGAACTCCTCGCCGATGATCACCGGGGCGTTCGTGTAGTTCAGGACGTACTCGCGGAAGTCGTGTTCGCCCGAGACGACGTGGTTGATGATCCCGCCCAGGAAGGCGATGTCGGTGCCCGGCCGGATCGGCACGAACTCATCGGCGAGCACGCTCGTGCGGCTGTAGTGGGGGTCGACGTGCACGACCGTCGCCCCGCGGGCCTTGGCTTCGACCACCCACTGGTACGCGACCGGGTGCGCCTCGGCCATGTTGGATCCTTCGAGCACGATCAGATCGGCGTTCTGCAGATCGCCCGGAAGCGTGCTCGATGCGCCGCGCCCGAACGATGTCCCCAAACCGACCACCGTCGAGCTGTGACAGACGCGCGCCTGGTTCTCGACCTGGATGATCCCGAGCGCGGTCAGCAGCTTCTTGATCAGATAGTTCTCTTCGTTGTCGAGCGTGGCCCCGCCGAGTGCCGCGACGCTCATGCACCGCCGCGTGCGCTCGCCTTCGTGCTCCCATTCCCACCCCTTGGCGCGGGACTCGACAACCCGGTCGACGACCATGTCGAGCGCGGTATCCAGGTCCAGGCGCTCCCATTCGGTCCCGTGCGGCCGCCGGTACAGCACGTACTGCTCACGTGACGAGCCGGTCGTCAGCTGCAACGTCGCCGAGCCCTTCGGGCACAGACGCCCACGGCTGTGGGGCGCGTCAGGATCGCCTTCGATCTGAATCACTCGCTCGTCCTTGACGAACACGTTCTGGGCGCAGCCGACCGCGCAGTACGGACAGACCGATTTGACGACTCGATCAGCGGAGGCCGTGCGCGCTTGATGTCTCTCCGATCCGCGCGACTTGACCGCCGCCCCGCGGCCGAACGGGTCGGGGCCGCGCAACTGACGCACCACGGGCCAGCGCGACGGGCGCGGCAGCTCAGCCATCGCTGCCCGTCAGTTCGGCCGCCGCGCGACGCTTGATCCAGTCGACGACGACCGGGTTTCGCTGCGGATTGTGCTGGTGGGGATTGACGAGCGCCTGTGCGCTGCCGGCGGGCTCGGACCGGCCGGCGCGTTCGCCGTCGTGCAGGTCGTCGCTGAAGTCGGCCGGCACCCCGGTGGCAAGCATGTACGCCAAGCCGGGAGAGATTCCGAGCTCACGGGCGATGGCCTCGTAGCTTCGCCCCGCGTCGAGGAGCGCGCGCACCTGATCGGACGATGGCATCCATCGCCTTACTGCCCGTCAGGCACGTTCGCAAACCTGCTTTGGGTCGAGGCCAGCCAGGTGCCGCGGCAGGAAGGCTCAAGCGACTAGCGTCACCCCGCGGTGACCTCGACGAGCCCCAATCCGGATCGCTGGAAGGCGCTCGGCGTCTGCTTGGCCGCAGGCTTCATGACGCTGCTCGACATCTCGATCGTCAACGTCGCCCTGCCCGCGATCAAGACCGGTCTGCACGCCCAGGA
This sequence comes from uncultured Solirubrobacteraceae bacterium, assembly GCA_963743985.1. Taxonomy (GTDB): domain Bacteria; phylum Actinomycetota; class Thermoleophilia; order Solirubrobacterales; family Solirubrobacteraceae; genus Palsa-465. The sequence continues at coordinate 86,705 of CAVUSD010000023.1, read as the reverse complement.
GAACCAGCTGGAGTGGATCGTCTCGGGTTACGCGCTCGCGTTCGGCCTGCTCTTGGTGCCCGCCGGCCGGCTGGGGGACGCCCGCGGGCGCCGCGGCGTATTCATGATCGGCGTCGCGCTGTTCGCCTTGGCCAGCGCCGCCTGCGGCGCCGCACCCTCACCGACGTTCCTCGTGGTCGCCCGCGTCGTCCAAGGACTGGCCGGGGGCCTCGTGACTCCGCAGGTGAGCGGGTTCATCCAGACGATGTTCGAGGGCGAGGAGCGGGGCAAGGCGTTCGGCTACTTCGGCACGGTGGTCGGGATCTCCACCGCGATCGGGCCGCTGCTCGGGGGAGCGCTGATCGCGCTGTTCGGCACCCACAGCGGTTGGCGCGCGGTGTTCTTCGTCAACCTCCCGGTCGGCGCGCTGACGCTGATGCTCGCGCGGCGTTATCTGCCGGCTGCCGAGCCGCGGGCGGCAGACGCGCCCCGCACCGAGCTCGATCCAGTGGGCGTGGCGCTGCTCGGCCTGACCGTGATCTGCATCCTGGTGCCGTTCATCGAACAGCAGACGTGGCACAGCCCGCTGCGGCCCGCCCTGTTCGGCGTCGCCGCCGTGCTCGCCGTCCTCTGGGTCCTGCACGAACGCCGCTACGGGCGCGATCACGAGCCGGTGGTCAACCTCGACCTGTTCAAGATCCGCTCCTACGTGCTGGGCACCGGGGTTGGGCTCCTGTACTTCTCGGGGTTCACCGGCACGTTCTTCATTCTCACCCAGTACCTGCAGATCGGCCTGCACTATTCGGCGCTTGGAGCCGGGCTGACCGCCACCCCGTTTGCGATCGGGGGCGCGCTGACGGCGTCGCTGGGCAGCCGCCACGTCCTGCGCCAGGGCCGCAAGCTCGTCGCATTCGGGCTGATCACGGTCATCGTTGGCCTCGCACTCGTATGGCTGGCGGTGCACCACGACCCGGGACACAACGTCGGCTATTGGATGGCGCTGCCGCTGTTGATCGCCGGCCTCGGCGGCGGTTTTGTGATCTCGCCCAACCAGACGCTGACCCTTTCGGAGGTACCCAACAAGCGAGCCGGCAGCGCCAGCGGCGTGCTCCAGACCGCGCAGCGGATCGGCTCGGCCGCCGGGATCGCAATTACCGGGAGCATCTTCTACTCCGGGCTGACCGCCACTCACGGCGACTTCGCCGAGGCATTTCGGCACGGGCTGGTCATGATCGTCGCGTTCGTCGCGGCGGCGTTGGCGCTCGCGCTCGCCGACGCGCTGACAACCAAGACCGGGATGCGTTCCGGGCTCTCCGCCGCCGGCCGGAAGGCTCAGCACCAAGCCTGATACGTGCCTCCGAGGAGTCACGCCTCCACGCTGTCACCATATGTGTCGCACGACCGACACACCACGACGAAAAAGGAGCAGACAGATGGCTGCAACCGAGAAGGCGATCCTCGCGGGCGGCTGCTTTTGGGGTGTCCAGGATCTGATCCGCAAGCTCGATGGCGTCACCGCTACCCGCGTTGGCTACACCGGCGGCGACACGCCCAACGCCACCTACCGCAACCATGGGTCACACGCGGAGGCGATCGAAATCCTGTTCGACCCCGAGCGGATCTCGTACCGAGACCTGCTCGAGTTCTTCTTCCAGATCCACGATCCGACGACGAAGAACCGGCAGGGCAACGACGTCGGGGCGAGCTATCGCTCGGCGATCTACTACGTCGACGACGAGCAGCGGCGCGTCGCCGAGGACACGATCGCCGACGTCGAGGCCTCCGGCCTGTGGCCCGGCAAGGTCGTCACCGAGGTCGAGCCCGCTGGACCGTTCTGGGAGGCCGAGCCCGAACACCAGGACTATCTCGAGCATTACCCCAACGGCTACACCTGCCACTTCGTTCGCCCCGGCTGGAAGTTGCCGCGACGCGCTCAGGAGGCAGCCCACTGAGCACGCGATAGCACGGCCGCCCTCCGGCGGCCGTCATCCACCACCGGTGACGGTCTTCGTCGTCGAGACGGTCGTCGTCGAGGTCGCCGTCGTCGACACCGTCGCAGTACTCGTGACGGTGGTGGTGGAGGCCTGGGCCGTGACCGTGCGGGCCGGTTTCTTGACCGGGACGCGCTTGGTCGACGAAACGGTGGTGGTGGTCGTCTTCACATGCTTGCCACCAGCGTGCGCGGTCACCGTGTCGGTCTTGCCGACCCCCGCGACGAGTCCGACCACCACCGCCAGCGCGACTCCGACGACGAACGCCAGAAGCGTCGGTACCCACGGAAAGGCTGACTTGCGCGGGCGCAGGTCCTGGCCGCATCGTGGACAGAAGTCAGAGCCCTCGGGGACCTGCGTTCCGCAGTTCGGACAAGTCACCGGTCCGGTCTCCAACTAGGCGGACTTGGTCGCCTGCTCGAGATCGCTATCGAAGCGCTCACCATCGACCTCGATTTCCCGCTCCACCGACTTCTCGGCACGGCTCAGCGCCTTGTCGAGCTGTTCGGCGACTCGTGATTGGCCAACGACGACCAGCGCCGCCTCTCCATCGTCGAGGACCTCACCGAGGTCCTTCATATCTCCGCGAGACATCCCGCGGGCCAGGTGTCCGATCAGACCTCCGGCTGCTCCACCGACGACCGCGGAGGCGATGATCGACGGGGGGAACAGGACGCCGGCGACGGCGCCGACGGCGATGCCCGTCCACGCGCCGTGCTGGGTGGGCTTCTCGTGCTTTTTGACGTGGATCTTGCCGTGCTCGTCCTTGTTGATGATCGCGACGTCGTAGGTACCGACGAGATCAAGGTGATGCAGCTCCAGCAGGGCGTCGTAGTCGGCGACCGCGTCGCTGAGCGAGCCATAGGTGGCCGCGTAGAGGAACAGTGGTCGATCGCTCATGGGTGTTCTCCCTCGATGGTTTGTCGTTCCGGCGTCTGGACGCCGACCCTACCGGCCGACGATCAGCTGCACTTTGAGCTGGTGGCGTCGACGAAGCCCTTCACCGAAGTGCTCACGGCCGAGGCATCGGCAGCGATCTTCGTGATCTGCGAGATCGAGGGGCTCGCCGACAGCGACTTTGCCGCGGTCGTGAGTGTCTGGACGGAACTCTTGACCGCGCTGGACTGGGTCGGGAAGTCGCTCGTAGCTGAGCTGACGAGAGCCGTCGCGTCGTTCTGAATCGTCTTCAGCTGCGATTGCAGTCCGCTGAGCCCGTTCTTGAGGTCCACGTTCTTGAGCCCCTTGATCGAGTTCTCCAGGCTCGTCCGGTCCGAGCAGTACGTGGGCTTGCTGCTGCCGCCACAGGCGCTGAGCGAGAGCACCGCCGCCAGGACCGCGCAGGCGAGCAGCAGCCGCCCCAGCCGGCGGCTGACTCGGGATCGTCCGCTGACCACGATGGAGCCCACATGCCCGTTGCGTGTCATTGCCATCGGACCAGGATCATCGCTCACCGCTCGGCGGGCATCACCCTCGCCGGGTGATGTGAGCTCGCACAGCGTCCGTCACAGTCAAGCGATGTCCGGTGACGATCACCACATCGAGCGCAACGTGTCGACCGAAACGGTTCAAGCAATTGGGCCACCTCAGAGGAGCCGCGGGTGGGTCAAGTCTTTGTCTTCTCCCTGACGGCTGCGTTGAACCCCTCGCTGTTGGCGGCGGTGACCCTGATGCTGGCGCTGGAGAAACCCAAGCGCCTGTTGTCCGGGTACCTGGCCGGGGCGATGCTGACCAGCGTCACGTGCGGGCTGCTGCTCGTCTTCGCGCTGCCAAGCTCAAGTACGTCGAGCACGTCGAAGCACTCCGTCAACCCAGCCCTGAACATCGCGCTCGGGGCGCTGCTCCTGGTCGTCGTGATCGTGGTTGCGACCGGCCGCGATCAGCGTCGGCGCGCCTGGAGCGAGCGCCGACGGGCCAACGCTCAGGACAAGGCGGAGCCTCGGTGGCGCCGCCAACTGAGCAAAGGGTCAGCGCGCGACACGTTCGTCGTCGGGGTCCTGCTCAGCTTTCCCGGAGCCTCGTACATCGCCGGGATGGATCTGCTCCACAAGCAGAATCTGGGGACGTCGGAGACCGTGCTCGTGGTGCTGGCGTTCAACGTCATCATGCTGGCGCTGCTCGAGGTCCCATTGCTGGGATACACGTTCAGGCCGGAGGCGACCGAAGCTGCGGTCGCGCGGTTCAGCAGTTGGATCACTCGGCGCGGGGGACGGATCGGGCTGATCCTCGGCGGGGCGCTCGCGATCGCCCTGCTCGTGCGGGGATTTGTCAACTGGTGATCCCCGGTGGTCCACGCTTGATGAGGTCCGGTTCTTCCGGGCGTAGGCGCTCGTGTGGGATCCCGCCCGTCGGCTGCGCCGGCTGAACAGCGCGCGGCCTCACGGCGTCATCCGGGTTCGCACATGCGTCGGGCCGCTTCGACGATCGCCGCGCGGTGTTGGGCCAGCCGCGTGGCGGAGTCGGGATCGCTGCCGTCGGCGCGCAGCAGATCGCGCGGGCTCAACAGCCAGCTGTAGGCGAGCCCGTTGATCAACACGAGCAGGTCCGCGGGAGCGATCGAGCGGTGTGCCCAGGCGCCCGCGAGCGCGGCGATCTTGTTGGAGTACATGTCCCCGGCGTCAGGCCCCGAGGCGGGGCGCTCGAGCTGGCGCCACGTATTCATGCGAAACCCCTGCGGGCGAACCAGGTGATAGTCGAACAGGCGGCCGGCGTAGCCGGGCAGATCGTCTTCGGTGAGCGGGACGTCCTCGATCATCTTCGTCAGGACATGGTGCAGGGCCGCGTCGAAGAGCTTCTCCTTGCTGTCGAAATAGACGTAGATCGAGCGCTTGTTGGCCGCGGCCGCCTCGGCAATGCGGTCGATGCGTGCACCGGCCAGGCCGTAGGCGGAGAACTCCTCGCTGGCGGCGTCCAGAATCCGGGTACGGGTGGCATCGGCGTTGCGCGGCATCGCGGTCATGAGTATGTAACCAGCTGGTTCGGCGAGGTGCTACGTTAGCGAACGAACCAGTTACTTACATGATGGGAGAACGTGATGCACCGCCGCACGCTGGGCACGCAGGGCCTTGAGACCTCCGCGTTGGGGCTCGGGACGATGGGGATGACGATGGCCTATGGCACCGCGCAGAATGACGATGCTCAGAGCATCGCAACGATCCGGCGCGCCTTCGAGCTGGGGGTGACGTTGTTCGACACCGCCGAGCTCTACGGTGGCGGCACAGGCGCGAACGAGCAGTTGGTCGGCGAGGCCGTGAAGGGCTTCCGTTCAGAGGTGACGATCGCCACCAAGTTCGGCTTCGACATGTCCGATCCAACGTTCATGGGGCGCGATTCACGGCCTGGCCACATCCGCGAGGTCGCCGAGAACAGCCTGCGTTATCTGCAGACCGACTACATCGACGTGCTCTACCAGCATCGCACCGACCCGGACGTTCCGATCGAGGACGTCGCGGGCGCGGTCAAGGAGCTCATCGATGCCGGCAAGGTCCGCTACTTCGGCCTCAGCGAGGCAGGGCCGGACACGATCCGACGCGCCCACGCGGTCCAGCCCGTGTCGGTGCTGCAGACGGAGTATTCGATCTTCGAACGCCAGGCCGAGCCGGCGATCCTGCCGCTGCTGCGCGAGCTCGGCATCGGCTTCGTCCCGTATTCCCCGCTCGGCCGCGGCTTTCTCACCGGTGAGATCAAGCCCGCCGACGAGTACCCCGAAGACGACATGCGCAGCTGGGACGATCGCTGGCAGGGTGACAACTTCACCCGTAACCAGGCGGCGGTGCAGCAGCTCACGCGCGTCGCCGAGTCCAAGGGCATCACCGTTACCCAGCTCGCGCTCGCGTGGCTGCTCGCACAGGGAGACGACATCGTCCCGATCCCCGGGACCCGGAGCGAAACGCGCCTGGCCGAGAACGTCGCCGCCGCGGACGTGTCCCTGTCAGTCGAGGACCTCGCCCGCGTGCACGAGATCCTTCCCGATGGCTCCTACGGCAGCCGGTACCCGGCGGCGATGATGCCTGACGCCTGACCGTCGGGTGGTTGCCGGCCAGCGGGACGACCGCCGACCAGCCGGCCGTCGGGCGGATTGCCCGACGGCCGGCTGGCTCTGCGTCACCGCGATAGGACGGCGGCCAGGGCGAGACGTCCGCCCACGGCCCGGTTGAACTGCAGCCCTTGCGAGGACCCGGCCGGGGTCTCCGCGTTTGCGCTGGCCGTCGGCGCTGTCGGGTCGGGCTTGGGCAGCGGAGCGCATGTCTTGTCCCACGGAAGGAACGGCTGGCGCTTCGGCAGCGCTCCGGTTGTGAGGTAGTCGGCGATCGTGCCGTCGACGCACGTGTCGCCGAACAGCGAGTCGGCGTGGCTGGTCCCGCCCGGCTCGGCGATCAGCGAGGCGTGCGGGAACAGCTTGCGGACCTCGAGGCTCCCCGGGAACGGCGTCGCCGCGTCGAGCGTCTCGTCGATCAGCAGGGCACTGCTGATGCCGCTGCCGTCGATCTGCACCGGCGTGGTGTGCGGCGCCGGCCAATTCGTGCAGGGGCCGTTGAACCACGCGTTGTCCCAGGTCTCGAACGGCGCCCGGAGGTAGGTGGCCCAGTTGTCGTGGACGATCTGCGACCACGAGCTTGGCCACGCGCCCTCGGAGCACTCGACTGCGAGGTAGCCGGCGTACCCGTTGTCGTCGCCCGGGGTGTCGGTCGACTCGTACTCAGACACCAGATCGGAGGTCGCCGTCGCGCCCGGGTTATTGACCCATTCCGAGAACAGGTTGCCGAGATCCAACCAGGTCTGCTCGTAGTAGCCGGCCTCCAGGAAGACGTCGGTCCACTCGTCAGGACCGACCACGCCGCCGGCCGGGTTCGCGGCCAGTTGACGTTTGGCCTTGTTGAAGGCGGCCGCCACCTGTGGCTCGGTCGTACCGAGGTGATAGACGCTGTCGTACTTCGCCAGCCATTTGAACCAGATCTCCTCGTTGCGCTGGAAGGCGATGTCCTGGTCGAAGTTGTCCTGATACCAGACACCGCGGGGGTCGACGTTCGAGTCGAGGATCTCCCGTCGGACGTGCGATGGGAACAGGGTCGAATAGACCTGACCGAGATAGGTTCCGTACGAGAATCCGTAGTAGGTGATCTGCGACTGCCCCAGGGCCTGACGGATGCTGTCCATGTCGTCCGCGGTATCGACGGTCGTGTCGTTCTGCAGCAGCGCATCTTGCGCTGGGCTGGCGTTCGCGCAGTCCTGCCCGTAGCCATCGGAACTGGTCTCCCAGTAGTTCAGCAGTGACGCGGTGAGCGGGACGAAGCTGGGACGGGGCCCGGCCTCGTAGTTCGGATTGCAACTGAGCGACGGCACGCTGGCCCCGACCCCGCGCGGGTCAAAGCCGATCCAGTCGTAGTCCGCAGCCGCGTCCGTGTACCCCTCGCCGTCGAGCACGTTCGCCAGGATCGCGCTGAGGTCGAGTCCCGACCCGCCGGGGCCGCCCGGGTTGGTCAGGATGGCGCCCTGATAGTTGGCCGCCGACGACGTGTGCTCCAACTTGGAGACCGCGATCTGGATCTGTGCTCCGCCCGGATCGGCGTAATTGAGCGGGACCGACAACATGCCGCACTGCGCGCCGAGCTCGACCAGGTCAGACTCGGTGCACGGCCCCCAGTCGATGCTGGATACCGCAGCCGGGCTCAACGTCGACGGCGTCTGAGCACCGGCCCCGGGCGCCAACACCGCACACCACAGGGCGACGGCGACGGCCATCGCGCTACCGACGGACAGAAGACGACTCACAAAGACTCCTCCTACGTATTTGGGCGGGCCGGTCCCCAGGAACCTCGGCAACTTAACAAACGGGGCGGCGTTCCGCCAGTAACCGAGGAGCCAGGTGCTCACGCGCGGACCGGGCGCTCTCGGCGCGGCGCCCGTCAAGGTCCTCAAGCTCGGCCGCCGGAACTCCGATACAGATCAGATGAGCACCGTTCTGCAGGATCCGGAGAATGCGATCGCGCGCGCCCTCGCGACCGCCCGTGATCCTGAACGTTTGGCCACCGTCAGGCGTTTGGGTCTGCTCGACGCCGGCCTACAGGAATCACTCCAGCGCTACACGCGCCTGGCAGCCAAGCTGACCGGGGCGCCTCTATCGCTGGTCTCGGTGATCGACGTCGACCGCCAGTATTTCAGCGGCGAGTTCGGCATCGAGCTCGAGCAGACGCCGCTCGAGTCCTCATATTGCAAGCATCCGGTTGCCGACGGTTCCCAGCTGTGCGTCGAGGACTCACTACAGGATGAGATTCTTGTCGAGAATGGAGCGACCCTTGGTTTGGGCGTCCGCGCCTACCTCGGCTCGCCGTTCTCCGCGGACGGCGCGCCCATCGGGGCGCTGTGCGTGATCGATCACCGACCGCGGGTATGGACCGACGATGATCGCCAGGTCGTCGAGGACCTCGCGGTCGCCGTCAGCGCCGACATCGAATTGCGGCTGCGGGCGGCGACCCAAGAGGAGATCGCTGCCACCGACCCGCTGACCGGCCTCGGCAACCGGCGCGCGCTGGCGGCCGCGCTGAGAGAGATGCGCGACGATCGGGGCGGCGGCTTTGTCGGCATGTTCGACCTGGATGGGTTCAAGGCCTACAACGACACGTTCGGCCACCCCGCCGGCGACGATCTCCTGGTCCGGATCGCCGGCCGGCTCAGGCGGGTCTGCCGAGACCACGACGCCGTGTTCCGCATGGGGGGCGATGAGTTCTGCATGATCTCCGACGAGCGGGAGAGCATGCTCGCGGCGCAGCAGGCGATCGAGGACCGCGGGCCGGGTTTTCACATCAGCGCGTCGCTCGGGATGGCGCACATTCCCGAAGATGCGGCTGACGTCACCGCGGCGATCGGTATCGCCGACCGCCGGATGTACACCTCCAAGCAGGCACGCCCGACATCGGTCGATCATCAGGTCGCCAACGTGCTGCTCCGGGCGCTCGCCGAGCGCCATGGACCGCTCGGTGGACATTCGGCCAACGTGTCGAAGCTTGCGCGCCAGACCGCGGAAGAGCTTCGGGTCAGCGAGGAAACCATGCAGTCGATCGAGATCGCCAGCCGCCTCCACGACATCGGCAAAATGGCGATCTCCGATCAGATCCTGCACAAGCCGGGTCCGCTCACCGACGATGAGACCGCCGAGATGCGCTCGCACACGCTGATCGGCGAGCGGATCATCGCCACGGCCCCGTCGCTGACCGAAGCCGCTCGGCTGGTGCGCTGCAGCCATGAGCGCTACGACGGCGGCGGCTACCCCCACGGTCTGGCCGGGGAGCAGATCCCGCTCGGAGCGCGGATCATTTTTGCCTGTGACGCGTATGACGCCATGATCAGTGACCGCTCCTACCGGGCGGGTCTCAGTGCAGCCGAAGCGTGCGCTGAGCTGAAGCGTCATGCCGGGACGCAGTTTGATCCACGGGTCGTCAGGGCGATGCTGCGCAGCTGCCTGTCGGCCGCCGTGCCCGCCTGACGAGTTCCTGGTCCCTCAAGTTCCTCGTCCGGCGCGACGATAGGAGGCTATGGATGATTCCGCGCCTGCGAGCGCCTGCGGTACGCATTTCTGTGATTGCCGCACCGCCGCAGACAGTGAAGCGGTCAACGGCGTCGTGTTGATCGCCGAGCGGCGACACGTGCGAAACAAGGTCGGGGTACTGCTCGAGCAGGCCGACGGGTTGCGACTCGAAGGGGCCGGCTGGTGTGACCGGTTGCAGGCGCTACTCGATCACCTCTCGTTCTCCGAACGCGCCGCGCTCCTGGCCGCCCCGCTACATGGGCGGTCGGCGGGGATCGCGCTGCCCGTCGAAGAGATTCTCACCCGAGCCCGCACCGGCTGGCTTCCCGAACTGCTGAACGGATCACAGATCTATCCCCACCTGCAGCCGATCGTTTCGCTGAGCGACGGGCGAACCTACGGGTATGAGTCGCTGTTGCGCGGGCAGGTCGGTGGTCAAGAGCTCAACGGCGGGCAGATCGTCGCCGCCGCGCAGGCTCACGGCGCGATCTTCACGCTCGATCTCGTCGGTCGGACGGTTGCCCTGGAGCAGGGGATGCCAAAGCTTGTCGGCGACGAGGTTCTGTTCGTCAACTTCACCCCGACCGCCATCTATGACCCTGAAGTCTGTCTTCGGACGACATGGGCGATCGCTCGCCGACACGGTCTGTCGATGGAACGCATCTGTTTCGAGGTGGTCGAAACCGAACGGTATCCCGACGTCGATTTTCTGCGACGGATCCTTGACGAGTACCGCAGCCAGGGGGCGATGGTGGCACTGGACGATTTGGGTGCCGGGCATTCGAGCCTCACCTATCTCGACGCGCTCCGCCCGGACGTGGTCAAGCTTGACCGCGCCCTGATCACCGGCATCCACGACGACCCGCCTCGCCAACGACTGGTGGGCGCGCTGATCGACTACGCCCATGAACTGGATGTCCGCGTCGTGGCCGAGGGCATCGAGACGGAGCCAGAGCTGGCGGTCGTCAGTGATCTGGGGGCTGATCTTGGTCAGGGCTGGTATCTCGGCCGTCCGGCGGCCGATCCGGTGCGGGTCGATCCCGGACTGGTCATGGACGCGAGAGCCAGTCGCATCCAGGCGACCAGGGCGCAGGCACGGGACCGGCTGCCCTCGGTCAGATATGTGGCTCGCGTGCCCGCATCGGCAGCCGAAAGATGAGCGCGAACGCGACGGCGATCGGCACCAGGCACGCCCAGGCGGTCACCGCCAGCGCGTGCGTCGGCAGGTGATCGGCAAAGGCCGAGAAGAAGATCGTCCCGAGGGCGGCCACGCCGACCGCGCTGGACAGCTGCTGGACCGCCTCGAGCACCCCTGAGGCGGAGCCGACCTCGTCCATCGAGACGCCGGCGAGGATGAAGTCGAACAGTTGGCCGAGGCTCGCCCCGGCACCGAGGCCGATCAGGAACAGCCCGGGGGCGAGGTCCAGCGTCGAGGCCGAGCGCGCACCGGTCACGGTCAGCGCCAGCACGGCCGTCCCCGCGGCGACGATCGCGACGCCGAGGTGGAGCAGATGCCGCCCCAGGCGGCCGATCAGCGCGAACCCGGCGCCCATCCCGGCGATCATCCCGACGACCATCGCCGTCAGCGTCAGCCCGGCGTGGATCGGTGAGAAGCCCTCGCCGAGCTGGGCGAACAGCGAGACGCACAGCAACAGGCCGCCGAACGCACCGAAGAAGGCCAGCGCCACGAGGATCCCGCTCGTGTAGGTACGGTTGACCAGCAGCCCGGGCTCGATCAGCGGATCGCCCCGGCGGCGCCGCTCCCACACGACGAACGCGCCGAGCAGGAGTGCGCCCGCGCCCAGCATCACGAACGTCCACGCCGGCCAGCCGGCCTCACGGCCCTGAATCAACGGGTAGATGATCGCGGTCAACGCTGCGCCGATCAGCGCCATCCCGCCGACGTCGAGCCGAATTCCAGGGTGCGCGACGGTTCGCGGCAGCACCCGCACCGCCCCGGCGAAGGCGGCGATCCCGATCGGCACGTTGATCAGAAACACCAGGCGCCAGCCGATCCCCCACAGGTTTGCCTCCACCAGCGCGCCGGCGAGGATCGGCGCCGCGAGAATCGACAGGCCCATCATCGGACCGAAGGCGCCGAACACCGTGTTCATCTCGTCGTCGGCGAACGTCTCTTTGAGCATCCCGAAACCCTGCGGGATCATCAGCGCGCCGAAGGCCCCTTGCAGCACCCGGAAGGCGATCAGCACCGCGGCCGAGGGGGCGGCGGCGCAGGCAGCGGACATCACGGTGAAGCCGGCCGAGCCGATCAGAAACAGTCGGCGGCGTCCGTACATGTCGCCGAGCCGCGCCCCGGTGATCAAGCACACCGCGAACGCCAGCGTGTAACCGGCGCTCAACCATTGCAGCGTGGAGACGCTCCCGCCGAGGGCCAGGCGGATCGATGGACCGGCGACGTTGACGATCGTCGCGTCCATCAGATCCATGATGTTGGCCGCGATCACGACGGCAAACACGAACCAGCGCAGCGGGTTGCGGGCGGTCGGAGGCGTGGAGGCGTCGGCCGACTGCGCCGGTCCTTCGGCTCCGACCAACGTGGCTGTGTCTACACCCATTCCCGGCTCCTTACTGAGTACGACGTTCGCAGTAACCGTTGACGACGGTAGCAGACTGGGTACACTGTTCGCAATGAGTTCGCCTCGTGGGGTCATCTGGGACCGTCCCGAGCGGGCCGGTCACGGCCCTGCGCCCTCGCTATCCCGTGAGACGATCTCTTCGGCCGCGGTCAAGCTGGCCGACACGCAGGGGATCGAAGCGGTCTCGATGCGCTCGCTGGCGGTCGAGCTCGGCGTCGGGGCGGCATCGCTCTACCGCTACGTCGCGCGCAAGGACGAGCTCATCGAACTGATGGTCGACGCGGTCATGGGCGATGACCTGGAGTTCGAGATCCGCGGAGACTGGCGCGAGGATCTGCGCTCGGTCGCGCACGGACTGCGCGCGATGACCCTGCGCCACCCGTGGATGGCCGTCCCGAGCGCCGGCCTGCGCAATTTCGGTCCGAACACGGCCCGGCGCTACGAGCAGGTGCTCGGCGCGGTCGACGGGCTCGGCCTGGACATCGACGAGATGCTGGTGATGATCGAGACACTCGATGCGTACGTCCGGGGGCGCGCCCTCGAGGAACTCTCCGAGCAGGAGGCGGTGCGTCGCTCCGGACTGGACCAGGAGCAGTGGATGCAGACCCAGATCCCCTATATCGAGAGCCTGATCGAGAGCGGCCGCTACCCACTGCTCACTCGCGTCGTGCTCGATGCGCGCGCCCCGCACGATCCTGACCGCCTCGCCAACGGCTTCGACCTGGGGCTCGAGCGGGTGCTCGACGGGCTGGCGACGATGTTGCCCGGATAGCGCAGCTCCGGGGGGAAGCGTTCGCCATTCCTAGGATGGTTCGTCATGGGCGACCACCTGATCGTGCTGCACTCCTCGGTCCGGGGGTGTCCGGGCTACAGCCGCCACGACGCCCCTTCAATTCTGCTGGACGGCTCGTCGCTGGCGCGTGACACGGAGCACGGCCGTGCGGTCACCGCGCAGATCACGCGCCGGCACGGAACGCTCGAGGAGGCGATCGATGCGGCGGGCTTTGCGCTCGGTGCCGCCGGCTTGTCCAAGAGCATCCGCCGGCAGGCGCGCGCGGCGTGCGAGGACTACTTCTACAGCCGGCTCGACCTGACGCCGAGCCACGAGCTGGACGGACGGGGAGCGATCGTCGAGTCGCTCGAGTTGATGCCCGATCCGATGTACCGAGCCCTGGACGACATCGTCGCGCTGGTCGTCGACGGCGATTACGAAGATCTCCGCGTCGCATCCGGCGATCGGCTCGCGGTCGAGGATCTCCGCCGTCGCGTCGAAGATGACTGTCCCGAGTCGCTGGTGCTGCCGCCGCGGGAGACCTATCAGGTCGAGGCGATCACCAAGTCCGACGACCCGGAGCTGCCGGGGTGGGCCTACTTCCTGGACCTGTGGACCGAGACCGGCCCGGCGCGCCTGCACATCGAGGGCGAGCTCGAGGAATCAGGCGAGCGGTTCACCGCGAAGTTGAACGACATCCTGCCCTGATCAACGGCTTAACGCGGAAAGCCCACCCGTGGGTGGACTCTCGGCCATCAGAAGATCAGGCGGCTTTCGCGGCAAGGGGACGTTCAGATGAAGGTCTCGCCCTCTGGTTGCCTTCGCTATCTGACGCACTCAGCGTAGCAGCAGCCTCGACTGAGGAACCGGTCGCACCTCAGGGGTCCTGAGCCGAAAACTCCGGGGTCCGGCCCCGATTGTCGGGCGGCCCATCGGCACGTACGTTGCGGCGCAGAGGACACCCGAGACCAAAGAAGGAGCTATGAACCCGAACAAGACACTGTGGGAGAAGGGCGACTTCACCCAAATCGCGCAGAGCATGCGAGACAGCGGCGAGCAGCTCGTCGACACCCTGGGAATCACCACCGGCCTGCAGATACTGGACCTGGGATGTGGCGACGGGACGACCGCCCTGCCGGCGGCGCGTCGCGGGGGTGAGGTGCTCGGCGTCGACATCGCCGCCAATCTGGTGGCCGCCGGCAACGACCGCGCACGAGCTGAAGGTCTGAGCAACTGCAGCTTCCAGGAGGGCGACGCCTCAGACCTCAGAGAGCTGTCGGATGACTCGTTCGACCTCGTCGTCACGATCTTCGGGGCGATGTTCGCTCCCCGACCGTTTGACGTCGCCAAGGAGATGGTGCGGGTCACCCGCCCCGGGGGCCGGATCGTGATGGGTAACTGGATCCCCGGTGACCCGACGCTGGTGGCCCAGCTGTTGCAGACCAGCGCCGCCTACTCGCCCGCCCCGCCGGAGGGCTTCGTCAGCCCGGTGACGTGGGGCGTCGAGGACAACGTGCTCGAGCGATACGCGGCTGCCGGAATCGCTCCGGGGCAGATCTCGTTCAGCCGTGAGTCCTATTGGTTCGTCTCTCCGGCGGCCCCGGCGCAGCTCCTCGCCACGTTCCGGGACTATTACGGGCCGACGATGAACGCGTTCGAGGCAGCCGAGACGGCAGGCCGGGCCGACTCCCTGCAGCACGAGCTCGAGGCGCTGTTCGACAGCCAGAACACCAGCGCCAACGGCGGCTCCGCGATCCCGGCGACGTACCTGCGCGTCGAGGTCAACGTCTGAGAAGGCCGACCATGGCCGCGCCCGGACCGATACCCACAGCCGCCGGCGTACAGGCGACGCCCGCCGCCGCCAGGGCGTCTGATCCGAGCGTCTAGGCTCACAGCCGAGCTCGTGAAGAACCAACTCTTCTCTGGGGCAGGGCTGGTGCTCGGCGCTGCCAACACCATTCGTCATCGGCTGCAGGGGTACGTGAACCCTCGCCCGTTCTCGGGCGGCGACGCCGATCGATCGATCGTCCATGCGTTCGGCGTCGTCGAGGCGCTTGAACGCCGCGGCGCGAGCTGGCACGGACAACGCGTGCTCGAGCTTGGCCCGGGATCGGACCTCGCGACGGGGGCGATCATGCTCCATCGTGGCGCGGCCAGCTACCACGCGGTCGACCTCTTCGACAATCGCCATCAGGCCCCGGACGACCTCTACCGCAAGCTCGGGTCCCGCCTGTCCTCGAGCGTGGACGAGACCCGACTCGGGTTCATCCAGACGAGCTTCCCTGATCTACCCGAGCTCCATGGCGAGTTCGACCTGGTCGTCTCGAACGCCTGCCTCGAGCACGTTGCCGACATCGGCGGCCTGTTCGCTCGCCTGCGTCAGCTGAGCGCGCCGCGGGCGACCATGGTCCACCAGATCGACGGTAGGGCGCACATGCGGTGGTTTCGTGACCACGACCCGCTCAATCACCTGCGCTACTCCGAGCGCGTCTACCGGAGCATCCTTGATTTTCCCGGCGCCCCGAACCGTTTGCGCAGCGCTGAGTTCAGTCAGCTCGCCCGTGCGGCAGGTTGGTCACAGGTGGAGATCCTCGCCGACATGCGTGCGCCGCGGGCCTACCTCGAGGATCTCCGGGTCGCGCCGCACTATCAGCGGATGTCCGATCTGGATCTACTGGGGTTCACCCTCACCGCCGCGGCCGGCGGCACGTAGCGGACGCTCAGCGGCGGGACCGAAGCTCGTGGTTTGCCGGCCGGTAGTCTGGCGCTGTGGATCAACGTGTCAGTCTGATCACGCTCGGCGTCGAGGACGTCAGCCGATCCCGCTCGTTCTTTGAGCAGCTGGGGTGGCGTGGTCAAGAGGTCGAAGAGACCGTGTTCTTCCAGACCGGCGCAAGCGCGGTCGCCCTGTGGTCGCGGGTGAAGCTCGCCGCCGATTGCGGGATCAGTGACGACCCGGGCGGCGGGTTTGGCGGGATCGCACTTGCCCACAACGTGCGGTCAACCAGCGAGGTCGATGACATCCTTGCGCTCGCCGAGCGAGCGGGAGCGACGATCACCCGTCCAGCGGCGCGCACCTTCTATGGCGGCTATGCGGGCGTCTTCCTGGACCTCGATGGGCATGCTTGGGAGATCGCCCACAACCCCGGGTTCGAGCTCGGCGAGGACGGATCGTTGATCCTGCCCGACTTCAGCAGCTCCGTCTAGTGCCGCGCCTGCCCGCCACCAATGTCGTCAGGAATCCTCAGGTTTGAACCCGCCACGCCCGATATCCATTTGTTTGCGAGCCGCCGGAAGGGGCATGTGGGACCGTAGATGTTGACAAAGGTCACCGAGGAGCTGAGCGAGTCCTATCTCGCCGTTGCGGGCTCGATTCCCCATGCGCGCTCGGCCATCACGCAATTCGCCGCGCGGAGTGGGATCGCGGGCGAACAGTTGGATGATGTCCGTCTTGCGGTCACCGAGGCGGCCACGAACGTTGTCAAACATGCCTATCCCGACCTCACCACCGGCGTCTTCCATGTCACGGCGGCCGTCGCCGGGGAGGAGCTGTGGGTTCTCGTGGCCGACGATGGATGTGGCTACCAGACCCCGTCCGTGGTCCCCGGGCTGGGATGGGGTCTGACGTTGATCGCGAGACTTTCAGACGAGTACGTCATCACCGAGCGGGCGACTGGCGGAACCGAGGTCCGTATGCGGTTCCCGATCCCGCTCCGCAGCGAAGCCCCCGACGGCTAACTGCGCGGGTCGAGTTCCTCGGCGACGGAGGCGGCTTCACCCACCTTCTCGACCAGCAGGTAGCTCGAATGACGCTCGACGACGACCTCAGCGCGATCAACTTCGTGTCCGGCGACAACGACGAAACGGCGGGGGTTCGCGCGTACGTGCTCATATTCAGCTGGGGTCAACCGCACAGGCTCAGCACAGTCCGCGCTGGCACATTCGCAGCGAAACGGAACCCACTGGTCCGGCTCAGCCGGCCATAGCCCTCGCTCTATCCCTTCGTTGGTTTCTCGGAACAAGGACTCGTTTGCTCCGATTCGCTGCTGTGAAATGTCGTCCAAGCCGTGCACAGTACGACACCGCGACGAGCTCGAGCTACGCGGGCGCGGGACCGGCCTGACCCGGTGGGGCGGGCTTTCTCCGCAAGCGGTGCGCGCGGCGCACGGGTGCGGGATCATGCGCGTGGCGGTAGGCGAGGTCGAGGTAGAGCAGGGTGCGCCCGCTGCTGACGTAGACGACGAGCAGCGCGTAGACGATCGCTCCGAACAGGTTGATGTCGCCGGCGGGGATGCTCGTGAAGATGAACGCGGCACCGAGGAGCACCGCGGGCGCCTGGCTGAGCACCCAGAGCGCCCCGGCGACGGTTCCGGTGTGCCACCGATGTCCGCGAACCAGCCGGGTGCTGCCTCGCATCGCGTCTCTGATCGATCGGTCCTCGAACAGGATCTCCTGCTGGGCGAACTGCCAGTCGATGAACTTGACGAGGGCGATTGGTATGCCGATGATCGTCGCCGCCAGCACGATCAACGTCACGAAGATCAGCAGTTTGACGGCGAGCAGCCGCCAGAAGCGGTGCAATACCGCCCGGGCGGTCACGAGCAGGCGCGTGTCCTGGCCCCGCTCGAGGTTGCGGATGAAGGCGATCACAATCGCGGCGGCAAACGGGGTGGCGATCGTCCGCCCGACGCTGAGCGATGGCGACGGGCCCGATTTCGCCCGCGTGTCGGTGAGCGACAAGCCGGAGGTGTCCGCGCTCAGCAGATGCCTCACCAGCCACTCCAGCACCTCGAGCAGCCAGACCGCGAGCAGGGCGACGAGCGCGATCACGACGAAAGAGGCAAGGTGTCGTCCGACCAGCCGTCCGGCCGCGAGAATGATCTGCCCGCCGGCACGGGCGCTGCGCAGAGGCTCCAGCCGGACCGGCCGCCAACGGGTGAGCAGCAGCGGCAACGTCACCAGGATGGCGAGCGCCAGGCCGAGTGCGATCGCGCCGACCGAGGTCTGGGCTTTCAGGTTGATGAAGCGCGACACGTTGGCGACCGCGCCGCAGAAGGTGTGGGAGACCGCCGGCCCCATCAGTGAGTCACCCGGCACCTCGGGGCTTCGCGTCCGGGTGCCGTACATCCAACTGAACGGCGTCTCCCAGACCTTCTTCGTGTTCGGACCCTGCGGTCCGTTGTTGAAGCCGGCCTCACGCTGGCCCCAATGCCCGTCGTAGTCAAGCCAGGCAAACGTTCCGGTCTGCGGGATCGTGTCGGGCAGCAGAACCGGGCGGGGATGGAATGCGGTCACGGGCGCGGTGGTGTTGTCGCATCCCACACCAGAGCCGTTCTGTCCGGTGCCCAGCCACAGCGCGGAGCTGTAGAACGTGGCGTGAGAGCCGGCCGCGGAGTACACGATCGGGTGGCGGCCCTGCTTCTGGACCCGGGGATCGGACCAACTGGTGTGCTCCCCCCCGCTGTGCTGAAAGACCACGATCTCATGGGGCCCCGTCGCGAGCGCCTGCGTCGCATTCCGCGCATCGAACGTGATCTGCATGCCCTCCCAGTCACTCTCGTGCAGATCGTTGAACTGGTTGAAGTAGTAGTAGAACCAGTACTGCAGCGCGAAGCCCTGATAGCCGGGCTCGCGCGCGATGTGCGCATAGGTGACCGCCGGGGCACGTCCCGCGCGCCGCAGGCGTGCGAAGTCACGTGCGTAGGTGCAGCCGGGCCGCAATGGGTTTCCCGGCAGATCGAGATAGAAGTTCGCGTTCAAACCGGCCAGGTCCGCCGCTCGGGGCGAGCGACGGAGCTCGACCATGTGCCGCCCGGCACGCTCGAGCAACCGAACGTGGGGGTTGCCTAACACCACATTGACGGTTGTCGGCGGTCCGTACTGCTCCTCGGACGTATTGCAGACGTCGTCGTGCTGGGCGCGCGTCATCACGATCGGCGCGTAGGCGTCGATCAATCGCTGAGTCGAAGCGTCAGACGCCAGTGCCGACGGCACCGCGTAGAGCGTCAGAACCATGACCGAGATCAAGATCCCACCGGCCGCTCGCGCCCGCCCCAGGCTCTGCACGTGGCGAAGCCTAACCGTGACCCGTCAGAGGCGCCGCGGATCGACGGCCCGCGTGCTTTCCCGGCATCCTGTTGGGCTGCGATGCTTCCGTCTGGACATGTCGCGGCCGGGATCCTGCTGGCCGCTCACCGCACTCAGCGAAGTGAATGGCGTCCAGAGCTGGTCGTCGCGGGCACGGTCCTCGGGACCTGCCTGCCGGACATCGACCTTGTGCTCCCACGGGTCCTCAACCGTCTCGGGGTCGAGCACCACCTCTGCTCGGGTCGGCATCACAGTTGGGTGACGCACACACCGCTGTTCTGGGGGTCCGTCGTGATGGGCACACACCGTCTCGTCAAACGGTCCTGGGCGCCCACCTGGACCCCGGAAGCGGCGCAACTGCTCGCGGTCGGTGTCACGGTCCACCTGTTGCAGGACTCCGTCGCCAACACCGTTGCGCTGTTGTGGCCGGTGCGCAGGCGCGAGTACGGGCTCGGTCTTGACCATCTGGCCGGCGAGACCGACCACGTGGCGTACCTGCGTCGCTACCCGTCGTCGCCCGCCGGCAAGCTCGAAGCGCTGCTCGTCTGTGCAGCGGTCGCTGCCGCCTGGCGGAGACTCATCATGAATTCCCCGATGGAACCAGCGGCACGGCTTCCTCGGCAGCCGTCGCCCGACGATCTGCGCGCGCGAACGCGGCCGCGATTGGCCGGGCGCTGGCGCCGTGGAGGATCACGCTCAGCAGCACGGTGGTGACCATCACCTCGCCGGCCAGGTCGCTGGCACTGCCGTCCAGTCCGATCACCGCGAGCAGACCGAACACCAGCGAGGCAAGCCCACGCGGTCCCATCCAGCCGAGAAACAGGGCGTCCCGGCGGCTGATGTCAGTACCGCGCAGGGCGAGCATCACCGGCACGATCCGGACGACGGTCAGCGCCACGACGGCATAGAGGATCGCGTCAAGCGAGACGCCGGTATCGACCACATCATTGACGGCCGCGCCGAACAGGAACCAGACGCACAACGACAGCAGCATCCCCGTGTCCTCAGTCGTCTGCAGGCACTCATCGGGGAGCTCGCGGCCGCGGACCGCGAACACGACGCCCGCGACGAACGCGGCGACGAAGCCGTTGCCGCCAAGCGCCAACGCCAGCACGTAGGTCATCACCGGCAGCGCCAGCACACCGAGGCGTAACGCCGATGGCTCGGTCCACTCGCGCCGCCAGGACCAGCTGAGCGACGACGCGCCTGCCAACCCGACCGCGGCTCCGACGCCAACCGCGATCAGGATCGATGGCAACGCATTGGCCAAAGCCTCGATCCCCGAGCCGTGGGTCGCGCTGGCTCCGGCGAGCGCCAACAGGAACACCGGCGCGACCATGCCGTCGTTGAGGCCTGACTCCACATTGAGGATGTCTCGCAGGCGCGCCGGAACGCGGCGGTCGCGCACGATCGCGACGGCCGGCGCGAGATCGACCGGCACGACGATCACCGCCAGCACCGCCAGGAGCCAGCCGTCACGACCGGAGAACAGCAACCAGCCTGCGCCCCAGGCGATCAGCAGGCTCAGCGGCAGCGCGATGACGAGCAGTCTGGCCAGCGCCCCTCGCTCGCGTGAGAACGCCGCTCCGGGAACTTCGTTGGCGTCGACGAACAACAGGATCGCCAACACCAGTTCGACCCCTCGCTCCACCACACGAGTGTCCAAGCTGATGCTGATCGCCGGGTGCGCGCCGCGGGTCAGCACCACGCCGACGATCACCAGCGCGATTGCCATGGTGACGCTCATCGTCTCCAGCCGCCGCGCCACCAGCGCCCAGAGCACGACGATCAACAGCAGGAAGGCGATCCCGAACACAGGCGCAGATCGTGACAGCCGCGCCCCTTCGGTCGGATCCATGCGCCGCCTGGCGTGGCTTCAAGCGGCTGTTGGCTCGTCAACGCCCCGGTGTACCGTCAGCTGGGCATCTCAGAACACGTCACGATGAGCGAGAACACCGAGACCGCGATCCTTGCCGGGGGCTGCTTCTGGCCGGCGCAGCAGCTGCTGCGCGATCGCGACGGAGTCGTCTCGACCCGCGTGGGCTATACCGGTGGGGAGAACGTCAACCCGAGCGCCTTTGACCAGGCGCCGCGGGGATCTGGCCCGGCAAGATCGTGACGAAGGTCAGCCAGGCCGGACGCTTTTGGGAGGCCGAGCCCGAGGACCAGGACTACCTCAAGCACTACCCCAAGGGCAAGAACCAGTTCCGTCCCTAGCCACAGCTCGCTCTGGCTGGCTACCGGACGGGATCGCGCTGGTCGTGTGTCTGCTGCTGGGCGTGGTCTCGGTGCTGACGTTGCCGTCGCTGCCCGGCTATGACTCGTTCTCCTGGGTGGTGTGGGGCCACGAGATCGCCCATCACGTGATCGGGCCTGGCCTGCCGCTCATCTTCCGGGGCGGTCCGTCCTGGAAGCCGCTGCCGGTCGTCTTCACGACGATCTTCGGGTTCTCCGGCATCGCGGTGAAGCTGTGGATTGCCTTTGCCCGAGGGATCGGGCTGCTCGGTCTGTACGCCGCCTTCCGGGTCGGCGATCGGCTCGCGGCCTCAGAAGACTGGACGTACGCCGGGCCGATCGCGGGCGTGCTGGGTGCGATCGCGGTCGCCCTGACCTCGGGTTGGGTGCACGACATGTACCGCGCCACCTCGGAGCCGATGGTCATCACCACCTCGCTGTTGTGGATCGAATGGCATCTCTCGGGACGGAGGATGGCCGCCTTCTGGTCGGGCGTGGCGCTGTGTCTGATGCGACCCGAGGCGTCGGTCTTCCTGCTGGCCTACGCGCTGTGGTATCTGCTGCGCAGCAAAGGCATTGTCCGGGGGATCGTCCTGCTCGTTGGGCTGGTGGTCGTCCCGCTGGGGTGGGTGCTGCCGCCCTGGATCGCCACCGGTCACCCGCTGGAGGCGTCTTCGCATGCCCGGATTTATGCTCGCGGCCACGCGACGGCCGTGCACACCGGGCTCTTGCTCGAGGTCCTCAAGCGCGCGACCGAGCTGACGGTGTGGCCGGTGCTCGTCGCAGCTCTGGGGCTGACGGTGGTGGCGGTCTGGGCCCGAGACTGGGTCATCATCACGCTGGCGGGTCTCAGCGTGAGTTACGTGGCGGTGGTCGAGGTGATGACGCTCGCCGGCTATCCAGGACTGGAGCGGTTCATGCTGCCGGCCGCCGCGCTGGCCTGCGTGCTCGCGGCGGTTGGCGTCGTCCGACTGGCGACCCTCCCGGGGGGCGGCCTGGCCAGCCTGGCGGCGGTCGGCGTATTGGTCGCCGTTCTCGCGCCGGCGTTTGCCGGGCCGTACCGGACCATTGCGACGCAGCAGCGGTTGGCCCGGACCGCGGTCCAGAGCTACGACGACCTGTCGGCGGTAGCGCGCCAGGTGGGCGGCGACGCGCGGATCTTTGTCTGCCCATCGAGCTCGGTCTCGATCAACCACACGGCGGCGACCGGCTTCGCGTGGGCTCTCGGCGTGCCGCTGGACCGCGTTCACGGGGTGACGTCCGTCGATAAGAGCGCCCACAGCACCGGGCTGGACTTCTTCGCACCGCGCAACGTCGTCCTCGGCGGGGCGCCGACGAAGCTCGTCCACGGCCTCCGGGGCAAGCCGATCCACCAGTACCGGATGTGGCGGGTGATCCGGGTCACCCGCCCCGGAGACAGCCACGCGAACCGGTGCGTCGGCTCGTGACCTCGTGTCTCATCGGCGAGCGATCAGATGGGGGTTCAGCAGATCCGGTCGCATTCAACAAATTCCTCGAAGGTGCCCGCGCGCCCCAGCGTTCAGAGACGACGAGGTGAGCCAGCGGTTTGCTGGTCAGATGGCGTGGCGGCCGCCGTCGGCGTGGATGGTGCCGCCGGTGACGTAGCTGGCGGCCGGGGACGCGATGAACGCGACGACCCGGGCGATCTCCTCGACGGTGGCGGGACGATTGAGCGGAACCGTCGAGGCGACTTCGGGGATCCCGTCGGGCCCCATGACCTCGGTTGTGCCCTCGGTGGTGGTCGGACCGGGCGAGACGGCGTTGACACGGATCTTGTCCGGAGCCCACTCGGCGGCCCAGGTGCGGGTCAGCGCGACCAGTGCCGCCTTGGTGGCGCCGTATGCGGAGCCGCCGGGAAAGGCGACTTCGGCGGCCATGGTGGTGATGTTGACGATGCTGCCGCCGCCACGGCCGGCCATCTTGGGTGCCAGTGCGGTGGTGAGAAAGAACGTCCCCCGGACGTTGATGTCGAACATCGACTCAAACGACGCCACCTCCTGCTCGGTGGCCGGTCCGAACGCGAACATGCCGGCGTTGTTGATCACGATGTCAGCGTCGCCGGCCTCTTCGGCCAGTCTGGCTACCGAGTCCAGATCGCCGAGATCAGCCGCGACAAAGCGAGCGGTGCCGCCCTCGGCCTCGATCGCGGCGACCGTCTCGGCGCCGCGCTCGGCGTTGCGGCCGGACACGATCACCGACGCGCCGTCACGCGCCAGCTCGAGCGCGATCGCTCGGCCGATGCCGGAGGTCGCACCGGTGACCAGCGCGGTCCTGTCTGCGAGCTTGAGATCCATGAGACTCCTGTGAGTGATGGACGGACTGGTCGATCCAAGCCCGCCAGAATGAACAGAACTGTTCAGATCGAGCGGGACTGTACCAAACAAACCGATCGCTACGATCCAGACATGAGCGAGGCAGGCCGGAGCCGATTCAGCCGTCCCACAGCCCCTGAGCGAGTGCTTGAAATCGCCAGCGAACTCTTCTACGGCGAAGGCATCAACACGGTCGGGGTCGACCGGATCGCCGCCGAGGCCGACGCGTCCAAAGCAACTCTCTATGCCCACTTCGGCAATAAGGACGGCCTCGTCGCCGCTTACCTGGATCGCCGCTCAGCGCTCTCGCGCAAGCAGTTCAAGGAACATCTGCGTAGCCAGGCCGATACTCGCGAGAAGCTGCTGAACGTCTTTGACTCCCTCGTCGATTGGTACGACCAGGACGATTTCCGCGGCTGTCACTTCATCCACGCAGGCAGCGAGCTGACCGATCCCGGGCACCCGGCAGTCGGCGTTCTGAATCGGCACCGCAAGTGGGTCAAGAATCTCCTCGAGGAATTGAGCGAGGCGCTGGGCGCGCCGGAGCCGCAATTGCTCGCAGCCCAGCTACTCATGATCTACGACGGCGCGACCATCGCAGCCGATCTCGACCGCTACCCAGAGGCCGCACGCGCTGCCCGTCAGGCAGCGGAGCGCCTCATCGGGCCCGCCGCCGGCTGAGGTCAGTGGTGGGTCGGGCATGATCATTCCAGCATTGGGAATCGCCCGGATTGCAGCAACGCCACGATCGCGTCGACCCTCGATTGCGGCGCGGCGTAGTCGGGGTGTGCCCTCAGTACCGCCGCGGCGTTGTGCAGCGTGGTGAGCTGCGCGGCGGCCTGAGCGACGTCCCGGCCAGATGCGCTCACGGGGTGGGTGACCAACGCCGGTCGGTCGGGGTTGACCCGACCTAATGCGATCGCCGGTGGCACCCGCCGGGCACAGCGGCAGAACGCGTTGGGGTTGACCAGGCCGCAGGTGGATTCCATGAACCCGCGGATCCGGGTCCGCGCTCGCTCCAGACGCTTGCGGAAAGCGGCCGGCGTGGTGTCGAGGATCCACGCCGCATCGGCCGAGCTGAGTTCGAAGATCTCGCCGAGCACGAACGCGACCCGTTCGTGGCGCTCCAGGCACTGGAGCATCGCCTGCGTGCAGGACAGCCGCATCTCGTCGGCCAGCACCTGGGCCTCCGGGCCTCGGTAGTCGGCCTCGGCCAATCCCTCCGCCAGCCCGTCACGAAACTCGTCAAAGCTCAACGACGTCGCCTCGGCGCTGCTGCCGCGGCGAAGGTTGAGCAGGTAGTTGACGCCGACCCGATAGGCCCAGGTCAGCAGTTTGGCTTCGCCCCGCCACGCGGCCAGCCGCGTGATGACTCGGATCAGGATCTCCTGGGTCGCGTCCTCCGCGTCCGAGGGCCGTTTGACCATCCGCAGCGCCAGCCGGTAGAGCGGATCCTGCAGGGAGCAGATCACCTCCTCCAGGGCCGCCTTGTCGCCGTCGACCGCTCGCGCGACGAGTGCGATCTCGTCGAGGTCTCGGCTCACGCGCCGACCCGGGCCACTGCGGCCGGTACGCGTTCGGCGAGCCACTCCGCGATGGCCGTCCCGATCTGGTCGGGCTGATCCTCGGGGGCCTGGTGACCGCCGGGCCCGACCGACACGACCTCGGCGCCGGCAAAGGTCTCCGCGGCCCAGCCGATCACCTCCGGCGAGCCCAGCCCCACGTCGCTGTCCATCGTCATGAGCAGCTTGGGGACGTCGGGGGTCTCGGCCATCCACCGGCCGTAGTCCACAACGATCTGAGTGACATCCGCGGGGTCGCCGTCGAGCGGGAACTCGCGGGTCCAGGCCAGCATCGGCCGGCGCGAGGCCGGCTCGAGGAACGGTGCCCGATACACGTTGAGGTCGGACTCCGCGAGACCGCTGGCGACGGTGAGCGCGAGGTTGGACTCGATCATCATGTTCCTCTCCAGGATCATCTCCTCCCCCTGCGGCGAGCGAAACCCGCGGAATCGCTCAGCGGCCCCAGGCGGCATCTCGTCCCAGGCCACCGGGCGCAGGAACGTCTCGATCACGGCGATGCCGCGCACTCGCGACGCGTGTCGACTCGCCCAGTCCATGCCCAGAGCACCACCCCAGTCGTGACCCACGATCACGACCCCCGGTGGGGCGACCGCATCAAACCAGGCGTCCAGGTAGCGCGCATGATCGGCGAACCGGTAGGCGATGTCGGGCTTGCCGGATTCACCCATTCCGATCAGGTCCGGCGCCAGGCACCTGGCCCGGTCGGCAACGTGGGGGATCACGCCGCGCCAGCAATAGGACGAGAGCGGATTTCCGTGCAGGAACACGACCGCCACATCACCGTCTCCGATGTCGCGATAGCTCATGAACGAATCGAGTATTTCAGTCGTGGGCATGGTGCCAAGCCTTCCTCGTGCTCTTTTGGGGTACGAGGTTTGACACCACGTGCTCTCGGTTGTGACCGGGTGTCCAGAAATTTCGCGACCACCCCTCTCGACGGCGACCTCCGGCCTGATGGGACCACCACATGCGTCGATGCTGGGAAGGAACCCACGAACTTGGGGTCCTGGAGAGCACCCGCCAACCATGCGACGAACGCACTGGCTGCCGGGGATCGACAACCTCGAACCGGGGAGGATTCCCGATGCTCGACACCATCTCTGCCAACGATCATGCGTCCGTGAGCAAGGTCGAACCTGCGCGCGCCCAGCGCGTCCTGATCGTCGCCAGCCAGACCGCGACCAGTCCTGCGTTGATCAGCGAGCTGCGTGATCGGACCACACGTGGGCCAGTGCAGTTTCACCTCGTTGTTCCTGCCCTCAACAGCCACCTGCGCCATTGGCTATCTGACACCGATGACGCTGTGCTCGCCGCACGGGGGCGGGGTGAGGGTGCCGTGTCGATACTGGAGTCCCACGGGCTCGCGATCACCGTCGAGGTAGGAGACAGCGTCCCGCTGCTCGCCATCGGCGACGCGCTCTCACAATTTCACGCCGACGAAATCGTGATCTCGACGCTCCCGCCGGAGCGATCTCACTGGCTCGAGCACGACCTCGTCGAACGTGCCCGTCGCGAATTTCAGCTGCCCGTCCGACACGTGGTCGCGGGCGAGCAACTCGGGCTCGCGGCCTAGCGCCCCCGATCGGCGAGCACCCGCGGGCCCGTGAGCGTGACGCTACCCGCCTATCGTCCCGGCGCAAATCCGCGAGCTTACGATGAAGGCGTGGACGGCCTGACCATCGGACCGGGAGAACTGGACGGCAAAGGCGTCTACGCCGCTCGCGAATTCGCTGCGGGCGAGATCGTCATCGCGTTCGAGTTACAGCTCCTCACACGCGATGAGTTTGCGGCGCTGACGCCCGCCGATGAGCTGTCCGTGCATTCCTACGGAGGTCAACGTTGGCTGTACCCGCCGCCCGCACGGTGGGTCAATCACGCCGATCAACCGTCCTGTTACCAAGACTTCGACCGCTGCTGCGACATCGCGCTCCGCCGGCGCGAGCCCTTGACAAGGTCGAGTGGCAGGTCGGGACCGGCCGCTGGGAAGCGCTGTGCTCCGCCGAACGGGTGGGCGAGCGCGCCGGCGGGCACGTGAGCCTGTTCCTCCGCGTCCTCGCGGGTAACTGGCAGCTCGTCTACGAGCACCGCAGTTAGCTGGACCGGTTGGCTCCGGGTCCGAGCGACGGAACCGTCACTGGCGGGTTCGCAGTCCGTTGATGAGCAGGGCGACGAGACGCCGGCTCTGCTCAGCCCCGCCTTCGCCGATCGGTTGACACAGCCTCGCCACGGCGTAGAGCAGTTCCTCGCCGTTGACGACGTCGTCGATCTCACCGGCAGCAGAGGCGGTCTTCAGCAGCACTGCCAGCGCGGGGCCGAACCGAGCGCGGAAGTACGCCGGGAGCTCGTCGAAGGCGGGATCCCCGGAGTGCAGGGCCTGCGCCAGCCCATGCTTGGTGGCCACGAAGTCGGTGAAGCGGTACAGCCACCGCTGGAGCGCCTCGAACGGCGGGTTCTCCGCGGCCAGCGATCCCGCGGCGTCGGCACAGGCGTCGACCTCCTGCTTGAACACCGCGATGACGAGGTCCGAGCGGCGCGGGAAGTGGCGGTAGACGGTCCCGACCCCGACACCGGCCGCGTCGGCGATCTCCTTGGCCGGGGCATCTACGCCGGAGCGGGCGAACACCGTTTTGGCGCTGTCGACAAGAGCGGCGGAGTTGCGTTGAGCATCCGCCCGCATCGGCCGCGCAGCATCAACCGGAATACCGTTCCGTATAGTTTCGGAAACTGGTTCCACTTCGCCCTCATCCTAGACCTCGATCTCAGGAGGCAACGATGCAACACCGCACTCTCGGCCGAACCGGCATCCAAGTGAGTCCGTATGCCCTCGGGGCGATGATGTTTGGCCCGATCGGCAATCCCGACCACGACGACGCGATCGCCATGATCCATAAGGCGCTCGACGCCGGGATCAATTTCATCGACACCGCCGACCGCTACTCCGCCGGAGAGTCCGAAGAGATCGTCGGCAAGGCATTGAAAGGGCGCCGCGAGCACGTCGTGCTCGCCACCAAAGTGAACGGCCCGATGGGGGAGGACCCCAACCAAAAGGGCAACTCGCGGCGCTGGATCATGGCCGAGGTGGAGAACTCGCTGCGCCGCCTGCAGACCGACTACATCGACCTGTACCAGATCCATCGCCCCGATCCAAGCACCGACATCGAGGAGACGCTTTCGGCGCTCTCAGACCTCATCCGCAGCGGGAAGGTCCGCGTCATCGGTCATTCGGCGATGCCGGCCTCCGACATCGTCGAGGCCCAATGGGTCGCCGAGCGCCGCGGCTATGAGCGCTTCCGCACCGAACAGCCGACCTACTCGATCCTCAACCGCGGGATCGAATCCGAAGTGTTGCCCGTCACCCAGCGCTACGGCATCGGCACCCTGGTCTGGAGCCCGCTGGCCAAAGGGATGCTCACCGGCCGCATCCGCAAGGGCCAGCACAGCGACCTGCGGCGCACCCAAATCTTCTCCAGCTTCTCCGACGAGCAGCGCCTGGACAAGGTCGAGCAGATCGCCGGACTGGCCACCGAAGCCGACCTGCCGATGACCCACCTAGCCATGGCGTTCGCCATCGCCCATCCTGGCGTCACCAGCGCGATCATCGGCCCGCGGACCCACGAGCAACTCGACGACCTGTTGGCAAGCGCCCAGGTGAAACTCTCAGACGACACGCTCGACCGAATCGACGCGATCGTGCCGCCTGGCACCGACGTCGGCGCCCCCGACCAATCTGCCTACCTGCCGCCCGCCCTGACCCGCACCGGGCTGCGCCGGCGCCCCGTCGAGGAGCGCTCCGCCGCCTGAACCCGGCGTGTGAGATGCCGCGGTCGTGGGCGGTCCATTGCCCGTGTGGCGCTCGCCGGTGGGCTCCTGCGATCCTGTGCGTCGTGGTGCGTGAGCGACGGGTGATTCTGCGAGGCGCGGCTGTCGCCTCGGTGGCCAGCGGGGGACCGTCCGGTGCCTACGCGCTGCTGCGCGGCCGCGACCCGATTGCCGAGGGCCTGGCGGCGACCCGAGCGATCGGGACGCTCGTGTGGCCCGGCACGCCCGGTTTGATGCGCGGGGTACTCGCCCACGGCGCGATCTCGCTCGTGGTTGGTGGCGCGCTTGGGGTCACGCTGCCGCGGCGTCATTCGCTCACCTGGGGTGCGCTGGCAGGATTGGCGATTGGCTGGGTGAACCTGGGGGTGATCGCACCCGAGCGCTACCCGGAGATAGCCTCGCTGCCGATCGGTCCCCAGCTTGCCGATAACGCCGCGTTCGGCGCGATATTCGCCGCCGCTGCACGCCCTCGGTGAGTCCTGGCACTGGTTGGCCCCGGGCACGCTTGATGGCGGCGGAACAGTGCCGGTCAGAGCAACCAGAAGCGCCGGGTTAGCTGCTGAAGCCTCCCAGCAGGGGCAGAAGCTCCGGGAGCGAACCGATCGTCCTCACGCCGAGTCGGCCCATCAGCTGGGCCTCTGTTCCGCTGGCCAACCCAACGGCGCTCATCTTGGCGGCGAGGGCGGCACGGATGCCGATCATCGTGTCCTCCACAACCAGGCACGATGCGACCGGGGTCTGCATTTGCTGGGCGGCGTAGAGGAACAGATCGGGATGTGGTTTACCTCGTGGCACGTCATAGGCCGAGAAGATCGCGCGGTCGTCAAAGAGCTCGCGTAGACCGGTGAGACCGAGCGTGAGCCCGGTCTTGGCTCGCCTGCCCTGAGAGGCGACACACACCGCGATCCCGGCGGCCTTGACAGCAGCGACCGTGTCCGCCGCGCCCATGATGGGCCGCAATGTGTTCTCAAACGCGACGGCGCGATCGCGCTGGAAGTTGACCCAGAAATCTTCAGAAAGTGTCATCCCGCTGCGGGCAAATACGTCGTCGCTGATGTCCTGCAGCTGCGTGCCGCGGTACCGTGCGTGGGCCTGGTTGGCGGTCGTCGGAACTCCCACCGCGCTCAGCGCCTCGGCAAGGACGGCGTTTGAGACGGCCTCGCTGTCGACCAGGACGCCGTCACAGTCGAAGATCACGAGATCAGGGATCCCCATGCCCGACAGACTAGATCTGTTCTGCCGATCGCAGCCTGTCGGCGTGCCGCCAAAATGCAGCGATGCGATTCGGTCTGTTGTGTTCGGCCCGGGCGACCGGCGATGCCGGATCGGCTGTGCCCGGACAGGGCCTCCATGACTGGCTCGAGTTCAACGAGCAAGCAGAACGCCTGGGCTTCTATTCGAGCTTCCTGGTCGAGCACCACTTCACGGGCTGGGATCAGGTCTCGGCCACGCTGACGATGCTGGTCTGTCTTGCGATGCGTACCACCACGCTGCGCCTGGGCTCCGGCGTGCTCGCGCTTCCGTGGCACCACCCGGTCCTGCTCGCCGAGCAGGCGGCGACCGTCGACCTGGTGTCCGGCGGTCGGCTGGATCTCGGCATCGGCCGCGGCTACCGGCACGCGGAGTTCGCCGGGTTTGGCATCGCGCCGGCTGAGAGTCAAGGCCGGTTCGACGAGGCAGTCGAGATCATGACCCGGAGCTGGACGAGCCCCGGCCGGTTCTCGCATGCCGGCACGTATTGGCGTTTTCAGGACATCGTGGTCGAGCCGAAACCCGCTCAATCACCGCACCCGCCGCTATGGATGGCGGCGGGAAGCGACGAGTCGATCACACGGGCGGCGGCGGCCGGACACAACCTCATCCTCGACCAGTACGCAGCGCCAGCCCAGATCGCTGAGCGCATCGCCACCTACCGCACCAGGCTCGCGGGCCGTCGGTTTGACCCGATGAAGGTCGCCGTGGCTCGCCACGTTCATGTCGCCGACACCGAAGCCGAGACCGCGGCCGCTCGGCGTCGGCTGGCTGTCGGAACCGAGCGGATCCTCGGCGTGGCCCGCGACCCGCGATCCCCAGAGAGCGGATCTCACGTGCTCGGGTACCAGCAGCCCGGCGCGGCCGATGCCCATGCCCTCTACGGCACGTCGGATCACGTCGCCGACGGTCTCGCCGAGCTCCAAGCAAGTGGCGTGAGCTATGTGCTGCTGATCCTGGAGACCGACGTTTCGCAACTGCGCCGCGTTCGCACCGAGGTGATCCCGCGCCTCGCCCCGCGATGACTCGGTGTGAGACACTTTTGGCAATGAGTTCCGCGTCCGCAGCGACACCAACCGGGCCAGGCATTCGTCAGATCGGAATCTTGCTCTTCGACGGAGTCGAGGAACTCGATGCCGTGGGTCCGTGGGAGGTTCTGGCCTACTGGGCACGTTCGTATCCTGAGGACGGATACGCGATTCTCTGCATGTCGCATGATGGGAAGCCGGTCACGGGGGCCAAGGGGCTGGTTCTGGGTGCGCACGTCGCCGTCGACCAGGCACCACCGCTTGAGGTCTTCTTGCACCCGGGAGGGCGCGGCACGCGGCCGTTGCTGGACGATCCGGCCCACTTGGACTGGATCCGTGTGCAGCGTCGGTCGGTCCCGTTGATGACCAGCGTGTGCACCGGTTCGCTGGTCTACGCGGCCGCGGGGCTCTTGCGCGGGCGCCCGGCAACGACCTACTGGGGGTCCGTCGATCAGCTGCGGGCATTGGATCCAAGCGTCGAGGTCTTGGACCAGGAGCGGTGGGTGGACGACGGCGACGTGATCACGTCGGCGGGGGTTTCGGCGGGTATCGACATGGCCTTGCACCTGGTTGCTCGTCTGGCGGGGGTTGAACGCGCGCGCCAGGTGCGTCGCGGAATTCAGTACGACCCGCAGCCGCCGGTCTGACCGGGCCAGGGTCGTCCGGCGGCCACCGCCTCGCATCAACGCGTGCTCGGGGACGACGGCTAGCTCGTCCCGGGGCATCCACCCAGGGTGGGGTTGGCGATGCTGCCGTCGGGCATGATCGTGTTGCAGAAGATCGTTCCCTTGGTGCGCGCGCCTGCCAGGTCCGCGCCGAGCAACGAGGTCTGGCTGAGGTTGGTATCGGTCAGGTTCGCTCCGCGTAGGTCGGCGGTCGTCAGCGACGATTGGCTGAACCGCGCGTGGCTGAGGTTCGCGCCACGCAGATCGGCACCGTCAAACACGCTGGTACGGCCGTCGGCGCCGCTCAGATCGGCGCCGCGCAGGTTCGCCCGGACCGCCACCGCCAATCCCAGCGAGACCCCGCTCAGCGAGGCGCCCCGCAGGTTGGCGTGCACGATCGACGTTCCGCCGAGCTTGATCCGGTCCATGTGCGCCCCGCGCAAGTTGGCGTAG
This sequence comes from uncultured Solirubrobacteraceae bacterium, assembly GCA_963743985.1. GTDB lineage: Bacteria > Actinomycetota > Thermoleophilia > Solirubrobacterales > Solirubrobacteraceae > Palsa-465. Next base: position 54,390 of record CAVUSD010000023.1, on the reverse strand, counting down.
GCGATGTCGCCGAGCTGGAGGTTCGCGCCGCGTAGGTCAGCGCCGGCCAGATCGGAGTACGCGAGAAACCCGCCCTGCAGGTCGGCGCCGCGGAGATGCGCGCCGGAGCATTTGGTGAACGCCTGGACCGCGCAGCCCCGCACCCGGCTACCCGACGCGACCTGATGCCCGAACTCGAGCGCGTACACCGCTGGGAAGAACGGGCTGGTGTTCGTGATCGGGATCGGCTTTGCGCCCCGGGGCGGTTTGATGCCGTGCTGGCCAGGGCACAGGCCCTTGCGGGGCGCGCGGACGCGGCCGTCGGGCATCAGCGTCTTGCAGAACACGGCGCCCTTGAGCTGCGCACCAGCGAGCTGTGCGCCGCTGAGATCTGCGTTGGACAGGTTGGCGCCACGGAGATCAGCGCCGCGTAGGTCGGTGCCGTTGACATCGGAGTCCGACAGGTTGATGTGACGCAGATCTCCGCCGCGCAGGTCCGCGCCGACGATCGCGCCGAAGTTCAGGTCAGCGCGGCGCAGATCGGCGCCGCGCATGTCGGCGTCGGTAAATCCCGCGAACGTCAACGCGGTGTCTCGCAGGTCGGCGCCGACGAAGTCGGCCGCCACCGGCGCGGTCCCGACGAAGCTCACCCCCGCCAGATCTGCAGCCGCGAAGTCTGTGTGTCCCAGTTCGGCGCCGGACAGCCGGCTTTGAGAGAAGTTCGCACCGACGAAATCGCCAAAGGGAACGAACGCGCCGCTGAGGTTCTGATTGACCAGGCGGACACCCGGGCACGACGCGCTCGGCACGAACTTGCACGCCCCGACGGTGCCGCCAAACGGCACGGCCTTCGTGCTCTGAGCGTTGAGCAACGTCCAATAGGGGTTCGTCGGCGCGATCAACAACCGCTGCGGCACCGCCGCCAACGAGGATGACGCGACGACGGCAGAGGCGATCAGGATCGCGGCCGTCAGAACCATCCATCGCCTGCACATCGAATGCCTCCTCGAGATCAAGGTGCGACCAGCAACGTCCACCTCCGGAGCGACGGAATCCTAGCTTCGGCCGCGCGTTGCCGGCAGTATGCTGTCGCCCGGTCGGGGGCTTCGCGGGGCCGGTTGCTCGCGGCTCATGAGCAACGAGGGGCGCAGGAGGCGTGGTGTCCGCATCAGACCCGAGGACCGCGGCCGACGACGTGCACAGGACCGAGCGGGGGCCCGGGACCGGCATCTATCTCGCGTTTGTGCCGTGGGTCCTGTTCTCGCTGATCACCCAGCACGACACGCTGAAGGCCGCGGCCGTGGTCGCCCTGATCGCGGCCGCGTTGATCGCGGCTCCAGCGGTGTTGGCCGGGCGGCCTCGGATGCTCGAGCTCGGCGCGGTTGTCGCGTTCGTCGGCTTCACGCTCGTGGCGTTTGTGGTTGACCCGGCCACGACGCATTGGGTGGCGCGTTACGCACGGGCGATCGCCGCATTGCTGCTGGCGTTGATCGCGTTCTCGTCACTGCTGTTCGTCCCGTTCACCGAGCAGTACGCGCGCGAGTCGGTCCCCGAGAAGTTCTGGTCGACGCCGCGGTTCAAGCAGGTGAATCGTCAGCTCACGGTGATGTGGGGAAGCGTGTTCCTGGCCATGATGGTCTCGCACATCGCTGCCGGCGCGATCGACACGCGTCGTGGCAACACGATCTTCAATTGGGTGATCCCGATCATCCTCATCATCTGGGCGGTCAAGCGCACCGGTGAGGTCAGCGAAGCGGCGTAGCACGTCAAGCCGGCTCGACCGTCGTCATCAGCAGGCGATCCAGGCGCGCACGGTCCAGCCGTCCTCGCCGTCAGGTCCCGCGCGCAACGTTCCGCCGCAGGCGCCCACGCGCTCGCGCAGCCCCGTCAACCCGCGCCCTGAGCCGAGGCCGAGGCGGACCGGCGCGGGCGATCGGCCGTTGGCGATCGACAGCTCGAGCCCACCCGGGCGAGCCTCCACGGTGACCGCGACGACCGCTCCCGGCGCGTAGCGGAGCGCGTTGGTGAGCCCTTCTTGCACGACGCGCAACGCCGTATGAGCGACCGAGCCGGGGACCGCGGAGGTTTCCCCGGAGATGTGCAGCGTGACCGGCAGCCCGGAGGCGCGCGCGCTGTCGACGATGTCGCGAACGAGAGCCAGGTCGGCTCTGCTGTCCGAGCTGGCGTCCTGCGCGAGCAGCTCGGCCAGACGATCGAGATCACCCTGCGCCTGACGGGCAGCGGTGGCGATCACATCGAATGTCTCAACCGCGCGCGTGGGCTCGCTGACGGCGAGGCGCTGTCCCGCGCTGGCCTGTACGACCATCACCGAGATCGCGTGGGCGACGACGTCGTGGAGTTCGGCGGCGATCCGGGCCCGCTCATAACGAACCGATAGCTGCGCGTAGGCGTCGCGCTCGGCCTCGAGCTCGGCGGCCTGCTCGACCAGTCTTCCGGCGACGGCCTCACGACCCCGAAGAGCCAGGCCGGCCAGGTAGAGGGTGATCGGCAGCATGATGTAGGGGACAAGCGAGTCGTTGTCGAAGGCGATGACCTGAGCGGCGGCGACCCCGCCGAGCAGGAGCGCGACGGCCAGCGCTCCAGCCGGCCACGCGGGGGCGCGGCCGGCCAGGAACGCCACGACGGGCAGCACCAGCAGGATCCATCCGGTGTCGACCGCCTCCAGCGACCCCAGCACGAGAACGGCACAGCTGGCGGCCGCGGCTCCCAGGAGGAACTGTGGCGCGGCGACACGCGCGATCATGCAGGCACGAGCACCGGGAGGGCGGCGGTCGCGCGCGTACGACCACCGGCACTCTCCGACTCCAGCCTGCCGTGATGGAGCGCCAGCCGCTCGCGCGCCCGGGCAAGCGCGGCCTCGGTCCGTCGGCGGCTGGCGCGGGCTGGGCCGCTGACCGTCACCTCGAGCGCGTCGGCTCCGAAGTCGACATGGACCTGCACGCCGGGCGCGTCGTCGGTGGCGGCCAGCAGATGCTCGACCACGCGGTACGCCGAGAGCTCCAGGCCGGCCGGCAGCACGCGCGGCTCGCCGCTGACGGTCAGACGCGCCTCGCTGCCCTTCTGGTTGAGCAGCAACGCGTCGAGGTGGGCCAGCGTCGGCTGGGGTTCGGTCGTGGCGACATCGCCATCGCGAAGCAGGCCCACGACCGACCGCATCTGGTCCAGCGTCGCGCGGCTCTCGGCCTCGATCCGAGCAAATGCCGCTCCGGCGTCCCGATCGTCCCCGGCGCCTGCCTCGGCGAGCTGGGTCAGCTCCGACAGCCGAGTGCGCAGCAGCTCGTCAAGCTCGCCCGACAGCCGCACGCGATCGCTCTCCACCTCCAGACGCGCGTTGGTTTCACGCTGGGCACGCAGTTCCGTATTGCGTTCACGCAGCCGGGCCACCATCCCCGCGCGGGAGCGGACCACCCGCCCGATGAACCAGACCGCAACCGAGATCGGGACCGCGACGGTCAAACCGGACCAGCCCGCCGACGCGTCGGCCGAGAGGAGGACGACGCTGGACGCGAGTACGATCGCGAGCCCGACGAAGGCCTCGGGACGATCCAGCCAGGCGCCTACGGCAAATGCCTCGACGAAGAGCAGCGGCAGGAGCAGCCCGCAACGGGTGATCGTGCCGTAGATCGCGACATGGATCGCTGTGCCGATCAGCGTGCCGGACGCGGCGATCAGCGGCGCTCGCCGGCGCCACAGCACCGGGACCACGGCAAGCAGGATCAGAAAGCCCATCACGGGTCGCGCGCCGACGTTCTCGCCATGGTGGCCGTCCTGCAGCCCGATGAAGGGCACAGTGAGAACGGCGAACACGACGGCGATGGCGATGTCGCGGCGGGCGATGGGCGGGCCCTTGGCGGGCATGAACGAGATCATCTCGGTTTGACTCCTTGCTGACAAGTAGTTGACGCCGGTCACTGTGGCTGGCAATCGGGTCTCTGACGTCACCGTCCGGAATGACCTGCGTCCGCGCGCGTCACCCTGTGGTCGGACTCCCGCAGGCGCTCGGCAGCGCGATCATGCACCGATGAGCTTGATGCGGACGGTGCTGGTGGCGGCCGAGGCCGGACCCGGAGCCCGGCAGGTGGTCAGGTCGCACGACGGCGAGCTGCTGTCGACTGACCGCGTGGTCGCCGCCTTCGACGCGCCCGCGGACGCCGTGCGCGCAGCCGCGGCGCTCGTCGACGTCGGCGACGAGATCGTCGTCCGGGTTGGCGTCGACGCAGGGGAGCCTGCGGTGGCCGCTGACGTGGCAGAGCGGATATGCGCGGCGGCTGAGCCTCGTCAGGCGCTCGTCACCGAAGCGGTCGCGCATCTCGCGGGGCGAGCGGTGGAGGGTCTGCTGCGGCCCGCCGGCGGCGTTCGCGTACCCGAGCTGCGCCGCATCGTGCCTGTGTTCGCCGCCGGACCGGCGTCGCCCGACGCCCCCGCTGTCAAACCCACGACGGTCGTCATCGCCGACGATCAGGCGCTCCTGCGCGCTGGCTTTCACGTGATCATCGATGCCGAGCCGGACCTACGCGTCGTGGGGGAGGCCGGCGACGGGTGGGCCGCGATCGACGTTGTGCGCCGCCGCCGACCCGATGTCGTCCTGATGGACATCCGCATGCCGGGGCTCGACGGCTTACGCGCTGCCGAGACGATCTTGGGCGATGCTGACCTGACCGCCGCGGTGGTGATGCTCACGACCTTCGACGTCCAGCGATACGTCTACGAGGCATTGCGCCTCGGCGCCAGCGGTTTTTTGCTCAAGGACGCACCCTCCGACCGGCTGCTGGACGCCATTCGGGTGGCCGCGGCTGGAGACGCCCTGCTGGCGCCTGCCATCACCCGACGGCTGGTGGAGCGCTTCGCGGTCGTCGCGCGGCCCGTCGACGCGGCGCCGCCCGAGCGTCTTTCCGACCTCACTGCACGTGAGCTCGAGGTGCTGCGACTGATCGCCCGTGGCCACTCCAACGCCGAGATCGCCGGCGAGCTCGTCCTGGGGGAGAACACCGTCAAGACCCACGTCAGCCGCGTGTTCGCCAAGCTGGGTCTGCGCGACCGCGCCCAGGCCGTTGTCGTCGCCTACGAAACCGGGCTGGTCGTCCCGGAGCCGAACGGCTTGTAACGGTCCCTTCTGTGCCGCGGGTGGGGCGGGCGTCGAGGATGCGGTTGCCCTCCCATCGTGTCGCTCATGCCTGGGCCACCTACCATTCGGTGAGATGGCAGCTGCACACCCAGCAGGTGCTCGTCGCGCCGCCGGTCGACCCCGATGCCACTGAAGGTGCCGGCCGTTCGGCCTCGGCGCGCGGCCGGGCTGGTCGCCGCAGTTGGCTGCGCAGGCGCGGTGGCGGCATGCGGTTCGGGAGGCTCACCCCGCACGGTCCCCACTTCGCTACGTGGCGCCGAGGTCTCACAGAACGTCGTCGCGGAGTATCGGACACCGACGCACAACTCGGCGCTCGCGCGAGGCCGGCGGCGCAGGACTGGCTTCGGCTCTGACTGGCCCACCTACCACCGGACCGCTGCAGCGACCGGACCCCAGGCGGCGCCCAGCGCCGGCGATCTTGACCTCGGGACTGGGGACCCCGCGCTCGTCCGCGGTTTCGTGCTCCAGTTTGGCAAGACCGATACCGCCTCTCTCCTGCGCCAGGACCTGAAGCTGCTGTGGACTGACGCTGACGGCGGCGGCGGCGGCGGCGGCGGCGGCGGCGGCGGCGGCGACGATCATCGCCGACGGACTGGTCTGGACGATTGGAGCCGACCAGGTGATCGCGTTCAAGGGTCCGGCCGGGCGGCCGCCGGCGCCCGTGATCGCTTCGGGCGGAACTGGTGCCGGGGCTCCCGGGTCGCGGCTGAGGCGCCGGACCGGGTTGGATAGGCCGCGGGAGAAGCAGATCGCGATGGAGCTCGTGTCCAGTGCGGAGAACTCGACTCTCGACTGGCAGCGGGAGTACGCCTATATCCAGGACATCCACGACGGGCGCGGATACACCGGCGGTCTGATCGGGTTCTGCTCGGGAACTGGCGACATGCTGGCGCTCGTCCGAGCGTACGCCCGCGCGGAGCCTCATGATCCGCTTGCGCGCTTCATTCCGGCGCTCCGGCGTGTGGACGGGTCGGCGTCACATCGTGGGCTGGGGCGTGCGTTCGTCGTCGCGTGGCGCCGAGCGGCCCGCGATCCCGTGTTCCGCCAGATGCAGATGCGCGAGCTCGACCGCGTGTACTTCGATCCTGCTGTATCGCGGGCGAAGGCCGACGGACTCGGCAACCTCGGCCAGTTCATCTACTACGACGCGATGGTGATGCACGGGCCGGGACCGGGCCCAAACAGCTTCGGCGGACTGCGGGCGCGCGCTCGCCGGCTGGCGCGGACACCTGCCGATGGTGGCCGCCAGACCCGTTACCTCAACGTTTTCCTTGACGTGCGACGCGCCGCGATGAAGCGCGAACGCGGGCACCATGACACCTCACGCATCGATGACGAACAACGGGTCTTCCTCCGTGAGCACAACCTGGCCCTGCAGCCTCCGCTGGTCTGGCACACGTACGGGGACCGGTACGAAATCCGCTGAGACGCCGGTCATTGGCTGACGCCCGTGACCGTCGGGCCAGGCCCGACGCACGGGGCCCGGCTTGACACTCTTGACCCCCGCGCTGCCGCTGGCTCAGTCCAGCGGACCGAGCCGGTAGCCGATGCCGCGCACGGTCTCGAGCGCGGCCGCGTGGTCGCCCATTTTCCTGCGTAATCCGCTCACCACCGCCTCGACGACGTTCGAGCTTGCGCCCGTCCACTGGTGCCCCCACACCTCACGCAGCAGCTCTTCGCGGGTCACTGCGACGCCCTTGCGGCTCTGTAGATGCTGCAAGACGTCCAACTCCAGCCGGCTGAGGTCGACACCGCGGCCGGCGAGCACGAGGCGTCGCGACGTCGGGTCCAGCCCGGTCGGCTCGTCAGCCGCAAGCTCCCGCCCGACGACTTCGCTGAGCCAGCCATCAACCGAGCCCGGCCCGAAGTCGTTGACCAGCGTCCATTCGGCGGCTCGCCCGATCTCCACCCGCGCGCCCGGCAGCGCCGCGAACCCGAGGGGGGCAAGCACGGTCAGCGCACGATCCAGGTCGGGCACGGGTGTGTACAGCCGCCGCAGGCGCGGGCGGAGCTCCAGGTAGGCACGCTTGACGTCGAGCCATAGCGTCGCCGTGGCCGTGTCGCCGGTTGCCAGCGCGTGGCGGTTGAACAGGACGCATTGGCGCGGGGGCACCGGATCGCGGCGCAGATGGTCCATCCACGCGGCGGTGACAGGATCGCTTCGCAGCAGCGATCGACTGACGTCCTGCGGCTGGCACAGGCTCGAGAACCCCTGCACCACCCCCGCGATGTCACGCACGACCCGGAAGGCGTCCGGCGCCGAGCGACACCAGAGATCGACGAGCGCGGTCGCCTGGGGCCCCTGCTGGGCCGCGCTGATCGCCGTTATCGCCGCCCGATCATCGGGGCGGGCAGGCTCCATCGTGAACTCGTCGGAGTCATTCGGGAAGAACGCATCGCGAACGATGGGGTTCTCGACGAGATAGAGCATGTCGGCGGTGTAGCGCCACAGATCGGCTCGCCCGGCGGTGCGCAGTTCCGCGCGGAGGCGGGACCACGCGGCACGACGGTGGCTGCGGTGACGAGCTGGATCCGATGCCTGCAGCAACGCGCTCGTGGCCACACGCACCGTGTCGTGAATGACCAGACCCTCGGCAGAGAGCTCGACAAATGGCAGCGCACGCAACACGCTGAACAACTCGGCGGGGTCATCGCCCGGCAGCATCGCTTCCAACAAGGTCAGCGTCGTGCGACGGACGACGGCGGCGGCGTCGAGGGCGCGTCGGGTCGTCGAATCAAGCCCATCGATGTACAGGCGGGCCAGTTCGTCGACGATCGGCCCGAGCACGACGTCCTCTGCCGGCAATCCCGGGCGCTCGGCCAGCGCACCGGCGGCCAGCTGCAGCGAGAGCGGGTGCCCGCGCGCCACCCGGGCGACACGCCCGGCGACCGCGCCGTCCACGCCGGCGCGACGCAGCAGGGTTCGCGCTGCCGCGTCGCTCAAGTTCTCAAGCCGAATCGTGCGCACCAGATCACCAAGGTCCCGTTGCCACGCCAAGGGAGTGTCACGTCCCGCCAGCAGGAGCCGGGCGTTCTGGGGCAGCGCCGGCACGAACGATTGACGCAGCCAGGTGTCGAGAAGCCGTAACCGCTCATGCGTATCGATCGTGAGTAGGACCCGCGCGTCACCCGCGAGCGCCGCGGTCGCGTCGGCAATCGTGCCCACTGGCGCGCCCAGCGCGCTTCCCAGCGACGCGAGAAAGCCGCGTTCGGTCGGCTCGAACGCGCGGCCGTCAAGCGCGACGACACGTGTGCCACGTGCGCGCGCGTCCAAGGCGGCGGCATGCACCAGCGTCGACTTGCCGACACCGGCGATGCCGTGCACCGCGGCGACCAGAGGCACGTCTCGCTCGACGAGCTCGAGTAACGCTGCCCGCTCGCGCTCGCGTCCGATCAGCGCGCCGGCGCGCTGATCGAGCGTCGACTGCAAGGTGCCTGGCCTCATCGGCTCCCCGGCCAGTGTACAGAGCCAATTCGCGGTCCACGGACCACGGGCGGCTGCGGTGTTGGCGAGCCATTCATCGACGGCGTGTGATCTCGGTCGGCCGCTCCAGCAAGCCAAAGTCACGTGTCGTCACGTTGGCCAGCCTTGGGTCCGCGCGCAGCGCGCCAAAGAGCGGACCGCTGACGTAGGCCTCCATCGCCTCCCGGCTCTCCCACGCATACACACCGCCGTAGCTGTTGACCGACGAGTTCTCGAGCCACGCCTTGGCGCGGAGTCCTCGGATTGCCGTGAACGCTGGCGCCGCCGTCTCACAGTGCACCCGATACTCATCGGGGTCGAGGTCCGCCAGCTGGAACGTGACGACCTGGATGTAATCGGTGGGGTCCATATCTGCCTCCTGGGTTCGGGAGGCGCAAACGTAGAGCGTCCCGTGCCCGAATCATGAGGTCTCCCTGAAGAGTTGCTGAGGTGACAGCCCACCTTGCGGTATGCCTGCGGCCCGTCTCAGAGAGACCTCACACACATCTCAGGAACCGTCGCCGATCCGGACATACGGTGCCTGGCACACAACCGAAGGAGGACACCATGCAGACACTCGACCAGAGTCGTATCGAGGCATTCGCGGGTCAGATCGCCACTGAGGTCGGCGCCGCACTGAACGCCGCGCTCGTGACCGTGGGCGACGAGCTCGGCCTGTACCGCGCGATGGCTGACGCGCAGCCAATCCGAGCCGGCGAACTGGCGGCGCGCACGAGCACCCACGAGCGGTACGTCCGCGAGTGGCTCAACGCACAAGCCGCCGGCGGTTTCGTGACCTATGACGTCGACGAGGACACGTACGCGCTGCCCGCTGAGCACGCGTTCGTCCTTGCCGACGAGTCGAGCCCGGTGGCGATGGCGGGGATCTTCCAGGCCGCGACCGCCGTGATCGATGGCCGGATGCGCGTCGCGCGGCACTTCCGCACCGGAGAAGGCATCGGCTGGCATGAGCACCATGAGGGTCTCTTTTGCGGCACCGAGCGCTCCTTCGGCGCCAACTACCGCATGCACCTCATACCGGAATGGCTACCGGCGCTTACTGGCGTTACCGAGAAGCTGGAACGCGGGGGCACGGTCGCCGATGTCGGTTGCGGCCACGGCGTGTCGACGATTCTGATGGCACAGGCGTTTCCGGCGTCGACCTTCACCGGCATCGACGTCCACCCGGAGTCGATTGCCACGGCCCGGATCCGCGCGCGGGACGCCGGTGTTGCGGACCGGGTGCACTTTGAGGTACAGGATGCCGTCCAATACGCAGGCGGCGGGTACGACCTGATCGCGTTCTTCGACGCCCTGCACGACCTCGGGGATCCGGTGGGCGCGGCCCGGCACGCACGCGCGGCCTTGGCTGACGGTGGCTCATGCATGCTCGTCGAGCCGTTCGCCGGAGACCGGATCGACGACAATTTCAATCCCGTGGGACGCATGTACTACGGATTCTCCACGCTCTTGTGCACACCTGGATCGCTGTCGCAAGCCGGCCGCGCCGGACTTGGCACCCAAGCCGGCGAGGCCCGCCTGCGTGAGGTGATGCTCGACGGCGGCTTCAGATCGGTTCGCCGCGCCGCGGAGACGCCTCTGAACCTGGTGCTCGAGGCCCGGGCCTGAGCGCTCGGGACCCATCAAGACCAGCCAACCACACGTGAGCGATCCATGAACTGGTGTTTCAGCGACGCGGCAGGAGCTCCCACGCAGTGGGAGTCAAACCAGTGAAATCAATTGAGGGAGAGAGTGATGAGGATTCAGATACGCAAGGTCGGGCGACCGAGTCTGGCCGTCGCGGGCACGGTTGCCGTCCTGGCCGTCGCCGGGACGGCCGGTGCATTCGAGGCACTGCCGCCAGGCGCGCAGGTCAACGACGACGTTGCGTCCGGGATCAACCCGGCGTCGAGTGTCAGCGGTGAGGACCCGACAAACGCGGACGTGGTCGGCGGCGCGCTGACCGCGGGCAAGGTGGCGGTTCCGTGGGCGATCTTCCGTCAGCAGGAGGCGGGCGGCTCCAAGGATCAGGTGTTCTCTCGATCGTTCGCTGCCGGCGCGTGGACGACGCGCGGCGCCGGGACGGCGGGCGGGCGGTCCAGCGCGTCGCCAGCGTTCTCCGGTTCGCTGAACTTCGACCAGGGTCAAGATGGCGAGGCGCCGGCGATCGACTTCGCCGGCGCCGGACGAACCGTACCGTGGGCGACGTGGTACGAGGACACGAGCGGCGCGGGCTTCGGTGCCGATAACGTCTTTGCCAGTCGGTTTGACAACACTGGCGACGCCAACCAGGGCAAATGGATCTTCGGTGGCCAGGGCCGTGGTTCGGGCGGCGGCACGGTACCGGTGCCGTCACTGAACATCCACACCGATCAAGACGCCGAGAATCCTTCCGTGGCGGGCGGCTCGGCGGCGGACTCGACGAAGCCAGGTCCGTGGGTGACCTGGCAGGAGACGACAGCGCTGCCGGTCGACGGCGTCGACCAGATCTTCGTCAGCCGGCCGGAGGGTCCCGGCATGGCGAACTGCGACGGCGTCACCCCGGCCGGGGTCGTCGCTGGCACGGACGTCCCGGCCGTCGGCGGCTTCTGCTTCCAGCAGACGGGCGCTGGGCGGGTCGGGCCCGGCAGCGCTGATCCGAGTTTGAATGTCGACCCGACGCGCAGCGGGATCGAGCCCGACATCGCGTTCACCGGCAAGAATGCCGCCGGAGTGCAGGACGGGGTCCCGTGGGTCGTCTGGTATGAGACGGGCAATACAGACAACGCGATCAGCGGCCTCACCCACGACAACGAGATGGTGTTCGCGGCCAAGGGACTCACGGACGCGACACCCGGGCGCGGAGGCTTCACCTGGACGGCGGTCGGCAGTCAGACCAGCGCCCTGCTGGATGCCAGTGGCACCAACCACTTTGGTGGTTGCGCCGCGTCTGACACCGCCGAGGCCGGCTGCTCGTTGAACAAGGACACCAACGCGGATGCCGAGGACCCACGAGTGGCTGCGGGGACGATGGACTCGGCTAACCCGACAGTGCCGTGGGTGGCCTGGGACGAGGGTCCCCACAACGGGGTCAAGCAGGTGTTCGTGTCCCGCCTGGTGGGGGGCACCCACTTCGAACTGGCTAACGATGGCGCGCCGATCTCGACTGGGGCCAACAGCGCGTCTCGACCGGACATCACGTTCTCGGGCAACACGCCCTACGTCACCTGGCGAGAGGACATTGGCGGTGGCGTCGAGAAGGCATTCGCCGGCCACTTCGTCAACGCGGCCGACCCCAGGTTCGTGCTCGACGAGAGCGACGTACCGCTCGCCTCTGACGCCCAGGCTGACGTGCGGGAGCCCATCTCGTCCGGCTGCACCGCCAACCCGTTCAACCAGGACGGGGCGGCATGTCAGGGTGCGGCGCTGGGCACGCCGTTTTTCCTGTTCACCAGCCCGCTACCGAGCGCGTTGTCGCTGTTCAGCGACGCCTACGAGTCCGGCTCGCCAGTCACCGGCGGATCCTCCGCGGTGACCACGTCGGCGGCCACGGTTGCGGGGTCGGTCGACCCGAACGGCGCCGCGGTCGCAGTGTCATTCCAGTTCGGCACCACCCCGGCCTACGGTCAGACGACGGCCGTCCAGACACTGGTTCCCGATGACGCCACGGACACGTTCAGCTCGGCGCTGACCGGACTGCCGGCGGGGACGACGATCCACTATCGGGCCATCGCGACGGGCGACTTCGGCACGCTGACGGGGGCCGATCAGACGCTGAAGACGACTTCACCACCGCCGCCGCCTCCCGTTCCGGGCAAGGCGAAAGCGGGTAAGCCGCGCGTGTCCGGGACGTCTGTGAGCGAGCTCATCAGCTGCAGCGGTCAAACCAGCTGCCGGGTGACGATGAAGCTGACAGTCAAGGAGACTCGCCGGGGTCACAAGATCGTCGCTGTGTCCGCACGGCACAGGCCCAGGGTCACCCACAGGGTCGTCGTCCTCGGCAGGGCATCGGCCACGATCCGGGCCGGCCAGAGCGCGCGACTGCGGGTCAGTCTCAACAAGCAGGGACGCGCGCTGCTGAAAGCCCACCGGCACCTCGCTGTGAGACTCACGGTGGCTCAGATCACAGCCGGCCACAGCCGGAGGATCACGACCGGCACGGTGCGGTTCAAGACGACCAAGCGCCATGGTGGGGCTCGGAACTGACCACCTGGCGCTCGCGCATTCGCGAGCCGGGCCTTCGTTTGAGACGGACTCAGCGTCCGCCTCGAGCAGGGTCCGGTTGGCGGACGCGAGACGAGGTCCTCGTCTACGGGTCGGCAGCGGCCGAGCAGCCTGGGGATCGTTGCGCCACAAGGCTGGTGAGGGCCTTCAGGAGCCGGTCGACCGAGTCCTCTGCGGCGTGGCATGCGGCGAGTGACCGCAACGCGGGCTCGTTGCTCGGGTAGGTGTCTCTGCGGCCGCGGGGGAGGGCGATCGGAAGATCAGCGACAGGCTGCACGACGGTGATCGCGGCCTGCAGGTATGCGCGATCTGCCGGATGCAACGGACGGTCGCGCAGCACCCCCATGATGTCTCCGTGGCGGCGGATCATCGCCGCCGCGGTCACGGCCCCGACGCCTTTGAGGCCAGGAAGCCCGTCAGAGGGATCGCCGCGCAGGATCGCAAAGTCCGAGTATCGGCGGCCCGGGACCGCGTAGCGCCGCGTGATCTCGGTTTCGTCGATGACTGTTAGTCCTGTCCGCTCCGGATACAGGATGCGCACGCGTGGGTCCTCCACCAGCGCAAACAGGTCTCGGTCACCGCTGGCGATCTCGACGGTCCCGGGCGCGAGTGTGGTCAAGGTGGCGATCACGTCCTCTGCCTCGTAGTCGGCAACTCCGACGACGTCGATCCCGATGTGTTCGAGCAACTGGGTGATCACGGGAAGGTCAGACACCAGACCGGGCGGAACCGGCTCGGCGACCCGGTGAGCTTTGTAGTCAGCGATGAGGTCTACTCGCCACTGGGGCCGCCACGCCCAGTCGTCGGCGATCACCAGCTGGTGGGGCCGGCGGTCGATGACCAGGCGCGCCAGCCTGTCCACGAAGCCGGCGACCGCGTTCCCGTCTGTCGGCGTGACGCGCGCTCTGGCCAGCGCGCCATAGTAAGCACGGAAGATGAGGCTCGATCCATCGATCAGCAACCAGTCGCATGGCATCTGCTCGCCATTGTGTCGTGCCGGCAACAGCCGCCTGACCACATGACCCCGGTGCCTGCCGCCAGGCATCTGTTGCGCGCACGCGATCTCGCCGACCGGCGCTACGCGGAGCGGATCGGTGTCGCTGACCTGGCGGCCGCCGCCGGCCTGTCGCGGGCGCACTTCAGCCGCGAGTTCAGCCGCACGTTCGGCGAGTCGCCGAAGGCCTACCTGATGACCCGCCGGCTCGAGCGTGCCGCCGCGCTCCTGCGGAACACGGACCGGCCGGTCAGCGAGATCTGTCTTGACGTCGGATTGATCGGCCTCGGGTCGTTCACCACCAGCTTCAAGAGCCACTTCGGCAAGACGCCGACAGATTACCGCGCGAGCTTCCCGCCGGCCTCCGCGCAGGTGATCGTCCCTGCCTGTTACGTACGGCTGTACGGGCGTCCCCAACACAGCACAAAGCGAGAAGACCGGGCGGTCGCGACGGATTAGGTTCTCTCAGCACACCACTGAAAGGATCGACGATGCACGTACAAAACGCACAACTTTGGGTCCATGACCAGGACGAGGCGCTCGGCTTCTATGTCGGCAAGCTTGGCTGGGAGGTTCGCAACGACGTCACGATGCCCGAGCTGGGTGACTTCCGTTGGTTGACGGTCAGCCCGCCGGGCCAGCCCGACTTCGCCGTGGTGCTGATGGCGATCCCAGGCCCGCCGATGATGGACTCCGCCACTGCCGACCAGGTCCGCTCGTTGATGGCGAAGGGATTCGCGGGGGCGGTATTCCTCGTCACCGAAGATGTGGACGGCGACTACCAGCGCCTCAGCGAAGCCGGCGTGGAGTTCACGACGGCGCCGGCTGACATGCCATATGGACGGGACTGCGGGCTGCGCGACCCTTCTGGCAACCAGCTGCGACTAGCTCAGCTCGCCCCGCAGTTCGCCGCTGCCTAGGAGCCCTCACCGTGGGTGTCGTCCGGTTGCTCGCCGGTATCGAGGTTGGCGTTCGTCAGCAGATGAACGCGACCGTGCAGGCCTCGCGGCAGAGGGAACGTGAATGTGTCGAGGCCATTGTGGACCTGCGCGAGGCTCGCCACGCGCCGGACGGTCACGCGCCCGCGTTCGACGACGCGCAGGACGACGCCCAACACCGCGGGTGCGTGCAGTCCGGCGATACGAGCACGGGTCGTGACGCGCGAGCCATTCAGCCGCGGATGGCTGAGCCTGAGCGTTGCCGGACGGGCGGCCCGGTTTCGGAGGGTGACGGTGTGCGTCCGGCCACTGCGATCCCGGGTCGAGACCGTGACCGAGCGCAGCCCGGTGCCTGGCTTGACGGCGATGCGAGCGCCACCGCCCACGTGTATCGGGCCTGAGGCAAAACTGGCGGCCCCCGAACCGGCCCGGACGCTCGAGAGCGTGAGTGAGACGGTCGTGGGGCCGCCGCCGTGGCTGAAGTTGAGTGTCCCGCCCGCACTCAGCGCCGCGGTCTCCGCGTGATCGGACTCCGCGTGATCCTTGAGCGTCGCTGACCACGCAGTGGCGCTCGCACCGCGGGCGCGCCGCGCGAGCTCGACGGTCAGCGGCCGGGCCATCCCGCTGGCGAAGCTGACGGAGTCGCCCAGACCGCTGAGCGTGTCGTGAACTCCGGGCGCCGTGATGACGTCCGTGATCGATCCGACGAACCCACGGCCCGCCACCGCGGCGCTGTAGCGACCGCGCTTGCCGCCGACGAACGTGGTCGCCAGTGAGTGGCCTCGGGTGATGATCGTGCCGGCGGCGCCGGGAAGCGCATGCGAATCGAGCGTCGGTAGGTACGACGCATCGGTCGGGGTCCCAGCGCTGCGAACCGAGCCGTCGGCTGAGCCGAACACCAGGTATCCGAGCGAGTTTCCGATGGTCGAGATGCCAGGCAGTGAGGGGTTCTGGGGGATCAGTGACTCAGGAGCGACGAATATCGTGCCGCCGTCGCCACCGCCCCAGGTCGTACCGTCGGCCATCAAGAACGACCACGCACCGCGGTTGGGATCCATGTGGATCACACTGCCGAGTACCTGACCGGCGTGGCGGGGGGCGCTGGTGTCTTCGGACGGCACGAACTGTCGGTTGGAGTCATAGACGTAGACGTCAACGGTGCCGTCCGGATTGGAGACCGCGTTGTAGGCGATCACGGCGTGGCCCTGCTGGCCGTGCTGGAGCGTGACGATCGGAAAACCTCCATGGGCGAGCGCGGTTTGCAGTCTCGCCAGCTGATCCTTGACCGGCTTGGCGCGATCAAACCAAGCCCCGAGGAACTCCGCGGAGGCCTGGAGGGCGTGCTGACCATCGAGGAAGTGGCCCACGGCGGTCTGGGGGTGATCGGCAGCTGGGATCGTGAACGCTGAGCCGCCCGCCGTGAACGACCTGATCGACCGGTACCCGGCAAGGAACTCCTGCACGGCCCGGCTGATTCCGAAGCAGTGCCCGTTGCTGGCGCTCAGGGCCTTGCTCATGATCGGCCACTCGATTGCGGCGAGCGGATTGAGAATCCCGGTGTTGAAGCTGCAGTCCCCACCCCAGAGTCCGCACGGGTTCACGCGCACAAACAGCGCGTCGGACCCGAAGGCGTCGGTCAGCTCGCCGAGCGACAGTCCGTCGTAATCGAAGTTCTGGAACTGGAAACCGTCGGTGTTCCGGAAGCTGTCGATTCCGAGCGTGTTGCCTGCGTCGTAGGCGGGGTCGCCCTGAGCCGGGACGATCGTGACGTGTCCGGTGGTGGCGAGTGCCGGCACGTGGAAGCTGAGCCTGTGCGCGTCGATGAGCGTCGCGTCAGCCGACGCCTGGACGTTGCCGACGCTCACCTTCGTCCCGGGACAGAACCCGTTGCCGGTGACCTGGATCTGCGTCCCGTCGGTCAACAGGCGCGGCGTCAATCCAAATCCCGTGCTGACGGTCGCCGACGACGTGGCGGCGCTGAGGTGCAGTTTCAGGATGCGGCTGCCCTCGGGCGCCTGCGCTTGGACCGTCACGTCGGCGGGCAGCGCCGCGGCGGTCGTGCGCGTCAAGCGGATCGTGCGGTCGGTCTTCAGGCCGCTGCCGGGCACCACGTCTGCTGACCGCCTGATGTCGGCGCTGACGCCGGCGGGGAGCCCGGTCACACCGAGGTGGATCGTGTCGTTCAGTGCAATGTCGCGCGGGAGTTTGAGAGGCACGTCGACCGGCGCACAGGCGGGCAGGGCGACATCCGGGCTCGTGCCGTCGGCGAGCTGCAGCGCGTACGGGTTCGCGACACGGACATCGAGCGGCGTGAATCGCTTAGCCGGCGCGACGGCGGCGTTTTGGAGCGGATCGGCGGTGATCGTCGTCCGCACTACGGTGAAGTTCGTCGACGGTGCGTTCTGGGCGGCGACCAGGTCGAGCGTCGCGGTGGTGGTGCTGCCGGACACGGTGACCGGCTGTGCCGAGATCCCCGGGGGCAGGTTTGACGCGGACACGCGCACGGGACCGTTTGACCCGTTCAGCCGCCCGACGCTGACCTGCACCGGTGTCGTTGCGCCTGACACGAGCGGCACGACCCGCTGGGAAGTGCTGGGTGCGATGTCCGGCAGGGAGTTGGTGGGGTAGTCGAGCGTCAGGTCATCGAAGCCGAGGTCGCCGTTCTTCGCGATCACCTCGAAGCTGCTGATGTCGGCAGCGGGGCTTGAGACCGACAGCACCTTGTTGATGCCGCTCGGGTCGATCTGGACCTCTGGGCCGTCGATTTCCGTGCCGTTGGTGCGAAAGGCGATCAGTTGTGCAGGCCCGGGAGGGTCGCCTGCGACCAGTTCGCCGGCGAACACCCTCACCGAACTCGCCGTGCGGCTCAGCACGCCGGTGGTGACCCCCGGAGCGAACTCGCAGTCGGGGTAGCCCTCGTCGATGCAGCGACCGACGCTCGCATCGAGGACGACGTGGCCCGAATGGGCGCGGTTTCCGACGTCGACTCGCACCGGCTGATAACCGGGGTCGTGAGGAAAGCTGACAAACCCGGCCGCGAGGTAATCGTTGAAGATCGCCGTACCGAACGCGGGCCCCGTTTCGAAGTCCAGGTTGATCCGGTCGGCTGTGGCAGCGGCGACCGGGATCAGGAACAAAGCCAGCATCAGCCCGCCGATTTTGAGCGCACGACGAAGCATCTCCTACCTCCAACCGCAATGTCCTGCGGAAAGTTCGTATGGGCACCGATAGCCGCGACACGATCGTCGCTCGGCATCCGTGAGTCTGTGAGGTCGACTCGTCTTCGACAATCAGGAGCCGACCCTGAACTTTTCTACGGGCCGCCAGGCCGCACCGCTCCGGCCACGGGCGCGCCGGGGTGAGCCCTGGGCGCGACCGCTACCGAGATCGGTCGCTGGCCCAGCGCCATGTAAGACTTCCGCCCCTCAAGAGTCCCCCACTCGAAAGGATGTTCGATGATGCGGCTCGGGTCGTCGGCTACCGCACCTCAGATGCTTTCGCCGCGTCGTGCGTTGCTGGCGTGCTGCGCGGCCTTGCTGCTCGCGCCGGCAGGAGCTGGCGCGGTGATTGGTGGCAAGACGATCCGTGCCAGTCGCTACCCGGGGGTGGTGCAGGTCATCGCGAACGACTTTGCGGGTGGGCAGGGCACGCTCTGCGGCGGGGCCCTGATCGCGCCCCGCCTCGTCGTGACCGCCGGACATTGCTTTCTGCACGTGCCGTTTCACAGCTTGCGGCCGGTCTCGGTGGTATTCGGCCGCCAATGGTCTCATCCTCATCGGAACCCACGGACGGGCGTCCGGATCGGGGTCGACCGGGTCGCGCATGCTCCGATTGACCCCACGCTGCATCAGAGCTTCCCCGATGACGTTGAGGTGCTGCACCTGCGCCGGGCCGCGCCGTTCAAACCGTTGAGGCTTGGATCCCGCCGTGCCGCCAGGGCGGGAGCGCCGGTGTTCGTGCTCGGCTGGGGACTGACGAGCAACCACGAGTCCGAGCTTCGGCGCAATCAGCTGCACGGCCTCGCGATGCGCGTGCGTTCTGACGCGCGCTGCCGGCAGCTGGCCGGCTCCGAGTATGACGCGGCGACGCAGATCTGTCTGACCGGACGCGCGGGGGCTGGTCTGCAGGGAACCTGTTACGGCGACAGCGGCTCGCCGCTGCTCAGCGCCGACGGCACCACGGTCCTGGGCACCGTCAGCACGTCCAACAACTTCTGCGGCAAAGGCGCGAGCATTTACACCCGGCTCACCTCCGGGCCACTGCGGCATTGGGTCAAACGGCAGATCGCCGCTTCGGGCGGCGCGCCCGTCAGCTGATCTTCTCCGCCAGTTCGACGATGATCCCCGCCGGGCCGCGGACGTAGCAGAGCCGATAAGTGTGCTTGTAGTTCTCCAGCCTGCCGATCAGGCTGCCGCCCTGCGCCCGCAAGCCGGCCAGGGATGCCTCGATGTCATCGACGACGAAGAGGATGTGGCGGATGCCCGGGGCGTTGGCCGGCTCCGGCCCGCTGGCTCCTTCGTATGAGGGTGAGTGATACCTGGCCAGCTCGATCTTGCCGTTGCCGTCCGGGGTCTGCAGGATCGCGATATCCGCCCGCACGCCCTCGAGTCCATTGACGCGGTCTACCGAGTCGCCCTCGACGGACGCCTCGCCTTCCAGCTCGAGCCCGAGTGCCGCAAAGAACGCCGTCGCTTGCGCAAGGTCATCGACGACGATCCCGATGTGCTCCAGGCGCTGCACGGTCATGAAACGGTCTCCGTCCTGCTCGGATCGAATTTGGGTTCATCGTAGGATCGAATGGCGACCCCGAATGGACCGGCCACCGAGCACACCCGCCGACGAGTCTCGGTGAGCGTCGGGGCAGCGGTAGCGTCCTGTCGCGAGATGATGGAGAACCGGGACTACCGCTCCTACGTCGGGCCAGCCGACCAGTACGACTTGATCGGTGGCGCACAGTTCGCGCTGCTGTACGCGCTGGGGCTGCGCGAGCACCATCGACTGCTCGACATCGGTTGCGGGTCGCTACGAGCCGGGCGGATGTTGATCAGCTACCTCAGGTCCGGTGGCTACACCGGCGTGGACCCCAATCGGTGGCTGATCGACGAGGCGATCGACCACGAGCTGGGACGCGACATCCTCGACCTCAAGCAGCCCACGTTCGATCAAACCGACGATTTCTCGCTTGCGCGCCTTGGCCGGTTCGACTTCGTCTTGGCTCAAGGTGTCGCGACCAACACCGGCCCGCCGCTCCTTCGCCGACTGCTGGCCGCGATCGCCGACACGACAGCGCCAGGCGGACTCGCGGCCGTGACGTTCATCCACCCGGGCACCGGCGACGACGACGCGCTGGAGGTCGCGATCAACGACCAGGACGCGCCGGCCTGGCGCTACCCCGGCTGCTACTCCTACACGCGGACGGCGATCGCGAACGCGCTCACTACGGCAGGACTCCATGGACGGGCGATCGACTGGTTTCACCCGCGCCACCAGTGGTGGGTGATATCCCTCGACGCGACCGGACTCCCACCGGACGCCTTCCTGGCGACACTCGCTGGACCAACGCTCGCAGACGGCTGCGAGGCCAGCTGGCAGCCACCAAGCTGACCGAACCCAGGAGCAAGTGGGCATACGATTAACCCGTGTCGAATGAGAAGGATGAGCGAGTCGTGCTCGCCAGACGCGCCCGCGGGGACATCCCTGCGCGGTACTGCAAGGTCGTCGATGTCGAGATCAGAGGTAATGGCGCGTCGGTCTGGCTTCTCACCAACGGCCCTTCGGACTTCGAGTGGTACCAGGTCGAGTTCATGCGGAGCGAGGGGACCTGGGAGGAGGCCGGCGGTTCGGGCGGGTTTCAGACGGGCACGCCTGACCATGTCCGGCGGCGAGCCAAGCAGCTTGAGGCTGAGCTTCGGCGTGAGCGTGGGTCAGCCACAGACTGACGTAGGACGGCCTCGGCGCCCCTCATCGTCCAGGTCGACGGTTTGGTGACCTGACTCAGGTGATCCTGAGGATGACCCGAGCGGGCTCCGCCGGATCGATGATGCCCTGATCGGCGGCGGTGACCTTCATCCTGGAGCCGTACTTGGCGCGGATCGATTCGCGCAGCCGGCGAACCTCTGGCGCGGAGTAGATGATGTCCGCCTGGCCGACAACGGTCGGAGCGTTCGCGGCCACCGCACCCCGCCGGTCGCAGGGACGCAGCTCGACCGTGTGGTCGCGACGTAGGCGCTTCACCTTCCCGGAGCGCTCGGTCGTCGTGACGAGCAGTCCGCCCCTCGCGTCGGTCGCCGGTGCGATCCACACCGGCACCGACACCGCGTCCCCCGAGCGTCGATAGGTGGTCAGCGACACAAAGTCCTCCTGGGCCAAGTCCGCGAGAGACACCACAACAGGAGCATCGCAGCTCGTGTCGGGGTCTCAGCGTGAGTGAGACAACTCCGGTCTCAAGCTCGATCGACCTTCTGACGGTCCCCGGGGGTGATCTGCCACTCGCAGGAGGTTGATCTCACTCAGGCTGAATCTTCTCCAGGTCTTCGAGGAGGCTGAGGTGTGTCGGCTGCCAGCCGAGGGCGTCGCGAGTGTGAGCACTGGAAGCCGGCTGGTCCATCGCGAAGATCGGGCCAAACGGGCCGAAGGTCTCCTGCGGCACCGCCTCGACCGGCAGGTCCAGTCGCCGGCCGACGACGGCCGCGATATCCCGTACCTTGTCGCCCTCGTCGGCGACGGCGTGCCAGGACGTGCCGGCGGGGGCTGATTCAAGGGCCAACCGAAACAGGACGGCTGCATCAAGTGCGTGGACAGCCGGCCAGCGCTGGGTGCCGTCACCCGGGTAGCCGGCCACCCGGTTACGGCGCGCGAGGTCGGTCAACATGCCGGCGAACCCACCCTTTGCCTCGTTGTGGACGGTGCGAGGCATCCGGACAGCGGTGGCGCGTACGCCACGTGAGGCGAGACCGAGCATCGCATTGACCGAACGCGCTCGCCCCGCCACCGGTCCGTCGAGGGGCAGCGGATCGTCCTCGGTCGAGGCGCGGCCCGCCACCCAGGGTGTCCCCGAGACGGTGACGATCGGGCGGCCACTGCCAATCAACTGTTCTCCGAGCACGCCCATCGCGGCACTTTCCTCGGCGATGGCTGCCGCGAGTCCGTCGGCGCTGTGGTAGTCGGGACTGAAGGCGAGACTGATGACCCCGTCGGACTCGGCGGCGCCGGTTCGCAGCACGTCGAGGTCGGCCAGCCCTCCACGCAGCACGTCGGCGCCGGCGTCCGTGAGGGCCATGCGCCGCGCTGTCTGAGCGGGCCAGCGCAAGAACGGTGTGCTGGTTGGCGAGCAGTTCGGCAACGACCGCGGTGCCGATGGTGCCGGTGCCGCCGGTGACAAAGATGTGCATGGGCTCCCTAACAAGTGATGGGACTGAAGTTCCATCACTGTAGCGAGGTGACGGGACACCTGTCGCATCGCTTACGATGACGGTATGGCTCGTTGGCAACCCGGGGCACGTGAACGACTGGTCGTCGCGGCCGTGGACCTGTTCAGCGAGCAGGGGTACGACGCCACCACCGTGGCGCAGATCGCCCATCGCGCTGGGGTCACGCGAAGCACCTTCTTTCGACACTTCTCCGACAAACGCGAAGTCCTGGTGGCGGGGCAAGAGACACTGAGTCGGCTCCTGGCCGAAGGGATCGCCGACGCGCCGGCGAGCGCCAGCCCACTTGATGCGGTCGCAGCCGGCCTGGCCCGTGCGTCCAGCGAAATGGGACCGATGAACCGCGGGCTCGGCCCTCGCCTCAAAGCCGCCATCGCCGCCAGTACCGAACTGCAGGAACGCGATGCGCTGAAGAGCGTCGGTCTTGCGGCCGCCATCACCGCGGCGCTGCTGGCCCGCGGTGTCCCCGACCCGACGGCCCAGCTCGCTGCCGAAATGGGGGTCCTCGCGTTCAAGCGTGGCTACGCCCAGTGGTCCGAAGGCGATCCGGACGACAACGTAGGGCTCGCGCACCACGCTCTGGCTTCGCTGAACGACCTGCGCGCAGCAACCCAAGCGCTGGATGACCGCCCGTCGCATCACCCCGGCGGTCGTGCACGCGCTGGATGACGAACGGCACTGGAAGGGAACGAGCTCCTCGGCGCGACGCTATTGGTCGAGGGGCATCTTGCCGATAGTCCGGTACCACGAGCAATCGTTCGGTTGCCCGGAGGCGATCACCACAAAGGACCCCTCCATGCGCAGGATGAAGTCGTTATGGAAAGCCTCACCACGAAAAGTGCTCCTGGCATTCGGCGCCCTGTTGGTCGTCGCCGCGGTCGCGGTCGGGTCAGGAGCGAACTTCAACTCCACGAGTGCCAACCCCAGCAACGTGTTCACCGCCGGCACGATCTCGTCCTCGAACTCGAAGTCGAACGCGGCGATCCTGACCGCAAGCAACATTGTCCCGGGCAACACGGCGACCGGAACCGTCGACATCAAGAACACCGGTAGTGCCAACGGTACGTTCACGCTGACGCATACGACGCCGGTCGATACGCCGGCCTCACCGGGGCTCTCCAAAAAGCTCACGCTGACGATCGTCGATCAGGGCGACCCGACCTGCGTGACCTCCTGTCCGCCGTTCGTCACGCTGTACACGGGGACGATCTTCGCGCAGCCCGCGTCGATCGCTCTCGGCCAGTTCGTCCCCAACGCGACGCACCGGTACGTCTACACGATGTCCTTCCCCGACGGTGGCACGGGCGGCGCAGACAACGCCTACCAGGGGGCTTCTACGACCGTTGGCTACACCTGGTTCTCGACCAGCTGACCGATCCCGCCGGTGCGTTGCTCGCAAGCTACCCCGGCTGACGAGCTGCCCTCAGCTCGTCGGGAGGGCCACGAGCACACGGCCGTCGTCCACCCGCACCGGATAGGTCGCAAGCGGTTCCAGACACGGCACACGCACGGCTGCTCCGGTGCGGTAGTCAAACCGACCGTTGTGCTTGGGGCACTCGATGAGGTCGCCCATGACAAGCCCGGCGGCGAGGTCCGCCCGGCCGTGCGTGCACTTCGCGTCGGTGGCGTGGAACGTGTCCTGCGGGCTCCGGTAGACGGCGATCGCGAGGTCGCCGGCCTGCACCTCGATGACGTCCTCTGTGTCGATGTCGTCCGCCGCGCAGACGTCGATCCAGTTCTCGCTCACGTTGTTTCGAACACGGCTTCGTGCATCTCAGCGCGAAACGTGGCCGCGGATGCCGGAAGCTCGCGCCGGACGAAGTACGTTGGATCGTGCATCTGGCGCAGAAGCGTCGGAAGGATCTCTCGGTAGGCAGCGAACAGGCTCGGGTAGGGGACCGGCAATTCGTCACGTACCTCTGCATGCAGCGCGGGCAACGCGTGGTAGGGGACCATCGGGAACATGTGATGTTCGACGTGGTAGTTCATGTTCCAGTACAGGAAGCGGCTGACCGGGTTCATGTGGATCGTGCGCGCGTTGAGGCGATGGTCGAGCACGTTCTCAGCGAGGCCGGCGTGCTGAGACACGCCGAACAGCACCGACAACCAGCGGCCGTAGAGGCTCGGCAGGCCGACGTACAGCAGCGGCAGCGGCGACTCGAGGACGATCGCAAGCACGACGACAAGCGCGTACACGGCGAGCCAGGCGCGCGCCTCGCGGTAGACCTTCGGGCGTTCGCTCTCCGGGATGAACGTCGCCTCTTCGACGGTCACTCGGCCGCGTGCGTGACGCAGTACGGAAATTCCGGTTCCCCACGCATCGCTCAAGCCGATGATGTTCGCCATGAGCCGTGCCACGTCCGGCGGACGCATGGCCGCAATCTCACGATCGCGGCCGACGATGATCGTGTCGGTGTGATGGCGGGCATGGCTCCAGCGCCAGAATGTCGGCTCCTTCATATTCATGAACGACGCAACTTGGTACAGCGCGTCGTTCAGCCACGAGGTTCGGAACGCGGTGCCGTGGCCCGCCTCGTGCCAGCGCGAGTCCGAGGCTGATCCGTAGAGCACCCCGTAGACGAGGAATAGCGGGATGCTCCACAGGTTGGGCCATACCAATCCGGCGGCAACCGCGAAGACCGCAAGCAGCACGAACCACAGTGCGGTGTCGCGTAGCGCCGGGCCGTCGCTGCGGCGCATGAGCTGCTTCATCCGCTTGCGGGGGATTTCGGCGTGGTACCACTCGGCGGCGACGAGCCCCATCGCTTCTGCCTCGGCGCCGCTCGGTCCGATGAGGCTGTAGTCACGCGCGGCGCTCATTGTGGCCATACCGAGATTATGCCGACCGATGCTGCGCCGACGGTGCCAGCGGGGCGCTGCTCTGCCCCAGGGCGCGGGAACCGAGGGATGCGGTGCCCGGCGGCGTGGCCGTGGCTACCGGCGGCTACGTCGGGCTGAGCGGTGGCTAGCCGAGCCGACGTGCCCACACGCCGTAGAGCGGGTCGCCGTCCCCGCCCTCTGGGGTGCGTCGCTGCGCTGTCACCGCCCCGAAGCCGGCGGTCTGCTCAACGTAGGCGCTGACGATCGCGGGGTGGTCGGCCTCGCTGATCATCCATCCACGGATTGCTTTGGAGGGAAAGCAGCGGTTGCTGAACGTGATCACGACGACACCTTGCGGCCGTAGTACGCGTGCAACCTCGCGTAGAACCGCGACTGGTCGGACGAGATAGTCGATCGACACGCAGCACGTCACGGCGTCAAAGGCTGCGTCGGGGAACGGCAGCTCAGGATCGCGGTTGAGGTCGTGCACGACGTGTTCCTCAGCGAGCGGGTTGGCGGCAAGCTCAGCATCGTTCATGCCGAGCACCACCAGTCCCCCTCCCGGCCGACGGGGGAGGTGGGAGACCCATGAGCCCATCAGATCGAGGACCCGACCGTCTGGCACCCCAAGTTCGTCATACAGCTCGCAGACGGCGCGGACAGCTCCGTCATCGATGTGCGTCACGAACCGCGGCGTCGCGTAAAAGTCGGCGTCGTCACGCGGGTCTTGACGATCGAAAAAACCGGGTGGCCAGTTCGGGCAGGAAGGCACGTGATCAGGCTAGGAGCAGCAGCTGACAGATGGACTGCGGCGCGGCGCAGGCTGGTCCGCCTACTCGCGACCCAAGCCGCCTAACGGGTCGCCGTCCGCCGGCGTCAGCCCGAGACGACACCTCGGCGAGCTCGGTGACGATGTCGATCAGAACTGACGTCGTCAGGGTCGGCGTTGTCGCCGGGCTCTTTGGGGGACCGGCTGCTGTCGTTCCCGAGATCGCTGCCCCGTGTCAAGCCGCGACGGTCTGGCGCTGGATGATCTCCTCGAGGTTGATCTGCTGGGCCTTCTGGCCCTCCGGGGTCCCGAAATCCGTGTACAGCTCGGAGAGGATCTGGTTGCCGTCGGTGATGATCGCGCCCAGCGAGCGCAGCCGCGCGAACGTCAGATCGTCGGCCATCTGTGAACTGCTGCCGCACGCATCGCCGACCACCTGGATGTCGTAGCCGGCGTCGAGCGCACCCACGGCGGAGTGAAACAGGCAGATATCGGTGGTGAGACCGGCGAGGATGAGCTTCTGGCGTCCGAGATCGCGGACGGCGTCGGTGAAGCTTGGGTCCAGGAAGGTGTTGAGGGTCCCGCCGCGCTTGATTCGTCGAGCGTACGCTGCTGCGGCTAGCTCTTGGATGTCTTTGATGTTCGTTCCGATCTGGTCCTCCATCGTCGAGGTCACCAGCATCGGGACATCGAGCTCCTCGCCGATGCGCGCGAGCATCCGCACGTTGTTGACGCAGGTCTCCCGTGGCTGGCTGTTGATCCAGCCGACGGTCATGTCTTGATGATCGATGAGCAGGATCGCGGAGTCCTGCGGTGTGTAGCTCGAAGCCATCGTGCCTCCTGGGCGGGCCGGACACTTGATGTGAGTAGACCGGACAAGTAGTTGCGTTACGAAACTGGTTGTAAGCTATCAGAGATAGTTGCGATACGCAACGAGTTGGAGTCTGGATACTTGAGCGATGCCATCCCTGACCCGCCGTGCGTGGTACGAATCGGTCCGGGCACACGCCGCCCTGGTCGAACTCATGGACCGCGAGTTACGAGCCGACTGCGGCATCCCGCTCGCGTGGTACGACGTCCTCGTCGAGGTTGCTCACTCGCCGGGCGGCGCGATCCGCATGGCCGAGCTGGCCGAGCAGGTGCTGCTCAGCCGCAGTTGGCTGACCCGTCGTGTGACCCAGCTTGAGAATGCTGGCCTGCTGGAGCGACGCGCGGCCGACGAGGACCAGCGAGGCGTCTGCGCCGCTCTCACCCCGTACGGGCGAGAGACCTTCCGCAAGATGGAGCGCAGCCACGCCGCTTCGATTGAGCGTCACTTCTCGCGCTACCTCTCCGCGGAGGACGCCGAAGTGATCGCCCGAGCGTTCGCGCTGATCGGCAGCTCTGCGATCGAAGCGTTACAGAGCGACGGGCAACTCGGTAGCCATGCGCCTGCCGGTCCCCGGCGGCGCCGCCGGACAGGACCAGCGGACCCGCCCTAACCCGGCGCGCACGGCCCCGAGGGCGGTCCTCGCACCACGTCCAGTTCGGGCAGCGTCACTGGGACGGTTCGCCGACCGTTTGCGAGACGCGGCCTAGTCGATCTCGACGTTGAAGTCCCACCCGGCGGCCACGCGTGCGCCGTCTGGTCGCCATTCGAGGCCGCCGTCGCCGGTTGGGAGCACCGAGTGCAGCTTGATCGCGACGGTCTGGCCGGGACGCAACTGTGTCGGCGGCGGGCCGCCGTCAAGCGTGGTCACGCGCGGATGGTGGATCTGGTGGTTCTCGTCGACCAGCACCCACGTCGAGCGCTGCAGTGAGATGCGCGCGGACGCGTGTGTGAGCGTGACGGTGAACGTCACCGGGCTGGTCGCCGGTACGGGGGTATGGCCGATCTCGGGGACCGCTGGACCGGCCGCTGTAACGAGCAGGCGCGCCGCGGGCAGTGATATCGACAGGCTCTCGCCCTGCAGCGTCAACACCGGGTGTGAAACGCTCGAGCGGAGCGCGTGTTGTCGAGGCGGTGCGGCACTCGGCAGCCACGACGGGATCTTCCCGTAGGCCGCGCGACCGGAGTGGTGCTGCCCGCGGTCGGCGACTGGACGCACCGTGGCTGATCGTGTCGTTGCCACCGTGCTCCCTGACTGTGTTGACGACGACGTAGCGGAGTGTCTGCTCGAGCTGCCGCACGCGCTCAGCAGCAGCACGACGACGCCTGCCGCGAATAGCGGCGCAGTTCGCGTCACTCGCTCTTGCGCTTGGACGGGTGCTTGCCGCTGGGGTTGGTGAAGACGTCGCGTCCGAACGGGGCCAGCCCGGGCTGGGCGGCGTAGCCGATGTGGCCCGCGCCGTCCAGACCCTTGGACTTGCGCGAGACCGCGAACAGGTCCTCCATCGTGCGCAGCCAGCTGTAGTGGTTGTAGTACCGCCTGCTCACCGATCCGGGTTTGATGTAGGGGCTGATCAGCACGCTGCCCGTGTCCCCGCCACCGGTGGTCGCGTGCGTGGCGTCGTACAGCGGGTCGGTCTGCGGCGTCTGGGCCGCGAGCGTGATCCCAGTGACGGCGCCGGTCGTTGCCACCGGTTGGCCGGATGCGTTGACGAGTGGGAACGAGCCAGTGATGACGAAACCGCCGGCGCTGCTCGGCGCGGTCGCGTTCACGAATGCGTTGGCGACCGTGCCGACGTACGCGCCGGCGGGGATTCCGGTGCCGGTGACGGCGCGGCCCTTGTCGAGCACCGTGATCGTGTTATCGGTGATTGTGGTGCTGCCGGCGGGTGCCGTGGCTGCGGCATCAGTTCGTGGCCCGGGCGGGTTCTTGGCGCCGCCCAGCAGGCAGGTGCCGGCCGGCTGTTTGGGTACGGTCTGAGCCACGCAGCTGATGGGTCGATCGAGGAACAGGTTGTTCCCAGGACCGGGATACAGCTCGTCACCTGCGGCGTTCTTGGCGAGCGGCACATTGGGTCCCGTCGGCTCGTTGTGCACCGTCTTCCCAAACAGCGTCTCGCCCGCCGAGTCGGTCGCAATCGAGGTTGCCGCGTTGGGGGCGACGATCGTCGAGTTGGCGAAGCTGTTGCCGGTGTAGGTGAACGGCGGGAAGCCCTCATCGAAGGTGATGTCGATCAGTCCGCCGTCACGGAAGGCGGGCGACCGCTCGATCATCGGGATCACATGCTCCAGGAACAGATCGGCCGAGTACAGCCCGCCGGTGTAGTTGACCGGAGCCTTCGCGGTGTTCGGATTGGTCCAGCCCCCTGAGAGGTTGTTGCCGGCGCACACTGCGTCGTGACCGTCAGAGCAGTTGTTCGGGGTGATCCAGCTGAAGGCTGGTGTTGTGGACTCGCGTTGCAGGTCGTGGTAGAGGCCGTTGGTGGCGGAGAACACGTTGGCGATGTGCTTGGCGTTGCAGTTGCCCGACGAGAGGATCGACTGAAACCACGGGAACGGGAAGTGTTTGGGAACGTACTGGTCGGTCGCGTTGGCCGACCCGGGGTTCGGGTAGCTCGTCGAGCCAGTAGGTCCCGGCTTGGTGAACGGCGCACCGCAGTACTGAGCGCCCACGCTGTGAGCAGGGCTCCCGGCCGGCGTCTCAGGGTTGCCGAGATCCTGCGCGTACCCCTTCCAGCTGACCTTGCTGGCGCTGAGCTGGTTGAACAGGGTCGGCACGCTCTTCGGGTACACGCAGCCGTTCTGGCCCGCCGCGGCGTTGATTCCAGCGGCGGAGACCATCTGGCCGTAGTTCTTGTTCTTCTTCAGCGACCCGCCCGTCTTGATGACGTGGCCGGAGAACTTGTCGTAGTAGGGGCAGTCGTTCTGGACGTCGGGTTGTGGCGCCTGCCCACTCGACAGCGTGATGTAGTTGTCCTGGCTGTCGTGACCCGTGCCGTAGTAGTTCTTGAGCAGCACGCCCTGCTTGGGCAGCGTCTGCCATAGGTAGGTGTTCTTGTTCAAGCCGGTGAACGTCGTGTCGTAGGACTTGTTCTCAAGGATGATCAGCCAGACGTGCTTGATCGCGCCGGGCTGGACGCCGAGGCCGTCCGGCGGCTTGGCCGACCCGGTGCCCTGACCTGGTTTTGCCAGGCTCGCCGGGGCACCGGCTCCACTGGCGGCCGGCGTGATCACGGCCACCGCAGTGATCGCCGCCAGCACCAAGACAACCGACAGAACAGCAGCTCCCCGTCTGCGTCGACCGCGGCGCGGCAACGAGCGGAGCTGAGCGGGGCGGGACGGGATGTGCATGGTCTGCCTCTGGTTTTTGATCGCTATCGGCGGGACCCGGCGGCGACGACGGGGTTTCCGTTCGCGAGCATCTCAGATTGTGAACGCCATGTGAAGGCCGGCTTTCTCTCGCCGCGTTGGATCCGACGACGTGTCACGGCGGCAGTCCGGGGGGTGCTGGCGGTCAGCTCTTGCGTGCGAGCAGGATCAGCCCGAAGACGATCAGCCCGGCGGTGAGGGCAAGTGCGACAGCGCCCAGGAGCCCGTAGCTGGCGGCGGCGGCGGTCCGTTGCTCGCGGCGCATCTCGGTCGATCGGACGAGGCCGTAGACGGCGAGCGAGAATACGAGCGAGGCGCCGACGCCAGCGGCGAACGCGGTGTAGAACACGCGGAGCAGGAGATGCGTGTCGATCGCGGCGGGGCTCATGAGGGGGCGGGCGCGGGCCCGGATTGTTGAGCACGACGCGCGAACACGGCGCTCACGGCGAGTAGCAGGACGGTCGTGATGACGAGCGGTCCGATCGCGTTGTGGCCGAACAGGCTGCTGAGCGCGTAGACCAGGCCGCCGAAGATCGCCGCCGCGGGCAGCGTGACGATCCAGCCGGCGACGATGTTCCCGGCGACGCCCCAGCGCACGGCCGACAGTCGTTTTCCGGCGCCGGCGCCGAGGATGCCGCCGGAGATGACGTGGGTGGTGGAGAGTGGGTAGCCAACGGTCGACGCGGCGAGGATCACCGCGGCGCCCGCGCCTTGGGCGGCGAACCCTTGGGCGGGGTCCATCTTGACGATCCGGGTTCCGAGGGTGCGGATGATCCGCCAGCCACCGCTGAAGGTCCCGATCGAGATCGCGCTCGCGGACGCGATCACCACCCAGGTCGGGACGTGAAACGCGGTGGCGGAGATGTTGCCGTGCGCGACCAGCGCCAGCGTGATGACGCCCATGGTCTTCTGGGCGTCGTTGGTGCCGTGCGAGAGGGCGAGCAGGCTGCTGGAGGCGATCTGTCCGAGCCGAAACCCGTGGCTGGTCGGACCGGGTCGCAGCCGTCCGACGATGCGGTAGATGACCAGGATCGCGACTCCGGCGGTGAGAAAGGCGATGAACGGGGCGACGATCGCGGGTACGATCAGGTTGCTGATCAGCCCATCGCCGTTGACGGCCCCGAACCCCGATGCGGCGATGACGGACCCGACGAGCCCGCCGATCAGCGCGTGTGAGCTGCTCGACGGCAGCCCGAAGTACCAGGTGATGATGTTCCACGCGATCGCGCCGACCAGGCCGGCGAACACCACGGTGGTCGTGACCGCGCCGGTGTCGACGAACCCCTGGCCGACCGTGTCCGCGACCTTCAGCGAGATGAACGCGCCGACGAAGTTCAACAGCGACGCGCCCGCAACCGCGACCTTGGGAGCAATCGCCCGGGTCGAGATCGCGGTCGCAACGACGTTGGCGGTGTCGTGAAACCCGTTGGTGAGATCGAACACCAGCGCGGTGACGATCACGATCACGAGGATGATGTCGCCGTTCATGCGTTCTTGATGACGATGCCTTCCAGGATGTAGGCGACGCGCTCGCTGGAGTCGATCGCCTGCTCCAGGCGTTCGAAGATGTCCTTCCAACGGATCACCACGATTGGGTCGATGCCCGTCTTGAACAGGGACGTGATCGCCCCGCGGACGATCCGATCGCCCTCGTTCTCGAGGCGGTGGATCTCGACCGCTTGGGCGTGGATGTCCTTGAACCCCTGCAGCATCGGCAGCGCGACCGCCAGCTCACGGGTCGCGAGCACGATGATGTTCGCGAGCTCGAGCGCCTGGTCCATCGGCGCCTCGATCCCGTACAGGCCGAGGAAGTCCGCGACCTCCTCGATGTAGTCGACCACGTCATCCAACGCCGACGCCAGCTGCAGCACGTCCTCGCGTTCGATCGGGGTCACGAACGTCTTGTTCATCCGATCGATGAGCTCGTGGGTGATCCGGTCGCCCTCCTGCTCACAGACGCGAATCTCCGCCGCCAGCGCGTTGCTGTCAGGGAACGTGCGCAGCATCTGGTCAAGCAACTCGGCGGCGCGCTGGATGTTCTCGCCGGCCTGTGAGAACAACGCAAACAGCCCCTGGTCTTTGCCACGCAGGAAGGTCGTCAGTCGGATCATCAGAGGGGGAGGGAGGACAGCTTGACGCCCGCGCGCGATCGCGCCACCGACCGTGAGGCCCCTGGCAGGGTACGGCCGACAGCGGACTCGTTTGTGAACAATATGTGAAGAACTTGTGAGCGAACCGGGCAACGCTCACCCTGACGAGCATCGCGATCGCCGTCACCGCCGGACACTTCGTCGTCGTATTCCTCTTCCCCCAGCTCGCAGCGCACTCCCGCGATCCCGGTACATCAGCGTCCGCGTGCAGGTCATCTACGAGGACGGTCGCGGCATCCTGCGCCAGGTCCTCAGCCAGAGCACCGCACTCGGGTTCGCGATCTCCCGCGTCGACACCCGACACCTCGACCATCAGATCGAAGGGCGCGCCGCGGTGTCCGTCACGCTCGAGGTCCAGGGACAGCCCAGCGTCCGACAGCTGACCGTCGATCTCAACGAGCTCGACGGAGTGCTGGAGGTGACCACGCGCCGCGTGCTCGCGAACCTCGGCTACCTGACGAGGTCGAGAAACGTGTGCCCGAGTCGCTCTGCGCCGGTGCGGGTCCGGCATTGGCGGCTGGAACCGTCGGGCAGGTGCACGACGTGGTTCAGGGGTCGCACGCGCTCGATCCGGACGCCGCCGGCGTGCAGCCGGGCCGCGCGACGCGTGGGGTCAAGGTCACGGACGCTGCCGTCCTCGGGGCGCGGATGCTCGAGCTTGGTGGTCGCGGTCGAGATCATTGCGCCACCTCCTGCATGAGCCGCAGGTCGCCGGACGTCAGCGCGGCCGAGTCGCAGGCCTCGACGTCGCAGACGAAGGGTCGTCCGTCTGAGGAAAGGTGGAAGTGCACAGCCTGGTTGGCCGGCTTGGCCGAGCCATGCAGCGCGCGACCGATTGTGGTGTTGAGCTCGGAGATGAAGGGCATCGTCTCGCTTCGGGTCGATGGGTTGCATACGAGGTTGAACATCAAACATCAACCTCTTGTATCCAACTTGTATCCCAGATCGGCCGTGGCTTTTGTGACCTTGGCCACGGAAGCTCAGGCCGAGAAAGTCGGCGACGTTTTGAGGTAGGTTTCCTGCGTTGTCTGGCGATGGCGAGTGAGGGAGACGGCATGGCACAGGTGGAGCGGTCAAAGCGGTTCGGCACCCCGGCGGAGGACGTATGGCGACGGATCGGGGACTTTCAGGGCATCGACGCCTGGCACCCCGGGATCGCGGGATGTGCATCCCAGGAGGGCGGCGAGGTTCGCGAGCTGGCGCTGCCGGACGGCAGCAAGGTCATCGAGCGTCTTGTGGCCCAGACCGACAACTCCTACACGTATCGCATCCTTGAAGCTGGGCCGCTGCCGGTCTCAGACTACGAGGCGACGATCACCGTGCACGAAGGCGAAGGCGGCGGCTCGGTGATCGACTGGCGGGCGACGTTCACGCCGGTCGGGCCGGAAGCGGACGTCGTCGAGGTCATCGCCGGCATCTTCGAGGGCGGGCTCGACGCCCTGTGACCGTTTGCGGCGCGGCCGCCTGCTCGTATGACAGGTGACGTTCCGCTGCTGGGTTTCGGCCTCCCGGTTTGCGGGCGTTGGGCCAATCCCGCCACGATTTGCCATGTTGCCCGTCGCGCCGAAGCGCTTGGGTACGCGTCGCTGTGGACGTTTCAGCGCTTGCTCTATCCCGTCTCCGGCGGGCTCGGCCCGCCGCACGAGTCGGTCCTGGACCCGGTCGTCCCGCTTGCGTTCGTCGCGGGGCACACCGATCGAATCCGTCTGGGGACGGCGACCATCTGCGCGCCGTTCGCCGCTCCCGCACTGCTGGCGAAGACGCTCGCCTCCCTCGACGTGCTCTCGGAGGGCCGGCTCACCGCGGGTGTCGGGATGGGCTGGCTGCCGGAGGAGTACGTGGCCGCCGGCGTGCCCTATGGGCGGCGGGGCGCGCGGATGGACGAGTACCTGCGCTGCCTGACGGCGCTGTGGACCGAGGACCCGGTCGAGTTCGCCGGCGAGTTCTACACCGTGCCGCGCTCGCACGTGGCGCCGGCGCCCGTGCAGCGACCGCACCCGCCGGTGCTGGTGGGCGGCTCTGCTGCGCCGGCGCTGCGCCGCGCCGGCCGGCTCGCCCAGGGCTGGATCTGCAGCAGCCAGCAGGACCTGAGCAACCTCGGTGCCGCAATCGAGACAGTGCGCGGTGGCGCGCGGGAGGCCGGCCGCGACGCGGCCGCTCTGCAGATCGTGGTGCGCGGTGTCGTCGACTTGCTCGATGACGAGCCGGAGGGCTGCGCCGACCGCTTCAGGGTACGCGGGAGCAAGTGCTCGACGACATCAAGGCACTGGGCGCGCAGGGTGTGACGGAGGTCTTCCTCGACTTGAACCTCTCGTCCCGGGTCGGCTTCCCCGACGTCGACGCCGGGGAAGCCGTCGAGCACGCGGAGCGTGTGCTCGAGGCGTTCGCGCCTACGAAGCCTCGACCTTCGGCATGATGTCCTCCTTGAGGCGCTTGAGGTCGTCGAGCGTCTTCGCGACCGGCACGTCCTGGAACGGCGGCCACAGCAGCGGCATCGTCAGTCCGGCCTCCTTGTAGCGCTTGAGCATCTCGGTGATCTGCTTTTCTGAGCCGACGAGCAGGTTGGTGCCCTTGCCCGCCGGCGACTGGTCGGCGTCCTCGTCGGTGATCACGAACCAGATCATGCTGGACATCTCGATCTCGTCGATCGACCGGCCCAACTCCTGCAGTTCGTCATCGATCGCCTTGCGCCAGTCGGCCAACCCGTCGGGGTCGTCCTGGATGCCGATCCAGCCCGCCAGGTTGTACTTGGCGATCCGCTTGGCGGAACGCTCGGCGCTCTTGAGTCCGCTGAACCAGATCGGCAGCGGATCCTGGAGTGGCTTGACGCCGAACCCGCACGGCTCGAAGTCCGCAAACTCGCCGTGGTACTCGAACAGGTCGTTGTTCCACACGCCCTGCATGACCTCGATCGTCTCGCGCACGTGCTTGTGCTTCTTGGGGTAGATGTGAGCGGCGCTCGCCGCCGCGAACTCCTCGGGCATCCAGCCCGAGCCGACGCCGACGTTGAGCCGGCCGCCGCTCAGCTGGTCGATCGTGGCGCACTCGGTGGCCAGGACGCCCGGCGCGCGGTACGGCGTGTCGGTGATGCTCATGCCGATGCGCACCTTCTTGGTCTTCGCGGCGAGCCAGGGGAGCAGCGGCCATCCCTGCAACCACTGGCCGCGGGAGCTCACGGGCAGCGCCTTCGGGAATCCCTCGATCATCCCGAACGAGTTCTGTAGCTCCTGGCGGTCGGAGGCCTCGGGCACGACGATCCGGTCGAGCGTCCAGACGGAGTCGAAGTCGAGCTCCTCGGCGAGGTTGGTGAGATCCTCGAGCTCCTTGACGGTCACGCTGTCACGGAAGTTGGGCAGGTACAGGGCAAGCTTCATCTCGGTCGGTTCCTCTCCAGGGCGCGATGGGTAGTGGCATGAACGTCATTGGCCGTCAGTGCAACTCGGCATCGGTCTCGGCTTGAAGCTGGTCGCGCAGCTCGCGCTTGACGACCTTGCCGTAGTTGTTGGTCGGAAGCGCCTCGAGGAACCGGTATTCCTTGGGCCGCTTGTAGCGGGCGATCCGCTCGAGGCACGTCTGATCGAGGTCATCAGTGGGCGGAGGAGCGGCTGGGTCGGCGGGCACGACAAACGCCACCACGGCCTCCCCCCACTCCGGGTCGGGCCGTCCGACGACGGACACGGCGCGGACGCCGGGATGGCGGAGCAACGTCTCCTCGACCTCTCGGGGGTAGATGTTCATCCCGCCGCTGATGATCAGGTCCTTGGACCGGTCGCGCAGCGTGAGGTATCCGTCGGCGTCGAAGCTGCCGAGGTCCCCGGTATGCAGCCAACCTCCCCGGAGCGTCTCGGCGGTCGCATCGGGTTGCTTCCAGTAGCCGGCCATCACCGTGTCGCCCCGCACAACGACTTCGCCGATCTCCTCGGCAGCGAGCTCGCGGTCGTCCTCGCCGACAACGCGGACCTCGACGTTGGTGCGCACGAGGCCGACGCTCTGCATGCGCTCCCGCCAGCGCGGATGGTCGCGATCGGCGTGCTCGGCCTTCGACAGGCCGGTGATCGTCATCGGCGTCTCGCCCTGTCCGTAGATCTGATCGAGCCGCGGACCGAAGACCTCGAGGGCGTCTTCGAGATCGGCCATGTACATCGGGGCCCCGCCGTAGATGATCGTCTTCAGATGGCTCAGATCTGCGGCGGCCACGGCCCGATGGCCGGCCAGCCGCTTGACCATGGTGGGAGCCGCGAACAGCGACGCGCCCGACCAGCGACCCAGCAGGCCGGCGAGCTCGTCGCCGTCGACGCCGCCCGAGTCCGGGAAGACGCTGACCGCCCCCCGGGCCACGTGAGACAGCCCGTACAGGCCGCCGCCGTGCGAGAGGGGCGCGGCATGGAGGATGGCGTCCCGTGGCTCGACGAGGTCGATGTCGGCGTAATAGGCGAGGGTCGCCGCGAGCATGTTCCGATTCGTCAGGACCGCTCCCTTCGGCTGTCCGGTCGTGCCGCTCGTGTAGAACAGCCATGCTGGCGTCGTCGGGCTCGCGGTGCACGAGCGGATGGGGCCGGGAGGCCGTGAGCCGATCCCACTGCTCACCCGGTGCGAGGATCGCCTCGTGCAGCGATTCCACGGCGTCGACGAGCGGCTCGACGTCGTCGGCGTGCTCGGAGTCGGTCACAACGACGGCGGCCCCGCTGTGCTCAAGGATGTAGGCGAACTCCTCGCGGTGCAGGCGCGCGTTGACCGGCACGGCCACCAGGCCCGCATGCCAGGCGCCGTACAGCGCCTCCATGTACTCCGGGCGATTGCGCATCACGATCGCGACCCGGTCACCCGGCGACAACCCGAGACCACTCCGCAAGCCACCCGCCACCGCCGCAGTGCGGCCCGCGAACGTCGCCCAGTTCGCATGGACTCGCTCGCCGACGGCGATCGCGGGCTCGTCGGGTCGACGACGGCCCTGGCGCTCCACCCAAATGGCCGGGTTCATCTCGGCGAAAGACCCTAATCGGGCCGCCGGGTGCTTGACAAGTAAGCGAACGTTTTCGTAGGTTCCGAGCCCGATCGCCTGTGGCGCGGACCCGTCTTCGGGAGTCTGCACAGATCGCGTGGCGAGGGCGGCACCTGGTCAGGTGGCGGGCCCGTAACTCGGCTCACCAGCGCTCGTGTCCG
This sequence comes from uncultured Solirubrobacteraceae bacterium, assembly GCA_963743985.1. GTDB lineage: Bacteria > Actinomycetota > Thermoleophilia > Solirubrobacterales > Solirubrobacteraceae > Palsa-465. The sequence continues at coordinate 17,101 of CAVUSD010000023.1, read as the reverse complement.
CTGGCGCTGAGCTGAGCGCTCGCCTGCAACTACAACAGTTGTCCTGGCAATGAGAGACTGATACTGCGGAGGGTTTCGGTTCGATTCCGAAGGCGGGCTTCAGGAAGTAGCTGCGAGGTCGATCGTGCGCAGCTCGGCACCCGGCGTGCCGCGTCTCGGATCGTCGTCAAGCGGTCGCCGGCTGTCGGCGACCAGCGCGCGGACCCGATCGATCTCGGCCGGCGCCACCGGCGCATCGCCCTCGAGCCGCCTCGCGAGCGCGAGCATCGCCACCTCGCGCTCGGGCACCGCAGCCGACTGACCCCGACGGCGACGGCGCGCGCGCCCGTCGGCGACGAGCTGGCGGAGTTCGCAGGCGAGGGCCCCGCGCGACCGACGCTCCCGGTAGCTCTGCTCACCGCGGCCCCGGCGGCGGGTGACCCGCCCCGCAGAGCCATGCAGCGGGTCACCGTCGCTGTCTCCCCGTCGCTGGATCCGAACCCTGCTCGCATTGTCGATCGTCTGCATCGCGGTCTCCCGGTCTCGTGGGTGCTGGCTTCCCAACCAGCCTCCCGCACAGCAGCGATCCGCACAGTCGGCCCGTTGACCGATCGTGCGGAGGACCCGGCCGTCCCCCGATTGGATGACAAGGTCAGCGGACGTCAATGCGCGCGCGCATGTCAAGCCGGAAGCGGCCCTGGAGTTGCGGCACCAGATTCACGCGAACGCGAGCCGGGCAGCGTCCTCGGCCGCCCGCGCGATACGACCCGCAGCGAGATCCAATGCTCCGGCCTGCAGCAGCGCGCTCGTGGCCCTCGCCAGCAACCGGCCGGTGAACCCCGACCCGCCACGCACAACGATCAAGGCCGTCACTTCGCTACCGCCCGCGACGCGCGACAAGCCATACCGCGCGTCCAGCGATATCGGGCCGACCGCGCTGAGCTCCAAACCGTCGGCGTCAGCGGCGTGGACCGTCACATCGAACCCCACGCGCCTACCCGCCAGCAAGCCGCTCACCCGCGCGACGCTTACCGGAGTCAAGCCGGCGACCGCCCAACTCGTCGACCGCAAACGCGATCGGCGACCAGCCCAGCTGGGAACCTTTCCCGGCGCCACGCCGGGAAAAGCTCCCAGCTACCGCCGTCCAGTCGGGCCCTCAAAGCACCTTGACCGTTACGTTGCAGCCATGAGCCGCCTGCGCCTTCGACCGCTACAGGATGGCGATCTCGACCACCTGTTCGCGTTTGAACGGGACCCGACGGCGGTGCGGATGGCGGCCTTCACACGTGCGGACCCAGCGGACCGTCAGGCGTTCGACGCCCACTACCGACGGGTTCGAGCGAATCCCGAGAACACGCTGTGCGCGATCGAGCACGACGGCATCATGGTTGGACAGATCGCGAGCTTCACGATCGAGGATTCGCGCGAGATTTCTTATTGGATTGACCCGGCGCGTTGGGGCGAGGGTCTTGCCAGCGCAGCGCTTGACCTGTTCCTCGAGTTCGAGCGCACGCGTCCTCTCTACGCGCGCGTCGCCGAGCACAACATCGCCTCAGCCACAGTGCTGACCCGTGCCGGCTTCGTCAAAGTTGGCTGGGAGGTCTCGTATGCCGAGGGCGTCGCGCGTGACGTCGTCGAGCACATCTACCGACGTGAGCGGTAGCTGCAGGCGATGGTTCACTCAAGGACGCGCAGCGGCGGCGAAGATCGCGCCGAACGCGACATTGTCGGCAAGCTGGGGACCGAGCGGGAGCGAGGCGATCATCGGGTAGCGCCGGGGCGCGATCACCCCCAGGTTCACCCAGCCAATCGCGAGTCCCGCCAGGGCACCCCAGGTGAGCGAATGGCGCCGCGGCAGCGTGACCCCGAGCGCCCCGCCAACCACGAGTGAGATCGCGCCGTGGGCGAGTGCCCCGCGCACCAGACCGGGCGTGCCCGGCCACACAAGCGTTCCGATCGCTCGGGTTGCGGCCAGGCCCTGCGCTCGCGGGTCGCGGCCGCGTAGCAGCGCATCGACGCTGGACGGCACCCCACTCGCCACCGAGGCGAGAGCCGCGGCCCGCAGGATCACTCGTCGCTCGCGGACCACGACGCACAGGATGCCAGGAGCCCACCGGCGAACGGCCCACGTCGCATGCCGCCGGCTACCACTGCTTTGTTTTCTGCATCGATCATTGTGTTGTGTTGGCGGGCGCGATCGTGAACACCACCGCGACGGTCGCGTCGACTTCCTGGGCACCCGGGCGAAGCGTCGTCGGCGTCACCGGCGCCCCCTTGCGCACCGGCGAAGACGCGCTACCGGGCGACGCCACGCCACCTGACTGTGGGTTCAAACTGATCGACTGCACTCCGGTGAGCGTGTAGCCGAGTTGGGCGGCGGCAGCGGTCGCCTGGTTTCGGGCGTCGGCGATCGCCGCGCGCTCCGCGGCGACCTCGCCGGCGGACGGGTCAGCGAACGAGAAGTTCGGTCCGTCGATGCTGCTCGCGCCCGCACGGGTGGCCGCGTCGACCACGCGCCCGACGATCGCCGCAGTCGACGTGACCGACAGCGATTCACTTGCGGTGCAGCGCGGGACCCGGTGCTTGTGACCCTTCGGCCCGACGAGGACGCGGGCGCAGCTGGTGCTGATCGATCCGGTCTGGATCGCGGACGCGGGCACCCCGACACCACGAACGGCCTGAACGATCGCGTCGACCGTCCGGTTCGTCGCCGACAAGGCCGGCGCCGACGTCGGGGCAGACCGCGTCACCGACAGCGACAGCGAGGCCTGGTCTGGCGTGACCATCACCGACCCCTGGCCTTCCACGCTCAGTGTCTGCGGCGTCGACGTCGCCCCCAGCGCCGCCGGCGCACAGCTCAGCCAGACGAGGATCACCCCGGCTGCAGTTCGGGCACGCACAGAAAGCTCCCTTCGATCGACGGACGATGTCTCCCAAGCTATACGCCGGTCCGCGGCCGCCGTCACGCGATCGACGCTGGGGCCCGTCACACGATCGACGCCGGTACTGGTAGGAACGCGGGCGTGGTCCCTACCCCGGCGTCCATTGGGCTCCGTATGATTGGTGTCGGGAGGAAGTTGGCCGCAAGGCCCTAAGGCACGAGGGATCGAGAGAGCAGTGGCAAAAGCAGTCGAAGAACGCGAACAGGTGATCGTCAGGTTCGCGGGGGACTCGGGCGACGGCATGCAGCTCGTCGGCAGCCGCTTCACGGACGCCACCGCGGTGATCGGGAACGACTTGGCGACGATGCCGAACTTCCCGGCCGAGATCCGGGCGCCGGCGGGCACGCTCGCAGGCGTCTCGGCGTTCCAGATCCACTTCGCCTCGCGCGACATGCTCACCCCGGGCGACGCGCCGAACGTCCTTGTCGCGATGAACCCGGCGGCGCTCAAGGCCAACCGCGACGAGCTGCCGCGTAGCGCCACGATCATCGTCAATGAAGACGCGTTCACCAAGCGCAACCTGGAGAAGGCGGGCTACACCGCGAACCCTCTGGAAGACGGCTCGCTGAGCGAGTACCGCGTCCACCGAATCCCGATGACGACGCTGACCACGCGCGCGGTCGAAGGCATCGAGGACGCTTCCACGCGCGACGCCGGTCGGGCCAAGAACCTGTTCGCGCTCGGCGTGCTCTCCTGGCTCTACGGCCGGCCGGTTGACGTCACGCGCGACTGGCTCCAGGCGAAGTTCGGCAAGCGTCCGGCCGCGCTTGCGGCGAACCTGGCCGCGTTCAACGCAGGCTGGGCGTTCGGCGAGACGACGGAGCTGCTGGAGGTCCAGTACCGGGTCAACCCGGCGACGGACGTTCCGCCCGGCACCTACCGCAACGTCAACGGGACCCAGTCGCTGGCGATGGGACTGATCGCGGCGAGCGTCAAGAGCGGGCTGCCGCTGGTGCTCGCCAGCTACCCGATTACGCCGGCCTCGGAGATCCTGCACGAACTCTCCAAGCACACGGAGCTCGGGATCTCGACCGTCCAGGCCGAGGACGAGATCGCAGCCGCTGGGATGGCGCTCGGCGCCGCGTTCGGGGGACGGCTCGGCGTCACCGCGACGAGTGGCCCGGGCATGGACCTGAAGGCCGAGACGATCGGCTTGGCGGTGATGCTGGAGCTGCCGATGATCATCGTCGACGTCCAGCGCGCCGGTCCCTCGACCGGGATGCCGACGAAGACCGAGCAGTCCGACCTGCTGACGGCGTTGTACGGCCGCCATGGCGAGTCGCCGCTGCCGGTGATCGCCCCCGGGACGCCGGGCGGCTGTTTCCGGGCCGCGTTCGACGCGGTCTCGATCGCGGTTCGTTACCGCACTCCGGTGATCCTGCTCTCCGACGGCTTCCTGGCCACCTCATCGGAGCCATGGCTGATACCGGATGTCGCCTCGCTGCCCGCGATCGACCCATCGTTCGCGACCGAGCGTCGACCCCGAGGAGCCGTTCCTTCCGTACAGCCGGGACGCCAAGCTCGCGCGTCCGTGGGCGATTCCCGGCACACCGGGGCTGGCGCACCGGATCGGCGGTATCGAGAAGGCCGACGGGACCGGAAACATCTCCTACGACGGTCACAACCACGAGCGGATGACCGAGCTGCGGGCGGCGAAGATCGCCGGGATCGCCGACGAGCTCCCAGCGCTTGCCGTCGATGCCGACCCGGACGCGACGCTACTGGTCCTCGGCTGGGGTTCGAGCGAAGGCGCGATCCGGGCGGGCGTGAGACTGGCGCGGCTTGACGGGCTGAGCGTCGCGCGGGCGCACTTGGAGCATCTGAACCCCTGGCCGTCGAACATCGGTGACGGTGCTGCGGTCCTTTGACCGGGTGCTGGTGCCGGAGATGAATACGGGACAGCTGGCCCAGTTGCTGCGGGCGAAGTTCCTCGTCGATGTCGACTCGTTCACGAAGGTCAAGGGGCAGCCGTTGTTCGCAGCCGAGGTCAAGCGAGCAGATCGCGGAACGTGTGGGATCGGCCGGCGCGAGTTCCGGGGCGATAATCGCGGACGGACATCTCGCGGGGGCCGACCGATGAGCGCGACGGAGACGACGGGCCGTAACGGCGGCGAGATGGCCTTGACCAAGGCGGACTTCCAGTCTGACCAGGAGACGCGGTGGTGCCCAGGTTGCGGTGATTACGCGATTCTCTCCGCGGTCCAGCAGTTCATGCCGGAGATCGGGATTCCCCCTGAGCGGATCGTCTTCATCACCGGCATCGGCTGCGCGGGACGGTTCGCCTACTACATGGACACGTACGGCATGCACAGCATCCACGGTCGTGCGCCTGCGATCGCAACCGGGCTGGCGACCGCACGCGACGACCTCTCGATCTGGGTGGTGACCGGTGACGGCGACTCACTGTCGATCGGCGGTAACCACCTGATCCACGCGCTGCGCCGCAACATCCCCGTCAACATCCTGCTCTTCAACAACCAGATCTATGGGTTGACGAAGGGTCAGGCATCGCCGACCTCGGAGGTCGGCAAGATCACGAAGTCGACGCCGTTTGGCGTGGCGGACCATCCCTTCAACCCACTCGCGCTGGCGATCGGAGCCGAGGCGACGTTCGTCGCCCGCACGCTCGACCGCGACCGCCGGCACATGACTGACGTTCTGCGGGCCGCCGCATTGCACCAGGGAACCTCGCTCGTCGAGATCTATCAGAACTGTCCGGTCTTCAACGACGGCGCTTTCTTCGCGCTGACCGAGAAGGAGACCAAGGACGCTCACCAGATCCGGCTGGTCGCCGGGGAGCCGATACGGTTCGGGGTCGACGATGCGCGTGGCGTCGCGATGCGCTCCGACGGCGCGCTGGAGATCGTCGATGTCGCCGAGCGCGGCGAGGAAGCGCTGCTTGTCCACGACCCGACACGCAACGACCCCGGGCTCGCGTTCGCGTTGGCCAAACTCTCCAGCGATCCCACCGGGCCGACCCCGATCGGCGTCTTTCGCGATGTCCAGCGCCCGGTCTACGGCCGCACCGCGACCACGCCGGACGCCGCGTCAGACGATCAGTTGGCCGCGCTGCTGCACTCCGGCGATACCTGGACCGTCGGCGGCTGACCGCCGAACGCAACGACCGGCCGGCGCGCTCCGCGGCCCGTCACACCAACGCGTGGTCTGACGGTGCTGAAGAGCGTGCCGCCACCGGCCGCGACTACCAGGTCTGTTCGGCCGCGCGAACAAGCACTTCGTTGACGGCGACCCGGCGGTCGCGGGTCACGACGTGAACGATCGCGTCAGCGATGTCCTCGGGCAGCAGGGGTTCGATCGATCCGATCTGGCTCTGCACCGCCTCGCGGACGCCCTCGCCGACGTGCGAGAGAATCTCCGTATCGACCGAGCCCGGCTCGACCACGCTCACCCGTACTCGGCGCGAGAGGCACTCTTGGCGAAGCGATTCTGAGAATGCGGCCAGGCCGAATTTCGTGAGCGCGTACACACCGGCGCCCGGTCGAGCGACGCGCCCGGCGGTGGAGCTGACGTTGACCAGATCCGCGACCAGGCGCGGTGAATCCTCAGCGGCGCTGACGAGGTGGGGAAGCGCCGCGTGGGTCACGTAGAGGGCACCCATCACGTTGAGCGCGACCATCCGCTCCCAATCCGCAATCGAACTGCGCAGCGCCGAGCCCAGAAGCATGATCCCTGCGTTGTTCACCAGCGTGTCGAGCCGTCCGAACTCCGCTACCGCCCGCTCCACGGCTCCGGTTGCCTGATTTCGATCGCTGACATCGGCCTTCAGCGCCACCGCGACGCCACCCTGATCGCGGATGCTCTGACTGACCGCGTCGAGGCGATCCTGACGGCGGGCCACGAGGGCGACCCGCGACCCCTCCCGCGCGAGCGCGACCGCGGTCGCAGCTCCGATCCCGCTCGAGGCGCCCGTCACCAGGGCCGCTGTGCCCGCCAGAAGCAGCGCCGATGACGAACGAACCCGATTGCCGACGCGACTGCTCACGATGACCTCCACGATTCGATTTCTGGTCAAGGATCCCGGTTCGGGGGCCGTCGCGTCGGATCGACGATCGCATCGACTGCCGGGGCGGCTTCGCGGTGCCGGTCGGGGTAGGCTGCGGATGCCATGTCGGACCGCATCGAACGGATCACCCCGGCGTATCGCGGGGTGATGATCGCCTCCACTCCCGGCGTCGTGTGGTGGGGACGCCTGCGAGTGAGCGGCCTCGAGTTGCTGCCGCTGGAGGGGCCGGTGCTGGTCGTCGGCGATCACGACAGCTACTGGGACACGGTGGCGACCGGGATCGCGGCGCAGCCGCGTCGGCAGATCAGGGCGTTGGCGAAGTCCTCGATGTGGAGCAACAGGTTGCTCGGCGCGGTTTTGACCGGCATGGGCCAGATCCCGATCGAGCGTGGGTCCGGCGACAGCGGAGCGCTTGACCGCGCGATCGAGGAGCTCCGCAACGGCGCATGTATCGGGATTTATCCAGAGGGCACCCGGTCGCTCGGTCGAGCGCTGCGCGCCCGGGGCGGCGTCGGCCACCTGGCGCGGGCGGTGCCAGAGGCGACGATCGTCGGGGTCGCGTGCAACGGCACGGTCGCGATCCCGCGGTTCCCGCGAGCGCGCCCGCACGTGCGCGTCGAGTTCTTCGCGTTCGATCGACCCGCGATCGCGCCCGAGGAGTCACCACAGCAGTACAGCACCCGGCTGCTCGCGCAACTGCGTCAGCGTGCACCGATCGAGGTCGCCGGCCGCAAGCGCGCCGCCGCGCTCGTCGGCCGCGTCCCCATTTGGTCTGCCGGAGCTGGCGATCACCGGCAGGCCGGGCGGCAAGGGCGCACGTCGAGGAGGCGCTCGCGCAGACCGCCGAGAAGCGCGGGTAGCTGCTCGTCATCCGCCGGCCAGACGCGATGGCGCGGCCGGCAATTCCGCCGAGACGCTGAGTCCCCCGGCCGCCCGAGGACTGAGGGTGAGCGAGCCGTCGTGGGCCTGGGCGATGCTCTTGACGATCGCCAGGCCGAGCCCGACGCCGGCGTGGTCGGTGCGGATGCGTTCGGTGCCGCGCACAAACGGTTCGGCGAGCGTGGAGACCAGCTGGGGGCTGAGCTTCTCGCCGGTGTTCTCGACGGTGAGCACCACGCTCTCGGGCCGAGCGCTGGTCGTCACCCACACGGTGCCGTGCTCGGGCAGGTTGTGGACGATCGCGTTGTGCACGAGGTTCGTCGTCATTTGCAGCAGCAGCGCGGGCGAGCCGACGGTGGGCGTCACGTCGCCGGAGGTCTCGATGGTGACGCCGCGCTTCTCCGCGAGCGGGAGGAGCGTCTCGGTGGCTTCTTCGGCGATCAGCGACAGGTCGACGTGCTCGCGGGTGAAGGACCGCTGGTCGGCGCGGCTGAGCAGGAGCAGCGCCTCGGTGAGGTCGATCGCCCGGGTGTTGACGGCGTGGAGGCGCTCGACGAGTTCGTCGGTGTCGCGGTTCGGGTCGTTGCGGGCCACATCGAGCAGTGTCTGCGTGATGGCCAGCGGGGTACGCAGTTCGTGAGAGGCGTTGGCGGCGAATCGCCGCTGTTCGTCGACGTGCGCCTCGAGCCGCGCGAGCATGGTGTCGAAGGCGTCGGCGAGCTCGCGGAACTCGTCGTTGCGGCCCGGCAGCCGGATTCGGTGCGACGAGCGATCCGGTCGCCGGCGATCCGCGTGGCGTCGGTGATGCGGGCCAGCGGGGCCAGCATGCGGCCGGCGAGAAGCCACCCGCCGACGAGGCCGAACACCAGCAGGAACGCCAGCACGAGGCGCCGCGTCGGAGCGAAGTCGCGCAGGACGGACGGAGCGGTAGCCACGGATATCGGCCGGCGTGAGCCGGCGACGTCGCGCGCAGGACGTACGCAGGAGGAACAGCCACACGGCGGCGAGCAGCAAGGCGCCGGCGAGCATCGACGAATCCGGCGTAGCTGAGGGTGAGTTTGAGGCGAACACTCAGACCCGGGGCTCTATCCACGCTCATCTCCCTCACGCTCGGTCCGTCTGGTGGGTGTCGATGCGGTATCCGACGCCGGCCACCGTGGCGATGATCCAGGGCTCGCCGAGGCGTTTGCGCAGTGCCGAGACCGTGATGCGCACGGCGTTGGTGAATGGGTCGGCGTTCTCGTCCCAGGCCCGCTCCAGCAGCTCCTCGGCGCTGACGACACCGCCTTCGGCGGCGACGAGCACTTCGAGCACGGCGAACTGCTTGCGGGTCAGGGCGACGTAGCGGCCGTCGCGGTAGACCTCGCGGCGGAACGGATCCAGCCGCAGCCCGGCGATCTCGCGCACCGGCGGCCGGCTGTGGGCGCGCCTGCGGTCGAGCGCCCGGAGCCGCAGCACGAGCTCCCGGAGCTCGAAGGGCTTGGTCAGGTAGTCGTCGGCGCCGAGCTCGAACCCGGAGGCCTTGTCGTCGAGCCGGTCGGCGGCGGTCAGCATCAGGATCGGCATGCCGCTGCCGGAGGCGACGATGCGCTCGGCGATCTCGTCGCCAGAGGGGCCGGGGATGTCGCGGTCGAGGACGGCGATGTCGTAGGCGTTGATGCTCAGCAGCTCCAGTGCGGTGTCGCCGTCAGCCGGCGATGTCGGCCGCGATCGCCTCGAGGCGCAGGCCATCGCGGATGGCCTCCGCCATGTAGGGCTCGTCCTCGACGATCAGCACGCGCATGCCCTCGATGCTACGAGCCGGCACATATCGCCGGCGTATCGAAAACCGCATACGCGGCTGGCAACACGCCAGCCCTTGACTGTGGGCGTGGCCTCGACAGCCAGCCCTCGCCGCGTACGCATTCCGCTGTACCATCGCCGTCGCCGGCGTGCCGCTCGCCGCGTCGGCGCATCGCTCGCCGCCGCGCTTCTCGCGCGTCGGCCGCTCGCGCACGATCGCACCCCGCCGCCCGTCGCCTCGGACGCACGCTCGACGACGGACCGCGCCGACGTCGGCGGTCGGCTGGCCGCAGCAGGGCAGGCGGCGCTCGTCTCGGCCATCGGCCGCGCCGGCGGCGAGCCCGAACGAGCAACCGGTGCCGATCGCCAGCCTGGCCAAGGTGATGACCGCCTACCTCACGCTCGAGCGCTACCCGCTGACCGGCTCACAGGAGGATTCACGATCACCGTCACCGCAGCCGAGACGCAGGCCCAGACCGGGACGCCGCCCGGACGAGTCGGTCGTGAGGGTGCAGGCCGGCGAGCGGCTGACCGAGCGCCAGCTGCTGGAGGCGCTGCTGATCCCCTCCGGTAACAACATCGCCCGGATGCTCGCCACCCGGGTGGCCGGCAGCGAGACGAGCTTCGTCGCCGAGATGAACGCCGAGGCCCGATCGCTCGGGATGGACCACACGGTCTACACCGATCCCAGCGGGTTCGACCCAGCACGGTCTCCACCGCCGCCGATCAGCTGCGAATCTTCCAGCGGGCGATGCGGCTCCCGGTGTTCGGACAGATCGTCTCGATGCCCAGCGTCACGCTGCCGGTCGCCGGCACGCTCAGCAACTTCAACCCGCTGACCGCCGAGGGCTACGCCGGCAAGACGGGATCGGACTCCGCCGCCGGCGGTTGCCTGGCGTTCTTGACCCACGTGACCGTTGGCGGCCATCGCCTGACCGTGGCCGGCGTGGTGACCGGCCAGGGCCACGGCAGCGACACCTCGGCGCTCCTCGCGGCCGCGGGCGAGGCCGCCGAGCAACTCGTCGAATCCGTCGATCCCTATCGGCATCGTGCCTACCCCCCCGTCGACGGGGTCGGCGGTCCCGTGTCCCTTCGCGCGCGCAGCACGGCGATCGCAAGCGCGATCACGACGAGCGCGATCGTGACGAGCAACCCATAGTGCGAGATCGTTTTGGCGACGTGCACGGCGGGATGTCCGATCGCGTAACCGAGTCCGACGATCAAACCGATCCACGAGAGCATCCCGAGAATGTCGAAGATCAGGAAGCGGCGGAGGCTCATCCCCGTCCAGCCCGCGGCGGCGTAGATCAGCGCCGACGGAACCGGCAGAAACGGGGCCAACGCAACCGCGAGCCCGCCGAAGCGTTCCAGGTGAGCGCCGGAGCGTTGCGCCCACTTCTCGGCGTTCGGGTGGCCGCCGACCAGCGTCGACGCCGCCTTCGGGCCCCACAACCGCCCCGCCCACCAGAAGAACGGTGTGGCGAACAGCAGCGTCGGCAGCGGAGCGAGGACGGCGAGGACGAGCGATGCCTCGCCAACCCGGGCAAACGCGCCGCCGGATGCCATCGCTGACGTCGATCCGCGCAGCGCCTCGAGCAGCACGGGATGGGTGCCCAGCAGGGAGGGCACCAAGGGCAGGAGCGCGAGCGCGAACACGGTCTTGGCCGCGATGCCCGTCACGCAAGCGATCTCCGCCAGACGCCGCGTGGCGGGGCCCGGCGGAACTTCGTCACCGGGCGGGGCGGTCGTGGCCACCCCCTCATTGTCGCCTGACCCGACCTCGGCGTTCCGGTGTCGGGGATGTGAGACCGAGGCGCGGCATCCGGGCCGCGGGCAGGCCGGTGATCAGAGCGTGATCACGATCTTGCCGTGGACGTGTCGGCCGGCCTGCGAGCGCCGCGGCGTCGCGGATCCGCTCGATCGGGAACGCTCGCCGCGATCGGCACGGTGATCTGCCCGGCGGCGATCGCGTCGGCGATCCGGGCCAGCGCCCGGGATCCGCGTCGCCGCCCCACGCCGCGCGCACCCCGCCGGGAGGGGTCGGGCCGGCGGCGATGGTGGCGATCCGCTCGGGCGCCACGCCGAGAGCCAGCGCGGTCTCGACCGTCTCGGTGCCGAACAGGTCCATCGCGGCGGTGACGCCGTCCGGAGCCAGCGCCCGCACCCGGTCCGCCAGGCCGGGGCCGTACGCGACCGGCTCGGCGCCCAGCTCGCGCAGGAACGCGAACGTGCCCTGCGAGGCGGTGCCGATCACCGGTGCGCCGGCGAGCTTCGCCAGTTGCACGGCGAACACGCCCACGCCGCCGGCCGCCCCACCGATCAGGACGGTGTCGTCGGGCCGGAGGTCGATCGCCGCCAGTGCGGCCGACGGCGGTGGGGCCGGCGACGCGGCAGCGTGCTCGCCACCTCGTCGCTGAGGCCCTCGGGCGTGTGGAAGAGGCCTCGGTGCCGCGGGCGGCGTCTTGACCACGACGAAGTCCGCGGCGGCCCGCTCCATCACACCGCCGTAGACGCGGTCGCCCACGGCGAAGCCGCTGGCGCCGTCGCCGACCTCGTCGACGACCCCGGCGAAGTCGTAGCCGAACCCGGACGGGACGGTGATGCCGAACCGCGCGGCCAGCTCGGGCGTCGCCGCGATCGCCGGGTCCATCGGGTTCAGGCCGACGGCCGCGACGCGAACGCGGACCTCGCCTGGGCCGGCGTGCGGCTCCGGAACGTCGTGCAGCTCCAGTACCTCGGGGCCTCCGAACGTCTCGTAGATGACAGCTCGACTCATGGGTGGACCTCCAGCAAGATGAGCTGACGGGACTTGGTCCTATCACTATGACAGATGACGGGACCAAGTCCCGTAAGCTTCATCACATGGCCCGCTGGCAACCCGAACGCCCCTAATCGGCTGGCGCTGGCCGCGCTTGACCTGTTCGCCGAGCGCGGCTATGAGAACACGACGGTGGTCGAGATCGCCGAGCGCGCCGGCCTGACGAAGAGCACCTTCTTCCGCCACTTCCCCGATAAGCGGGAAGTGCTCTTCGGCGGGGACACGATGCCCAGGCTGCTGGCCGAGGGGATCGCCGCCGCCCCGCGGAGGCGGCCCCGCTCGAAGCGATGGCCCACGCCCTCGACGCGATCGGACAGGAGGTGTTCGCCCCCGCCCGCGCGAGACTTCGTCGCCCGCCGGCGGGCGGTGATCGCCGCCAGCCCGGAACTGCAGGAACGTGAGGCGCTGAAGGCGCTCGCCCTCGCCGCTTCGATCATCGACGCGCTCAGTCGGCGCGGCGTTGCCGATATGACCGCACAGATGGCCGCGCAACCGGCTCGCTCGCGCTCAAGCTCGCGTACGACCGCTGGCTCGAACCAGACAACGAGGCGGACTTCGGCACGCTCGCTCGGCAGACCCTCGCCGAGTTACAGACGGCCGCGGCCGCATATTAACGATCATCGCGCCGGCTGCAACACGGTTCTGACGGCCGTCAGCGACCCGTCCATGTATCCGTCGAACGCCGCGACGATGCCGTCGAACCCGACGCGATGCTCGATCAGTATCGAGACATCGACCTTACGGCTGCACAACCAGTCCACCACGTCGGCGAACTCCGAGCGCGTATAGCCGTAGGACCCGACGATCCGTGTCTCACGTGAGACGACCGCGCTCACCGGCAGCGGTATCTGGTCGGTCCAGATACCGACCAGCACGACCACTCCGCGCGGCGTCACGGCATCGATCGCTCCCGCCAGCGTTTCCGGCCGCGCCACACAATCAAGCGCGATGTCGAACTGCCGACCGCCGCCAAAGACCTCATCAGGGGTGACGGCCGTCAGCCCCAACCTCGTGCACAGATCTCGACGCTCGACCAACGGTTCCAACACGACCACGTCGCCGTCGGTGCGGCGGCGCGCGGCGAGCGCCGCTCCGATCCCGATGATCCCGCCACCGACGACGAGCACGTCAGCGGCGCGCTCGGGCGAGGCGAGCGCGACGCCGTGCGCACCGACCGACAGCGGCTCAGCCAACGAGCCCAGCTCGAGCTCGATTCCACCTGTGAGCTCGACGACCTGTCGGGCGGGCACGACCATCAGATCGGCGAAACCGCCCGGCGACGCCGGTACGCATCCGACCACGACCCGTCGTTCACAGAGGTTCTCCAAGCCCGCAGCGCAGCGATTGCACAGGCCGCAGCCGACGACCGGGTTGACGGCGACCGGCGTTCCACGTCGGGCCCGCTGACACCGGGGCCGAGCTGGTCGATGATGCCGGATGGCTCGTGACCCATCACCAGGGTCTCGCCGTCCGCCAGCACCGCATCGCGGCGGTCGTTGATCTGGCCGTAGCCGTAGACGTCGGACTTGCAGACGCCGACAGAGTCGACCTTGATGCGTACGCAGCCTGCGGGGGCCGTCGGAGGCTCCACCTCCTCGACGACCATTTGTCCACTGCCCGAATAGCTCAGTCGACGCATTGGCTCCATACCGCGTTCGTCCTCATCACGGTGTGATGCGCAGGATCACCCGTGTCCCTGGGCCGGATCTCATGACACGCTCGATCGCCGTCACGACTCGGTATTCGAGCCCGTACTTACGGCGAATGATCTCGGTCAGGCGGCTGCGGCTCTGCTCATCGGTGAGGATCTCCGCTGTCCCGGAAACCGGGATCGCTCGATCCGCGACCCGGCCGGTTCGTGAGCAGGCGCGGAGTTGCACGCGCGGATTGTTGCGCAGCCGCTTCACCTTGCCCGCCCGTTCGCCAGTGGTCACCACGAACGCATCGCCGTCTTGACCGATCCACACCGGGGTCGACACCGCGTCCCCAGAACGGCGATACGTGGTGAGCCATACCAACTTCTCTCGTCCAAGGGCCGTAAATGCTTCGCTGTGCATAGATTTCTTCGGTCGTCGCAGTACATGCGTAGTGTGGCGATGCGGCCTGCGCGGAGGTCGGGATGTACGTCGGTGACGCGCCGACACTCACTGACAACCGGCTTGACCTCCCGTCCGAGGGCTACAAGCGTGACACGAGTTCGGCGACGATTTCCGCGGCTGGCTGTCGCTGCCGGGCGAGCGCAACGCTCTGTCCCGCCCACCGCGAGAGCGCCTCGATCTCACCCGTCGTACCAACCATCGGGGGCGCCGGGGAGTACCGAACGATCGGGTCGCCCGACGGGAAGTGCGCGATCACGTCCCCTCTCCCGGTCGACGGCCCGGCGGCGGCTCGCCCGCGGCCTCCCAGCGCTCGGCGGTCGAGTTGTGCAGAGCGCGGTGAGGCGCGTTCGGCCATCCCACCTCGTACAGGTTGGCGTACCACTCCGCGTCGGTCTCGTTCGCGGCGATCAGGAGGCGACGGTAATCCTCGTGGATCGGCATTTCGTCGGCTACCAGGAATCGAGTGCCGAGCCAAGCGGCCTGGGCACCAAGCGCGAGCACCGCAGCAACCCCGCGTGCGTCGCCAATCCCACCCGCCGCGATGACCGGTATGGGTGCCACCGCGTCGACCACCGCCGGCACCAAGGGAAGCGTCGCCACGCCACCCCAGACGTGGCCGCCGGCCTCCCAACCCTGCGCGACGATGACGTCCACCCCAACTCCGACCGCGTGCCGGGCCTCCTCGGCGCTGCCGACCGTATGGAGGACAAGCCCTCCCGCGTCATGCACCTGCTCGATGTAGCTCTCAGGGTCACCGAAGATGAACGACACGATCCGCAGGCCGGCCGCGAGGGCCTGATCGACTCGGCGATGCTGATCTGAGGTGAGAGCGAAGTTCCCCCCGAACGGACGATCGGTCAGCGCGGCCGTTTCACGGACCAACGCTCCCGCGTCGTCGACCCACCACAGCCCCATGGTGCCGAGTCCGCCGGCATTTGAGACCGCGGCGGGCAGCTGGGCGTCAGCCGCCATCGGCGCCGAAACGACCGGGTGGTCAATCCCCAGCAACTCGCATACCGGCGTATGGAAACTCATCGGATTGACTCCCTCTCTGGCGCTCGCGGCGCCGGTTGAATAGGCTCGATGTCGCCATAGACAGGAGGATTCATGCGCAGCGATATCGCCCCCGGCAGCACCTTCCCCGACTACGAGTTGCCCGATCATGAGAACCTTCCTCGAAAGCTGTCGGAGATTCAAGGCGACGACCCGTTGATTCTCACGCTCGCGCGCGGACATTACTGCCCCAAGGAGCACCAGCAGCACCTCGAGCTCGCCGCCAACTACCCGAAGATCGCGGTGGCCTACACGAAGGTCGCGACGATCTCGACCGACACCCACCACTCCAGCCAGGAGTTCCGCGCCTCGATCGGCGCCCAATGGCCGTTCCTCTCAGACCCGGAACGGACCGTCCAGAAGGATCTCGAGATCCAGGAGTACACCGACCCCGAGCACGACCCGATGATCCCGCACACGATCGTGCTCAAGCCTGGGCTGATCGTCCACACCATCTACAACGGCTACTGGTTCTGGGGACGTCCCTCGTTCGTCGATCTCTGGCACGACCTACGGACCGTCACCCGCGAGATCCGCCCCGACTGGGATCTCAGCAAGCCCGGGCTACGCGAGGCATGGGACGCGGGCGACTACTCGTCATTTCATGGATGGGACAAGCGCTCCCCGGAGGCGCTGCCCACGTCGTACAACGCGTAACGCCCGCCGGCCCGATCCTGGGTCCGCCGCTGGTAGCGTTGCGGCTCAACCCGGGTGAGGAGAGCCGATGACATCCCCCAGCGGTCTGGGCGGGGGCAGCGCGTGTGACTGACGGCCTCGCTCTCGCTGGGGCGTTGGTGGTGTTGACGGCGACGCTGGCGGTTGCCGTACCCGCCCCCCGTATGTGTCGGAGGCGGTCGCGGCGGCCACGGGCGCGCTGCTGCTGGTGGTGGTCGGCGCGATCGGGTGGTCGGGGGCGGGAGACGCGGTGCGGGCTCTCGGGCCGACGGTTGGCTTTTTGGCGGCGATGCTGGTGATCGCTGAAGGCTGCCGACGCGACGGATTGTTCGACACGATGGGTGCCGTGATGGCCCGCGGGTCGCAGGGCAGCCCGCGGCGGCTGTTGGCGCTCGTGTTCGTGATCGCGGCGTCGATCACAGCCGTGCTCAGCCTCGATGCCACGATCGTGCTGTTGACCCCGGTGGTGTTCGCGACCACGGCGCGGATGCGCGTCAGCGCCAGCCGCCGGTCTACGCCTGCGCGCACCTGGCCAACTCGGCGTCGCTGCTGTTGCCGGTGTCCAACCTGACCAACCTGCTGACCCGATCCATGCCAGCCACCTGTGCCTTTCTGCGGTTCGCTGCGCTCATGGTGTTGCCGACGATCGCGGCGGTGACAGTGGAGTGGATGATCTTCCCTCGCTTCTTCGAGGGTGATCTTGAGCCGCCCGCGCTACGCGGGCCACGCGCAGGAACGACCGGAGCTGCCGCGGTTCGCGGTCACGGTCCTGGCGTGCACGCTCGTGGGATTTGCCCTGAGCTCGGTGGTCGGGATCGCGCCGGTGTGGTTTGCCGCTGCCGGCGCAGTC
>CAVUSD010000022.1:0-58679 GCA_963743985.1 uncultured Solirubrobacteraceae bacterium | reverse complement strand
GTTTGCATCCTGTCCAGCGATGCCGGACACTTATCGGCGCCGGCGGCGATCGGTCTCTACGTTGCGGCACGGCGAAGGGGAATCTGTGACGGTCATTTACGGCACTGACGTGTGGCTGCTGCGCCACGGCGAGATCGCTTCGTACGAGGCGGACAACGGGCTGACCGATCGCGGCCGTGAGCAGGCGACGGCGGCCGCCGCCCGGATTGCTGCTGAGCTGAAGTCGCCGAGCGCTGAATTGCTGCACGCACGGAGCGCACGGGCGACCGAGACCGCTCAGGCGCTCGGCGCCGCGCTGCTTCACGTGGGGGTGAGGATCGACGGGCCGCGACCCGAACCTGGATTCGACAACCTGGCGGTCGCGATCGACGGCGAGGTCCGGCCCCACGACGATCTCCGGGCGCGGATCGTGCAGCTGCGCGGCGAACCGGGCTGGCCACCCGAACATCCCCTCGACTGGCAGCGGGAGGCTCGACGGTTTGCCTACATTCACGACGGCGAAGGCGATCCGATTCATTGGTGGCTGACCCAGCCCACGCTGGCTTATGAGCCGCCAGGGCGGGTCGTGCGGCGCTTCTGGCGCGCGCTCGCCGGCCTGGCGGCACGGCGTGCTCGGCAAGTGGTCGTCTGCAGTCACTCCGGCTGTCTGCGTGCCTTGGCCGCCGAGGCGGCCGGCCGGGACCTCGGCGAGCCGGCTCACCTCGAGGCCGTGCGCATCCAACTCGCGGGCGCCCGTCCCGGCGACCCGGCGCAGCTCAGCTATCGCGGCGAGACATTCGCGCTCGCCGTCCCGACGTTGCAGGAGCCGGCGTGGCCGTGACCGACCGATCGACCGGCGAGCCGGCCCGCGCGACCCGACCACCCGCGACCGCACGCGTTGCCTCGGTGTCCAAGGCGGCGCGCGTGCTGCGGACCTTCGAGCCGGAGCGCCGGCTGTTGAGCACCCGTGAGATCGCCGAGCGAACAGGGATCTCACGCTCGACCTGTCACGCGATCTGCTCGACGCTGGTCGCTGAGGGCTTGCTCGAGCTCTCGCCCGGCGGAGGCTTTCGCCTCGGCTCGGCGCTCGCCGAGATGGGCGGACAGGTGATCGAGCGCACCGGTCTGGTGGAAGCCGCCGGTCCCGCGATGGACAAGCTGTTCCGCGCGACCGGCGGCGAGGTCCATCTCGGCCAGCTTGTCTCCGGCTACATCGTCTATCTGACGCGGGTCGAGCACGAGCGGCACCTGGCGATGCACAACCGGATGGGGCTGCGGGTGCCGGCTGACGTCACCGGCTGCGGTAAGGCGGCGCTGTCGGCGCTGCCTCACCAGCAGGCGCGGCAGCTGGTGCGCGCACGCGCCGGAGGCGCGTCGGTCGACCTCGATCTGCTCGAGACCGAGCTCGCCGCGGCTCGCGCGCGCGGCTACGTGATCTCGGAGTCGTTCCAGGCGGCCTTCACCTCGGTCGCCGCCCCGCTGCGAGGCCCGGGCGGCGCGGTCGTCGGCGGCCTCTCCTCGGCGCATCCCCGCGGGTATCTGCGCGGAGCGCGGCTGATTCGCGTCGCCACCGAGGTCCAGGCAGCTGCCGGAGTCACCTCCGAGCGACTGCAGACGCTGCACTGGCGCAGCTGACCCGGCCCGTCCGGCGATGCTGGACACCCACCGCGACGGCCGGCGGCTACGCTGCCACGCTACACGCATGGCATCGGTCTTCCACGTGCCGGTCGGCGACCGCAGCTGGCACCGCCGGACACACGGGCCGGCGACGGCGGGCCCAGGTTCCGTCCCGCAGCCGCAGCCGCGGCCGGTGCCGGCGACCGACGACGGTCCCGGGATCATCGGCGGTTTCCTCGCGCCCCATCCACCGCATCTGCTGTACGCCGAGAATCCGCCGCAGAACGAGCCGCGCTCACAAGGAGGCTGGGAGACGCTGCGCTGGGCGTATGAGGACGTGCGCGCCCGAGTGCGGGCGCTCGCTCCGGATGTGATCGTGCTGCACGCGCCGCACTGGATCACGATGGTCGGCCATCACGTCAACTGCGTGCCGAATCCGCGCGGGATCTCGGTCGAGCCGATCTTCCCGCACCTGCTGCGCTACCGCTACGACTTCCGCACCGACGTCGAGTTGGCCGAGGCGATCGCCGATACCGCGGCCGACGCGGGACTGGTGACGCGCAAGCTGACCGTCGAGGGGGTGCGGGTCGACTACGCCACGATCACCGCGCTGCACCTGCTCAACCCCGACTGGGACATCCCGATCGTGTCGCTGTCGGCCAACAACAACCCCTACTTCTACTCGACGTCGTCGTTGGATCAGATGGAGGTGCTTGGCGAGGCGACCCGGGCCGCGATCGAGGCCACCGGCCGCCGCGCGATCGTGGCGGGCTCCAACTCGCTGTCGCACTTTCACTGGGACCGTGAGCCCGAGCTGCCCGAAGACATGGCGGCCGAGCACGCGTTCGACAACCATCAGTACCGCTGGGACATGCGCCTGCTCGAGCTGATTCGGTCCGGGCGCACGCGAGAGCTGCGGACGTTCATCCCCGAGCACATCGAGGCGACCGAGTCAGAGACCAAGGCGGGCAGCCTGACATGGCTGCTGGCCGCGATGGGGTGGCCCGAGGGCGACGGTGAGGTGCTCACCTACGGCACCGTGATCGGCACCGGCAACGCGGTGTGTGCCTGGGGCGGCGCACGGCGAGGCGGCAATGGCGATCGCTGACCGCGTCGGACACGCCGTCGGGCCGGAAGCCGCGCGGTTCGCGGGGGCAGCGCTGGTCCCCGGCATGCCCCAGCTGCTGACCAACGGGCCGGCCGCGCCGAGCTGGACGTCGCTCGCCGACGCCGCCCGCGACGTCGGCGACCGGCTGCGCGACGCGGGCGCCGAGACACTCGTCGTGTTGTCGACCCAGTGGTTCACGGTGCTCGGCCACCAGTTGCAGCTCCGGCCACGGCTGCGCGGCCGGCGGGTCGACGAGAACTGGTACGCCTACGACTACGGCACGCTCGACTACGACCTGCAGATCGATACCGAGCTGACCGAGCGGTGGGCGGTCGAGGTCGAGGATGCCGGGCTACAGGCACGGCGTACCAGCTACGACGATTTCCCGATCGACACCGGCACGCTCGTTGCCGACGCGCTGCTCAACGACGGGCTGCCGGTCGCGCTCGTCTCGTGCAACCTGTACGCGGGGGCGGACGCAATCGCGACGCTGGCCGGCGGTGCGCTGCGCGCGGCCGACGCGGTCGGACGGCGGGTCGCCTTCATCGCCGTCACCGGGCTGTCCAGCGGCCTCATCCAGCGGTGGATCGAGCCGGCCGAGGACGCGATCGAGCAACCCGAGCATGAGCGCTGGGACCGTCGCATGCTCGGGCTGCTGTCGGATGGGCGACTCGACCAGGCGCTGGCCGCGCGTGAGGAGTACGCCCGCGCCGCTCAGGCCGACAGTCAGCTCCGAGGACTGGCGTTCCTGGCCGGGACGGGATGTCTCGACGGTGCCGCCGACGTCTGCGCCTACGGTCCGATCTGGGGCACGGGCGCCGCAGTTGTCCACTGGTCAAATAGGAGAGACACCGCATGAGCGGAGCAGCCAGCTTCATCGAGGCCGAGGGATTCGTCCCGATCTTCGATGCCGTCGACGCGATGGTGAAGGCGACCGAGGTGACGGTCACGGGAACGATGCGCCTCGGCGGCGGGATGGTCGCGGTCGCCCTGACCGGCGATCTCGCAACCGTCGAGGAGGCGACCGAGATCGGGACCGAGGCCGCGCGCGCCGTCTCGGGCGGAACGGTCCACTCGGTGATCTTCGCCAGTCCAAGCCTGCCGGTCGCGGCGATCGCGGCCAACCCCGACCTGATCGACGGCTAGGAGTCAGCCATGCCACCTTCTGAGAACGCCATCGGGCTGATCGAGACGCGGGGGATCGTCGCCCTGACGGCCGGGATCGAAGCGATGGTCAAGACCGCCGACGTCACCTGCATCTCCGTGGAGCGAGTGTCGTCGGGTTACTTCGCCGCCGCCGTGCAGGGTTCGATCGCGTCCGTCCGCCAGGCGCTCGACTCGGGCACCGCGGCGGTCAAACAGTACGGCGAGCTGCGCTCCGCCCAGCTGTACCCGCGGCCCGACCCAGTGTCCACCAGGCTGCTGGACAACGGCTCACGCGCCGGCTTGGCGACGAGCAACGGGCGCCCGTCGATCGGCTCGGGTCCGACGACGTGATCCTCGCTGAGGTCACCGGTCGGATCTGGTCCGAGCGCGAGCTGCCCTCGCTGGCGGCGCACCGTCTGGTGACCGTTCGACCCGTCGGGCGGGCGGAGCCGATCGTCGCCGTCGACTTGATCGACGTGACCGACGGCAACCTCGTGCTGCTGGCCACCGACGAGGCCGCCCAGGCGGCGGTCACCGGCGACGGTGCCGGGATCGACGCCGTCGTGGTGGCGCTGGTCGCCGGCGCCGACCGGCTGCAGGATCTGCTCGCCGACTCCGGAGTCGCCCGATGAGCCGGATCGTGGCGATCGACGCCGCCGCTGCGCCCGATGCTTCGGCGCTCGGCGGCAAAGGGTCGGGCCTGGCCTACCTGGCCTCGCTCGGGGTCCGCATCCCGCCGGCGTTCGTGATCACCGCCGACGGTTTCCGCGCTGCCCTGGGCGAGAACCTGATGGCCGAGGTGGCCGATGCGCTGGGCGCGATCTCTCCGGACGCCGATGACGCCGAGCGGGACGCCCGCAGCGCGGAGCTGCGCGAGCGGATCATTGAAGGCACCGACGGCCATCCGCTGACCGACGAGATCTCCGCCGCCCTGGCGGCGCTCGCGGACCGAGCCGGCGACCCGGAGCTGTGCGTGGCGGTGCGCTCATCGTCGATCGCCGAGGATGCGGCCGACAAGTCGTTCGCCGGCGAGCACGACACCTACCTGTGGGTGTCGGGTGCCGAGCAGGTCAACCGCCGCGTACGCGAGTGTTGGGCGAGCCTCGCCACCGCGCGCGCGGTCGCCTACCGACGCGGCTCGACCGAGGGGCTGGCGATGGCGGTCGTCGTCCAGCAGATGGCGCCGGCGCGAGCCGCCGGGGTGATGATGACGCTCAACCCGGTCAACGGCGACCGCTCGAAAGTGATGATCGAGTCGGTCTGGGGACTGGGAGAGCCGCTGGTGTCCGGCGAGGTGACGCCCGACCGTTACCTGGTGGACAAGGTCACCGGCGAGCTCATCCGGCGCGAGCTGGCCACGAAGGCGACCCGGGCGATCCGTGATCCCGCGTCCGGTCGCGGCGTCGTCGTCGCCGAGGTCGACCTCGGCGAACGGGACGCATCGTCGCTCGACAACGATGTGATCGCCGAACTGGTGCGCGTCGGCCGACTGGTCGAGCGCGCCGCCGGAGCGCCTCAGGATGTCGAATTCGCGGTCGTCGAGGGCGAGGCACCGGACAACGTGTTGCTGCTCCAGTGCCGCCCCGAGACCGTCTGGAGTCAGAAGCCCCGCCAGTCGATCGCGCCCGCCGGAAGCGCGATGGACGCAGTCCTGGCGACGCTGACCCAGACCAACCCCCGTTGACGCACAGCCGCAGCCCGAGGAGACCCTGTATGGCCGAGACACGATTCCCCAGCATGTACGACGTCCAGGCGCCGGACGGGGCCGACGGATGGGAGGAGCTCTACGACTGGTACCACCTGCGCGGGCCCGAGCGGCGCGACGAGGACGAACAGCGCTTCTGGTTTCAGGACCGCCTGCACCACCCGGAGGTGATGCATCCCTACGACGAGATCCAGTGCGAGTGCTGGTGGCAGGGGCTGGGCGCGTTCAACACGCGGATCTTCGCGATGCCGCCCGCCTACGGGATCGATCAGCGCGTCGTCAACGGGTACCTGTACATCAGCCCGATCTCGGCGCCGCCAGAGGACATCGAGGCACGCGCCGCCGAATTCGGCAAGCGGGCCGGCCATTACTACGAGAACTGGGACTCGATCTACGAGGAGTGGAAGGTCAAGACGGTCGATCGCCTCGAGCAGATGAAGGCGATGCGCTTCGAGCGGCTGCCGGACCTCGAGGACCAGTCGCTGATCGAGTCACACCGCGGCAGCTCGAGCGGCTATCAGCTGATCGAGGACTTCAGCCGCATGGTCCTGATCATGTACGAGACCTACCAGTTCCACTTCGAGCTGCTCAACATCGGCTATGCCGCTTACCTGACGTTCTTCCAGTTCTGCAAGACCGCGTTCCCCGACATCTCCGACCAGTCGATCAGCCGGATGGTCGGCGGGCTGCACGTCGACCTCTACCGGCCCGACGACGAGCTCAAGCGCCTGGCCAAAGAGGCGGTCAGACTCGGCATCGCCGACACGGTCAGCGCCGCGTCGTCGGCGGAGCAGCTGTTCGCCGAACTGCGTATGAACGGCGGCGCCGCCTGGGTCGACGACTGGGAGCGAACGGCCGATCCATGGTTCGTGATCGCCACCGATCCCGGACATCCCGGCGGGTATTCGCACTA
Organism: uncultured Solirubrobacteraceae bacterium; assembly: GCA_963743985.1. Classification (GTDB taxonomy): domain Bacteria; phylum Actinomycetota; class Thermoleophilia; order Solirubrobacterales; family Solirubrobacteraceae; genus Palsa-465. The sequence continues at coordinate 52,211 of CAVUSD010000022.1, read as the reverse complement.
CGGGACGTGGGCGTCAGAGCCCGACATCCCGTTGGTGTCGGTGAAGGAGTACATCGCAGCGCTGCAGGCCGGCAAGGAGATCGACCGGCCGACCGAGCAGGTGCTGGCCGAGCGTGAGCGGATCAGCGGCGAGTATCGCGAGCTGCTCGCGCCCGAGGATCAGCCCGCGTTCGACGCGATGCTGGCGTTGGCGCGCAAGGTGTTCGTGTTCATCGAGGAGCACGTGCTGTACATCGAGCATTGGATGTGGGCGACGTTCTGGGCCAAGTCGCACGAGCTCTCGCGCGCGCTGCACGCGATGGGCGCGTTCGATGACCCCGGTGACATGTTCTTCCTGCGCCGTACCGAGGTGATGGAGACGATCTACGACGTCGTCACTGCCTGGGGCAGCGGTGGCCGGCCGCGCGGCGCGGATTACTGGCGGCCGATCGTCGAGCGGCGCCGGGCGATCTACGAGAAGCTGAAAGGTTGGGATGCTCCGCCCGCGCTCGGGATCCCGCCGACCGAGGTCAACGAGCCGTTCACCGTGATGCTGTGGGGGATCACCACCGACAGCGTCCAGTCGTGGCTCGAGAGTTCCGATGAGGACGGCGACAGTCTCAAGGGCCAGCCGGGCTCACCAGGAGTCGTCGAGGGTCCCGCGCGGATCGTCCGCCGGGTGCAGGAGCTGGTCAACGTCCAGCCGGGCGATGTGCTCGTCTGCCCCGCGACCTCGCCGGCGTGGTCGCCGGTGTTCGGCCGGATCGTCGCGACCGTCTCCGACGTCGGTGGGGTGATGAGCCACACCGCGATCGTGTGCCGTGAGTACGGCCTGCCGGCGGTGGTCGGCACCGGCAATGCGGTGTCGCGGATCAAGGACGGGACGCGCATCCGGGTCGATGGCGACACCGGCGTCGTCACCGTTCTGTAGCGGCGATGGCGGCCCACGACGATCCATGCGGGTGCGCGGCGTGCCGGGTGATGCCGACGGCGACACCGCTCCCGACCGTCGACCCGACGGCGTGGGACGTGCGCCGGCGTCGGTCGGTGCGCCGCGCCGCGGCCGCCCGCGGCGCCGACACCTGTGCCGCCGGCCGCATCACCACGCTGCTGCTCGACGTCGGAGGGGTCGTGATCCCGTCGCTGTTCGAATCAGTCGAGCTGCCGGGGTTTCCGTCGGGCGCGCTGAGCGGAGAGGCGGCGTGGGCGAAGGTCCAGCGCGGCGAGTCGACCGAGCGCGAGTACTGGCAGGCGGTCGCGGCCGAGCGTCCGGGATTGGATATCGGCGAGCTCTGGAAACGCTGCTCGCGGGTGCGCGACGAGCTGCGCGGCGCGCTCGACGCGATCGCGGGCCGGGTGCGCGTGGTCGCGTTCACCAACGACATGGCGCACTTCTTCGGCGACGACTGGCCGACCCGGTTTCCCGAGCTGTCGGCGTTCGACCGGATCGTCGAGGCCAGTCAGCTCGGCGTCCACAAGCCCGACCCGGAAGCGTTCCTGGCGGCGGCGGCGCTGATCGGTGAGCCGCCGGCTCAGTGCCTGTTCGTCGACGACCTGCAGACCAACCTCGCCGGCGCACGGCGGGCCGGAATGCGCGCGCGGCTGTTCGACGTACGCGATCCGGCCGGCTCGATCGACGGCATCCTCACAGACCTGGCGCTGTCGGCCACCGACCTGCCGCGCCGTGGGCGCGCCTTCCGGATCCCCGTCCGATGAGCGCCGAGGAGCGGCTCGCCGAGCTGGGGCTGGTGCTGCCGGGATTGCGGCCGCGCGCGGGCAACTACGTCGGCTACGTGCGCTCAGGTGACCTGCTGTTCCTCTCCGGGCAGGGAGCGGACGGCTGGGTCGGCCGGGTCGGCGACGACCTGACGCTCGAGCAGGGCCGCGCCGCCGCCGCCGACTGCATGCTCAACCTGCTCGCCCAGACGCGCGATGCACTTGGCTCGCTCGGTCGCGTGCAGCGGATCGTCAAGCTGCTCGGGTTCGTCGTCTGCACCGACGACTTCCGTGACTGCCCGGCGGTGATCGACGGTGCCTCTGACCTGCTCGCGCAGCTGTTCGGCGAGCGCGGGGCCCACGCGCGCTCGGCGATCGGCTGCCAGGCGTTGCCGCTCGGTTTCGCGGTCGAGATCGAGATGGTCGTCGAGATCGGCGCCGGGCCGGCATGACCGATCCGGGACTGGCCCAGCGGCTGGCCGAGCGGCTGCGCGACGCCGAGGATGGGCGTCGTGAAGTCGGCAAGCTGACCGACGAACTGCCGGAGCTCTCGGTCGTCACCGCCTACGAGGTTCAGCGAATCGGCTTCGAGCGTCGGCTCGCCGAGGGCGACCGGTTCGTCGGCTACAAGCTCGGGCTGACCTCACGGGCGAAGCAGCTGGCGATGGGCGTCGAGGACCCGCTCTGGGGACGATTGCGCGCCGGCCTGCTGCACGACGAGGAGCTCCCGCTCGAGCTCGGCGCGCTGATCCATCCGCGGGTCGAGCCCGAGATCGCGTTCCTGCTCGGTGACGAGCTCGATGGTGCGACCGCGACGACGGCCTCGGTGCTCGCCGCGACGCGTGGCGTGTTCCCGGCACTGGAGATCCTTGATTCGCGGTTTCTCGATTTCAAGTTCGCGCTGCCCGACGTGATCGCCGACAACGCCAGCGCGGCCGGGGTGGTGTGCGGCGGCCGGTTGCTCACGCCGGAGACCGTTGACCTGCAGCTGGAGGGGATGGTGTTGCGCCGCGACGGCGAGGTTGTCGACACCGCGGCCGGTGCGGCCGTCAGCGGTCATCCCGCCGCCGCCGTCGCGTGGCTGGCGCGGCAGGTGGGGTCGCTGCCGGCAGGGGCGATCGTGATCTCCGGCGGCCTGACCGCGCCGGTGACGCTTGCCCCGGGGATGACGGTCAGCGCCCAGTTCACCCACCTCGGCTCGGTCACCTTGCGCTGCTCGGCGGAGCCGGTCCGATGACCGCGACCGCAGTGGTCGAGGTCGACCACCTGATCGGTGGCGAGTGGGTGCCGTCGCGATCCGGCGAGCGATTCGAGACGCGTGATCCCCACGACGGCTCGCTGCTGGGGTCGGTGGCCGCCGGCGGCGCGGCCGAGGCGCAGGCAGCGGTGACGGCCGCCCGCTGCGCCTTCGACGAGGGCCCGTGGCCGCGCATGCTCGCCGATGAACGCCGCCGGCTGCTGCACGCGTTCGCCGATCTCGTCGACCGCGACGCCGAGGAACTGGCGCTGCTCGACACGCGGGACATGGGCAAGCCGATCCGCGAGAGCCGCGGCTTTGACCTGCCCCGGGTATCGCGCAACCTCCGCTTCTTCGCCGACTACGCGGCGCTGGCGCCGAGCGAGGCCTACCCCGACGGGACCCGCCTGGCGTACGTGCTCTACCCGCCGGCGGGCGTCGCCGTCGCGATCTCACCGTGGAACTTTCCGGCGATGCAGGCCAGTTGGAAGATCGCGCCGGCGCTTGCCTTCGGCAACACCGTCGTGCTCAAACCCGCCGAGCAGAGTCCGCTCAGTGCCGCCCGGCTCGGTGCGCTCGCGCTCGAGGCGGGGCTGCCCGAGGGCGTGCTGAACGTCGTGCAGGGGTTCGGCCCCGACGCCGCCGGCGAGGCGCTGACCACCGATCCTCGCGTCGACCGGATCACGTTCACCGGTGAGAGCGCCACCGGCCGTCTGATCGCCGCCGCCGCGGCGCGCAACCTGACGCCGGTCTCCGCCGAACTCGGCGGACGCTCGGCCAACGTCGTGTTCGCCGATGCCGACTTGCAACAGGCGGTCGACGGCGCGATCCGGGCAATCTTCACCAACAACGGCGAGGTCTGCCTGGCCGGCTCGCGGCTGCTCGTGCAGCGTGAGATCCATGACGCGTTCCTGGAGCGCTTCGCCGCCGCGGCCGCGTCGCTGGCCGTCGGCGATCCGAAGGACGAGGCGACGATCGTCGGCCCGCTGGTGGAGCGCCGGCACGTCGAGAAGGTCGACGGCTACGTGCGGCTCGGCATCGAGGAAGGCGGCCGTCTGGTGTGTGGCGGCGCGCCCCCCGAGGATCCGGCGCTCGCTCAGGGCCAGTATTACGCCCCGACGATCCTTGACGCGATGGACAACGACATGCGAGCGGTGCGCGAGGAGATCTTCGGACCCGTGCAGACGGTGATCGCGTTCGACACCGAGGAGCAGGCGCTGAGGATCGCCAACGACTCGCCCTACGGTCTCGCCGGCATGGTCTGGACCAACGACCTCGACCGCGCTCACCGCATGGCCGAACGCTGGCGGACCGGGATGGTCTGGGTGAACTGCTTCTTCGAACGTGATCTGCGCCTGCCGTTCGGGGGCGAGAAGGCAAGCGGAATCGGCCGTGAGGGCGGGGGGCACTCCCGAGAGTTCTTCACCGATCCCCGCGCCGTCGTGATCAAGCGCCGGTACTGAGCGACGCGAGAGGAGCCAGGAGTGCTGTATCGGGAGTTCGTCAGCCAGGAGGAGATCGACCGCGAATACGACGTCGAGTCGATCCACCCCGACTTCGATGGTGTCGTCGAGCGGTTGCTCGCGCTCAGCGAGGCGGCTCGCGCGCACCCCGCCGTCGACTTCGACGTTCGCTTCGGCCCGACGCGCGACGAGCACCTCGACATCTATCGCGCCGACGGCGACTCGGGCCGGCCGGTGCTCGTGTTCATTCACGGCGGCTACTGGCGGCTGCTCTCCAGCAAGGACTTCGCGCTGGTGGCGACCGGCCCGCTGGCGCACGGCGTCGATGTCGTGGTCACCAACTATTCGCTGGCGCCGAAGGTGACGGTCGACGAGATCACACGTCAGAGCCGCGCCGCGATCGCGTGGGTGCACCGCCATGCGGCGTCGTGGGGCGGCGATCCCAAGCGGATCTACGTATGCGGTCACTCGGCCGGCGGTCAACAGGTGGCGATGCTGCTGCGCACCGACTGGGAGGGCGATTACGACCTGCCCGCGGACGTGATCAAGGGCGGCGTGGCGCTCAGCGGCGTGTTCGACCTGCGACCGCTGCCGTACTCGTTCGTCGCGCCTGCGCTGCAGCTGACCCGCCGCACGATCGAGCTGCAGAGCCCGATGCTGCTCCCGGTGCGGGTCGGGGCGGTGCCGCAGATCGTTGCCTGGGGAGGAGCGGAGACGAGCGAGTTCGTCCGGCAGTCACGGGAATACCTCGCTCGTTGTCAGGCCGCCGGCGCCGACGCCCGAGGGCTCGAACTGCCCGGCGACGACCACTTCGACGCGGTGATCGAGCTCAACCGCGCCGACAGTCCGCTCACCGGAGCCGTCGTTGCGTTGATCGACGCGTTCGCCGCGCGCTGACGCGTCCCGACCACCGTCCGGCGCTGCCGGACACCCCCATTGCACGACGTCGCGCCGATGACGATCGTCGACGATCTACGCATCCAACCGATCAGGAGCATCCGTGCCCGAGTACTCCGTTCGCACCCTCTGCTACGCCCACGTCGACCTGCCCGCGGAGTTCTTCGGCGGGGTCCCGATCCACAGCGGAGAGGGCCGGCCGACGGCGGCCATGCACTACACGCTGCTGTCCGAGCGCGACGCGTCGGGCGCCACCCACCATCACCTCGTCGACTGCGGCTTTGATCAGCCGTGGATCCCACGTTTTGGCTTTTATGACTTCGAGGAGCCCGAGACGGTGCTCGGCAAGCTGGGGATCACCCCCGCCGAGATCGAGACCGTCTTCGTCACCCACATGCACTTCGACCACGTCAACAACCTGCACCGGTTCCCGAACGCGCGCGTCGTCGTGCAGCGCGCCGAGCTGGACGGCTGGCGGGGGGTCATGGGTCTGCACGAGCGGTTCACGCCGCTCGGCGAGCAGAGCTGGATCCTGTCCTCGTTTGACCGCGGCGACATGGACCACTTCGAGTCGCTGCTGGCGGGCGGCCGGTTGACGATCGTGGAGGACGGCGACGAGCTCGCGCCCGGGATCGTCGGGCATCTCAGCCCGGGGGGCCATACCTTCGGGATCCAGTGGCTGGAGCTGCAGCGCCCCGATGCCCCAGCGCTGGCGATCGCCTCGGACACGGTGATGTGGTACTCGAACCTCGAGGAGATGTGGCCGAGCGGCTACACGAACGGTGACACGTACCAGATGCTGCTCACGTACGGCGAGATCCTCGAGTTCACCGGCGGCGACCTCGCGCGCGTGATCCCCGGCCACGATATGCGCGTGTTCGAGCGGTTCCCGTCAGCGCGGATCGGCGCCAACGAGATCGCTGAGGTGTCGCTCGCCGCCTGGGACAGCTCGCTGTTGCCAGAGACGGCGCGCTGAACTCAGGCGGCCCAGATCGGGCGCCCGCCTGCCCGCCGCCGCGCGTCATGGCGGCGGCGGGCGAGGGGGGCGGGGCGGGGGCGGGGGCGGGGGCGCCTAGCGGACGGCGACGTCGGCGGCGACCTCGTCGGTGCCGGGCGCGATCGAGCTCGACCACGCGCTGCGGCGCGCCAGCGCCAACAACACGCCGACGACCAGGAAGATCGCGAAGCCGATGATGATCCCGCGCAACGGTGCCGGCGGGAACGGCGACACCTGACCGAGGAGCATCCCCGCGACGGCGGCGGTGCCGAGCAGCCCGACCACCGCGCTGACCGGCGACAGCGCCTTGACGCGTGCCAGGTAGATCGGCGCCGCGATGCAGACCAGCAGGTAGGCGACGAGCAGGCCAAGCGCGGTCACCTCGCCGATGTCGGTCAGCAGGGCGATCGGGTCGTCGCCGATCAGCAGTAGCACGCTCGGCACGATCGCGACCAATGCGCCGCCGACCAGCACCGCGAGCGTCGGCGTCTGGTGCTCCGGGTGAGTACTGCCCAGCGACGATGGGAACAGGCCCTCCTTGCTCATCGTGAACGCGATTCGCGACGAGGCGTTCAGACACGCCAGCGCGATCCCGAACGCGCTGCAGACGATGCCGGCGCTGAGGATCGTGCCCAGGGTTCCGACTCCGTAGGCGCTCGCCAGGTCGTTCAACGGCGCGGGGCTCTCGGCGATGTTCTGGTGAAAGTGGTCAAAGCCAGCGAGCTGGATGTAGCTGAGGATGATGAAGAACACGCCGATGAACACGGCGGTGCCGATCACCGCACGCGGGATCGAGTGGTGAGGCCGGTCGGCCTCGACCCCAAGGCTGGCGGCGCTTTCAAAGCCCACGAACGAGAGGATCGCGAGCGGAAAGCCGAGGACAAGGCTATGAAAGCCCATGTGCGACGTGTTGAACTGGGAGGTGTCGAAGTGTGCGCCGTACTTGATCAGGATCACGACCGCCAGCACGGACATGACGAGGATCGAGGCCGCCTCGAGCACGAGCTCGGTCCGGGTCGAGAGCCGGATCGAGCGATACGCCAGGAAGGTGGCCAGCGCCGCCCCGGCGAGCACGATCAGCACCGCCCACCCCTTGCCGGCGATGTTCACGTGCAGGTCCGCGAGGAACGCCTGAAGGTAGACGTACATCGCGATGCAGGCGAACATCGCGCCGCACAGGTACCCGGCGATCTGCGACCAGCCGGTGACGAACCCGGGGACCGTCCCGATCCCGCGCCGCACGTACTCATACAGCGAACCGGAGGATGCGAGCCGCCGCGCGCAATAGCCGATATTGATCGCGACCAGGATGATCCCGATCGTCGCGGCGATGAACACGATCGTCGCTCCGTTGGCCGCGCTGATCGCGACCAGGCCGACCCCGGTGGCGATCGCCAACGATGGTCCGTCGTTGGCGACCGATTGGCCGAGCACCTCGACGTAATTCAGACAGTGTTCGCGTAGCCCGGAGCGTTCGTTGGCGTTGCTGGTCATCTGACGCGTCCTTACGTGAGTTCTGTGACGAGGCCGGCAACCTATACCGGGCGGGCCGTTTGCTTCAGAGCCCTGTCCGACGATGCGGGACACACCTCACCCGGGCAGGAGCGCCGCGGCTTTGGCACGCCGGACTGGTTCTACGTCGTCTGAGCGGCAAGCTCGTAGGCGATCTCGCCGATCAGGTCTTCCTGGCCACCGACCAGTCCCCGTTGGCCGCAGACGCGCAGGATCTCTGAGCCGGACACGCCGTAGGCGATGGCAGCGCGCCGGGCGTGCTCCAAGAAGCTCGAGTAGACGCCGGCGTAGCCCATCGTCAGCGACATCCGGTCCAGCACGCACTCGTGGTCCATCAGCGGCCGGACGACGGTCTCGGCGGCGTCTGCGACCGCGTCGACGTTGATTCCGGTGACGATCCCGAGCTTCTCCAGTACCGCGACGAGCGCTTCGGTCGGCGTGTTGCCGGCGCCTGCGCCCATCCGTCGGGTGCTGGCATCGATCTGTCGCGCGCCGGCGTCGATCGCCGCGAGCGTGTTGGCGACCCCGCAGGCGAGGTTCTCATGACCGTGGAACCCGACCTCGGCGGCGCCATCAAGCGCCGCGCACACCGCCGACACGCGCTCGGTCACCGCCGGCGGCACCAACGCGCCGGCGGAGTCGACGACGTACACGCACTGACAGCCGGCCGTCGTCATGATCCGCGCCTGCTCGGCGAGAACCGCCGCAGGCTGCGAGTGGGCCATCATCAGAAAGCCAACGGTCTCAAGCCCGAGTTCGCGCGCGATCCGGAAGTGCTGCACCGAGATGTCGGCCTCGCTGCAATGCGTGGCGATCCGGATCACCGACACCCCGAGGTCGGCGACCGCGCGGATGTCATCGGCGGTCCCGATCCCCGGCAGCAGCAGCGCAGCAATACGCGCGCGACGAGCGGTCACGACCGCCGCGGCGATCAGCTCACGTTCGGGCGTGCCCGAGAAGCCGTAGGTGAACGAACTGCCACCAAGGCCGTCGCCGTGGGTGACCTCGAGCACCGGCACACCGGCGTCGTCGAGCGCTCGCACCACCGCTCGCACCTGATCGGTGGTGAGCCGATGCCCAACCGCGTGGGAACCATCACGTAGACAGCTGTCCGTCAGCCTGACCGTGACAGTCGGTGTAGAGGCACTGTCGAGCGACCCGCGGTGCCGGTCGCCATCGCGGTTCGTGTTCACCCCGTGATCGCCGTTGTCCATGGTCAGCTGGCCGTCGCGGCGGACCGCGCGCGAGCGAACTCTTCGCCCACCCGCACGGCGGCGGCGGTCATGATGTCGAGATTGCCGGCGTACCGGGGCAGGAAGTCGCCGCGGCCCTCCACCTCGAGGAACACCGAGACGCGGTCGTCGGCGAACTGCGGCGGCACGCGCAGTCGGTACCCGGGAACGTAGCCCGCCACGTCATCGACCGTCGCCTCGATCGATTCGCGGATCGCGTCGCGGTCGGCGTCCGGCGCGATCGAGCAGATCACCGTGTCGCGCATCAGCAGTGGCGGCTCGGCCGGATTCAGGATGATGATCGCCTTGCCCCGGGCGGCGCCCCCGACCTCCGAGACCGCGCGGGCGGTGGTGTCGGTGAACTCATCGATGTTGGCGCGCGTGCCCGGCCCGGCCGAGCGCGAGGCGATCGAGGCGACGATCTCGGCGTACGGGACGTCGACGACCCGGCTGACCGCGTTGCACGATCGGAACAGTCGCCTGCCCGCCGCAGGTCACCATGTTGACGTTCGGGGCATCGAGGTGCGCGCCGAGGTTGACCGACGGCACCACGTAGGGGCCGATCGCGGCGGGCGTCAGGTCGATCGCGGTGACGCCGGCCGCGGCGTATGCGGGCGCGTTGGCCGCGTGCACCGACGCGGACGTCGCCTCATACACAAGGTCGGGACGCTCGTCGAGGCCGAGTAGCCAGTCGACCCCGCCGGCGCTCGTCTCAAGGCCCGCCTCTCGGGCCCGGGCAAGCCCAGCGCTGTCGGGATCGATCCCGACCATCCATCCCGGATGCACGCTGTCGGAGCGCAGCAGCTTGACCATCAGGTCGGTGCCGATGTTCCCGGAGCCGACGATCGCCGCTCGCAACACGGTGGTCAGGCCTCCGCGTCTGCAAACGCGATCGTAACCTCGCCCAGGCCCGCGAGCACGCCGCGGAAGCGGTCGCCCGCGACGACCGGCACCATCCGGGTGCACGCACCCGACAGGATCACCTGGTCGGGCTCCAGTGCTTCGCCCAGCCGTGACAGCGCGTTGGCCAGCCAGGCGACGCTGACGCAGGGGTCGCCCAGCACGGCGCTGGAGTGCCCGCGTTCGATCAACTCGCTGCCGCGCCACAGCTCACCGGCGATGTCCGCCGGGTCGAGGTCGGCCAACGGACGGGCCGGCGCCCCGACGACGAAACTGGCCGACGAGGCCGCGTCAGCGACCGTATCGGCGAGCCGGATCCTCCAATCGCGCACACGGCTGTCGACGAGTTCGAGCGCCGGAGCGACGTCTGCGGTCGCCCGGCGGACGTCAGCCGCGCTCACGTTCGGCCCGGTCAGCGGCGTTGCCAGCCGGAAGGCGAGCTCGAGCTCGATCCGCGGCGCGATGTACTGGCCGACATCAACCACCGCCCCATCGTCGAGCTGCATCTCGTCGAGCAACGTCCCGTAGTCGGGCTCATCGACGCCGAGCTGCTCCTGCACCGCAGGCGAGGTCAGCCCGATCTTGTGGCCGACGATGCGCGCCCCCGCCGCAATCCGCGCGGCGACGTTGCGCTGCGCGATCGCGTAGGCGTCGCTGACGCGCAGGTCGGGCTCTGAGTCGGTCAGCGGCGCAATCGCCGTGCGCTGCTCACGCGCTGTTCGGAGCGCGACCGCATATCGGTCGAGCTCGCTCGTCGGCAGGGTGGCTTTGTTCATCGCCGCGCATCGTCGCCGTCGCGGTGCCGCTGCCACAATGGCTTGTCCCGCTGAGTGGGATCCACCTGATGCAGAGCCCGCCAATCGAATCCGTGCTCGACCGCGCGTTCCGGCTGCTGGACGCGTTTCGCCAAGCACCTCAGAGCCTGACGCTCGACGAGTTGACGGCGCGCACCGGGCTGCCGCGCTCGACCGTCCACCGTCTCGCCGGGCAGCTCGAACGGCTCGGCGCGCTCGAGCGCTCGCGTCGGGGATGGCGGCTCGGGATGACCCTGTTCGAGCTCGGTCAGATGGTTCCGCGCCAGCAGCATCTGCGCGACGTCGCGCTGGCCTACATGGAAGACCTCTACGAGGCGACCAGGGAGACCGTCCAGCTCGCTGTGCTCGACGACGGGGAAGTGCTCTACGTCGAGATCATCGCCGGGCATCGGCGGGTCCCGACACCGTCACGGCGAGGCGGGCGGATGCCCGCCCACTGCACCGCGCTCGGAAAGTCGATGCTGGCGTTCTCGGCAGACGCGGGCCACGGCTGGGTGGCCGAGCACACCGAGCTGCAGGCCCGGACCTCGCGCACACTGACCGATCCGACGCTGCTGCAGCGTGAGCTGCACGACATCCGGCGGCGCGGGCTCGCCTACGATCGCCAGGAGGCCGACGAGGGACTGGTGTGCGTCGCCGCGCCGCTGCTGCACGGCGACGGCACCGCACGCGGCGCGCTGTCGGTCTCGATGCCGGCCGGCGGCCCCGTCCGGCCGGCCCAAGCCGCACCGGCCGTGCACGCGGCCGCGCGCGCGATCTCCCGTCAGCTGCGACAGCTGGCCTCGTGACCTGTAGAACGTCGGTCGAATGACAGTGGCCCTAACGTCGGCGAACACCCGTTCGCCGGCGCGGTACTGGGTGCCCGGCACGGTCAGAAAAGATTGGGGCACGTTGACGGTCGGCGGGCGGTCTTGATTGCTAGAAACGCGTGACCACCAGCCGAAGGGACGTCCGATGCCGACCTACACCTGCTGGGCCTCTGCCGACACCTTCGGGGCCGAGGCCCGTCCGAAGATCGTTGAAGCTCTGACCGAAATCCACCACGAAGTGGCCGTTGCGCCACGCTACTTCGTCCAGGTCGTGTTCAACGACCTCGCGCCTCGCTCGATCTACATCGCTGGCCGGCCTGCCGGCACCGGCCACGTATGGATCCGCGCGGACATCCGCGCGGGCCGAACCGACGAGCAGAAGAAGACGCTGCTTGACCGGATCACCGCGGAGGTCGGACAGATCCTCGACGTCGCGCCCGAAGAGGTCTGGGTCTACATCTGCGACATTCCCGGCGGGAACATCGCCGAGTACGGCCGCGCGCTGCCAAACCCCGGCGAGGAAGATCAATGGTTCGACGCGCTCCCGAACGGGTTGCAGCAGCGGCTTGAACCGTTGCGATAACCCGTGATAGCCCGCCGTCCTTACGACACCCAGATATACATAAGACAGATTATCGAGCATTAGCAACCGAGTTCGCCGTCCCGTCCCCATCGGCGACACGCCAGCCCAGTTCGTGTCGAAGCCTGACAACCGGGTAGTTCCGTTGATATGAACGAGCGATCTGAACACGATGATGGTGATGAGGTTGTCGAGGAGGCCGCCGAGCAAGCGGAGCGCGCGTCGCAGGAGCGCCAGGAGATGACGCGCAAGGCGAATCTTGCCGGTGCTGCTGACGACGCCGGCGACCGAGGCGAGCTTGAGCGCGAGTCTGACGCCCACGGTGAGGCTGCCGATGAGCGCGAGGCCAAGGCATCTGCCCGCGCTCACGACGCCGACGACGACCGCGTCTGACCATGCGTCGAGCGTTACGGTACGAATCGTATGGCTGACACAGCGATAGACGTCTATCTCAACGACCATCTGGCGGGTGCGATGCTCGGCGCTCACCTCGCCGAGCAGATCGGGTCTCACAGCCAGGGCAGCCCGCTGGGCGAGCTGATGGAGTCGCTCACCCCGCAGATCGAGGAGGATCGCCAAACGCTGATCAGGCTGATGGAGCGAGTGGACGCGTCAGCGAACCCGGTCAAGCAGGCCGGCGCATGGGTCACCGAGAAAGCCAGCCGAGTGAAATTCTGGGGTCCGGGTTCGGGTGGACCTGAGCTCGGGACGTTCATGGCGCTCGAGAGCCTCGCGCTCGGCGTTTTGGGGAAGCTCAGCCTATGGAGGGCGCTGGCTCAGGTCGCTGATCAGCATCCCGCGATCGCTTCAGTCGATCTCGATGACCTGATCGACCGCGCCCAGAATCAGTACGCCTTGCTCGAGCGCGAGCGCCTAGCGGCAGGCAGACGAGCGCTCGTCCACAGCCCCACATCCGCGTAGCGCTCCAGGCGCGTCGCGGACCGCGGCGGTACGCTCGCGTCACAGCTCGAGGTTTACCTCGGGAGCCCGAACTCTCACGCCAGACCAACGAGCGCCTGACCGCCGAGGTCAGGGAAGTCGTCGGTTCGCCTCAAGCGCCACTGGCTTCGAGCGCTTGCAGCGTGTGCAGATTGGCGAGCCCGCCGACGTAGACCTCGGGTCGATCGCTGCCCCGGCTGACGCGGTGGCAGGGCACGAGTAGCGGCAGCGGATTGGCGCCCATCAGGTGCCCGATCGCGTAGGCATCCAGTTCGGACGCCAGCCGGTTGTAGGAGTTCTTCTGGTCATAGGGAATCTGCTGAACGGCCGCGAGTGTGCGCGCTTTCGCGTCTGACAGCAGCCGCCAGTCGATCGCATCCAGCACTGGGGCGTGGCTGCCTGCGAAATAGCCCCCGAGGGATTCTGACAGCGCGTGAAGGCGGGTGCGCGCGACCGCAGGGCCGCGGCGTGAGCGGGCGCGCTTGGTGACGTTCTCAAAATCCGCGTGATCTTCGAACGCGACGTGGACGATGCCCTCGGCCGAGGCGACCAGGCCGAGCTCACCGACTGGGCTCTGGAGCCGTGAACAGGCCAGGCCGTCGAGCATGTCGGCGGTCATCAACTCGGCGCTGCTGATTTCGACGGCGCCGTCGTGCAACCCGCGGACGTAAGCGTCACAGTCGGCGCACACGCCCTCGGCTTGGATGGCGATCGACTCGATCGTGTACCCGTGTAGCGACTGGCGCCGGGTCTCGCGCCCGCCGAGTTCGACGTCGAACAGGCGCAGGCACAGACGGCAGCGGAAGTGGTCGTGCGGCTCCACATTGGTTTCGTAGCGGATCGGTTCCGGGTTGCCGACCGCCCCGAGCACCCCCAGCTCGGCGAACTCCGCGAGCGTCGCGTAGACGGTCCCCCGGCCGATCTCGGGAACAGACACACTCGCCCGGGCGATCACCTCGTCGGCGGACAGGTGTTCGTCAATGGCACCGCGAAAGGCCTGCAAGATCGCCCGGCGCTGGGGCGTCACGCGCAGGTTGTGCTGATGCAGGAGTTCGGCGGTGTCGTTCGTGCTCACCACCCCCGGAGGCTAGTCGGGAAGGGGCGCTCTTCGGTGGCTGGCACGACGTGCGACAGATCGTTCCGCGGCTCGGCAAGGCGTTCGTCGGCGATCGGGGCGGTCGTCGTGGACCGGCGGTGCAACGCGACCACGGAACGAGTGGCGGTGGGCGTGGTCGCGAGGAAGCTGTCGGTCACAGATGTGAGCCTAGCCAAGACTGAGTCTTGATCTAAGCGGAATCCTGGTTGGGAGATGTTTCGGGAACGTCAGAGCGGGCATTACCTCGGACAATGTCCTATTAAGGAGCGAATCTGTGATTCTGAGAATTGACCGCCTGCAGACTGAGTTGCCGCCCCCGTCTGACCCCGATCCGGTCGGCGCGTCCGCCGTGCAGGAGCTGCTCGGCGGCAAGTACGGCGAGATGTCGACGTTCATGAACTACACCTACCAGTCGTTCAATTTCCGCAATCGCCAGGGCGCACGCCCGTTCTATGACCTCGTGGCCAGCATCGCGGCCGAGGAGTTCGGCCACATCGAACTCGTCTCGACAGCGATCAACACGATGCTCACCGGCGCGACCGACGGCAAGCCGGGCGAGCTCGGTGACCTGACCGCCGTCAAGGACACCCGCAACACCCAGCAGTTCATCGGCGGCGGAGCCGCGACGATGGTCCAGGACTCGATGGGCAAGCCGTGGAGCGGTGACTACGTGTCGGCCTCCGGCGACCTGATCCAGGATCTCACCCACAACTTCTTTTTGGAGACCGGGGCGCGCAACAACAAGCTCAAGGTCTATGAGATGGTCGATCACCCGGCCGCCCGTGCCCTGACCGGCTATCTGCTGGTCCGCGGCGGCGTCCACCAGGTCGCCTACGCCCGCGCGCTGGAGAACCTGACCGGCGCCAACCTGATGAAGCTGTTCCCGTCGCCGCGGATCCCGACCGACAAGATCCCCGAATGCCAGCCGCACATCAAGCGCGGCGAGCACCTCAAGCTCTACCGCTTCTCCCCCAGCGACTTCCAGGAGATCCAGGCCGTCTTCAACGGCCCGCACCCAGAAACCAGCGAAGAGCTGTTCGTCGCCGAAGAGGCGCACCCCGAAGGCGCACCGGCGTTCGACCTCCCCTCCCAGACAGCCGTGTTCGCACCCGGCCCCGACCCCGACATGCTCGCCGACGTCTCAGCCAAACTCCGCAAGGCAGCCGGCCTCCCGACCAAGCCGACCGGCACCGTCGCCCAGGAGAAGAACGGCGTCGTCAAAAAGGTCAAGAAAGCCGTCAAGTAGGCAGGTCAGCCGGCGGCGCTGCTATCCGAGAGCGCCGCCGGCTGAATCTGCTGCTCGATGAATGCCGCGGTGTCCGCAACTGCACTGGACGCTGACGGTGACTAGGCTGACGGCCCCATGTGCCCGCCCGCGCCGATGATCGATGCCGCCCGCTACGCGGCGATCGAGGACAGTCTGGCCGGGCTGCTGGCGACGGACCGCGACACGCTGGTGATCGGGGGCGAGGCGATTCTGCCGCTCGAGGCGCTGGCTCGAGGCGCCGGGGGTCCAGCGACTCGTTCGGTCAACGTCGTCTCAGGCCCGTATGGAGCGATGATGGGCCATTGGCTGGGCGATGCCGGCGGCGAAGTCCGGACGGTGCATGCCGCCGACGGCCACGCGATCGATCCGGCGGCGCTGCGGACGGTGCTCGAGCAGGGCCCGGCGGACGTCGTCTGCATCGTGCACGCCGAGGCGGCGACCGGCGTCGTGAATCCACTTCCCGAGCTCGCCGCAGCCGCGCACGAAGCGGGTGCGGTCGTGCTCGTCGACGCGGTCGCGTCGGTCGGCTCCGAGCCGCTACCGATCGACGCGCTCGACCTCGATGCGGTCGTGATCGGTCCTCAGAAGGCGATGAGCGGGCCTGCTGGCGTCGCGGCACTCGTGGCGGGACCGCGGTTATGGCAGTTGCTGGAGAACAACCCGCAAGCGCCGCGGGATTCGATCCTGTCGCTGCTCGACGTTCGCGATCGCTGGCTCGCCACCGGCCGGCGGGTACTGCCCTTCTATCCGCACCATCTTGAAATGGTCGCGCTCGAACGGGCCATCGGCCAGCTCACCGCCGAGGGGTTCGACGCGGTCATCACGCGTCACCGGCGCGCTCGTGACGCGACGCGCGCCGGTCTTCGGAGTTTGGGCCTGCCCCTCTGGGTCGAGGACGATCAGCAGGCGGCGTCGGGCGTCACGTTGCTGAGCCCGCCCGCCGCGGCGACGGCGACCGCTTTGCTTGAGCGGGTGCGGATCCCCGCTCCGATCGAAGCCGCACCCGGTCCCCGGGGCCAACAGGCATTGCGAATCGTCCACACCGGGGCGGACGCGTCGTTGCCCAGCGTGTTCGCCGCGATCGCCGCCCTCGCCGACTCGCTGGCGCAGCTGGGGATCGAGGTTGACGCACAGGCCGCGCTCCAGACCGCGGACGCGGCCTGGAGCGCGTGACCCACAGCTCAGTCGCGTTGGCCGACGGCGACACCGCGATCGGCCAGTTCGGGGCGGGCCAGTCCGAGATGGTCGCGCAGGGTCGTGCCCGTGTACTCGGTCCGATGCAGCCCCCGGCGTTGCAGGATCGGTACGACGTGATCGACGAACTGCTCGAGTGACTCCGGCGACGTCGTCGGCTGCAGCGTGAAGCCATCGCTGCCGCCACGCGTCACCCACTCCTCGATCAGATCGGCCATCTGCTCCGGGGTGCCGGTGAACTCGAGACCGCCGGGGAGGCCGGTGACCTTCTGGGCGAGTTCGCCGAACGGCAGGTTCGTGCGCCGTGCCTCCCCCACGATGTACTGCGCGAAGGTGTTTCCTTCGGCGGTGGCAGCGACCTCTTCGCTGAGCGGCTTGGTCGGGTCGATCAGCTGCTGGTCGAGCCCGGCGTTGTGCGCCAGGTTGCGCCAGCGCAGTTCGGGGTCGGCGCTCTCCTCCAGCGCGCGCCGTCGCTCGGTGGCCTCGGCTTCGGTGCTCCCCAGGACGTAGGCGAGCCCCGGAAGGATCCGGACGCTGCCCGCAGGCCGTCCGTGGCGCGCACCCGCGGCCTCGATCTTCTCGCGAAACGCGATCCCGGCCTCGACGTCGCGCTGCGGCGTAAACACGAGATCGGCGACCTGACCGGCGAGTTCGATCCCCGCCGGCGACGATCCCGCCTGGGCGAGCACCGGATGGCCCTGCGGCGGCCGCGGCACGGGCAGCGCCCCGGCGACGTCGTAGTACTGACCGTGGAAGTCGGCCGGGGTGAACCGGGTGCTGTCGGCCCAGCGCCCGCTCGCGCGGTCGCCGACAACCGCGTCCTCAGGCCAGCTGTCCCACAGCCGCCGTGTCACCTCGACGAACTCCGCCGCGCGCGCGTAGCGGTCGTCGTGCTCGGGATGAGGGTCGCGCCCGAAGTTCAGCGACGCCTCCGCGTTGTGCGTGGTGACGACGTTCCACCCGATCCGGCCACCGGTCACGTGATCGGCGGTGGCCAGCCGCCGCGCGAGCTCGTACGGCTCGTTGTACGTGGTCGTCGCGGTACCGATCAGTCCGATCCGGCGTTCGACCATGCCGATCGCGGCGAGCAACGTGATCGGGTCGTAGCGCAGCTGCGGAAAGTAGTCAGCGCGAAACAGCGTGATCGCCGGCGCGTCGGCGAGGAACATCGCGTCGAGCAGCCCGCGCTCTCCGATCGCGGTCGCCTGGATGAACGTGTCGACCGACACGGCCTCGACCGGATCCTGGTCCTGGACGAGCCACCCAGACTCGTGGTAGCCGCTTGACGTGAGGAACACCACGAAGTGGGCCTGGCGTGCTGGGGTCATGTGCGGTTCCTTTCGGGCGTTCGCGGCAGACCACCACCACCATAGAAGTCGACTTCGTGCGCTCTGCGCCGACCTACGCGTCGCGTGGGATCACGCGGTCGACTTCGACGGCCTCGCCCGTGCGCGTGTCGGGGTACACGACGATGACTGTCGGTGAACCCCCGAACCACGCACTCAGTTCGCCCTCACCTACGAAGTCCGCAGCGCGCTGCGTGCCGTCCGGCGCAATGACCCACACCGGCTGGCCCTTGTGGAACTGGCCATCGCCGATGCTGCTCATCGACGGGCCCTCGGCAGCTGACGATCGACTGACACTGTCTCGAGCATACGGACACCTGACCTCGGAGTCCTCAGCCGAAACACGAGTTAGCAGTCGCGCTGCAAACCGTGCGGTCGAGCAGACCCTGGTCTGGCAGGCGGATCCAGCGGGCGAATTCCTATAGTGGGTCGCAGATGGCCACTGACGCGATCGCGCCGCTCGCCGAGCTTGCCGACGCGGTGACCCACGTTCCGCTGGTCGACGGAACGACGACTCGGTTCGTGAATTTCGACTACGCGGCGAGCGCGCCCCCGCTGGCCGGCGTCCACCGCGCGGTCACCGTGGCGATGGCTCACTACGCCAGCATCCATCGTGGCCAGAGCTACCTGTCGCGGATGAGCACGGCAGCCTACGAACAGGCACGTGAGACGATCGCCGCGCGGACGGGCGCATGTCCCGACGACGTGGTCGTATTCACCCGGAACACGACGGACGCGCTGATCCTGTTGGCGAGCGCGACCCCGGGCCCGGTCGTACATCTCGACATCGAGCACCACGCCAACCTGCTGCCCTGGCGTCGCGGCGAATGGTCAGCCGTCGTCGCCCAGGAGACCCTCGAGGCCACCCTGGACGCGCTTGATCGTGAGCTGGCGCGCCGGCCGGCTGCGCTGGTCACCGTGACCGGCGCATCGAATGTGACAGGTGAGTGTCCCCCACTGCCCGTCGTGGCCGAGCTCGCCCATCGGCACGGAGCCCGCCTGGCGGTCGACGGGGCGCAGCTCGCGCCCCACCGTCCGATCGACCTGGCGGCGACCGGCATCGACTACCTCGCCTGCTCGGGCCACAAGCTGTACGCGCCGTACGGAGGTGGCGCGCTGATCGGCCGCCGTGACTGGCTGGATGCCGCGGCGCCCCACCAGCCTGGAGGTGGTGCGGTCCTCAGCGTGACGGCCGACGACGTCCGTTGGAAGTCCAGCCCGGCACGGCACGAGGGCGGCACGCCGAATCTGGGCGGCGCGGTTTCGCTGGGCGCCGCGTTCGAGACGCTCAATGCGATCGGGTTCGACGTGATCCGTGAACACGAGGCGGCGCTGCATCGCCAGCTGCTCGCTGGCTTGCGGGCTCTCGGCATCGAAGCGCTCCGGATCTGGCCCGAGCACGACGATCTCGTCGCCGTCGCAAGCTTCAACGTTCCCGGGTATCGCGCGGACCTGGTGGCCGCCTACCTGTCCGCCGAGCACGGGATCGGCGTCCGCGGAGGCAAGTTCTGCGCGCACCCGCTGCTCGAGCGGTTCGGCCTGTCGGAGACCGGCGCGGTGCGGGTCAGCATCGGGCTCGGAACCCGCGGCGATGACGTCTCGGCGTTGCTGGCCGCCCTCCGACTGCTGATCAACGATGGTCCCAGCTGGGCCTATGAAGCCGTCGACGGCTATCTGTCACCCAGCCCGGATCCGCGACCGGCCGCTGAGCACGCGTTGGCGGACGACGCTCCCTAGCGCGTCGGGGTGCCTCACCCCATCCGGCAGAAGCAGGAGGATTCGATCGCGACGTCGGCGCCGGCGAGCGCCCGATCCAGCTGGGGCATCAGCGCCTGGGCATCCTCGGTGCGACCGAGTGCCACCAGGCACTCGTGGTAGCCGCGCAGGCTCCAGACATTGTTGGGATGGCGACACGCGCGCGGCAGGGTCGCGTCGAGCCCGAGATCGGCGGCGTACACCTTGGCCGCCGCCTCGACCTCACCCTGTTCGAGCAGAAGCGCGCCGTAAGCGTGCCGGGTGGGCTGCATCCACCCCCACGGTTCGTCATACGGGAGCGTGTCGTCGAGCCTGATCGCCTCCCGCAGACTCGCCCACGCTCGGTCAAACTTCCTCATCCGATAGGCGATCTCGCCGTCCAGCATTGCGACGGCGATTGCCAGGATGTCAAGCGCGGTGTTGTTGAACAGGTAGCGCGAGTCGGGGACCCGGGCGATCGCCGCGTCGAGCTGTTCCTGCTCGTGCTGTGCCGCGATGACGTCGCCGGTCGCGGCCAGCGCCACGCCCCTGGCGTAATGCGTGAGCGCGGTCGTGACGCAATACAGCGCCGGGTCCTCGGGAAGAGGCTGGGCGATCAGCTCGTGCCACATCCCGAAGCGGACCAGCACGTGCAGTCGCATGCCCACGAAGCTCTCGAGCCAGTCGGCCATCGGCGGCACCTCAACTGCGAGCAGTTCGGGCGGCAGCGCTGCCTCCAGCGCCTCCGCGGCCTGCAGCGCGACCCGCCGGCGCCCGGCGAACATCGCCCCGTAGATACGGAAGTGGTGATCGTGCGCGCGATACTGCGTGTAGAAGTTGAGCGTCCCCGCGGCCGCCACAAACCGGTCGTCGGCGGCGATCGCTGCCTCGTTGCCCGCGACGACCCGCGCGTAGTCGCCGACCAACACATCGATGTGAGTCGGCATGTGGACCAGGTGCCCGGCATCTGGCACAAGCGAACGCAGGGCGTCGGCGGCGGCCTGCGCAACCTCCGGCTGCGGCGACATCTCCATCAGGTGGATGTAGAAGTGCAGGATCCCGGGATGCGTCATCCCACCCGGCCCGTACATCGCCTCCTCGAGCACGTCCCTGGCTTCAATCGTCCGCGCCCCGTCCGCCGGCCGCCCCGACTCGAGGTCCCAGAGCGACCACGCGGTGATGTTCAGCAGCGCGTCGGCGTACAGCGCCGCGACGTCCAGATCGTGACGGTGCGCGCGGTACACCTCCCCCATTGCGTCCGCGTACGCGACGTTGCGCTTGCCGAGATCTGCGTCGGGTTGGTCGGACGGATACCGCGCCTGCAGCGCACCGATCAGATCGCGTTCGAGCGCGGATCCGGTCGTCGCCAAATCGATCGCGCGCACGGTCGCCTCGCGTGAGCGGCGCAGCGACGCGCGCAGGTCGTCATCGTCGAAGGCGTCCCACTGCTTGTTGTAGTTCGGGCCGGCGGCGTACGCGAGACCCCACTGGGCCATCGCGAACTGCGGATCGGCCGCGATCGCCCGCTCAAAGCAGGCGACCGCCTCTTCGTGGTTGAAGGCGTAGCTCCAGATCAGCCCGCGATCGAACCAGCGACGGGCGTCGTCGCATGACGCGGTGACGGCGCGACGGTAGCTCCCCAGGTCGAACGGATATGCGCTCACTTGATCCACCGAGCGGATGAGATCAAGCAGCGGCGCGTTCGTCAACCGGCCCTCTGAGGCGCGGACGACGCGTAGCGGTTGGCAGATTGGTCGGCCGCCGGTATCAGACGGTCCCGGAGGACCTGGAGAAGGACCCGGTGTCTGCGACGGCCGCCCTGACATGGTGAACCCTGTTCGGCAACGAGGTGTTGCCGTCGTGTTGACGTGGCGATCTATCCGGGCACGGCTCGTGTGTCGTCATGTGCGACGAGGCTGACACTCACCTGCCCGGTGTGAAACCGCGTACGACTCGATCGAGACACGCTCGCTCCGTCGACGGCCGATCACAGGAAGGCGGCGGCGTCGCCCGCCAACAGGCACTTGGCCCGTCGCTCGAGCTCGCCCACCATCCACTTGTGAACGCCGCCACCCAACGAGATGCGCGCAGCTCCCGCCTCCGCCAGGGCCGCGAGCGGAGCCGATACGTTGACGTTGACCGGCCGACCGAGCGCGGCGACGGCCTGCGCCACCAGGGCCGGGTCGGTCAAGCCGATCGGGTACACGCAATCTGCGCCGGCGTCCAGGTACACGTGCGCCCGGCGGAGCACCTCGTCCAACGCGGCCGCCGGGTCGCGCCGAGGGTGGCGGATGATCGCGTCGATCCGCGCGTTGAGCACGACGCCGACGCCCCGGCGATCGGCGGCTGCCCGGATCCCCGCCAGGTAATCAGCCTGCCGCCGCGCGTCGAGGAGCCCGGTACCGGCCGCGTGGTCGGTGTCCTCGATGTTGCAGCCGACCGCACCCGCATCGAGCAACGCATCGACCAGATCGTCTGGCGGCATGTCGTAACCGCCCTCGAGGTCGGCGGTCACCGGGACGTCGACCGCAGCGGCGATCTGCCGCAACTGGGCGAAGGCGGCCTCACCGTCGCGATTGTCGTCGGTGCCGCCACGCGCGGCCGCCATCGCGACGCTCGAGGTGCCGATCGCCGGACTTCCGGCCGCGAGCACCGCACGGGCACCGGCGGCATCCCAGACGTTGACGAGCAACAGGGGTTGACCGGCCCGATGGAGCTCCCGCAGCTTGACGGCGGCCGATGCCGACGGGTGGCCCGTCATGCCGCTTCCTCCAAATCGATCGAGGGCTCGGGCAGTGATGGGATCGCCGAGATCACCTCGTGGCGGCGGCGGGCCGGCAGGGCAAGCCCACACATCGCACCGAGCAGTGCCAGTCCCGAGGAGACCCAGATCGCCGGACCGAACCCGTCGATGAACGCCTGAGCGGACGCGTAGCTGCCAAAACCCGCGAACACCGCCGCGGCGACCGCGATCCCGAACACCCCGCCCAGCTCACGCATCATGCTGTTGATCCCGGCCAGCTTGCCGGCGGTCTCGACCGTGGCGGAGCCGACGACGGAATTCTGCGCCGACGGAATCGCCATCGAGACCCCGACGCCGGCGACGACCAGTGGCACGACGAGGTGCGAGAACGGCAGGCCCGGCCGCGCGATCGATGCGATCCACGCAGTGGCGCCGCACTGGAGCAGCAGACCGCTGACCATCAGCGGCCGTTCCCCGATCCGGTCCACCAGCGCGCCGACGACCGGCGCGACGAGGATGAACGTGGACGTCCAGACCATCAATCGGACGCCGGTCTGCAGGACGTTGTAGTGCAGGCCGGCCTGCAGCAGCTGTGGGAAGAAGAAAACGTCGGTGAACAGCGACGCGAGCACGAAGAAGATCGCCGCGTTGCCGGCGGTGAACGTCCTCGATCGGAAGTACCGCATCGGCAGCATCGGCTCGGGCGCCCGAAGCTCCCAGCGCACGAACGCCGCCGCCAGCAGCACGCCGGCGACCAGCGAGCCGACGACCTGGGTGCTGTGCCAGCCGGCCGAGTTGCCCTGCACGAGTCCCCATACCAGCCCGAACGCCGCGGCCGTGATCAATCCCACGCCCGGGATGTCGAGCTCGACGCGTTTTCCGAAGCTCTCGTCGAGCTTGCCCAGCACGAGCGGGATCGCCAGCAGGCCGATCGGAACGTTGACCCAGAAGATCCACGACCAGTCGATCCCGCGCACGATCACCCCGCCGACGATCGGGCCCAGAGCCACCGCGATGCCTGTGACCGCGCTGAACATGCCGATCGCCGTGCCGCGCTGCTCAGCCGGGAAGGCCGCGGTCAGAAGCGCGAGCGCCAGCGGGAGGATGAAGGCGGCGCCCACGCCCTGCACGGCCCGCGCAGCGATCAAGACGGCAACATCGGGGCTGAGCGCGCACGCCGCCGACGCGACGGAGAACAGCCCGAGACCGAATGCGAACACGCGCCGACGTCCGAACCGGTCACCCACTGCCGCCGCCGTCATCAGCAGCACCGCGAAGCTCAGGTTGTAGGCGTTGACGGTCCACTCGAGCTGTCCGACCGAGGCGTGCAGGTCAACGCGCACGGTGTTGAGCGCCGTCGAGACGACGACGGTGTCGAGCGCGGCCATCATCGATGCGATGCCCGCGAGGACGACGACCCAGGTTCGTTTGCTGCCGTCTCTGTAAACGGGTTGTTCCACTGAATCTCCTTTGCTGGGGTTCCTGCTGTGGAGATCCGTGGAACCACCGCAATCCATCGCGGCCGATCGATCAGGGTGATGCGGCGGGCGCGAACGGACCCAGGGCCGTTCCCACGAACGCGGTGATCTGCGCGATGCGGCCGGCGTTGTCGAGGGTCAGCAGCTGGAGCACCTGGAGACCGTCGGGTCGCTCAGGCCACCCCTCGTAGTGGCTGGCGACCGCAAGCTGCCCGTTGGCTGCAGCGGGTGCAAGACGGCGGCTCCGCGTGGGAGCCAACGGCCCGCGCGCCAGGAACACCCGTGCGGCCTCGATGCCGCGGTACCACGACGGTCGTGGCGGCATCGCCAGAATCGCATCCTCGGCGAGCAGCGAAACGATCGTGTCGACATCCCCCCGCTCCCAGGCCTCGACGTAGGTCTGGACGATCTCACGTACCCGCGCGTCGCCGAGCGAGCGCAGGGTCCCCTGTTGGCTGTGCGTGGGTAGCCGTTCATCGACGCTCTTATGGGCGCGCTGCAGGATGCTGTAGATCGCCGTCGGCGTCGTGTCGAGGGTCTCGGCGACCTCCGCGGCCGAGAAGCCGAGCACGTCACGGAGAATCAGCACCGCGCGCTGGCGAGCGGGCAGGTGCTGCAGTGCGGCCACAAACGCGAGCTCGATGCTCTCCCGCTGTTCGTAGCGCGCGTGCGGGCCGGCCAGACCGTCAGCGATCGCGCTATCCGGATAGGGCTCGATCCAGATCGACTCAACCAGCGGTGGGGCCGGATCGTCGTGGGCGTCGCTCTGCGGGCCGTGGTCGATCGGCAGTACTCGCTTGGGCCGGCGTTCGATCAGCCGCAGGCAACTGTTGGTCGCAATCCGGTACAGCCACGATCGCAGCGAGCTACGGCCCTCGAACTGAGGCAGCGCCCGCCACGCCCGCAGCAGCGCATCCTGCAGTGCGTCCTCGGCATCGTGGACCGAGCCGAGCATGCGGTAGCAGTGCGCGTGGAGCTCCGCCCGGAAGGGATCGATCAGTTCTTGGAAGGAGTCACGGCCGACGACGCTGTCTGCGATGGAGGTCACCCTACGGCTTAGACCCGGGGCGCGTCCGGAATCCATCGCACGGATTTCGCGACGGGCGCCGCGAGCCGGTCTCGATCAGGGCAGGAACGAAATCCGCTCCTGCCCTGACCCAAATGAGACGGGTGCTAGTTGCTGACGATCCCGTACGGCTTGGCGCCGGCCGGCAGCGCCACCGGGGAGGACGACAACTCGGTGAGGCTGCCGCCGTGGACGGCAAACGTCGAGACCTGGTCGCTCCCAGAGTCGACGACCGAGAGGGTCCGCCCGTCCGGGCTCAGCCGCGGGTCGACCGGGCCCAGCCCGGCGGGATTGCCCTTGAACTGAGTCGAGCCCAGCAGGGTCAGGGTTCCGTCGCGGTTGATCGCGTAGGAGGAGATGCTCGGCTGCGCGGTGTTGATCGCGAACAGGAACCGCCCGTCGTGCGAGATCTCCACCCAGCACGGCGCGGTCTGCAGATCGGCGAACGGAGAGGCGCCGATCGGGCTCAGCGCTCCGGCGAAGCCATCGCGGAACGCCGAAACGGTCCCGGCGCCCGCACCGTTATGTGCGTTTGAGACAAACAGCTGATCGGGGTCGGTCGGCCGGAACTCCGAACCGAACGGCCCGACGCCCTGCGCCGCGTACGGCGATCCCGGCGCAGCATGCAGGCGGCCGAGCGGATCGACGACGAAGCTGTCGATCTGCGAGGACGCGACGCGGGAACCGACGAGCCTGGTCCCGGTGGCGTTGAACAGGACGTCGCCGGGCTGGGCAGCATCGGGCAGCGCGACGGTCGATCCGGGCAACGGGTGCAGGCGTCCGTCGAACCCGAGCACGAACCCGGTGTAGTTGCTCCCCCCTGGGCCGGCGTTGGCAACGTAGACCAGGTTGCCGTGGACGGCGATGCTGACCGGCTCGATCCCGCCCGAGGCAACCGTGCCGCCCGGCACCGGGTACAGACGACCGCCAGGACCCGCGGCCAGAACCGAAATCTGATTTGAGCCGGCATCCGCTGCCAACACGTAGCGCCCGCCGAACGCGCTCTGCAGCGAACCCTGCGAACCGACCGCGGTGCCGGTTCCGGCGCCTTCGGTCGCAAAGGGTGAGCCGGGGAGCGGCGTCATTGACCCGTCTGGCCAGCGGCGGAATCCCGCCACCGTGTTCGTCGTCGCGGTGTTGTCGTTGACATAGACATATCCGGGGACACCGAACCCGGTGCCGAAGTCGTGGTGGCGACCGTGGAACGTGTGGGCAGAGGCTGCCGCCGGAGCGATCAGGGCTGCGGTCAGCCCGGCCGCAGCCAGCGCGCGTGTGCGCAAGCGCATGCGTGTCTTCCTTTCGCGTTGAATGGAGCCGAGCTGCTGCCCGACTCGGGAGCGGAGCACGCGTGGACCGGGTTCGGCCGGGCGGCTTTCAGCTCCAGATTCGACAGTAATGGCGAGTTCTTACGAAAGGATTAGCGCTCCCGCTCAGAGAGCGGGAGCGCTGTGGCGAGCGAACTGTCCTCAGGGCGTGTACTTCACCTGACACGCCTGGAGCTTGCCGGTGTCGGTACCCGCCGCGGCCACACAGGTGGCCAGCTTGCCCGCAGCGTTGAGCTGCTTGTTGGCTGTCGCGTCCGTCGCGGCAAGTTGCTTCTTGGCTGTTGCGGTCGCCGCGGCAACCTGCTTGGTGACGTGCGTCGAGGCGGCGTTCGCCGGGCTGGCGACACCGGCGCTGTTGACCTGCTGCTGTGCCTGCTTGATTGCCTGCTGCGTCTGTTGCATGCCCGCTTTGACCGCCTGATTGGCCGTGTTCGTGCTCGGCTGGATGACAGTCAGGTAGAGCACAAGGAAGATCACCAGCGATACGGCCAATCCGGCCGCCCAGCGTTGCCAACTCGTGTGAATAATGACCATGTTTTGATTCCTTTTGTCAGTGATCGCGTGAATGAATGATTTGAGCGATGGCGCCCTTCGTTTCAGCCGTTCGTATCGGCCACCTGAGCAAGCGCAGCGGCCCAATCGATCGCTATTTCGCGAACGTCGGTAGCGGGCATGTGTTTGGCAGGCAGCGTGTTGCCTGCGTAGAGCAGCGGAAGCGCCGCCATCGACACCTGATCGCTGATCTGAATCTGAGACGGCGCCCGTCCGCAACCGTGGATCGTCAGGACCAGGGCGTAGAGGTCATCGCCCGCCTGGTCACGCATTCCGAGCGCCTGGCACCGCACGATCGTGGCCCGGCAGGGCGTTCCCAGTTCGAGGACCCGGGCGGCTGATCTCCCGACGTCACCGGCGTCCAACGAAGCTCGCATTGCGGAGCTCTGTGTTGAGGCAGTGGATTGCATGCCGGTAGCCTGAGCGGCGACCCCG
Organism: uncultured Solirubrobacteraceae bacterium; assembly: GCA_963743985.1. Lineage (GTDB taxonomy): Bacteria > Actinomycetota > Thermoleophilia > Solirubrobacterales > Solirubrobacteraceae > Palsa-465. The sequence continues at coordinate 24,899 of CAVUSD010000022.1, read as the reverse complement.
AAGGGCGAGCAAAGAACCGCCAAAGGCCCTTTTTGGCCCGCTCACTGAAGGGCGTAGCCTGTATTGCGATGATTGGGGGCAATTGTCGGATTGAGGTGCTCGGACCGCTCGTGGTTGAACGGGAGGGACACACGCTGGCGCTGTCCAGCGGACATCAGCGCTCGCTGTTGGCCTTATTGGTGCTCGATGCGGGTGCCCCGGTCTCCCGCGATCGGTTGATCGACGAGCTGTGGGGCGAGCACCCGCCCGCAAGCGCCATCTCGGCGATGCACGTGCACCTCTCGAAGCTGCGCGCGGTGTTGGGAGGACTCCTGGTGCGTGAACCGGCTGGCTATGCACTCGCGCCCGGCGGCTTTGAGCTCGACGTGTGGCGCTTTGACTCGCTCGTCGAGCAGGCCCGGGCCGAGCCCGGGCGGGCCGCAACCCTGCTGAGCGAGGCGCTGGGGCTGTTCCGGGGGGAACCGTTGTGCGACGTCGCCTCCGAGCGAAGCGTCGCGCAGTGGCAACGAACGTTGGAGGGGAAGCGGCTGCAGGCAATGGTCCTGCGTTTGGACGCGGAGCTGGCCTCGGGAGCGGCGGCCGAACTGTTGAGCGAGCTCGAGCGGCTGACCGTCGAGCATCCGTTCGAGGAGCAGTTGTGGGGGCAGCTGATCCTGGCGCTGTATCGCGCCGGGCGCCCAGCGGAAGCCTTAGAGGCCTTCCAGCGGATCCGCCGCCGCTTCTCGGCAGAGCTCGGGATGCCGCCGGGAGAACCGCTCACCCGTTTGCAGCAGCGGGTCCTCGAGCGCGACCCGACGCTGCTGCGTCAAGCACCCACCGCAACCCCCCCGCGATCATCGACCTCGCGGCTGCCACAGCCGCCGACACGACTCATCGGACGCGGGCACGAGCTGGGCGCGCTGGACGAGCTGCTGACCGACCCAGACGTTCGGCTGATCACGCTGACCGGACCCGGAGGAGTCGGAAAGACCCGGCTCCTGGTCGAGCTCGCCCGGCGCCGGGAGGCGGATTACCAAGACGGCGCGGTGTTCGTGCGCCTGGAGGGGCTGACGGATCCGGCGCTGGTTGCCGCTGAGATCGCGACGGCGCTGGCCCGCCGCGACGAGACCGACGGACCAGGCGCAGACGGTCTGCCGGCCTATCTGCGCGAACGCCAACTGCTGCTCGTGGTCGACAACTTCGAGCACCTGATCACGGCCGCGCTGCTGATCGCCGAGCTGTTGGAGCTCGCGCCCGCATGCCGCGTGATCATCTCCAGCCGGACGGCGCTACGGATCCGGGGCGAGCACACCTTCGCCGTGCAGCCGCTTGAGCTGCCAGCCGACGATTCAGAGGCGGCGGTCGCGCGCAGCCCGGCCGTACAGCTGTTCCTGCAGCGAGCGACGGAATCGAACCGCACGCTCGGGATCGACGACACGGTCCCCCACACGGTGGCCGAGATCTGCCGCGCACTCGACGGTCTGCCGCTGGCGATCGAGCTCGCCGCGTCGCGCTCTCGCTCGTTGAGCCCCGAACAGATCGCCGACCAGATCGCCACGCCGCTCTCGATCGGGGAACACTCGATCCGGGATCTCCCCGCTCGCCAGCAGACGCTGCAGGCGACGATCCAATGGAGCTATGACCTGCTCACGGCCGGCGCCCAACGAGTGCTGCATAGCGCGGCCGTGTTTCTCGGCGGCTTCACTGGACCGGCACTGGGCGTGGTCGCGGACGGCCCGGTCGAGTCAGAGATCGAGGAGCTGCTCGAAGCCAGTCTGGTTCGGCGTCAGAGCACCGAAGGCCGCTACGAGCTGCTCCAACTCGTGCGCGCCTTCTCGCTGGGCCAGCTGAACCGCAGCGGCGACGCGGCGGCGCACCGACGCCGCCACCGTCGATATTTCGCGGCGTTGGTGAAACCGGCCGGCTCGGCGTTCGACGACGGCGATGCGCCGGGTGAGCTCGCCGCGTCGCTGCGGGTCGATCACGCCAACATCCGTGCCGCGCTGGAGGACGCGATCGAGGCAGGCGATCAATCATCGGCGACCACGCTGGCGCTCGGCTTGCGACCGTTGTGGATCGCCGGCACGCTTCGGCGGGAATCTCAAGAGCTCTCTGAACGTCTGCTTGACCGCTTTGCGATCCCCGGGGAGCAGCAGGTCGCGCTGCTCCGCGCGGTCGCGTTCATCGACTACGGTCCGAGCTCCGCCGGATGGCATCGCCGGTTGGCGGCGGTGGCGACCGAGATCGGCGACCAGGAGGCGCTCACGGTCGCGACCGGAAACCTCTTCGGTCGGGCGCTCAATACTCGGGACCGCGACGAGATGAGACGGCTCAGACCGTCGCTGCTGAGCCTGATCACCCCCGACGCGAGCCCCCGCTCCGCCGGCTGGATCCACTACTTCCTGGCCCTGGACGCGTACGTCGACGGACAGCTTGAGTCGGCCTGCGATCATGCCTCGCAGAGCGCTGAGAGGGGTCGAGAGATCAACCACGAGGTGATGCTGGCCAGCGCCGTGGGGGCGCACCTCCTGGCTCGCTCTGCACTCGACGAGGCGATCAACCTCGCCGGACTGATCGAGGGACTGGAGCTGATGCGCCGACCCGGCGTCCAGGCCCTATCGGCATTCGGATTGTGGCTCGTGGCCAGATACGCCGCCGGCGTCACGCCGGACAGCGCTGGCCGCTGGCTCGTGCACGCCGACCGGACCGTCGCCGCGCTCGATTCCGAACTCTGGCCTGAGAGCGTTCTGCGAGACGAAACCCTCGCCGTTCTCGGGATCGAGAACGTCGACGACCTACGCGACGGAATCCCGCCGCTCGATCACGCCGCCGCGCTGGCGCAGGCGATCGCATGGCTCAGCGAACGCGACCCGGGCGAGCGTTCCGTGCGTTGTTCGCGTGACAGTGGGTAGACCCGACGAATGACAACTCCGCCGACGAACGACTCCACCCCACCCGATCAGACCCAACCGGACGACACGTCCGAGCCGGCCGCCCCGGCGAACTCGCAGCCCGGTTCAAGCCAACCGGCGCCGGAATCCGATCCGACCCAGCCCAGTCCGGAGAAGGACCCGGCCGATTGGGTCACCGGTGACGAACCGGCCACCGGGCCGCAGCTGTCGTATCTCGGGACGCTGGCTCAGCAGGCCGGCGAGCAGGTGCCCGACGACCTCACCAAAGCACAGGCCTCTCAGTTGATCGACGAACTGCAGGCCCGCACCGGGCGGGGAGGCAGCTCCTAGGACCGGGGCGGGCGCCGACGTCCGCCTGTCGGAGGTCAGCGGAAGTTCGGAGCTTCAACCACAGCGCTGATCGCGCACCCCGGCCGGTGACCACGGTGTTTCGGGCCGCAGCATTCCGGACAGACGCCGCCTGACTTGGTCGGCGTCAGTCCGCTCCACTGGTGCTCGCCGAGCAACCGCCTCATCTCGGCGTTCTGTGCGATCAGCTCGAGGATCTCTTCCCGGCTGAGCTCGCCCGCAGGATCGGACATGCACTGACGCTACGCCGCCGAGTCATCGAAATCAACCGCCGAGCTACGACCTCGCTGCATCTCGCCCGACGGGCGCTGGGCTACTCGACCTCGTCGTACCTGGCCGCCTCGGCGCGAGCTTCCTCGGCTGCCTGGCGCGCGCGCTCGGCATCACGCTCGGCCTGGCTGGCGCTCTCGTGGGCACCTTGAGCATCCGCGTGGGCGGCGTCGCGCTCGGCGGCCAACTCGCGCGCCTGGGCGTCGAGCTCGGCGGCGCGCTCGCGAGCGGCGCGGGCCTCGGCCCGGCGCCCTTCGATCACAGTCGCGGTCTCGAGCGTCACGCGATCGGAGAAACGAAGTCCGTACGCCTCGCCGATCGTGTCGAGCTCCTGAGCGTCGGGTGCCACGTCGGGGGCGCCGTCGGGCGACGCGTCGACCGACGCCTTGTCGTGGGCGACGCGGATGTAGTCCGGCCCCACCTTGGAACCGTCGATCGGGATCAGCTTGACCTTGCGGCTCAGCAGCCCGGATTTGGTCGCCAGCAGGATCGGGGTCTGTGTCCCCTTGTCGTAGAAGACCTCCTGCAGCTTGCCCAGCGAGACGCCGTCAGGGTCGACGACGTCCTTGCCACGCCAGTCTTCGATGTGCTCCGCGTTGATCATCGGCTCGCTCCGTAATGCGCCGTGACGGCCGCCGCGCGATGATCCGCGCGCCGTATGCCGCTTACTGCCACGCCAGCTTGATTGTTTTCGGGACCTGCAACGCTACCGCGTGCCACGGGCGGGCCGGGCCTCAGGCGCAGGAACGCGAGCGCAACTTCCGAACATCACCGGGTATTCGATCGCTGTCAATTCACAACTGGAGGGATGCGATGAGGCGATTCAGGCTGTTCGTCGTCGGGGCGCTGGTGTTGGGGGCACTGGTCCCAGCGGTGGCGCTGGCGGCGTCTTCGCCGACGGTGCAGACCGGCGCGGCGACGAACGTGACCACGGGCTCGGCGGTGCTGACCGGCACGGTCAACCCGAACGGCGCGCCGACCGGCTACTCGTTCAACTACGGGACCAGCTCGGCGCTCGGGGCGACCACGACGAGCAAGCGCGCCGGGCACGGCGGCAAGGTCGTCGACGTCAAGCAGTCGATCACCGGCCTGACCCCCGGAACGACGTACTACTACCAGCTCGCTGCACTCAGCACCAAGGGCGGGACGTCGGGTCAGATCCGCACGTTCAAGACCGCCGGTCCACCGCCCCCGGGGGCCGTCACCGGCACCGCCACCGCGGTTGGCTCGACGACGGCGACGATCAACGGCACGATCGACACCAACGGCGCCCCGACCAACTGGAGCGTTCAGTACGGGACGACCCCCAGCTATGGGGTCAACACGGCCGCCCAGACGGTCGCCGACAGCGCGGCTCCGGTGCCGGTTTCGGTCGCCCTCAGCGGCCTGGCGCCGTTGACGCTGTTCCATTATCGGATCGTCGCCGACCACAGCGGCACTTCGATCGGCGCAGGCGCGGACGGCACGTTCTTCACCGAGCCGGCGAAGCCGCTGGCGCCGAACCTGCGGACCAAGACCACGCCCAAGCAGGACAAGCAGTCGCCGTTTCAGTTCACGACGTTCGGGACGCTGCGCGGCAACGCCGTCGTCCCCCCCACCCTGCGTTGCGTCGGCAACGCCACGGTGAACTACTACAGCGGCAAGATCCGCACCGCTCACGTGCTGGCGCCGGTACAGCCGAACTGCACGTTCGCGGCGCACGTTTCGTTCCGGCGCTCCCACGGCAAGGGCGTCGTGCCGATCACGGTCAAGATCCACTATCAGGGCACCGGCTACCTGGCCGGCGCCAAGAAGGTCAACCACGTGAAGGTCGGGCACAAGAAGTAGGCCCCTCGTGCGGCTCCGGCGCGGACGGTTGAGACCGTCCGCGCCCCGCCGCGCGGCTCCCGATTAGTCTCCGGGCGCGATGAGAAACGCGCCGCGAGTCACCCGCGGGGAGCTTGCGCTGCTCGCGGCCCTCGTCTGCTGGGGCCTGTTTCCGGTGGTGCTGCTGCTGATCCATGCCGCGCACACCCACACGCGACTGACGGGTGCCGACGGCCTGATCGGAGCCGACGGCGAGCTCGGCGGTGACCAGCTCCAGTACCTGGCCTGGATCCGCGACGCCTCGGCCCACGGACTGGCGGCCGACCTGTTCCGGTTGACCGACATCCGGCGCGTCTACCTGGAGCCGGAGTTCGCGATCTCCGGCGGGCTGTATCGGCTTGGGGTGCCGCTGTCGCTCGCCTACATGGTGTTCAAGCCGGTGGCGATCATCACGCTCGGTGTCGGCGCGATCGCCTGGGCGCGACGCATGTTCGGCGACCAGGCGGGCGCGCGGGCGGCCACCGTCGCGCTGTCGCTGTTTCTGTCCGATCCGGCGACCGAGCTGTTCAGCTGGACGCATTCGGGCAGGGGCGGGCTTGCCTTCCCGCTGTTCCTGCTCGGCTCCGAGCTGCACGGCGCCGACAAGATCTGGGGCTACGTCCCGAGCGCGATCGCGCTTGGCCTGATGCCGATCGCGTTGCTGGCGACCGAGCGGGCGCTGGCCCTCGCCACGGCCGAAAGACCGTCGGTATCGCGACGTGCCGGTGCGCTTGCGCTCGCCACGACCGCCGCGCTGATCGCCTCATGGCTGCATCCGTGGCAGGGGGTCACGCTGATCCTGATCCTCGTCGGCCTCGTCGGGCTGCGACGCGGCCGCAGCGCGCTGACGCTGGCGGCGGTGGCACTCGCCGCCGCGCTGCCGCTCATCTACTACTACGTGCTCTCCCATGCCGACCCCGCGTGGTCGTTGGCTTCGACCTTCGAGGCGACCCGGCGCGCCCCCGCGATCACCCTGATCGTCGGCTTCGGCCCGCTGGCGCTGATCGCCGCTCCCGGACTGCGGCGACCGCGGGGCGAGATGATCGAGCAGGCACTGCTGCTGTGGATCGCAGCGACGTTCGTCAACTACTTCCTCAACAACTCGTTCCCGCCGCACGCCTACCAGGGGCTCGCGTTTCCGTTCGCGGTGCTCGCCGTCCGCGGGTTCCAACGGCTGCGGCTGCCCGTCGTCGTCGGATGGGTGGCGGTTGGCCTGTTGACGATCCCGGGAATGGTGTCCGACGCCCGCAAGCTCGTGCGGACGTTCGACAAACCGCTGGTCCAGTACTACCTGCCCCACAGCGATGTCGCCGCGCTGAGCTGGGTCACCCACCACGCCCCGGCGGGAGGCGTGCTCGCGCCGATTCCGTTCGCATCGGTGATCCCGTCGCAGACCGGACGCGCCGTCTGGGTCGGTAACGGCTACTGGAGCCGGGACTACCCGGCGCAGTCCAAGCTGGCCAAGCGGCTGTTCTTCGGGCACATGAAACCGACCGCCGCTCAATCCTTCGTGGCCGGCACCGGGGCCCGGATCCTGGTGTCCGACTGCGCGCACCATGCCGATCTGAGCAAGTCGCTGGGGCCGCTGCTCGCCTCGACGCAGACGTTCGGGTGCGCGCGCGTGTACGTCCTCACCCCGCGATAGCTGCCCGTTGGCCAAATTGTTGACCTATACGCGACTTATTGGCCACACCGGAAACAGGAGCGGGCAACGAGAGGCGGGTGGCGTGGGGCACCGGACGAGACCCGGCTCCAGCGTCAGCCGGCGCGCGCGACGACGTCGGCGATCAGCCGCGACAGCTGGCTGCCCTGCCACGCGACCGGCGACTTGCCCGGCTCGTCGGTCACCAGCTGCGCGCCCGGGATCGCCGCTGCGTACGCCTCCCCGATCGCCCGCGGATGCTCGGGGTCGGCGTCGTCGTCTGAGGCGACGATCACGGTCGGGACCGAGATCGCGGCGAGATCCTGCACCGACTCGAACGGGTGTGACGCCGGGACCACATGCAAGGCGTCGGCGACGGCGTCCAGGTGCTCGTGCGCCGACAGCCGCTGGCGAATCACCTTGACGACGGTCTCACGCCAGCGATCGGGCACTCGAGGCGCCCCCTGGGCCGCCAGGAACCCATCGATACCGCCGTTGCGCAGCCCATCCGACAGCGCCTCCCAATGGGCCAGGCGCGAGGGGTCATCGGCCTGGCGACGGTCCAGATAGGCCGGCGTGATGGCGACGACCCCCGCCACCCGGTCGGGGCGGTGCAGCGCCAACCACAGCAACGTGTGTGCACCCATCGAGGCGCCGGCCAGCACCGCGCGGGGGATCTCGCACGCATCCATCACCGCCTCCAGGTCGGCGCCGAGGTCGGCGTACTCGTAGGCGAGCGGATCGACGGCCGGCGACGATCGGCCGTGGCCGCGTGCGTCGTAGCCGATCACACGATGCCCCGACCGCTCCAGCGAACGCGAGCCCATCACCACGTAGCGCCGGGTCGCGGTCAGGCCGTGCAGCAGCACGACCGCGGGGCCTTCGCCGTCGTCGGAGACCGACAGCACAACGCCGTCGTGCGTGACCGTGATCTCGCTCATGGCCTCCTCTGTCTATCGCATCGTCTGTCGATAGCCCTACTAGCATCAATCAGCGATATGGACGTCACTGAACTCACCTTCCAGACGGCAGTGATCGAGCGCTCCGCGACGGTCCCGGTTGTCGTCGACTTCTGGGCCGAGTGGTGCGGCCCGTGCCGCCAGCTGGGCCCGGTGCTCGAGCAGGCGGTCGCAGCGCGCGCCGGTGCGGTCGAGCTCGTCAAGCTCGACACCGACGCGAACCAGAACCTCGCTCGCCAGTACCGGATCCAGAGCATTCCGGCGGTCAAGGCGTTCTCGGACGGGAAGGTCGTCGCCGAGTTCGTCGGCGCGCAGCCCCGGCAGAGCATCGACGCGTTCCTGGACTCGTTGCTGCCCTCGGCTGCCGAGGAGCTGATCGCCAAGGGTGACGAGCAGTCGCTGCGCGACGCGGTCAAGCTCGAGCCCTCCAACGCCCAGGCGGCGGTGCCGCTGGCGCGGATCCTGCACGGCCGAGGCGACAGCGACGGCGCGCTGGCGCTGGTCCGCGACGTGCCGGGCAGCTTTGCCGCCGACGGGCTCGCCGCCCGGATCGCGCTCGAGGCGCGTAACGGCACGGGCATCCCCGAGGTCAGCGAAGCGCTACAGGCCCTGGACGCGGGCGACCACGAGCGGGCGCTGGAGCTGCTGATCGGGGCACTGCCGACCGCCGACGGGTCCAAGGACGACATCCGCCGCGTAGTGGTCGGGATCCTGGACGAGCTCGGGGTCGAGAGCCCGCTGGCGCGCGACGGTCGCCGCCGGCTCGCCGCCGCGTTGTACTGATACGGGCCTGGCCGCTACACGGCGAAGCTCAGCTGAGCCCCGACGGCGTCGCCGGTGAACTGCAGCCCCGCCACGCGGACGCCGAGCAGCCGCACGGGCCGGGGCGGCGCGAACTGACGCAGAAGGTCTAACGCCACGGGTCCGACCCGGTCGGCGGATCCGACCGGCTCGGCGAGCGTCCGCGCCCTGGTGTGCGTGGAGAAGTCATCGAGCCGTACCTTGATCCCGATCGTCCGCCCACATCGGTGCTGCCGTTCGAGGCCGTCGCAGAGACGCGCCACCAACGTGTGCAGCACCGGCTCGAGCTCGACCATCGTCGCCAGGTCCGTGTCGAACGTCGTCTCTCGTGACTCGGACACGACCTTGCGCTCCTGGGTGACCGGGCTGTCGTCCTGAAACCGTGCGCGGCGGCGTAGCTCCTCGCCGAGGCGGGGTCCGAAGACCGATCGCAACTGCTCGGCCGGCGCGGCGGCGAGCTCACCGAGCGTCCCCAGTCCGGCCGCCCGCAGACGTTCAGCCGTCTTCGGACCGATCCCGGGTATCAGCCCGCAGCGCTCGGACGCGAACCGGCGGGCCGCCTGCTCCGCGCTCAGCACGACGAACCCCCGCGGCTTCTCGGCATCGGAGGCGACCTTCGCGACCAGCTTGGAGGGACCGATCCCGATCGAGCATCCCAGGCCGGTGCGCTCCGCGATCGCGCGCGCCAGCCGCCGCATCTGCGCGCGCGGCGCGGGCATTCCCGACAGGTCCAGGTAGGCCTCGTCGAGCCCGATCACTTCGACCGCGTCGGCCGCCGAGCGGACCATCTCCATCACCTCGGCCGACGCCTCCCGGTAATAGGGGAAGTCGGGCTGCAGGTAGACGCCGTCGGGGCACAGCCGCCGCGCCCGGGACGCCGGGATCGCCGAGCCGACGCCGAACTTCCGGGCCTCGTAGGAGGCCGTCGTGACAACTGACCGGGGTCCGCTGCCCGCCACGATCACCGGCAGGCCGCGCAGCTCAGGCCGGCGTCGGAGCTCGACCGACACGTAGAACGCGTCCATGTCGAGGTGTCCGATGATATGCGGCCAGCCATCAAACATGAGACGCATCGTAGGATCGAATCCGGACGAGCCTGGCCCGCTGAGAAGAGCCTCCCACCCCCGGCTGTCGACACCCGGGCGGGCCCGGGTGCCCGTCGGGGCTTACCGAACGCTGGCCCAGACGGTGCCGACGCCGCCGTCGAAGCCGAGCGCCGCGCGGGTGCTCTGGCCGAGGTCCCAGGTGCGGCCGTAGACGTACGGTCCGCGATCGTCAACGGTCGCCATCACGGTCCGCCCTCCGTACTTGAACTGCACCTTGGTCCCACACGGCAGCGTCTTGTTGGCAACGCCGTACCGGGCGTTGAACCCGCAGCCGGTCGCCAGACCGGCGTCGTAGTACCACGACGCAATCGCCGGCTGGTAGACGGTGATCGTTCCCGCCGAGGCGCTGGCGCGCGCGTTGGCGGTGTCTCCGGCGAACAACACGCGCAGCTTGCGGTTGGTCCCCGACTGCGCCCGGTAGCCAAGCGTGAATCGACCGGAACGGGCGGTGCGGGTCCGAGCGAGCGTCTGCCAGTGCTTGCCGGCGTGGCCCTGCAGCTGCACCGAGCGCGAGCCGACGACCGGAAGCACGCGGCCGTGCACGGCGATCTCACCGCCGGCCAGGACCGCGTGGTTGGCGCGATGCGCGGACACCTCAGCGGTCACCGTCACCGGCTTGGCGACCGGGCTGGACCCGCCGGAGATCGAGACCGTGCTCGAACGGTCGTCGGCGCTCTGTGAACGTACCGCCTGGGGCGCGATCACACGGACGAGACTGGAGCGGCGCAGATGCGCGACGAAGCGAAACCCGCCGAGCGGCCCAACCGTCGTGCTCTGCAACGAGCGCCACGCAGACGCGACCCCGACCTTGCCCTGCAGCGTCACGCGCTCGCCGGCCTGGGCCCGCAGCGTCGTGCCGCTGATCGTGACGGCCTGACCGATCTGCACCTGGGCCGGGATGACCCGGATCGGCAGCACGCCGTGGTCCGACGAGTCGGCAGCGGTGGTGCCGGCGAACGCAAACGCCGACGCCGGCAGCGCAAGCGCGGCCGCGGCAATCGTCAGTTGGGCCGTGCGCGCTCCGCGCGGCCGAAAATTGCGCCTCAAGACGAGGACCTCCTGATCCGTCGACCCCAGTGCCTGCGTGGTTAGCTGACGGGCTCGCGGCTACCCCGAGATTGTTGGCGCCAGCTGTTGGCGCCGTCCCGGAGGTCGCTACGATCGCGGCTGACGTGATCAGGCGATCGATTCGCCCCGGCCGGGAAGCTCTCGCCGCCCGGCAATGGGTCCCCCGCTCATCCCCGCACCGAGCAGGAATGATTCGGCGAGTCGATTATTCGAACTGGCCCAGATTTGCAGGCTCGGTTCAATGTTTGCGTGACGCTGATCACAGAACAACCCTCACGAAAGCTTCTGATGTCGACCAATCCTGACCGCCTGACGGGCCTTGACAGCTCATTTCTGCACCTCGAGGACGGCGCCACCCACATGCACGTCGCGGGTACCGCGATCCTCTCCGGACGCGCTCCGACCTACGACGAGTTGATCGAGCACATCCTTTCGCGGCTGCCTCTGGTCCCGCGCTATCGCCAGCGGTTGGCGTTCGTGCCGCTCGGTCAAGGCCGCCCGGTGTGGGTTGACGACCCGCATTTCAACGTCGCCTTCCACGTACGTCACACGGCGCTGCCCGGCCCCGGCGGCGACGAGCAGCTCAAGCGGTTGTGCGGCCGGATCTTCTCCCAGGCGCTGGATCGATCACGCCCGATGTGGGAGTTGTGGCTGGTCGAGGGGCTCGCCGACGACCGCTTCGCGCTGCTGTCCAAGACCCATCACGCGCTCGTCGACGGCATCTCCGGCGTGGACATCGCGACCGTGCTGTTCGACGCATCACCGGAGCCGGTCGGCGCCAAGCCCGAGGGTGAGCGGCTGCCGCGGCCGCTGCCGACCGACGCCCAATTGCTGGCCGACGCGCTCCGGGAGCGAGCGACCGCACCGGCCGAGATCGCGCGCAGCGTCCGCGCGGCGCTGCGCGGCCCGCGCCAGGTCGCGACCAAGCTCGGCGGGGCCGTGTCCGGACTGGGCGCGATTGCCCGAGCGGGCCTGCACACCGCCCCGCCGTCTCCGCTCAACGTCAGGATCGGGCCGCATCGCCGGTTCACGTGGGTGCGCGGCGATCTCCAGCAATTCAAGGCCGTCAAGAACGCGCTCGGTGGCACCGTCAACGATGTCGTGCTGGCGGCCGTCGCCGGCGGATTGGGGCGCTACCTGCGCTACCGCGACGAGCCCGTTGACGACACCGTGTTGCGGGCGATGGTGCCGGTCTCGGTTCGCGCGGACGTCGAGCGGGGAGCGCTGGGCAACCGGGTCGCGGCGATGTGGGCGGGCCTCCCGATCGGCGAACCCGACCCGGTCACGCGGCTGCACCGGATCAGCGCCGAGATGAGCGGCGTCAAGGAATCCGGGCAGGCCGTCGGCGCGCAGGTCCTGACCGAGCTGACCGGGTTTGCGCCGCCGACGATCATGGCCCAGGCGGCGCGCATCAGCGCTCGGCAGCGGATGTTCAACCTCGTCGTCACCAACGTGCCCGGGCCGCAATTCCCGCTCTACATGCTGGGCCGCAAGCTGCTCGAGATGTTCCCGATGGTGCCGCTGGCCGCCAACCAGGCCCTCGGAGTCGCGATCATGAGCTACGACGGTCAGCTGAACTTCGGTTTGAACGCCGATTACGACGCGCTCGCCGACGTCGAGCGGCTGGCGCAGGACGTGTCCGAGGCGATCGCCGAGCTGGTGCATGCCGCCGGTTCCGTTCGCATGGCATGACCCGCTGGCTGGAGCGGTTCGCGGTCGTGATCGTGTCGCTGGCGATCGCGGTCGCGATCATCGCTCTCCTCTCCGGCGGGCTGGCCGGCAGCCAGGACGATCCCGGCGTCACCGGTGGCCAAGCCGGTCCCGGGACCGCATTCTCAGACCTGGGCGACCTGCACCTGCGACCGGGCCAGCCTCGCCCGGCCTACAACTCCGACCCGCCGACCAGCGGTTCGCACAACCCGGTCAACGTGACGCGGGACCGGGCGGCGATCTCAAACGATCAGCTCCTGCAGGCGCTGCAGGTCGGCGACGTCGTGCTGATGTACGGGACCTCCAAGCCACCGCCAGGCCTGGCGGGACTGGCGGCACGCTCAGCGCCGCCGTTCACGCCGGCGCTGGCAGCGACCGGCGGCGCCGTGATCCTCGCCCACCGCCCTCAAACGAACGGGATCGTGGCGCTCGCCTGGACCCATATGCTGCGCGTGCGCCACCCCAGCGATCCCCAGTTGCCCCCGTTCATCGACTACTGGCTGGGGCGCGGCGCGCCGGTCAGCCGCGACGGGGCACTGCCGAAATCGTGACGCGGCTGAGCACGCACAGCCGCCCCTGCTCGTCTGAGATCTCGACCTCCCACACCCAAGTGCTGCGGCCCCGATGGCGCGATCGCGCGGTCGCGTCGATGCGGTCGCCGGTGATCGGCCGCAGGAAGCTCGTCTGCGTCGACAGACCGGTCGCCAAGCGTCCGTCGGCCGACACCCCGCGGCGGGTCCCCGCCACCGCCATCGACTCGGCGATCGTCGCGTACAGCCCACCGTGCACGAGTCCGAAGGGCTGCCGGTGGCGGTCCTCCACGTCAACCCGCGCCCGTACGAGGTCGTCGCCGACTTCGATCAGCTCCAGCCCGTAGAAGCGGTCAAACGCGGTGAGGCCGTCGTCGGTCTGATCGCTCATCGCGCGCGGACGATAGAGCGGTTCGCGAGCCGACGCAGCGGCGAGGACCCCCCGGCTACTCTACGGCCGCATGGATGCACCCGAGCGCCTAGCCGGCGACCAGCGAGCCGTCTTGCAGCTGGTGCTCGGCCAGGGCCGCAGCTACGGCGATATCGCCGGAATCCTGTCGATCGCGCCCGACGAGGTCCGGGCACGCGCCCTTGCGGCGCTCGACGCGCTCGGCCCGCCGACCTCCGTGTCCGACGCCGACCGGGCTCGAATCGCCGACTACCTGCTCGGTCAGCTGGCGACGTCCGAGCAGCCGCCCGTGCGAGACGGACTTGCGGATTCTCCGCAACAACGGGCCTGGGCGCAGGCCGTCTCCGCGGAACTGGGGCCGCTGGCCTCGAATCCCTTGCCCCCGATCCCGGGCCGCGCGGCGACGCCGGCTCCGCCGCCGAACCCCGAGGCCCCCCGCAGCTCTCGGACCGGCGGGATCGTGCTGTTGTCGGTCCTGGCGGCGGCGATCGTCGCCGCGGTCGTGATCTTCGTGATCAAGCCCGGCAGCGGTTCGGGCAAGCACGGCGATCCGAGCGCCACCGTCGCCCGCGTGTCATCGGCGCACAGCTCTCGGAGCTCGAGCGCCTCGTCGTCAACGACGACGAGCGCCTCGCAGACGGCGGCGATCGTCGGGCAGATCAACCTGACGCCGCCAAGCGGCGGCGGACGGACCAAGGGCGTCGCGCTGGTGCTGCGAGAGGGGTCGCTGAAGGGCCTGGGGATCGAGGCCGAGCACGTGCCGCCGACGAGCACCAAGCCGCGCACCGCCTACGCGGTCTGGCTCTACAACTCGCCGTCGGATGCGAAGCTGCTCGGATACTTCAGCAAGGGCGTCAACAAGAAAGGCGCGCTCGGCTCAACGGCTGCGCTGCCGGCCAACGCGGCCCATTACAAATATCTGATCATCACCGTCGAGACCGGCGACAAGCCGAGTAAGACGCCAGGGGCGGTCCTGCTGAAGGGCAACCTCTCCGACATCGCGAAGTCCAAGCTCTAGTTCGCGCCCAACGAGGCGATCCCGTCCAGCAGCCGGTCGAGCTGCTTGGCGGTATCGCGGCGGATCAGAAATCCTCCGGTCCGCGAGTATCCGCGCGGCTTCAACCGCTGCGAGAGCGTGACCGTCGTCCCCGGCCCGGCCGGCTCCAGATTGACCTGGATCACCGACTCGCTCAACACGCGGGCAAACGGCGTCCCCGGTATCTGCTGCTCCCAGACGATCATCCATGGCGGCTCGAGCGCAGCGACGAGGAAGTCGGCGCGGATCGGCTTGCCACGTTTGGTCTTCAGCACCTGCGTGAAACCGTCGTCGCCGACTGACTCCATCCGCTCCACGCCCGGCCACCAGCGCGGCTGGTGGTGGGGGTCGGCGATCAGCTCCCACAGCTCCGCGGGGGCGACCGCGAACGTCCTCGAGCGCGTGGCCGTCGGCATCCGTCGTCCCGGTTCAGTCGTACGTGATCAGCGTTTTGACCGGATGCGACGCCAAGCGCTCCCGACCGCCGAGCGCCGCCAGTTCGATCAGGAACGCGCAGCCGACGATCAGCCCGCCCAGGCCGGTGACGAGCTCGCACAGCGCGCCCGCCGTGCCGCCGGTAGCCAGCAGGTCGTCGTGGACGAGCACACGCGCACCGTGGGCGAACGCGTCCGCGTGAACCTCGAGCGCATCGAGCCCGTACTCGAGCGCGTATTCGGCGCTGACGGTCTCGGCGGGCAGCTTGCCCGGTTTGCGCGCCGGCACGAACCCCGCGTGCAGTTGCCGCGCGAGCGCCGCTCCGAGAATGAACCCGCGCGCCTCCGCGGCGACGACGTAGTCGATCGGCTCGAGCTCGGCGCAGGCGGCGGCAAGCTGACCGACGGCCTGGTCAAGCGCGCCCGGATGCACCAGCAGCGGGGTGATATCCCGGAACATGATCCCATCGCGCGGGAAATCCGGGATGTCGCGAACGTACTCGCGCAGATCCACGTGACGAGCGACGGGCGTCAGACGGCGATCTTGCGCAGATCGCGGATCAGCAGCAGATGTTTGAGATGCGTCGTGACCGAGGCGAGGTTCTCCAGCGTCTCGATCGCCTCCTTGCGACGTTCCTGGTTACGGGAGCGCAGCGCCGGGGCGAGGATGCTCTGCAGCAGCTGCGCCTCGCGATCGGCCGAGCTGCGGAATACGCGCAGGTTGCGCCCGCCGACCCCGTAGCGCGCGAGCTCCGAGACGGCGCGAATGATCTCACGCTCGGTCTCGTCGTAGAACGCGGTGCCCTCGTGGTTCTCACCCTTGATCACGCCGAACTCCACGAGCTCCTTGATCAGGCTCGGCTCGGCGCCGGTGTCCTCGACCACATCGTCGACCGAGTACAGAGCACCCCGGTCACGGACGGTGACCGCGGAGCGTCGGACCGTCGGACGGGTGGGCGATATCGGGCCCGGCGATGCCACCTCGCGCTCGGCACGACCGCCGGCGAGCTCCTGGCGGATGACCCGCAGCGGGAGGAACTCATCTCGTTGCAGCCGCAGGATCGTCTTCAGGCGGGTGACATCCGACTGGGTGTAGAGCCGGTAGCCGCCCTGCGTGCGTCGCGGCGCGAGCAGCTTCTGGTCCTCCAGATAGCGGATCTTTGAGATCGAGATGTCGGGGAACTCCTGCGCCAGTGCCTTGCAGACAGCGCCGATCGTGACCGCCTTCTGACGACCGCCGGGGTCGGCGGGCACCTCGGGCACGTCCGGTACGTCGGGCTCGGGCAGCTCCAGCTCGGTCGTCTCGGTGTCGATCGATGCCATCAGCGGCTCAAGAACGCCAGTTTGTACTTGCCGATCTGCAACTCATCCCCGTCGCTCAGCCGCTGGGATTCGATCCGGCGGCGGTTGATGTAGGTCCCATTCAGCGATCCGCAGTCGTCGAGGTAGTACTCGCTGCCGCGGCGCACGATCAGGGCATGGTCACGTGACACGGTCACATCGTCGAGAAACACGTCGGACTCGGGGCTGCGACCGACCGACATCCGGTCACGCGCCAGCGGAAAGCTCTCGCCCTCACGGCCGCCACCGGCCCGAATCACGAGCGCTGCACCGCCGGCGATCACGTCCTGGAGCTCGACGACCTCGAGGTCGCCGCTCTCGTCGACCGTGTACGTCGCGGTGGTCACGCCCGGTGGAGGCTCGCTGTGCGCCAGGAAGGCGCCACAGCGTTGGCAATAGGCGGCACCGTCGTCGTTGGCAAAGCCACACTCGGGGCAGTGCTGAGCCACTTCGAGCGAGCCTACTCCGGGTCCGAGGGGGCGATGCGCCCCGACAGAATGTCCGTCAACTGCTGAACGTCGGCGCCCGTGATCACGAGCTCGCCTTGCTCGTCCTTCCGACGCAGGCGGTTGACCAACTCCGCACGGAGGATGTCAATCTTGCCGTGCAGGATCCGACGCTGGTAGGAGACCTCGGCCTCCTCCTTCGTGAACGCGGTGATCAGATCCTTCAGTTCCTGGTCCGACAGAGACCCGAGATCCGGGAAGGTGTACATTTTTTGCTCGCTCCTCGACCTGCCGGTCCGGTCGGCCGACGGACAGCGAGTATACCCCTTGAGCCCGCAGGGTCAAGCTGAGCTTGAGAGTCTTTATCGCTTGGCGAACCCGACGGGCGACGGCGTCAGCGGCCGGGTGGGTCGGCGATCGTCGGTTGGCGGTCGCGTTCGCGCAGCTGCCGGACGCCGCTCCGGACGTACAGGGCGGTGGCCGTCAGCGACAGCGCCAGCCCGGTGTAGAGCATGATCAGCGCCAGCCAGTGCACGCCGCACATCGCGAAAAATGGCGCACCCATCGTCGGAGCGACGCCGATCCTCCCGAACCAGTTGATGTTGAGCTCGACCCCGCGTGACAGCCCGTATCGGCTCAGCGCCAGCATCACCAGTTCGCGAGCCACCGCCAGCACGATCGCCCAGCGCGGCAGCAGCGAGAAGTCGAAGGCGACGACGAAGCCGGCCACGATCAGCAGCCGGTCGACGATCGGATCGAGCAGCGCGCCCAGGCGGCTGTACTGGCCGGTGAGCCGGGCGGCGAACCCGTCGAGGTAGTCGGCCCAGCCGATCACCGCGTACAGGATCACCGCGGCCAGGTCCTGACCGTCGCTGCTGGACAGCGCGATGACCAGAAAGACGGGAATCCCGGCCAGCCGCAGATAGCCGATCGCGTTCGGGATCGTCCAGGGGTTCAGCGGTTGGTCGGACCGCGTCTGCGCCGGCGATCCGCCGGACCGGTCGATCCCGAACAGCCTGCGCTTGGTCAGGGCAGGTCGTGCCACAGCTCGGCCACCGCCTGCGCCGCGCTTTCGATCGACACGGCACGTGACTCGCGCCCGCGCCGGATCTGCACCTCGATCTCGCCCGAACCCAGGGTCCGGCGCCCGACGGTCAGCCGCAGCGGGCAACCGAGCAGCTCGGCGTCGGCGAATTTCTCCCCCGGTCCGGCATCGCGCTCGTCGTAGAGCACCTGCAGGCCGGTCGCTTTGAGCTCTGCGTAGAGCCCGTCGGCGAACGCCCGTTCCTCGGTGCCCGGCTTGCCGAGCCCGACCAGCTCCACGTCGAACGGCGCGATCGAGCGCGGCCACGAGATCCCGTGTTCATCTGCGAACTGCTCGACCGCCGCCGCGGCGGCGCGGGCCGGACCGAACCCGTAGCAGCCCATCCACACCAGCTGGGTCTTGCCGTGTTCGTCGAGATAGGTCGCGTTCAGCGGCTCCGAGTAGCGCGTGCCGAGCTTGAAGATGTTGCCGATCTCGATCGCGGGCTCGATCCGGATCGTCGCGCCGTTGATCGTGTCGCCGGCGACGACCTCCCGCACATCGACGTGCTCGAAGCGGAAGTCGCGGCCAGGCTCGACGCCGCGAAGGTGGGCCTCGTGCTCATTCGCTCCGGCCACGTAGGCGCCGACGCCGACCGCCTGGTCGAGCAGCACCGGCAGTTGCGCGCCGACCGGCCCGATGTAGCCGGGCGGGCCGAGCCGCGTCTCGACCTCCTCCGCGCTGGCCGGGCGAAACGGCTGACCGAGCGTGTTCTGCAGCTTGATCTCGTTGACGCGATGGTCGCCGCGGACGACGACCAGCTTCATCTCGCTGTCTGACTCGAGCACGATCGGGAACGCCTTCAGCGTCGCACCGGCCGGCACCCCGAGCTGGTCGACGAGCGCATCGATCGTCGTCGCATTCGGCGTGGCAACGAGCTCTGGTGCGTCCAGGCCGCCCGGCAGCGTGACGAGCTGCGCGTCGGCCGAGGCGATCTCGGCGTTGGCCGCATAGCCGGGGGCCAGCACAACCTCGTTCTCGCCCGCCGGACAGGGGGCCATGTACTCGTGCGCGTCGGTACCCCCCATCATCCCCACGTCGCCGCCGACCCGGTACCACTCGATCCCGAGCCGGTCGCAGATCCGATCGTAGGCGTCGATGTGCAGCTGGTATTGGGCGTCGAGGCCCTCGGCGTCGCGATCGAACGTGTAGGCGTCCTTCATGATGAACTCGCGGGTGCGCAGTACGCCCGCGCGCGGCCGCGGCTCGTCGCGCTCCTTGACCTGGAAGTGGTAGAGGATCAGCGGCAGGTCCCGGTAGGAGCGGACCGCGGCGGCGACGTGACCGGTGACGATCTCCTCACTGGTCATCCCGAGCACGAGCTCGGCTTCGCGACGATCGTGCAGCTTGAACAGCTCTTCGATCTCGTACCGGCCGCTCCGCTTCCACGGCTCCGCCGGCTGCAGAACCGGCATCAGCAGTTCCTGGCCGCCGATCGCGTCCATCTCCTCGCGCACGATCTGGACGATCCGCTGGTGGATCCGCCAACCGGCCGGTAACCAGGTCCACAACCCGGAGCCGACCTGCCGGATCAAGCCGGCGCGAACCATCAGCTTGTGCGAGATCGCCTCGGCATCGGCCGGCGGCTCACGTTCGGTGGGCAGGAAGTAGCCGGAGAGGAGCGTCATCGCGCTCGTAGCGTACTTGTCCGGATTGAACCCCGCCCACCCCGGCAGCGGGATATGTTCTGTGCTGAGCGACAGAAATACCGCACAGCAAAGGAGCCGCACCAGATGGCTTATTCAGTCCCAGATCTTCCCTACGACTACAACGCACTGGAGCCGAGCATCGACGAGGCGACGATGCGCGTGCACCACGACAAGCACCATCAGGCCTACGTGGACAAGGTCAACGCGGCGCTCGAGGGCACCGAGTGGGCCGACAAGCCGATCGAAGAGGTTGTCGCCAACCTGTCTTCGCTGCCGGCCGACAAGCAGGGGCCGGTCCGCAACAACGGCGGCGGTCACTACAACCACTCGCTGTTCTGGGAGTGGCTCTCACCCAGCGGGGGCGGCGCCCCCGATGGCGCGTTGGCGCAGGCGATCGAGTCCGCGTTCGGCTCGTTCGACGAGTTCAAGACGACGTTCAAGAACGCCGGCGTCAACCAGTTCGGCTCCGGCTGGGCGTGGCTGGTGCATGACGGCTCGGGACTGGCCGTGGTCTCCACCGCCAATCAGGACAACCCCTTGACCGACGGCAAGAAGCCGCTGCTGGGCGTTGACGTGTGGGAGCACGCCTACTACCTCAAGTACCAGAACAAGCGCCCGGACTACCTGGACGCGGTCTGGAACGTGATCAACTGGTCGAAGGTCGCCGAGCTGTTCTCGGCCGCCGGCTGATCGCAGGCTGAACCGGCGCGGCGCGGCGGGAGCGCGTGAGCTCTCGCTGCGCCCGCGCATTCATGGCATATAGCCCAGCGCGTGGCACGGCGCGGCGCCGCAGACGTCGATGAACGCGCCGTCGGGTGACAGGAAGTCCGAGATCTGCTGTTGGGCGGCCGGCGAATACTCCACCGACTCGTGCGGGTTCGTGTTCGGGGGCGGCTCGTTGAGCGGCGGTTGGACGCCGAGCACCGGCGGCGCCCGCACGAGCCCGGGACCGAGATCCCAGATGTCGATCGCCGAACCGCCGAACGGGGAACTCGGTACCGGGGTCAGGCCGTAGAGCAGGTTCGCGTCCGCGGCCCGGTCGGGATCCAGCGCCGGCTGGTAGCCGTCGACGCCGATCGTGCGCGCTTCGGCGACAGCGGCGTACATCGACACGTATTCGTCCCCGTACGCGGTCTGCATCAGGACGTGGTGTGGCAGCGTCCCCGGGAACTGGTCGGAGATCAGGTGTTGGACGTAGCCGTCGGGATCGCCTCGGTCCCAGATCTGCTGCATCAGGTCGAGCAGCAGCGGGCGGGCGGAGAGGTCGGCGTACTTGGTGTCCTGCTCGCCGCTGAAATTGCCGATGCCCTGTGTCCGGGGGATCAGCCAATTGGCCCAGTCGATGCTGGAGACGCCGAGGACCGCTCGAGTCACATCGGGCGAGATCGCGGTCACGATCCCGCCCTGGATCCCGCCCGTGCTGTTGCCGTCGTAGTACAGCTGCGAGGTGTCGAGCACCGACTGGCCATCGCGCTGGAAAGCAGCGTTGCTGCCAAGCCCGCTGGGGCTGACCATCAGCCGGCCGAGGTAGGCCATGTCCAGCACCCCTTGCTGCATCCGGGCCACCTGCGCCGGCAGCCGGTTGGGGTTGAGCATCGCCGCGATGTCGTTCCACTTGTCCCCGGCCGCCAGGCCGAGCCAGTCGGTCGAGCACAGGACGATGTTGTCCGCGCTGGCCAGCTGCTGCTGGGACGGCTCGGTGACATCGACCCCGGTACTGAGAAACCCGTGGCCGTAGAGGCTGATCCGCGCCGGGGACGGTGCGCCGGCGCTGGCCGGCACGATGCACTCGAACGGCGCCGTCACGAACTGGCCCGGGATCTGGGTCGGTGGCGCGTAGAACGTATGCGAGCTGTAGTGAAAGCCGGTCGCCGAGCTCAGCCCGCACGTCTTCAGGTAGCACGGCACCTGGAGCGTGCCCGACACCTCCTGGACGCCGGCCGGTAACGCCGTCGTCGACAGGACCTGGAAGCTCGGCGCGCCGCCGACCGCGCCGCCGACCGCGCCGCCGACCGCGCCGCCGCCGGGGTGCAGGCCGGGGTCGCCGAGCGCCGCGAATGCGCTGTCGCGCATCGCCAGCAGTCGCTCGGTCAGGCTCCGGCTGGAGGCGACCGTGAACTGCCACGCCTCGTACAGGTGGTTGCGATGGATCCCCGCCCGGGCGAGCAGCGCGAACAGGTGCCGGTAGAGCGGGAGCTGATCGGCCTCGGCGCGGGACGGACGGCCGTCGCGCAGCCGGTCAAACCAGCGTGGCGCGGGGATCATGGCGCCGTCCGCGGTCCGCAGCGAACGCAACGCCACCAAATAGGTGTGCCCCTCGGTGAAGCTGCCCGCGGGATGGATCACGAGATCGGTGCTCGACGGCGGAGCGCCGACCGGATCGAGCTCTGACCAGATCGGGACCCGCTGTCCGGTCTGCTCGTCGAGCACGACGATCGGCTGGCTCGGCGCGGTCGAGGCGCCGATGTCCTGGAGGCCCGCCGCCCCGGTCGCCTCGAGCGCCGGTTGGTTGTCGAGGCCCGGCACGTGCACGATCAGCGTGCTGCCGGGACTGAACCCGTCAGTGTTGTCGTACGGCCCGGTGTGCAACTGCAAGCCGTTGTTGGAGACCGGCAGCGCCGTGGCCGGCAGCCGGACTCGCAGACCGGTCACCGTCGTCGGGTCCGGCACCGTGAACAGGTTGCTGGGAAACGGGAACGCGCACGGCCGCGCCTGGAAGGGCTGGCAGTCGGCCAGCGGTCGCGCGGCCACGGAGGACGGGAGCGCCGACGCAAGCGCGGCGACCGCGATGAGGGCCAGGGTGGATCGAAGGGGCATTGCCTTCAGTGAACTCGTGCCAACGTCTGAAGTTACGGCATAAGCGTGGGAACGTCGGGTGCCAGCTGGATATCAAACGGGACACATAGTCCCGTTTGATATCCAGGATCGGCGTGCCGAGTCCGATGCGGCGGCAACCGACCGGAGTCGTCGGTTAGCTTCTGGCCCCGTGCGCATCCTGATGCTCCACAACCGCTATCGCGCCGCTGGCGGCGAGGAACGCGCCGTCACGAATCTGGTCGAGATGCTGTCGCGCCACGGCCACGCGGTGAGATTGCTCGAGCGCTCGAGCGCCGATCTCGGCCGCCTCGGGGCAGCCGCGGCGATGACCGGCGGCGGCCTGCAGCCCGACGCGGTCGGCCGCGCCGTCACCGAGTTCCGCGCCGAGGTCGTGCACGCCCACAACGTCCATCCGCTGTTCGGTTGGCGCGCGTTGCAGGCTGCCGCCCAGGCGGGCGCCGCGGTCGTGCTGCACCTGCACAACTTCCGCCTGTTCTGCGCGGTCGGCATTGCCTTTCGCGACGGGGCCCCGTGCTTTTCGTGCGGTGGGCGCAATACGCTCCCGGGTCTCGTCCATCGCTGCCGGGGACCGGTCACGGAAGCGGCCGTGTACGCCGCCGGACTGAGCTTGCAACAGCCACGGCTGCTCCAGCACGCCGACCGCTTCCTCACGGTCAGCCGTTTCACCGCCGGCAAGTTGATAGAGCATGGACTCCCGGCCGACCGCACCGACGTGCTGCCGAACTTCACGCCCTCAGTCTCGGTCGCGACGCGCTCACAGGCGCTGTCAGGCGCGTACGCGCTGACCGGCGGGCGGCTCGTGCCCGAGAAGGGCTTCGACACCGCGATCGTCGCCGCGCGCGCCGCTGGAGTGCCGCTCGTGGTCGCGGGTGGCGGTCCCGATCGGGCGCGCCTGGAGGCGCTCGGCGCCGGAGCGGACGTACGCCTGATCGGGCACGTCGACTCCGCACACATGGCGCAACTGCGCCGGGACGCCGCGTTTTGCCTGATCCCGTCGCGCTGTGACGAGGCCTGCCCGTACGCGGCGATCGAGGCGTTGTCAGATGGTCTCCCGGTCATCGGAAGCACCCGCGGTGGCCTACCGGAGCTGCTGGCGAGTCAACTCGTGGTCGATGCCGACGATCAGGATGCGTGGGCGCAGGCCATCGCTCACCTGTGGAAAGACCACGCTGCTCGTTCGCAGCTTGGCACCGACGCCCTCCAGACGGCCCGTGAGCTGCTCTCCGAGGAGCGCTACCACGAGGCGCTGATGCAGGTCTACGCTCAGGCGCGCGTGAACCGGCGCCCGGCCACCGGCGACTGATCCTCGTCCAGCCGGACCGGCGCGACGGCGTCGGCCGACGATTCGAGGTCGGCATCGGCAAGCGCCGCCGCCTTCTCCATCGCCGCCAGGCGCTCGGGGGTCATCGCGGTCTCGTCCTCGTTGGCGGCCAGCCACTCCCGTGCCTCGGCCGCCTGGTGCTCGTCGACGTGGACGACCTTGCCGGCATCGTAGTAACGGTCGATCTCCTTGAACAGCTCGTCGACGAGCTCCTCGGTACGAACCTTCTTGAGCGGTTCACCCTTGGAGTAGATCATCCCCATGTCCTTGGCCCCGGTGATCCCGAAATCCGCGTGGCGGGCCTCGCCGATCCCGTTGACCGCGCAGCCGAGCACCGACACCTCGATCGGGTCCGCGTACTGCTCCAGCCGGCGCTCGACCTCGACCACGACCGTGTCCATGTCGAACTGCAGCCGCCCGCACGTCGGACACGCGATCAGGACCGGGCCGCGCTCGCGCAGCTTCAGCGCCTTGAGGATCTCCCAGGCGACCTTGACCTCCTCCTCGGCGTGGAACGTCGACAGCGAGATGCGGATCGTGTCGCCGATCCCGTCGGCCAGCAGCGTGCCCAGTCCGACCGCCGACTTCAGCGAGCCCGACCACTTGGTGCCCGCCTCGGTCACGCCGAGGTGCAGCGGGTACGGGATCCGCTCGGCCAACAGCCGGTTGGACGCGATCGTGTTCGGCACCGACGTCGACTTCATCGACACCTTGAAGTTGTCGAACTGGAGGCGCTCCATCAGCTCGACCGTCTCGACCGCGGCCGTGACCAACGCCTCGACCGGGTTGTCGTACTCGAGCTGGCGCAGGTGCGCGGGCAGCGAGCCCGAGTTGACCCCCACCCGCAGCGGCGTCCCGAGCCGCTTGGCGACCGCCGTCACCTCGGCGACCTTCTCGGGGCCGCCGATGTTGCCCGGATTCAGGCGTACGCAGTGCGCCCCGGCCTCCAGCGCCTTGATCGCGAGCGTGTGGTTGAAGTGGATGTCGGCGATGATCGGGATCGGCGACTGCGCGACGATCGTCTTCAGCGCCTCGACGTCCTTGTCACGCGGCACCGCGACGCGGACGATGTCGGCGCCGGCCTCCGCGACCCGGGCGATCTGATCCATCGTCGCCTGCAGGTCGGCCGTCTCGGTCTTCGTCATCGTCTGCACGGCGACGGGAGCACCGC
>CAVUSD010000021.1:0-10955 GCA_963743985.1 uncultured Solirubrobacteraceae bacterium | reverse complement strand
GTGCCCGAGCGGACGCCAGCGCCGCGAGCAGCAGGAGCGGCGCGACCATCACGCCGAAGTACCGGGTGACCCAACGGCCCGGCCACCGAGCCGACCCGCGCGAGCACGATCCCCAGCACCGCCAGCACGATCAGCGCCCAGATCGTCACTGCCTCAGCGGAGCGCCGTCGCGCGGCCACCAGCATCGGGACGCAGCCGACCAGCAGCGCCACCAGCAAGCGTGACGTCGACCCGGCCACCGCCGGTGATCTGGCTCGGCACCGCGGCGCCGCGATCGGCGCGTAGTGCCAGGGCGAGGTGGCGTGGCTGATCTGATGGATCGTCGTCGGCAGCCACGGCAGGTAGAACAGCGCCACCGCCCCGAAGCAGATCGCAGCATCGCGCAGGAAACCGGCCCGCACGGGCTCAGACCCGGGCGTCAGCGAATCCGACCAGTACACGACGCCCAGCGCGCACACCGCGCCGAACGCGTACAACCCGGCGGTCGCCTGCGTGTAGAGCATCGCCTCGAGGCCGACGGCGAACAGCATGAGATACCGCCGGCGCCGGTAGACGAACCCGTGCACGAACCCGGCGGTGGTCAACAGCGACAGCAGCACCAGCAGCTCGTAGGGCTGCGCCTCTTCGGAGAACTGGGTCATGTAGGAGCTGAACGCGAACAGGATCGCGGCGAAGATCCCCGCGCGCCGGCCGCCCAGGCTCCAGCCGACCCACATCGCCGCCGGGATCGTCAGCAGCGCGAACAGCCCCGACAGCCAGTGCACGTCGCTGCTCGAGGAGCCGACCGCGTCGATCCAGAAATGCAGCAGCACGTAGTACAGCGGCGAGCCGCCGCTGCCGCGTACGAGCCCCGGGAGATCGCCGAGCGAGTGCTGCGCGACCCCGACCGCGATCGCCTCGTTGAACCACAGCTCGCCCGATATCTGGCGCGTGCGCAGCACGGCCGAGACGACCATCAACACGAACAGGATCCCGCCGGTCGACAGCCACGTCGGCAGCCGGTTGAACCATGCCGGCGCGTGCACCTCACGGATCGGCGGGATGCCGATCAGCTGGCTGAGCGGGCGGTGGGGGCGGGTGGCGGTGGACATGGTCAGCGAAGGCGGTGGCGCGAGTGCGGCGGCCGCCGAGACGATCTGGGCTACTTGGCCAGCTTCTGGAAGAGCACCGCGCTGTTCGCCACGCAGCAGGCGCCGGGATAGTTGATCGGCGCGGTCGCGACCTGGCGCAGCGTGCCGTCGGCGACGTCGTGCGCGAACACCGCGCCCCACTGCGCCGAGCGCCGCCTGACCCACACGGTCCACGGCGCCTCCCAGTTCTGCGCGCCCTCGGTCAGCGGGCGCACGAACAGCAGCTGCTGGCCCGGGCGCAGCTGCGAGACGAGCCGGTCCGCGGTCCGCTGCGGATTGGTGCGCTTGATCGCGTCGAGCACGTTGACCCAGTTCATGTAGGTCGGGTCGGCGACCGGGCCACGCGCGGTGTTGGCGAACCGCAGTCCGCCCGGCAGGTAGTACCAGGCGAGCGTCGTCTGCTCGGGCTGGCCGACGACGACCGTGTCGCCCTTGTGCAGCAGCGGCCCCATCGTCGCCGCGACGTAGCGCATGTCGGACTTGTGCTTGGGCGCGAACGAGTACGGGTTGGCCAGGAACGCGCAGGACAGCGCGATCGCGACGATCCCCACCAGCCTCGCGCGCGAGCAGCCCCAGGCGATCAGGAACAGCATCGCCCCGATCACCGGCGCGAAGTACCGCGGCGCCCACGCCGGGTTGACCTGTGACCCGAGCCAGGCGATCGCGAGCACCGCCAGCGGCAGCAGGATCAGCGTGAACAGCTTGGTCGCCTCGGGACCGCGGCGCTGCGCGCGGGTGAACAGCGGCGCCAGCCCGATCGCGGCCGCGAGCACCAGCACGATCGTGATCTTGTCGCCGCCGAGCACGTTGCGTGAGATCTGGACGGGCGCGCCGAACCGCGGTGGCGTGTCCCACGGCGCGGCCGTGTGGGCGATCTGGAACAGCAGCGTCGGGGCCCACGGCAGGTACAGGATCCCGGCGACGACGTAGGTCATGACCGCGTCGCGCAGCAGCAGCATCCGATCGCGGCCGGTTCGGGCCAGCAGCGACGGGATCAACGAGATCGCCGAGCCGATGAAGAAGAACGTGCCCCACGAGTGGGTGTAGAGCATCGCCACCAGCACCGCGCCGAACGCGAACAGCCAGCGGCGCCGGCGCTCGACGAACCCGAGCACGAAGAACGTGGTCGCGAGCACGCCCAACAGCCCCATCAGCTCGTACATGCGCGTCTCCTGCGCGTACGAGGTCAGCCAGGCGTTGAACGCGAACAGGATCGCGGCCATCACGCCGGCGCGCCGGCCGAACAGCTTCCAGGCGCCCCAGCCGCCGGCGGGGATCGTCAGGATCCCGAACAGCACCGACAGCGAGTGGGTGGCGTCGACCGAGTCGCCGAACGCCTTGATCCACAGGTGCAGCAGCATGTAGTACAGCGGCGGGTTGCCGTCGTAGCGCAGGACGTGGGGGATCTTGTCCAGCGGGTGCAGCGCGATCCCGGTCGTGATCGCCTCGTCCATCCAGTACTGACCATTCAGATACCGCGTGCGGAAGAACGCCGACAGCGCCATCAGCCCGATCAGCCCGCCGGTCACCCACAGCCAGGTGGGGAACCGGCGAATCCAGTCGGGCGTCCGCGGCTCGTAGTCGGAGTCCGGCAGCTCGGGCGGTTGCCCGAGGTCGGGCTCGGCTGCGGTGCGGTGATCGTCGCCATCAGCGGCCGGCCACGGCGCTCATGACGCGCCCGAGCTCGAGGGCAGGCAGTTGGTGTACATGTTGACCGGCCCGCTCGAGGCGACGTGGTGGTAATGGACGTGCGGCCACCAGCTCAGGTACGGCAGCAGCGACGCCGAGCGCGTGTCACGGGCCTGCAGGATCACGTTCGGTGCCGGGCCGGGCGGATCGCCGGCCGCGGGCGGGGCCCCGATGTACGCCGTGCGCGTGTTGAGGTAGTAGGCGACCATCGGAACCTGGAAGCCCTCGGTCATCACGTGACCGCAGGCCAGCACCCGCTTGGGGCCACCGTACTGGGCGATCAGCTTCTGCATGCCGGTTCGCAGCTGTGCCTGGTAGTTGAGCGAGCCGTGCGTGGCCGGCAACGAGATCAGCTTGTTGCCGATGAAGTTCGGAGCGAACACGAAGATCGCGGCGACGAGCGCACAGGCGCCCATCATGAAGCCCAGCGCGGCGGAGGCCGAGGCCCGGCGGACGAGGCGAACGCCGGCGACGGCGAGCACGATCGCCAGCCAGCCGAACCCGACCGCGCCGCAGACGTCGACGAGCGCGTCGCCGAGCACCAGGTAGCGGCTGTTGCCCGAGAAATGGGCCTGGGTCTCGATCGCGATGATCACAAACCAGGCGACCCCGCCGAACCCGCACACGGCCGCCGCCACCAGCGCCCGCGTTCGCGGGACCGCCAGCGCAGCGCGCCAGCTGCCTTCGCGACGGTGACCGCGCCACAGCACCGCGGTCAGGCCGAGCACCAGCAGCACCGCGAACAGCTTGATCCGCAGCAACATCGTCCGCCAGGCCTCTTGCTTGAGCTCGGCCCAGAACGGGAACTTGGCGTAGGCGAGGCTGTTGGCGCGCGGGTTGGTGGCGCGCTCGACGCTCGAGCCGAAATGGCCCGAACCCCAGTAGACGGGCAGGAACCAGAGGATCGGCTGCAGCACGGCGAGCGCGACGATCGTGACGCGGAAACGGCGCGTCGCGCCAGAACAGCCACAGCCCGTAGACGCCCCAGAACGACCCAGACCTCGGGCCGGTCGAGCGCGACGAAGAAGCCGACGACGAACGCCTGGCGCGGCTTGCCGTCGAGGTGGCGCTCGATCGCGACGAGCATCAGCGCGGTCGCCAGCCCTTCCGAGTACCCCAGCGCGTTGGACGACAGGTAGAACTCGGTGCCGGTGAACACCAGCGCGATGGCGCCGATCAGCCCGGCGAGCAGCGCCGGCGCGATCGTCAGGACCCGACTCCACGACAGCTCGTCGTAGGACTCGGCGATCTGCCGGGTCAGCCGGTACCCGAGCCGGAACACCATCACCGCGCCCGCGAGCGTGCCGGCCCGGGCGACCACCAGCCAGATGTCGGGCGCCGCATGGCCGAACAGCGCGGCCGGGATCGTGGCGATCATCGGCAGCGGCTTCCACGACGTGCCGAACTGGTTCAGATGGAAGTTGAGGTGGATGATCCCGCGCGACCAGTCCGTCCACGACCACGGGTCATAGCTCGGCGTCGAGGGGAACAGCAGCGACAGGCCGCCGAGCGCCAGCGAGATCACGGTCAGCGCGATGTAGAAGTTGCGGCTGCGCAGCAGCGGGTGCGTCTCGGCCACCAGCCACGGCGTCGGCTCCCACTCGCCGTGGGGCTCGACGCCCGCCAGCTCGGGGATCTCCGTCGTCGAGGCCGTCATCGCGTCAGCCGGAGACCCCGAGCGCGACACAGGTCTCGACGTCGTGGTCGAGCTGCGCCGATGCGTCGTTGGGGAACACGAGCGCGGAGCCGATGATCTCGGCGCCCTGGTTCTGGCCGGAGATCTGGACGCCCTGCCCCATGCCGGGGGTCGCCTCGAACACGACCGTCGGCCCCGACGGCTTGGTCCCGACCTGGAAGGCGGGGCGCCCGTCGGAGTAGTACTCGTGGATGTCGGTCACGTGGTCGGCCCGCAGGCACTTGATGTGCGTGGTGCGTGGGTCGTTCAGACCTTTCTTTGCCTGGGCTGCCGCCTGCGGAGTCCCGGCCACCGGTTTGGTGGTCGAGCCGCATGCCGACAGCGCAAGCGCGACGACAACCGCGGCCGCCGCAAACCTCGCGATGCGCATGGCGCCAGAGGGTAGAGGATGATTTGGCGGTGATTGCGTTAGCGACTCTGAACGGCCCCGCCCCTCGGACGGGCGTCGTGCTCGTCGCCGCGCTGGCGGCGATCGTGCTGCTGGCGGGCGGCCGCGACCGCGTGCGGGTCCGGGCGGCCGCGATGCTGGCGGCGTTGGTGCTGGCGCCGGCGCTGCTGCTGGCCGACATCTGGAACTCCTCGCAGCTGCGGTTTCGTCCACCGCCATCCGCTCTACGCCGTCGTCGGAGCGGTGTTCGCGCTGGCGGCGTTGGCCGCGGTGGCGGTGCTGATGCGCAGAAAGCCCGCAGGCGTTTCCGCTGCTGGCGGTGCTGGCGCTGCCGTTCCGGGTTCCGATCTCGACCGGCGGCAACACCTCCAACCTGCTCGTGCCGCTGTACTTCGTGGTCGCCGCGGGGGCGCTGGCGTGGCTCGTGCCGGCGCTGCTCACGGGCGCGTCCGGATCGCGCTGACGGAGCGCGATGTTGATAACGGACCACCGCTGCTCGCCTGGGTCGACCGGCTGCTGGCGCTGTTCATCGTCCTCTACGGGCTGCAGGCGATCTACTCGACGTCGCACGGATCACCGAGCGGCTTCGAGGTCGCGCTGCAGAACATGGTGTTCTTCTACGTGCCGTTCGCGCTGCTGTACCGGCTGCTGCGCGAGGTGCGCTGGACGCCGGGACTGCTGCGCGGCTGCCTGGCGATCACGGTCGTGCTGGCGCTGATCTTCTCGGTGATCGGCTTCGGCGAGTACGCCACCAAGACGATCATCCTCAACTCCAAGCTGGTCGCCGCCAACGATCTGCACACGTACTTCACGGTCAACTCGGTGTTCTTCGACCCCGACATCTTCGGGCGCTACCTGGCGCTGACGATGGTCCTGCTGGGGGTGACGCTGCTGTACCCGTTCCCCCGGCGTGAGCAGACGATCGCGGTCGGGGTGCTGGCGGTGCTGTGGGCCTGCCTGGTGCTGACGCTCAGCCGCTCCAGCCTCGGCGCGCTGCTGGTCGGGATGGCGATCCTGGCCGCGTTGCGCTGGCGGCCGTCACGGGCGCTGTACGTGGCGGTCGTCGTGATCGCGATCGGCGCCGCGGTGGTGGCGCTGACGCCGACCACGTTCGGGCTCAACCAGGGGCTCAACGGCGCCTCCAGCGGCCGCGGCGGCCTCGTCTCCGGCGGTCTGCACCTGTTCGGCGACCGGCCGCTGCAGGGCTGGGGATCGGGCTCGTTCGTGCAGGAGTACCGCGTCCACAACCGCGGCGCGGGGGCGCTGTCGGCCTCGCACACGATCCCGATCACGATCGCCGCCGAACAGGGGGTGATCGGCCTGATCGCGTACATCGCGCTGGTCGTCTGTGCGCTGATCTGCCTGGTGCGCGGCGCTCGCGGCGACCCCGTCCGCTCGGCCATGGCGGCCGCGTTCGGGGCGCTGGTGTTCCACACGATGCTGTACGCCGACTTCCTCGAGGATCCGACCACCTGGGCGCTGCTGGGGATCGGGCTGGCGCTGGCGGCCGACGGCCGGCGGGCGCACGCCAACGCTCAGAGGCGCTTGGCGAGCGACACGTCCGCCGCGCCGGCGGGGTCGGTCAGCGCTTCGAGCGCGGCTTCGTAGGTCGGCAGCGCCAGCATCGAGCCGTCGCGGTCCAGCAGCAGGAAGCGGTCGCAGCGGCGCAGGAAGGCGCGGTCGTGCGAGACCGTGACGACCGTGCCGGTGAACCCGTCGAGGGCTGCCTCCAGCGCCTCGCAGGAGTCCGCGTCGAGGTTGTCGGTCGGTTCGTCGAGCAGCAGCAGGTTGGCGCCCTCCAGCTCCAGGATCAGGATCTCCAGGCGGGCCTGCTCGCCGCCGGAGAGCACCTCGAACTGGCGCCGGGCGGCGTCCGCCAGGCGGTAGCGGGCCAGCGCGGCCATCGCCGTCTGCAGCTCGCCGCGGCGCTCGGAGACGATCTCCAGCACGCCGCGGCCGGCGAAGTCGGGCCGCGTCTGCAGTTGGGTGAAGTGGCCGGTCTGGACGCGCGGACCGGTGACGAGCGTGCCCGCGTCGGGCGCGCGAACGCCGGTGAGGACGTTCATCAGCGAGCTCTTGCCGGTCCCGTTGGGGCCGATCAGCGCGACCCGCTCGCCGAAGTGGATCTCCTCGTCGAACGGTTCGACCAGCCCGTCGATCGCCAGCCCGCGCATCCGCAGCACGATCCGGGCCGAGTCGCCGCCTCGGATCCGGACCGTGATCTGCTGATCGGTGACCGGCGCCGGCGGCGGGCCGGCATCGCGAAACGCTTCCAGCGGGTCTCCATCGCGTCGGCCTTCTTGGCCCACGCGTCGTGGTAGCGGGCGCGCTCCTTGAACGTGCGCATCAGGTGATACAGCCGCCGCTCCTCCTCGTGCCAGCGCTTGACGGCGTCGCCGAGCCGCCGCTGGCGGTCCTCGCGGGCCTGGGCGTAGGTCGCGTAGGAGCTGCCGTGGACCCAGGCGCCGTTGCCCTCGAGCGTCACGATCGAGTCGACCGCCGCCGCCAGCACCTCGCGGTCGTGCGAGATCATCAGGATCGTCTTGCGCGAGCCGACGGATCCGGCGCTCGAGCGCCAGCTTGGCGGGCACGTCGAGGAAGTTGTCGGGCTCGTCGAGCAGCAGCACGTCGGCGTCGGAGCCGAACAGCAGCTCCAGCACGAGCTGCTTGCGCTCGCCGCCCGACAGCGTCCGCGCGGGACGGTCGGCCAGCTCGGAGAACGGGGCGCCGACGATCTGGCGACAGCAGGCGTCCCACTGTCCCTCCAGCTCGTAGCCGCCGAGCGACGAGTAGTCGGCGATCACCGTTCCGAGCCGCATCCCGGCCTCGTCGTCGCCGGCGTGCAGCGCGGCCTCGAGCTCGATCATCGCCTCGCCCGCTCTGGCGCACCGCCGACGGAGCCAGCGACAGCAGCAGCTCGCGCACCGTCCGGTCGCCGTCGCGGAGGCCGACGTCCTGAGGCATGTAGCCGACGTGCCCACCGGTCGCCGCATCGCCCTCGTCGGCGCTCAGCTCGCCGGCCAGGATCCGCAGCAGCGTGCTCTTGCCGACGCCGTTGGCGCCGATCAGCCCGGCGTGGCGGCCGGGCGAGAGCCGGAACGAGACGTCTGAGAACAGCAGCTCGCCTCCGGGGTGGGCATACGCCAGGCCGTGAGACGGCGATGTGGCTCACGAGCTCATGCTCGCAGCCCTACCGCGGTAGCTGGGAATGTTTCCCGGCGTGGGACGGGAACGTTCCCAGCTACCGGCGCGACCGAGCCCGGACGTGGCTACAGCGGCGTCGTGTACGCGGCGCTGATCCCCCCGTCGACCAGGAACTCGGTCGCGTTGACGTACGACGACTCGTCCGACGCCAGGAACAGGGCCGCGTTGGCGATCTCCGTCGCCTCGGCGAACCGGCCCATCGGCACGTGGACGAGCCGCCGCTGCGCAGCGGCCGGGTCCGAGGCGTACAGCTCACGCAGCAGCGGCGTATCGACCGGCCCGGGGCACAGCGCATTGACCCGCACCCCTTGCTTCGCGAACTCGACACCCAGTTCCCGCGACATCGCCAGCACGCCGCCCTTCGAGGCGGTGTAGGAGATCTGCGAGGTGGCCGAGCCCATCACCGCGACGAACGACGCGGTGTTGATCACCGACCCCCCTCCACCATCGATGAGATGCGGTATCCCGTGCTTGCAGCAGAGGAACACGCTGCGCAGGTTCGTCGCCTGCACCCGCTCGTAGACCTCAAGTGGCGTCTCGACGACCGAGGCATCGTCGGTCGGCGAGATGCCGGCGTTGTTGAACAGCACGTCGATTCGCCCGAACCGCTCACGGGCGGACGCGTACATCGAAACGACGGCGTCCTCGGAGGTGATGTCGGCGGAGATCGAGAGCGCGCCGACCGAGTGCTCCAGCAGGTCGACGCCGACCACGATCGCCCCCTCTCGTTCGAACCGGGCAGCCGTCGCCGCGCCGATCCCGCCGGCCGCGCCGGTGATCACGCACACCTTGTCGACGAGCCGGCTCATGCTGTCGCGAAGAAGATCGACTTCTCCTCGGTGTACGCGTCGAGCGCGTGGGGCCCGAGCTCGCGTCCATAGCCGGACTGCTTGAAACCGCCGAACGGCGTCGAGACCCGCACCGACGTGTTCGAGTTGATCGACAGCACGCCGGCGTCGAGCGCCCGGGCGACGCGCAGCGCGCGCCCTCCGTCGCCGCTCCAGACCGAGCCCGATAGCCCGTAGATCGTGTCGTTGGCCAACGCCACCGCCTCCTCCTCAGAATCGAATCCGATCACCACGGCCACCGGCCCGAAGATCTCCTCACGCGCTGCGCGCGCCTGCGACGAGACCGGACACAGCACCGCCGGAGCAAACCAGAACCCGTCGCCGTCCGGCGCCTCCCCACGGATCGCGATCGGCGGAGCGCCGTCCTCTTCGAGAAACGTCGCCACGCGCGAACGGTGCGCGGCCGAGATCAGTGGCCCCATCTCGGTCTCGGGATCCAGCGGATCGCCGACCCGGATCGCCGCGACCGCGTCGCCCAACAGCGCGACGAACTCGTCGAGCACCGAGGACTGGACGAGGATCCGCGAGCGCGCGCAGCAATCCTGGCCGGCGTTGCCGAACACGGCCGATGGCGCCGCCGCGGCCGCGGCCGAAAGGTCAGCATCGGCGAACACGATGTTCGGCGACTTGCCGCCCAGCTCCAGCGTCACCCGTTTCAGCGTGTCCGCCGCGGATCGCGCGATCCCGCGTCCCACGGCGGTCGAGCCCGTGAACGCGATCTTGGCGACGTCGGGATGGGCCACCAGGCGCGCGCCGCAGGTGGATCCCGGACCGGCGACGACGTTCAACACCCCCTCGGGCAGCCCTGCCTCCAGCGCCAATGAGGCAAATCGCAGCGCTGTCAGCGGCGTCAGCTCGGCCGGTTTCAACACCACCGTGTTGCCGGCCGCCAGCGCCGGCCCGAGCTTCCACGCGGCGATCGTCAACGGGAAGTTCCAGGGCACGATCAGCCCGACGACGCCGAGCGGCTCCCGGACCGTGAACGCCTGCCCACCGGAGACCGGGATCGAGTCGCCGAGCAGCCGCTCCGGCGCGCCGGCGTAGTAGTCGAACACGGCTGCGACCATCTCCATCTCGCCGCGCGCATCGCCGATCGGCTTCCCGGCGTTGCGGGCTTCGAGCACGGTCAGCTCCTCAAGCGCCCCCCGGACCGCGTCGGCGATCCGGCGCAGCACCCGAGCGCGGTCTGCGGGCGACACTCCGCGCCAGGCGGGAAACGCACGACGGGCCGCCGCGACCGCACGGTCGACGTCCTCGGCGGTCGCGCACGGGATCGTCTCGAGCACCGCGCCGGTCGCCGGCTCCAATACGGCGAGCGTGTTCGTCATCGGGGAACGCCCGTTACGCCGGCATCAGGGCCGCGTCGGCGGAATCGCCGACGTCGGGGTCATCGACCGTCCTGACTGGGCCCTTGAAGGAGTGCTTGGCGCCCAGCTCCCAGGCGATCCAGACGGCGATGAGCAGGCCGGCCGTCACCGCCGGGGCGTAATTGAAGCTCGACCAGCTGAAGGCGCTGTTCCACGGGACCGCCTCCGGGGTGGTCGGCAGGCAGAAGATGATCACGCAGAGCAGGACCCAGATGATCGCGATCAGGTTGATCCACTTGTACTTCTTGCCGAGCGTCCACGGACCCGGCTCGAAGCTGTCGCCCATCCGCCAGCGCAGGAAGACCGGGATCGCGTACGCGATGTAGAGGCTGATCGTCGTGATCGAGGTGACCGCGAAGAATGCGACCGGCAGGCCGGCCTTGTCACCGAACCAGGCTGGGATCGTGATCACCAGCGCCAAGCCGGTCACGAGCAGGACCGACCAGGTCGGCGTCTTGTGCTTGTTGAGGCGTCGCCAGAGGCTGTGGCCGGGCACCGCCCCGTCACGTGAGAACGCGAACCCCATCCGCGACGCGGCCGCGACACAGCCCATCCCGCAGAACAGCTGGGCGACCGTCGAGATCCACAGCACGAGCTTCGCCAGCCCCGAGCTCAGGGCGGTGGTGATGATCG
>CAVUSD010000020.1:0-10154 GCA_963743985.1 uncultured Solirubrobacteraceae bacterium | reverse complement strand
GAGAACTGAGTCATGTAGGAGCTGAACGCGAACAGGATCGCGGCGAAGATCCCCGCGCGCCGGCCGCCGAGACTCCAGCCGACCCACATCGCGGCGGGGATCGTCAGCAGCGCGAACAGCCCCGACAGCCAGTGCACATCGGCGCTCGACGAACCGAACGCATCGATCCAGAAATGGAGCAGCACGTAATACAGCGGCGAGCCGCCGCTGTTGCGCACCAGCCCCGGGAGGTCGCCGAGCGAATGCTGCGCAACCCCGACCGCGATCGCCTCGTTGAACCACAGCTGACCTGAGATCTGGCGCGTGCGCAGTACCGCCGAGACGACCATCAACACGAACACGATCCCGCCCGCCGATAGCCATGTCGGCAATCGGTTGAACCATCCCGGCGCATGCACCTCACGGATCGGCGGGATGCCGAAGAGCTGGCTGAGCGGGCGGTGTGGGCGGGTGGCGGTGGACATGGTCTGCGAAAGCAGCGGCGCGGGGACGGCGGCCGCCGAGGCGATCTCGGCTACCTGGCCAGCTTCTGGAAGAGCACCGCGCTGTTGGCCACGCAGCAGGCGCCGGGGTAGTTGATCGGCGCGGTCGCGACCCGCCGCAGCGTGCCATCGGCGACGTCGCGCGCGAACACCGCACCCCACTGTGCCGAGCGCCGCCTGACCCAGACGGTCCACGGGGCCTTCCAGTTCTGCGCGCCCTCCGTGAGTGGCCGGACGAACAGCAGTCTCTGGCCGGGACGCAACTGCGAGACGAGCCGATCGGCGGTCTGCTGCGGGTTGGTGCGCTTGATCGCGTCGAGCACGTTGACCCAGTTCATGTAGGTCGGGTCGGCGACCGGGCCCCGCGCGGTGTTGGCAAAGCGCAGTCCAGCGGGCAGGTAGTACCAGGCGAGCGTCGTCTGCTCGGGCTGACCGACGACGACCGTGTCGCCCTGGTGCAGCAGCGGTCCCATCGTCGCTGCGACATAGCGCATGTCGGACTTGTGCTTGGGCGCGAACGAATACGGGTTGGCCAGGAACGCGCACGACAGCGCGACCGCCACGATTCCCACCAACCTCGCGCGCGAACAGCCCCAGGCGATCAGGAACAGCATCGCCCCGATCACCGGCGCGAAGTACCGCGGCGCCCACGCAGGGTTGACCTGCGAGCCGATCCAGGCGATCAGCAGCACCGCCAGCGGCAGCAGGATCAGCGTGAACAGCTTCGTCGCGTCGGGGCCGCGTCGCTGGGCGCGGGTGAACAGGGGCGCCAGCCCGATCGCGGCGGCGAGCACGAGCACGATCGTGATCCGGTCGCCGCCGAGCACGTTGCGGGAGATCTGGACCGGCGCGCCGAGCCGCGGCGGCGTGTCCCACGGCGCGGCGGTATGGGCGATCTGGAACAGCAGCGTCGGCGCCCACGGCAGGTACAGGATCCCGGCGACGACGTAGGTGACGACGGCGTCGCGCAGCAGCAACATCCGGTCGCGGCCGGTCCGCGACAGCAGCGACGGGATCAACGAGATCGCCGAGCCGATGAAGAAGAAGGTGCCCCACGAGTGGGTGTAGAGCATCGCCACCAGGACCGCGCCGAACGCGAACAACCACCGGCGCCGGCGCTCGACGAAGCCGAGCACGAAGAACGTCGTCGCCAACACGCCGAGGAGACCCATCAGCTCGTACATGCGCGTCTCCTGCGCGTACGAGGTCAGCCACGCGTTGAACGTGAACAGGATCGCCGCCATCACCCCGGCGCGCCGGCCGAACAGCTTCCAGGCCCCCCAGCCGCCGGCCGGGATCGTCAGGATCCCGAACAGCACCGACAGCGAGTGGGTGGCGTCGACCGAGTCGCCAAACGCCTTGATCCACAGGTGCAGCAGCATGTAGTACAGCGGCGGGTTGCCGTCGTAGCGCAGGACGTGCGGAATCTTGTCCAGCGGGTGCAGGGCGATCCCGGTGGTGATCGCCTCGTCCATCCAGTACTGGCCGTTGAGGTACCGGGTACGCATGAACGCTGACAGCGCCATCAACCCGATCAACCCGCCGACCACCCAGAGCCAGGTCGGGAACCGCCGAATCCACTCGGGGGTCCGCGGCTGATAGTCGGCGTCGTCGCGCTCCGGCCGTTCCTCGAGGCCGGGTTGCGGTGCGGTGATCGTCGCCATCAGCGGCCCGCCACGGCGATCATGATGCGCTCGAGTTCGACGGCAGGCAGTTGGTGTACATGTTCACCGGCCCGCTCGAGGCGACGTGGTGGTAGTGCACGTTCGGCCACCAGCTCAGGTATGGCAGCAGCGACGCGGAGCGGGTGTCGCGGGCCTGGAGGATCACGTTCGGCGCGGGCCCGGGCGGATCGCCGGCCGCCGGTGGGGCGCCGATGTACGCGGTACGCGTGTTGAGGTAGTAGGCGACCATCGGAACCTGGAAGCCCTCGGTCATCACGTGACCGCAGGCGAGCACCCGCTTGGGGCCACCGTACTGGGAGATCAGCTTCTGCATGCCGGTTCGCAGCTGCGCCTGGTAGTTGAGCGAGCCGTGCGTCGCCGGCAACGAGATCAGCTTGTTGCCGATGAAGTTCGGCGCGAACACGAAGATCGCGGCGACGAGCGCACAGGCACCCATCATGAAGCCCACCGCGGCGGAGGCCGAGGCGCGACGGACGACGCGAACGCCCCCGACCGCGAGCAGCACCGCCAGCCAGCCGAACCCGACGGCGCCGCACACGTCGACCAGCGCATCACCCAGCACCAGGTAGCGGCTGTTGCCCGAGAAATGGGCCTGGGTCTCGATCGCGATGATCACGAACCAGGCGACCCCGCCGAACCCGCAGACGGCTGCCGCCGTCAGCGCCCGCGCGCGGGGGAGCGCCAGCGCGGCGCGCCAGCTGCCCTCGCGACGACGACCACGCCACAGCACCGCGGCCAGGCCGATCACCAGCAGCACCGCGAACAGCTTGATCCGCAGCAGCATCGTCCGCCACGCCTCTTGCTTGAGCTCGGCCCAGAACGGGAACTTGGCGTAGGCGAGGCTGTTGGCGCGCGGGTTGGTGGCGCGCTCGACGCTCGAGCCGAAGTGACCCGAGCCCCAGTACACGGGCAGGAACCAGAGGATCGGCTGCAGGACGGCGAGCGCGACGATCGTCAGCCGGAATCGCCGATCGCGCCAGAACAGCCAGAGCCCGTAGACGCCCCAGAACGCCCAGACCTCGGGGCGGTCGAGCGCGACGAAGAAGCCGACGATGAACGCCTGGCGCGGCTTGCCGTCGAAGTGGCGCTCGATCGCGACGAGCATCAGTGCGGTCGCCAGCCCTTCGGAGTACCCCAACGTGTTGGAGGAGAGGTAGAACTCGGTGCCGGTGAACACGAGCGCCACGGCGCCGATCAGGCCGGCGAGCAGCGCCGGCGCGATCGTCAGCGCGCGACTCGACGACAGCTCCTCATAGGACGCGGCGATCTGCCGGGTCAGCCGGTATCCGAGCCGGAACACCATCACCGCGCCCGCGAACGTGCCGGCCCGGGCCACCACCAGCCAGATGTCGGGCGCCGCATGGCCGAACAGGGCGGCCGGGATCGTGGCGATCATCGGCAGCGGCTTCCACGACGTGCCGTACTGGTTCAGGTGGAAGTTGAGGTGGATGATCCCGCGCGACCAGTCCGTCCACGACCACGGGTCATAGCTCGGCGTCGAGGGGACCAGCAACGACAGGCCGCCGAGCACCAAGGAGACCACGGTCAGCGCGATATAGAAGTTGCGGCTGCGCAGCAGCGGGTGGGTCTCGGCCGCCAGCCACGGCGTCGGCTTCCACTCGCCGCGGGGTGCGACGCCCACGATCTCGGGAATCTCCGTCGTCGAGGCCGTCATCGCGTCAGCCGGAGACCCCGAGCGCGACACACGTCTCGACTTTGTGGTCGAGCTGCGCCGACGCGTCATTCGGGAACACGAGCGCGGACCCGATGATCTCAGCGCCCTGGTTCTGGCCGGAGATCTGGACGCCCTGA
This sequence comes from uncultured Solirubrobacteraceae bacterium, assembly GCA_963743985.1. Lineage (GTDB taxonomy): Bacteria > Actinomycetota > Thermoleophilia > Solirubrobacterales > Solirubrobacteraceae > Palsa-465. The sequence goes on along the minus strand of CAVUSD010000020.1, from coordinate 6,175 downwards.
CCCATGCCGGGAGTTGCCTCGAACACGACCGTCGGCCCCGACGGCTTGGTTCCGACCTGGAAGGCGGGCCGCCCGTCGGAGTAGTACTTGTGGATGTCGGTCACGTGGTCGGCTCGCAGACACGCGATATGCGTGGTCCGTGGGTCGTTCAGACCTTTCTTCGCCTGGGCTGCCGCCTGCGGGGTCCCGGCCACCGGTTTGGTGGTCGAGCCGCACGCCGACAGCGCAAGCGCGACGACAGCCGCGGCCGCCGCAAACTTCGCGATGCGCATGGCGCCAGAGGGTAGAGGATGATTTGGCGGTGATTGCGTTAGCCACCCTGAACGGCCCCGCCCCCCGGACGGGCATCGTGCTCGTCGCCGCGCTGGCCGCGATCGTGTTGCTGGCAGGTGGCCGCGACCACGCCCGCATCCGGGCCGCGGCGATGCTGGCGGCGCTGGCGCTGGCGCCGGCGCTGCTGCTGGCCGATATCTGGAACTCCTCGCAGCTGCGATTCGTCCACCGCCATCCGCTGTACGCCGTCGTCGGCGCGGCGATCGCGCTGGTGGCGTTGGCCGCGGTGGCCGTGCTGATGCGCAAAAAGCCCCAGGCCTTCCCGCTGTTGGCCGTTTTGGCGCTGCCGTTCCGGGTCCCGATCTCGACCGGCGGCAACACCTCCAACCTGCTCGTGCCGCTGTACTTCGTGGTCGCTGCCGGAGCGCTCGCGTGGCTCGTGCCGGCGCTGCTCACCGGCGTCTCCGGCCCGCCCACCCCGCGCGACGGGCGCGACGTCGACGACGGACCACCGCTGCTGGCCTGGGTCGACCGGCTGCTGGCGCTGGTCATCGTCCTCTACGGACTGCAGGCGATCTACGCGACGTCGCATGGGTCACCGAGCGGGTTCGAGGTCGCGCTGCAGAACATGGTCTTCTTCTACGTGCCGTTTGCGCTGCTCTACCGGCTGCTGCGCGAGGTGCGCTGGACACCGGAGCTGTTGCGGGGCTGTCTGGCGATCACGGTCGTGCTGGCGCTGATCTTCTCGCTGCTCGGGTTCGTCGAGTACGCGACCAAGACGATCATCCTCAACTCCAAGCTCGTCGCCGCCAACGATCTGCACACGTACTTCACGGTCAACTCGGTGTTCTTCGACCCCGATGTGTTCGGTCGCTACCTGGCGCTGACGATGGTCCTGCTCGCGGTGACGCTGCTGTACCGATTCCCGCGTCGCGCGCAGACGCTCGCGATCGGCGTGCTGGCGGTGCTGTGGGCCTGCCTGGTGCTGACGCTCAGTCGCTCCAGCCTCGGTGCGCTGCTGGTCGGGATGGCGATCCTGGCCGCGTTGCGCTGGCGGCCCTCGCGGGCGCTGTACGTGGCGGTCGCCGTGATCGCGATCGGTGCCGCGGTGGTGGCGCTGACGCCGACCACGTTCGGACTCAATCAGGGGCTCAACGGCGCGTCCAGTGGCCGTGGCGGCCTCGTCTCCGGCGGTCTGCGCCTGTTCGGCGACCGGCCGCTACAGGGCTGGGGATCGGGCTCGTTCGTACAGGAGTACCGCGTCCACAATCGCGGCGCCGGGCAGTTGTCGGCGTCGCACACGATCCCGATCACGATCGCTGCCGAACAGGGGGTGATCGGCCTGATCGCGTACATCGCGCTGGTCGTCTGCGCGCTGGTCTGCCTGGTCCGTGGCGCTCGCGGCGACCCCGTCCGCTCGGCCCTGGCGGCTGCGTTCGCTGCGCTGGTGTTCCACACGTGGCTGTACGCCGACTTCCTCGAGGACCCGACCACCTGGGCCCTGCTGGGGATCGGGCTGGCGCTGGCCGCCGACGGCCGGCGCGCTCGCACCCTCGCTCAGCGACGTTTGGCGAGCGACACGTCGGCGGCGCCGGCGGGGTCGGTCAGCGCGTCGAGCGCCGCTCCGTAGGTCGGCAGCCCCCGCATCGCGCCGTCGCGGTCGAGCAGCAGGAAGCGGTCGCACCGGCGCAGGAAGGCGCGGTCGTGCGAGACGGTGACCACCGTGCCGGTGAACCCGTCCAGCGCCGCCTCCAACGCTTCGCAGGAGTCCGCGTCGAGGTTGTCGGTCGGCTCGTCGAGCAGCAGCAGGTTGGCGCCCTCCAGCTCGAGGATCAGGATCTCCAGGCGGGCCTGTTCGCCACCCGACAGCACCTCGAACTGTCGCCGGGCGGCGTCCGCCAATCCGTACCGCGCCAGCGCCGCCATCGCCGCCTGCAGCTCGCCGCGGCGTTCGGAGACGATCTCCAGCACTCCGCGTCCGGCAAAGTCGGGCCGCGTCTGCAGTTGGGTGAAGTGACCGACCTCGACCCGCGAGCCGGTCACGACCGTTCCCGAGTCAGGCGCGCGAGCGCCGGTGAGGACGTTCATCAGCGAGCTCTTGCCGGTGCCGTTGGGTCCGATCAGCGCCACCCGTTCGCCGAAGTGGATCTCCTCGTCGAACGGCTCGACCAGCCCGTCGATCCCGAGTCCGGACATGCGCAGCACGATCCGGGCCGAGTCGCCGCCCCGGATCCGCACCGTGATCTGCTGGTCGGTCACCGGTGCCGGCGGCGGCCCGGCGTCGCGAAACCGCTTCCAGCGGGTCTCCATCGCGTCGGCCTTCTTGGCCCAGGCGTCGTGGTAGCGGGCACGCTCCTTGAACGTGCGCGTCAGGTGGTACAGCCGCCGTTCCTCATCGCGCCAGCGCTTGACGGCGTCGCCGAGGCGGCGTTGGCGGTCCGCCCGGGCCTGGGCGTAGCTCGCGTACGACGCACCGTGGACCCAGGCGCCGTTGCCCTCGAGCGTCACGATCGAGTCGACCGCCGCCGCCAGCACCTCGCGGTCGTGCGAGATCATCAGAACCGTCTTGCGTGATCCGCGGACGCGGCGTTCGAGCGCCAGCTTGGCCGGCACGTCGAGGAAGTTGTCGGGCTCGTCGAGCAGCAGCACGTCGGCGTCGGAGGCGAACAGCAGCTCCAGCACCAGCTGCTTGCGCTCGCCACCCGACAGCGTCCGGGCAGGGCGGTCAGCCAGCTCGGAGAACGGGACCCCGACGATCTGGCGACAGCACGCGTCCCACTGTCCCTCCAGCTCGTAGCCGCCGAGCGACGAGTAGTCGGCGATCACCGTCCCGAGCCGCATCCCGGCAGCGTCGTCGCCGGCCTCCAGTGCGGCCTCGAGCTCGACGATCGCCTCGCCGGCGGTCCTCACCGTCGCCGGCGCCAGCGATAGCAGCAGTGCTCGCACGGTCCGGTCGCCGTCACGGACGCCGACGTCCTGGGGCATGTAGCCGACCTCGCCTCCGGTCGCCGCATCGCCCTCGTCGGCGCTCAGCTCACCGGCGAGGATCCGCAAGAGCGTGCTCTTGCCGACGCCGTTGGCGCCGATCAGCCCAGCGTGACGGCCCGGCGAGAGCCGGAACGACACGTCTGAGAACAGCAGCTCGCCGCCCGGGTGAGCGTAGGCAAGTCCGGAGACGGCGATGTGGCTCACGACACGGATGCTCGCAGTCCGGCGTAATGCCAGCGGGAAAGTCATGGCCCTGGGGAGGGCCGCAACGTCCCCGCGTCCAGCCGACGAGGACTACAGCGGCGTCGTGTACGCCGCGCTGATCCCGCCGTCGACGAGGAACTCGGTCGCGTTCACGTACGAGGACTCGTCGGACGCCAGGAACAGGGCCGCGTTGGCGATCTCGGTCGCCTCGGCGAACCGGCCCATCGGCACGTGCACGAGCCGCCGTTGCGCGGCGGCGGGGTCAGATGCGTACAGCTCCCGCAGCAGCGGCGTGTCGACCGGTCCCGGACACAGGGCGTTGACCCGCACCCCTCGCTTGGCGAACTCGACGCCCAGTTCACGGGACATCGCCAGGACGCCGCCCTTGGACGCCGTGTAGGAGATCTGCGAGGTGGCCGATCCCATCACGGCGACGAACGAGGCGGTGTTGATGACGGAACCGCCACCACCGTCGAGCAGGTGGGGTATCCCGTGCTTGCAGCAGAGGAACACGCTGCGCAGGTTCGTCGCCTGGACCCGTTCGTAGGCCTCGAGCGCCGTCTCGACGACCGACGCATCGTCGGTCGGCGAGATGCCGGCGTTGTTGAACAGCACGTCGATCCGGCCGAACCGCTCGCGGGCGGCGCCGTACATCGAGACGACCGCCTCCTCGGAGGTGAGGTCGGCCGAGATCGACAGCGCACCGACCGTGTGCTGTAGCAGGTCGACCCCGACCACGATCGCCCCTTCCGCCTCGAACCGGGCCGCGGTCGCCGCGCCGATCCCGCCGGCGGCGCCGGTGATCACGCACACCTTGTCGACCAGGCGGCTCATGCGGTCGCGAAGAAGATCGACTTCTCCTCGGTGTACGCGTCCAATGCGTGGGGCCCGAGCTCGCGTCCGTAGCCGGACTGCTTGAAGCCCCCGAACGGGGTCGAGACCCGCACCGATGTGTTCGAGTTGATCGACAGCACACCGGCGTCGAGCGCCCGCGCGACACGCAGCGCCCGCCCTCCGTCGCCGCTCCAGACCGAGCCCGACAGCCCGTAGATCGTGTCGTTGGCCAATGCCACCGCCTCCTCTTCCGTATCGAATCCGATCACCACCGCCACCGGTCCGAAGATCTCCTCGCGCGCGGCGCGCGCCTGCGGCGAGACCGGACACAGCACCGCCGGAGCAAACCAGAACCCGTCGCCGTCCGGCGCCGCGCCCCGGATCGCGACCGGCGGAGCGTCGTCCTCCTCCAGGAACGAGGCCACCCGACAGCGGTGCGCGGCCGAGATCAGCGGCCCCATCTCGGTCGACGGATCGAGCGGATCGCCGACCTGGATCGCCGCGACGGCGTCGCCCAGCAGCGCGACGAACTCGTCGAGCACCGAGGACTGCACGAGGATCCGCGAGCGAGCGCAGCAGTCCTGACCGGCGTTGCCGAACACGGCGGACGGCGCCGCGGCGGCGGCGGCCGACAGATCAGCGTCAGCGAACACGATGTTGGGCGACTTGCCGCCGAGCTCGAGTGTCACCCGCTTCAGCGTGTCCGCCGCGGTCCGCGCGATCCCGCGGCCCACCGCGGTCGAGCCGGTGAATGCGATCTTGGCGACGTCGGGGTGCTCTACGAGCCGGGCCCCACAGGTGACGCCCGGGCCGGCGACCACGTTCAACACCCCTTCCGGCAGCCCGGCCTGCACGGCCAGCGAGGCAAAGCGCAGCGCGGTCAGCGGGGTCAGCTCGGCGGGTTTCAACACCACGGTGTTGCCCGCCGCCAGCGCCGGCCCAAGCTTCCACGCCGCGATCGTCAGCGGGAAGTTCCACGGGACGATCAGCCCGACGACCCCCAGCGGCTCACGGACCGTGAACGCCTGGCCGCCGGAGACCGGGATCGAGTCACCGAGCAGCCGCTCGGGTGCGCCGGCGTAGTAGTCGAACACGGCCGCGACCATCTCCATCTCACCACGGGCATCGCCGATCGGCTTACCGGCGTTGCGCGCCTCGAGCACGGCCAGTTCCTCGAGCGCCCCCCGGACCGCATCGGCCAGACGCCGCAGCAGCAGCGCGCGATCGGACGGTGACACCGCTCGCCAGGCGGGGAAGGCGGCCTTGGCGCGGGCGACCGCCGCGTCGGTGTCCGCGACCGAGGCAGCGGGGATCGTCGCGAGCAGGCCGCCGGTCGCTGGCTCGAGCACCCGCAGAACATCTGAGGTGGCGGCCATCTCAGGCCGACTGCGCGTCCGGATCGACCACCGTGACCCCATCATCGGCGAACTCCAGCGTGTTCACCGGGCCGGTGAACGATCGCCGCGCCGAGATCAGGTACCAGCCCGTGACGACCACCATCACCCCGATCGTGACCAGCGGTGCGTAGTTGACCGAGCCCCAGCTGAAGCCCGTCTTGAAGTACACGCCGCCCGGGTCGATCGTCGGCAGGCAGAAGATGATCACGCACAGCCCGACCCAGACGATCGCGATCGGGTTGATCCACTTGTACTTGTTGCCGAGCGTCCACGGTCCGGGCTCGAAGCGGTCGCCCATCCGATACCGCAGGAACACCGGGATCGTGTAGGCGATGTAGAGCCCGATCACGGCGATCGACGTGACCGCGAAGAACGCCACCGGGAAACCGGCCGAGTTGGGGAAGAAGGCCGGGATCGTGACGATCAGCGCCATCAGGCAGACGAACAGGACGGCAAACGTCGGGGTCCCGTTGGACCCG
>CAVUSD010000019.1:0-20414 GCA_963743985.1 uncultured Solirubrobacteraceae bacterium | reverse complement strand
CGGGCACCCATTCATCGTGATCCCCGACGTGATCACCTCACTGTCGCGCGAGCGCTTGATGGTCTCCGAGTACGTCCACGGCACCGGCTTCGAGGTGCTCAAGCACCGCGGTCAGGCCGAGCGCGACCGGATCGGCGAGATCATCTTCCGCTTCTACTTCAGCTGCCTGTATCGCCACGGGCAGTTCTCGGGCGATCCCCACCCCGGCAATTCGATGTTGCTCGACGATGGGCGGATGGCGTTCCTCGACTTCGGGCTGTTCAAGCGGATGCCGCCGGGAGCCGTCGAGCTGGAGATCGAGGTCGCCCGCGCGATCATCGACGGGGACACCGAGAAGATCATGCGGCTCGGGACCGAGGTCGGGTTCTTCTCGCACCCTGACAAGTTCAATCCCGATCGCGTGCTCGCCCACTTCCGCGCAGCGACCTCCTGGTACACGTGCGATCGCGAGGTCACGCTGACACCCGAGTACGCCACCCAGGTGATGATCGACATGAGCGACCCGCGCTCGGAGTACTTCGGATACCTGCGCCAGGAGTCGGCTCCGCCCGACCACATCTTCGGGCGGCGGATGGAAGTGCTGACGCTGGCGGTGATCGCGCAGCTGCACGCGACCGGCAACTTTCACCGGATCGCGCGCGAGTGGTTCTTCGACGATCCGCCGGCGACCGAGCTGGGACGCGAAGAGGCCGCGTTCTACGGCCAGCCGGTCGGCTGACGTCGTCGTTCGCGGGCACAGCTCCGTGGCGTGTGCATATGATGGCCATCCGTTGCCGACGAACAGCTCGGGTGGCCCGAGACGTTTTTGACGCGACCACCTCGGGTACGGCGGCGGATACAAGGCGGGCGTCGCGCATGCCGTGCAGGATCGTGCGCACCGCGTGAGCTTCTGCGACAGGAGATGTCTGGATGAGGTTATGGGGAGCACGAGCGTTCACCTCTGTCGGGGTGGCGGCGGCGACGCTGGCCATCGCGGCATCGGCATCGGCCGCGACCTCGGCCACCACGCAGCTGAGTAATTCGAAATCGCCCGCGGCCGCACAGACGCCGCAGACCGGATCGGTCCCCGCGAGCACGGCGATGAACTTCGAGGTGACGTTGCAGCTGCCCGATCAGGCGGGGGCCGAGGCGTTCGCCCGGTCGGTCTCCACCCCCGGCAGCGGCGACTACGGCCAGTACTTGACGGCGGCGCAGTGGGAGGCCCGGTTCTCGCCGACGACCGCGGACGTCACGCAGGTGAAGCGCTTCCTGAGGGCCGACGGCTTCACCGTCGGCGCGGTGTCAGCTGACCGGATGTCGGTGAGCGCGTCCGGAACCGCGGCCCAGGTTGAACAGGCCTTCGGGACGAGCCTCTCCTACCACACCGTCGATCACCAGCAGCTGCTGCTGGCCGACACCAACCTGTCGGTGCCAACGAGCATCGCCGGAATCGTCGACGGTGTCAGCGGCGTCAGCGACACCCTCGCCCAGCCCGATTCCACGACCGGCGGGCCGTCCCCGGCCGCCACGGCGAATGCCAAGCCGCCGGCCGGATTCCGCAATCCGCAGCCGTGCGGAAAGTACTACGGCCAGTACCTCGCCGCCGCGTTCCCCGCGGTTCCCGGCGGCTATCCGGCGAACCCGCCCTACGCCCCCTGCGGTTACACCCCGCCGCAGATGCGCAGCGCCTACTCCGTCCCCAGCGCCGATACCGGCGCCGGCAAGACGGTCGCGATCGTCGACGCCTACGCGTCGCCAACGATCTTGGCCGACGCACAGCAGTACGCGGCCCAGAATGATCCGGCACACCCGCTGCTGTCGTCGCAGTTCTCGCAGCTGCTGGCGAAGAACTTCAACCGAGGTCAGGCGTGCGGGGGCCAGAACGGCTGGTGGGGCGAGGAGACGCTCGACGTCGAGGCGGTTCACGCGATGGCGCCGGACGCCAACATCCTGTATGCGGGCGCCAAGAACTGCTTCACGAAGCCGCTGAACGACATGCTGAGCGCGATCGTGGACAACCACCTCGCCGACGTGATCACCAACTCATATGGCGACGCCGGCGGAGACGTGCTGGACAGCTCCGACGATCGCCAGGCAACCGATGACATCCTGATGATGGCCGCCGCCACCGGCATCACCGTCTCGTTCTCCAGTGGCGACGATGGCGACGAGTACTCGACGATCGGCTCCGTCGCTGCCGACTACCCGGCGTCCAGCCCCTGGGCGACCGCCGCGGGTGGCACGACGCTCGCCATTGACGCCAATGGTCAGCGGACCTCCGAGTACGGGTGGTCGACGGGCATCAGCGTCTACTGCAACGCCGACCTCGTGGCCGCCGGTGGCTGCGACAGCAGTGATCTCCGCACCTGGGGCCCGCTGGGCTACGACTACGGCTCAGGCGGCGGCACCAGCTTCCACTACGCGCAGCCCTGGTATCAGCAGGGTGTCGTGCCGGATTCGCTGGCGGACGCCAACGCGTCGATCATCGGTCCCGGCGCGATGCGGGTCGAGCCCGACGTGTCGATGGACGCGGACCCGACCACGGGCATGCTCGTGGGCGAGACGCAGACATTCCCGGACGGGGTCTACTACGACCAGTACCGGATCGGTGGAACCAGCCTCGCCTCGCCGCTTCTGGCCGGACTCGTCGCCGACGCCGACCAGGCAAGCGGGAGCTCGCTCGGATTCCTGAACCCGAGGCTGTACTCGCTGCCGTCCAGCGCACTGGACGACATCGTGGCGCCGGCCAGCCCGACCGACATCATCCGCCCCGACTTCATCGACGGGGTGGACAGGGCCTCGGGTGTGGAGTACTCGGCCCGCGCCGTCAACTACGAGGGCCCGGAGGAGTACTGCAACCCGACCAGCGGCCAGTGCTCGACGCGGAGCACGACCGCCCTGGCCACTGCTCCGGGTTACGACAACATGACCGGCCTGGGCACGCCCGGGGCCGGCTTCATCGGAGCCCTCAGCGGGCACTGATCGACCGACGCGAAAGGCGGGGCGGCTGAGCCGCCCCGCCTTGCTCGGTTTGGCGGTACGCGGTCCGACACGCAACAAAGTGGTGTGGATCCGCGCGACTGCGTCGGACCGTTGCGCAGGTATTGCGCCTCGCGCTGACTCGGGTATAGGGTGCGCGGCCTCTGGGTGGGAGACAAACGTCGGAGGCAAGATGACCAGGTTTGGCACGCGCGGGCGGCTGCTTGCGTTCACGTCACTCGTCGCGGTGATGTTGGGATTGGTGGCGATCTCGGCGTCGGCGAAGTCGTCGCCGCATCACCGGGCGGCGCGCCTGTCAGGTGCGCTCGCCGCGCAGCTGTCGAGCCAGGGGAATCGACGCGTGATCGTGGTGCTCCGAAGCCAGTTCCGGGCCGCCCACGTGGGCAGCCGCAAGGCCGTCGATCGGGCGGCCGAGACCACGTCTGCTCAGGTGATGCTCCGTGCCCAGCTGCGCTCGGCGCACGCCACTCACGTTCGGAGCTTCCAGTTGCTCGACGCGATGGCCGCGACGGTGTCGCAGGCAGAGCGGGCCAGGCTCGCCGCCAATCCCGCCGTCGCCGAGGTGATCCCCGACGTGATGATCCGCGGCGCCGCGCCGGCGGTGACTCCGGCCGCCACTCGTGCACGCCGCGCGCGGCGCGAGCACGCCGCCGATGCGGCGAGTTCGACGGCCTCGCCCAACGTGATCCCGGGGGCGTGCGGGGCCAACGGCGCGACGCAGCTCGATCCCGAGGGGCTGTCCTCGACCAATACGGACTCCGACGATCCCAAGCAGCCGACGGCCCGGTCGCTCGGCATCACCGGGGCGGGCGTCAAAGTCGCGTGGATCGCTGACGGGCTCGATCCCCTCAACGTCAACTTCCTGCGCGCCGATGGGTCGTCGGCGTTCGTCGATTACCAGGACTTCTCCGGCGACGGGCCCAACCAGCCGACCGGCGGCGACGAGGCGTTCCTCGACGCCAACGCGATTGCCGGCCAGGGCCTGCATACCTACAACGTGCAGAACTTCAGCGCCCAGCCGGATCCGACGCCCTGCAACATCCGGATCGAGGGCGTGGCCCCGGGCGCCAGCCTGGTCGGACTGGACGTCTTCGGCAACAACGAGGAGACGACCGAGTCCAACTTCCTGCAGGCGATCAACTACGCCGTCGAGACCGACCACGTCAACGTGATCAACGAGTCGTTCGGGTCCAACCCGTTCCCCGATATCACCGCACTCGACGTCACCAAGCAGTTCAACGACGCCGCGGTCGCGGCCGGCGTGACCGTCACCGTCTCCTCGGGCGACGCCGGACCGTTCAACACGATTGGATCGCCGGCCTCAGACCCCAACGTGATCTCGGTCGGAGGGTCGACCGACTTCCGCTTCTACGCCCAGACCAACTACGCGCTGGCGAGGGATTTCGCCACCACCGGGTGGCTGGACAACAACATCAGCTCGCTGAGTTCCAGCGGCTTCGACGAGACCGGGAACACGCTCGATCTGGTCGCCCCCGGCGACCTGAGCTTCGCGTCGTGCGACGCCGTCCCGGCGCAATTCACCGAATGCATCAACTTCCCCGGGCAGCCGTCAGAAGTCGAGGAGAGCGGGGGGACCAGCGAGTCGTCGCCGTTCGTCGCCGGCGGGGCCGCGCTGGTCATCCAGGCCTACGCGAAGACCCACGGCGGCGCGGTCCCCAGCCCGGCGCTCGTCAAGCAGTTCATCCTCAGCACCGCCACCGACCTCGGCGCTCCCGCCGCCGAGCAGGGCGCCGGTCTCCTCAACACATACAAGGCGGTGCAGCTGGCCGAGTCCTACGGGACGTCGGACCCGACCGGCAGCACGCTGACCACCTCGCAGACGCAGCTCAACGCGGTCGGATATCCCGGTGCCGCCCAGCATTGGCAGTTCACCGTTGCCAACAGCGGCACCAGCACCCAGACCGTCAACCTCGCCGGCCGGACGTTCGGGCCAGACCAGAACGTGCAGACCGGCAGCGTCACGCTGAGCGACACCGCCAGTCCGCAGGTGCCGAACTGGCAGGGGATTGCCAACAACTACCAGGTGTTCCACTTCCACGTGCCGGCCAACACCGACCGGCTCGCCGCCTCGATCGCATGGCCGGCGGACCCGTCCAACGGGAACAACAACCGCGTCCGCCTGATACTGATCGACCCGACCGGCAAGTTCGCCGCGCACTCGCTACCGCAGGGTCCCGGGAGCTACGGCGAGACCGAGGTGGAATCGCCCGCCGCCGGCACCTGGACCGGGGTCGTGTTCGGCGACGTCGCGTCCGTCGGCGGGACGAACGGGGTGGTTCCGTGGCGGGTCGCGACCGAACAGCACGTTCCGTTCGGCTCGGTGTCGCCGAGCCAGGTGACCCTGGCTCCCGGCCAGTCCCAGGTCGTGAGCGTGAGCGCCAACGACCCGTCGTCACCCGGCGACACCGCCGGGTCGGTGGTGCTGACGCCGACATCGGGAGGCGCCACCTCGATCCCGGTCACGCTGCGCAGCCTCGTCAACCCGTACGTCGGAGGCGGTTTCTCCGGGACGCTGACGGGGGGCAACGGTCGTCCCAACGGACAAGGCCAGGAGCAGTACTACCAGTTCGACGTCAGGCCGGGGGTGCAGAACGTCCAGGCCGACGTGTCATTCGCCAACGACCCGACCGATCCAGCCGGCGTGTACCTCGTCAACCCAGACGGCGATACCGTCGGCTACGGAGCGAACCAGGACGACGGCCCCGCCACGACCACGCTCTCGGCGTACGCGGTCAATCCGGTTCCCGGACGATGGACGTTGATCGTCGACTTCGCCGAGGGCGACGTCGGCAACGAGCTCGCCCAGCCCTACCACGGGGACATTCGCTTCAACACCGCGCAGGTTCGGGCCGGCTGGGTTCCCGACAGCCGGTTGCGCCGGCTGAAGCCCGGTCAGGCGGTGACGGTCCCGGTCCGGATCACCAACACGGGTGTCGCACCGGAGGACTTCTTCCTCGACCCGCGGCTCGATGCGACGCAGACGTACCCGCTGGCGACGCAGCCCACCGCCACCAACGCGCTACCACTGACGACGCCCGCGCCGTACTGGCTGGTCCCGCCGGAGACCTCGGCGGTCAACGTGGCGCAGACCTCGACCCGGCCGGCCATGTTCGACGTCTCCCCGGCCGCCGGCGACCCTGATCTGGCCAGCTCCAGCAGCGGCCCCGGCTCCCTGTGCTCCGACAACGCGTCAGTGCTCTACGACCCGCCGGGGGCAGCGGTGACCCCGGGCTTCTGGTACGCCTCGCCGAGCGAGTGCGGGCCGTACGCGGGGCCGGCACCGGCGGCCAGCGCGACCGATGCGATGACCGCACAGACCAAGGGCTTTGACCCCACGGTCACGTCGAGCACCGGAGACCTGTGGCTCGAGTCGACGAACCCGGATGCGGGCTTCTCGCCGGTCACGATCAACCCGGGGGCAAGCGCCGTGGTGACCGTGACGTTCACCCCGACCGGCACGCCGGGATCCGTGGCTCGCGGCACCCTGTATGTCGATGGCGTCACCTCGTATGTTCCGCCCTACGATCAGCTGTCGGCGAGCGAGGTGGCCGCGATCCCGTATAAATACACGATCCGACGGCCAAAGATCGGCCGCCACGGCTAGCTCGATAGCGGGCCCCGTCCGCCCGCACACAGGCTGACGCGCAGACGCGCTCAGGAGGAGAGAGACGATCGGGGGGATCGCCGGGGAGCCGGCGGTTCCCTCTTCGTTCGGCGGCCACGACCCGTCCGCGCGCTCGTGGCGACTCTGCGTGAGCCCGTCCGCCGCGCGGGGCCAGCACCGTCGACGCGAGGGCGGGCAGTGGGCCGCGGCCGGGCAAGGCGCCGCGGCCGGGCAAAGCGCCGCGGCCGGGCAAAGCGCCGCGGCCGGGCAAGGCGCCGCGGCCGGGCAGTGGGTCGCCCCGCGCCCGGGTCAAAACCCTGGCGCACACACCGCGGCCAGGGTGCGACGCGGTTTGAGCCCACCCAGCGGGCTCTCACCGCGTCGGACCTGGGGTTGCGCATCAGCAACGCGGTTTTGACCCGGACGGACGCCGAGACGCGAGGGGCGCGCGTCAACGGTCGCCGCGCGCGTGTAACTCAAGGTGCGTGGTGGCGGCGTCTCGTGGCGCGGCGTCCCGTGGCGCGATCGTGGCGCGGCGTTTCGTCGCGCGGCGTCTGACCCGCACCACGCACTCGCGCAAGCCGCAGCCGGCCCAGCACCGGCGAACCGACTGGTCTCAGACGGTCAGCGCTTGGGAACTGCGCGGCGACCCGGGGGCAACGCCGGCCGGCTCCTGCACCTCGGCCGCGACGTCGGCGGGCGAGTCGGGGATCTGCTCGCCGAGCCGCGCGACCTTCTCGCCGCGACGGCGCGGACGCCAGACGCGCGAGTACTCGGCGGCGAAGTAGGAGCCAACGACGAGCAGCAGCGCGATGAACTGACCCAGGAACGTCTCCCAGTTGTTGAACAGGCTCAGCCAGGTGCCCATCCAGCCGGGGATATGCAGCCAGCTGATCTCGGTGGTCGAGATCCAACCGGCGAGCTGCATCTCGTTGACCTCCTCGCCGACCTGGACGAGCAGCACCAGCAGCAGCATCACGCCGGTGATGATCAGCAACTTGCGGTACGGCAGACGGGCGTGCAGCGTGAACGTCAGCACCCCGACGGCGGCGGTGAACAGCAGCCCGATCACGACCCCCTCCAACACGACGTCGGAGCCGTAGATCTGACGCAGCGACTGCAGGAAGATGACGATCTCGAACGCCTCGCGATAGACCGAGGTGAAACCGAGCAGCGCCAGGCCCAACAGCATCCGCCGCTGGTTGGTCTCGGCATCCGCGCCGAGCAGGCCCTTGCGGCGCTTGTGGTGATGTGAGATCCAACCGGTCCAGTAGACCTTATGGAAGAACCAGTTCATCACCAGCAGCAGGACGATCAGCGCGGGGATACCGGTCGCAGCCTGGATCGTGTACTCGCTGCCATGAAAGCGGCCGATGAACCAGATCACCAGAAACCAGGTGCCGACCCCAGCCGCGAGCGCCAGCGACGAGCCCATCGCGACCGGCCGCCGGTAGACCTTGTTGGCGCCGAGGAAGCTGGCCGTGATCGCCGCCAGTACGAGGATCGTCTCGAGCCCTTCGCGAAAGACGAGGATCGCGGAGTCGACCACGACCGTCGTGCGGCCGAGCCGGTGGGCGCTGTCGGTCGGATCGGCCGTCCCGCCCGATGCATGCCAGCTGAAGACGACGATCAGCACGGCCGCGATCAGCACCACCCCGGTCCAGATGTAGAAGCTTCCCGACTGGGAGCGCCCACCCGCCCGCGGTGACTTGGTGGTGGTGGTGGCTGGCACGAGACTTCCTTGTCGTTAGATTCAGACTGCGAGACGCCGCCGTTGGCTGGCGCGGGCCCAATGTATCACGAATTAGGGGCCCCTAATAAGGTTGACCTAACACCTGCTCAATGTGCTGAGAGATCTGATCTCCACCGGTGACGCGGCCGGCGATCCGGATCTCGTCGAGCAGCTCGTCGGACTCCGCGGACGCCTGACCCGCACGATCGCCGCCGCGGTCGTTGACCTCGGCGCGCAGCCGAGCACGCGATGGGCGCACCTGACCACCAACAAGCCCCGCACGGTCACGAGCCCTGAGCCGACCGTCGACCCTGACCCGAGGTTCGAGCTGGGATCGGTCACCAAGGGCCTGACCGGCATGCTCCTGGCCGAGGCGGTCGATCGCGGTGAGCTGACGCTCGGGACGACCGTCGGCGAGATCCTCGCCGCCCGGCCCGGGCTGCACGCGCAGACACGGGGACCGTTGCACACGATCACACTGCGAGAGCTGTGCACGCACACGTCGGGCCTGCCCCGACTGCCGCGCGGCGCGGGCACCGCCGGCCGGCTCGTCCGCTACGCGCTGCTCGGGCTCGACCCCTACCGCGGCCAGTCCGCCGAGCAGGTGATCGAGCAGGCTGCCGCACAGACCCTGGAGCACCGAGGCAGCTACCGCTACTCCAACCTCGGCGGCGCCGTCGCCGGTCAGCTTTTGGCGATCGCGGCCGACTCCGAGTACGCCGTGCTGCTGCGCGAACGGCTCTTCGCGCCGCTGCAGATGACGTCGTCCGCGGTCGCGGTCGCCGGCGACACCGCCGCGCGCGGGCGCACGAAGTCAGGACGTGGCCGCCAGCCATGGGTGATGGACGGCTACGCGCCCGCGGGCGGCGTGATCTCGACGATCGAGGACGTCGCCCGGCTGACGGGAGCACTCGTCGACGGATCCGCACCGGGCATCGCATCGTTGACGGCGATCGACGGTGTCGCGCCATCCGCACCCGGGCGCGCGGCCGGCATGTTCTGGATCGTCGAACCCCTCGACGACCACGACCGAGCGCCCGGCGGGGCGGCGCCGAGCGGGACGCCGCTGACGTGGCACGACGGCCGGACCGCCGGCTACTCGGCCTTCCTCGGGATCGCTCGGGAGCAGCGCCGCGGCGTCGCCGTGGTCGCGGACTCGTCCGACGGGCCGGAGCAGCGGACGATCGCGCTGCGCTTGCTGGGCGCCGTCAGCGAGCGACGCTGAGCGCGCGACGGTCGTCCGAGCCGTCGACCAGATCGCGCATCGCCTGGAAGTGCCGCCGTGCCTCTTCCTCGTCGGGGCCGCGACCGGCGTCCGAGTCGGCCAGCTCGGCCAGCTCGGCCAGTTCGATCGCACCCAGCGGGCGCAGCGGGCGGCCGGTCGAGAGGGCCAGCACCTGGCTACGGCAGGCCAGCTCCAACGTGTAGAGGTCGAGGTAGGCGGACTCGATCGTCGGCCCGACCACGATCGCGCCGTGGCCGCGCAGCAGCAGCACGTCCTTGTCGCCGAGCGCGGTCGCGATCCGCTCGCCCTGACCGTCGGCGCCACCGACCAGGTCGTAGCGGTCGTTGTAGGCGATCCGACCAGCGAAACCGATCGACATCTGCGACGCGACGACCAGCTCCGGATCCTCGAGCAACGACAGCGCCGTCGCGTACGGCGGATGCGCGTGCAGCACGCAGCGCGCGTCGGGACGGACGTCATGCAGCGGCTGATGAATCCGGTAGCCGATCAGGAACTGGAGCCCGCGGGCGCGGGCGTCGTCGTCGCCGGCGCTCAGCACCAACGACTCGCCGTCGATCAACGCCCAGTGCCGATCGGCGGGCGTGATCAGCATCCGGCTGGAGTCCAGCATGAACGAGAAGTGATTCCACGTCCCCTCGGCCAACCCGTCGTAGGCGGCGATCCGGTGAGCGGCGGCGAGCACCTCGCGGGTGTCCGCCTCGTGCTCGACGGACTGGGCTCGGGCCGCGGACATCGGAAAAACCTACCCGAGCAGGCCGGACGACACCGGCGACAGCCGATCAGACCGTCTGGACCTGGAACAGGCTGGTCGTCCCGGGCGAGCCGCTCGGCAGCCCGGCGGTGATCCCGACCCGTTGGCCGGGCTTGACCCAGCCCAGCTCCACAACCCGCCGAGCCGCGTCGGCGATCAGCTCCTCGGTCACCTCGTGGCGGCGCATCCACGCCGCCTCGACGCCCCACATCAGGCTGCAGCGACGCAGCGTCTCCCGCCCGGGCGACAGGCAGTAGATCGGGATCTCGGGCCGGTGCGCGGAGATCAGCCGCGCCGAGCGACCCGACAGCGTCGGCACGACCAGCGCCGCGAGGTCGAGCTGGCGCGCCGCCGCGCAGGCGCTGTAGGCGATCGTGTACGCGGGGTCACGGGTGCCGCGGAAGACGCGCTCCTCGTTCCAGCGCTCGTACGGCAGCGACGCCTCGGTGTACTCGGCGATCGAGGCCATCATCGCAACCGCCTCGACCGGATAGGAGCCGACCGCGGTCTCCTGGGAGAGCATCACCGCGTCGGTCCCGTCGAGGATCGCGTTGGCGACGTCGGTCGCCTCGGCACGGGTCGGCCGGGACGCGTTGACCATCGAGTCGAGCATCTGGGTGGCGGTGATCGACGGGCGCGCGAGCTGGCCGGCGATGTGCAGCAACCGCTTCTGGACGATCGGCACCTGCCAGATCGGCATTTCGATCCCGAGGTCCCCGCGGGCGACCATCACCGTGTCGGCGGCGCGGATGATCGCCTCGGCATCCTCGACCGCCTGCGGCTTCTCGATCTTGGCGACGAGCGGGAGTCGCGTGTGGCCACGGACCGTCTCGACATCCTCGGCCGAGCGCACGAACGACAGCGCCACGATGTCGACTCCGATCGACTCGCCGAAGCGCAGCATGTCGAGATCCTCCTCGGGAACCGCCTGCAGGCCCCGGGTCGACCCGGGAATGTTCAGCCCCTGGCGATTGGCGACCGAGCCGCCGACCTCGACCATCGTCTCGACCTCGGCGCCGTCGACGTTGATCTGTCCGACGCGCAGACGGATCGCTCCGTCGGCGAGGTAGATCACGTCGTCGGGATCGACCGCCTCGGCCAGGCCCTTCCAGGACACCGATATCTGCGTCTCGTCGCCGAGCTCGGTGGAGCCGCACAGCAGGCGCAGTCGCTCGCCCGGCTTGAGCTCGACGATGTCGCCCCGCAGCGCGCCGATCCGCAACTTGGGGCCGGGGAGGTCCTGGAGGATCGCGACCTGGCGTCCGACGCGGTTGGCGGCCGCGCGGACACGCTCGGCGTTCTCGGCGTGCAGCTCCCGGCTGCCGTGCGAGAAGTTGAACCGGGCGACGTCCATGCCGGCTTCGACCAGCCGCACCAGCGTCTCGGGATCACGCGAAGCGGGTCCGATCGTGGCGACGATCTTGGTGCGGCGGTAAGCCATGACGGCTTCAACGTAGCTGAGTACGTATGGACGAAACGTGAACGTTTGCGGTGCCGGCGCGAACGGTCTCTAAGACGGCGCGTCGTCGAAGACCAGCGGCTCGCCGTCGGCGCTCAGCCGACCGCCCTGACGCAGATCGCAGATCAGGTCCCAATGCAGCGCCGAGACGTTCGTGCCCCCGGTCTCCGGGTACGAGCGCCCGAGCGCCAGGTGGACCGTCCCGGCCATCTTCTCGTCGAGCAGCGTGCTGCCGGTGGCGCGGTCGATCCCGGCGTTCGTGCCGATCCCGAGCTCGCCGAGAAACCGCGCGCCGGCGTCGATCGCGAGCGCCGCATCGAGCTGCTCCTGGCCCTGCTGCGCCGTGGCCGACACGACCTCGCCGTCCTTGAACGTGAGCCTCACATCGGAAACGGTTGCCCCGCGCGCGCTCGGCACGGTGAAGCGGATCGTCCCGTTCGCCGAGCGCTCGTGCGGGCCGGTGAAGACCTCGCCGGACGGCATGTTGCGCCGGCCGTCGGAATTCACCCAGGTGCGGCCGCCGACGTCGAGCGTGATATCGGTGCCGTCGGCCTCGATCCGGATCTGGCGTGCGTCGGACAACCTCGCCACCAGCGCCGCCTGACGTCGCGACAGCGCCCGCCACGCGCCGGCTGGATCGGGCCGATCCAGGAACAGCGCTCCGGCGACGAACCGCTCGTAGTCGGACTCGGACATCCCGGCCCGCTGGGCGAGTGCCGGGGTCGGCCAGATCGTCGACGCCCAGCGGTGTTGCAATCTCGTCTCCCGGATCGAGATTCTCGCCGCCGCGGCCCGCGTGATCAGCGCCGGATCGGTACCGGCGAGCGCCGAGGTGTTCGCCGGCGCGTCGATCGCCACGACCGCATCGACCGACTGCACCTCAGTCAACTCGACCGGCGCGAACGAGTCGAGATGACGGTCACGGGCCCGGCGATAGAACTGCGCGCCGATCTCCGGCGGCGTCACCCGCAGGACCGGCCAGGCGTCGCGGTCCAGCAGCGCGCCGTGCAGCGCCACGACCAGCGGCGCGGCGTTGGTGGTGGTCGACACCAACACCTGTTGACCGGGCGTGACCTCCAGACACCAGTCGCACAGCAGCGCCGCGAACGCCTCGGGGTTGAGCGTCATCAGGGCGCCTGCAACTCCGGGAAATGCTCGGCGAGATGGGCGCGCAGCGACGCACGGACGAATGCCCGCTCGGCATCGGTGGCCATCCGGTAGCGCCCCAGCAGCTCGCGCTGGCGGCTGATCGGAACCTCGGAGATCGTCCACGAGACCGCGAGGCGCTCGAACAGCAGCTCGGTCGCCCGCGCGAGCGCGTCCTCACGGTGCAATCCCCCGGCGAACGTGTCGGCGTACTCGCGGCGCGTCGCGGGCGTGAGCGAGCCGCGCAGCTCGAGCACGTTGCCGTCAGCGTCCGTGTACGCGCTGGTCGGCGCGACGAGCTTGACGCGTTGACGCGTGCGCTTGCCCACGGACTAGACCGGGAGCGCGGCCGCCGCGTCGCTGAGCTGGCCGACGACGTCGCCGGTGACCGGACCCGCGTGGCCGGCCCAGACGACTGCCGGCTCGAGGCCGGCAAGCTTGCGGATCGAGGCGCTGGCGCGCTCGGTGCTCTCGTCGAACGCGGGGTGCGGGATCCGCGGACCGCCCTTGCGGCCGGTCTGGATGTCCAATGTGTAGATCGTGTCCGAGACGAGCGCCAGGCGGTCTGAATCACGGAACAGGCCGATCAGACCGGGCGCGTGGCCCGGCAGCTCGACGACGCGGAAGCCGGCGATCTCATCGCCCTCGGCGAGGGTCCCGGTGATCGTCACCGGGCCGCCGTCCCACAGTGGCAGCGCCTTGGCGTAGAACGGGCGCGCGTAGGGCCGGAGTTTGGCGAGATCGAAATACGGCCGCATCGGGTCGTCGGACTCGGCCTGGGCGCGCTCGATCTCATGGCAGTAGACGGGCGCGTCGAGTGCCGGGGCGGCGCCCCGATGGTCGGGATCCGCGTGACCGAGCACGACCCGCTTGATCCCGCCGAGGCGCGCCGCGGCGGCGACGATCGCCGGGCCCATCCCGTCGATCCCCGCGTCGAACACGGTGACGCCACCGTCGGGGTCGGCGATCAGGTAGACGTTCATCGACCGCAGCGGAAAGCCGCCCCGCAGCACCCACACGCCCTCGGCGATCGCCTCGGCCTCGCCGGCGTGCAGCCCGACGGCGGCACGGGTGCGGAGATTGGAGATCTTGGCCAGGCGCTGTTGCGCGGCAGAGCCGTTGGGCGGCAGCAGCCCCAGCTGGCGCGCGACGTCGCCGGAGTCGATGTAGGCGTCGTTGTGGATGATCAGGTCGTCTCCGACCGTGACCACGTCGCAACCCTCGAGCACGATCCGCGCGTGGTTGGGGGCGAACCCGTAATAGCTGCCGGGACCGGCGAACGTGGCCTCGGCGCGCCACCGGACGGCGGCTCGCTCGTCGCCGGCGGTGATCTCGATGATCCGCAGCGCGAAGTCGGGAAACGCCGCGAAGATCTCGCCGAAGAACGCGCGGATCTCGTGCGGCGCGGTCAGCTCCCGGTCGCCGACCAGTCGATCGGTCCCCCCGGGCTGCCACACGGACATGGCTGCGTCGAGGTCCTGACGCCCGACTGCCTCGAAGTACCGCGTTGCGATCTCGGCGGCGGTTGCCATCGGACGGGCGAGTTTACGCGTTGGTGAATATCGTGCAGCGGTATGCCACCGAGACGTGACTTGGGCCGCGGCGAGCGCGTGCTGCCCGGCCTCTGGCGCCTGCGCCTGCCGCTGCCCTGGCCCGGGATCCCCCATTGCAACGCCTGGGCGCTCGCCAAAGGCGACGGATTCGTACTGGTCGACACCGGCATGTACGACTCCACTTCGATGGAGCACCTGGACCGCGCGCTGCACCAGGTCAAGCTCAAGCTCGAGGACGCGTCGCTGCTGGTGATCACCCACGCGCACTCCGATCACTGGGGTCAGTCGAGCCCGATCGTCGAACGCGCGGGCTGCGAGATGTGGATGCACCCGAACCACGAGGCGCAGTTCGCCAACCTGTCGGACCCCGACCGCGCGTTGACCCGGCGCATGGAGGTGGCGCGGCATTCCGGCGTCCCCGATGGAGCGCTGACTGAGTACGTCAAGCGCGCCAAGGACATGCCGTCCGGGGTGGCGGAGACGATCGAGCCCGACCAACTGCTCGTCGACGGCGTCACCGTTGACTCCGACCTTGGGACCTGGCAGGTGATCGAGACGCCCGGCCACACCCCGTCGCACGTCTGTCTGTTCCAGCCCGAGCGGCGCCTGCTGATCTCCGGCGACCACCTGCTCGGGCGGATCTCGCTGTACTTCGACTACGGCCAGTCGCCCGACCCGGTCGGCGAATATCTCGGCTCGTTGGACAAGATCGAGGTGGCGCGCGCGCGGCTGGCGCTGTCGGGCCACGGCAAGCCGTTCCTCGACGTACCTGGCCACATCGAGGGGACTCGCCGGCTGGTGGTCGAGAACGTCGAGCGGGCGACAGCGTCAGTCACGAGCGAGCCGCGCACGGCGATGACGATCGCGCTCGACATGTTCCGCGAGCAGCGCGGCGCGCGCCACCCGGCGTGGCTGCTGTCGCAGACCCTCTGCTACCTGCGCCACCTGGAGCAGGCCGGCCAGGCGCGGCGGGAGATCGACGGCGAGCTGCAGTTCTGGCGGACCGCCGACTCCTGATCAGCAGGGGTCGGTCTCGCCTCGCCTCTGCGGCGCGGTGCGACTCGCGGACACGTCACATCTCGATCGCCGAACCCGCCGCTGGAGCCCGGGGGTCACGTCCCGGTCGCCGAAACCCCGCCCCGGAGCCGAGCGATCGCGGAACCCAGAGACGGACCGCCGGGAACGCCCGCGGCCGGATCGAAAGCCAGTCGCGTGTGCCCGGACCTAGGTCCGACCCGGAAAGGGCCCGTTCACCGGTCCCAATCCGCCGCGCACCCCCACCAACCCACACGCGACGCATGTTTGACCCGCCGCCGCGGGCCTGGCGACATCGTGGCGCCTGCGACCGCGCGGCGAGCCTGGCGACCCGCCCCCGAGCGACCCCGAGCGTCGGCAAGGCAGCGTCCGCCTAACATTGACACGATCGTGTCAAGGTTGGTAGGCTGCCGAGCATGAAGATCGACCGGATCATCGCCGAGGCCGACAGGCCGCTGTTCTCATTTGAGTTCTATCCGCCGAAGTCGGACGCCGGGGAACGGGTTCTGGGGCTTGCGCTGGAGTCCCTGCGCCAGCTCGATCCGGACTTCGTGTCGGTCACGTACGGCGCGGGCGGCAGCACGCGGGCGCGGACGCTCGAGCTGACCAAGTGGATCAAGCAGGAACTGGGGATCGAGGCGATGGCGCACCTGAGCTGCGTCGGCGTCACCACCGACGAGCTCGGCACGATCTTGGACGACATGAGCGCGGCCGGGATCGAGAACGTGCTCGCGCTCCGCGGCGACCCGCCGCGCGGTGAGACCGAGTGGCGCGCGCACCCGGGCGGTCTGAGCTACTCGACCGAGCTGGCGGCCTTGATCAGCGCCAACTACGACGCCTGCGTCGGCGGCGCCTGCTTCCCCGAGGTCCACCCCGAGGCGCCGGACCTCGCCCACGACCTCCGGTTCCTGCGGGAGAAGGTCGACAGTGGGGTGTCGTTCCTGATCACCCAGCTGTTCTTCGACAATGAGCTCTACTTCCGGTTCGTCGACGAGGCTCGGGCGGCGGGGATCGAGGTGCCGATCCTGCCGGGAATCATGCCGATCACGAACCTGAGCCAGATCAAGACGATCACCGGGCTCTGCAAGGCATCGATCCCCGAGTCGCTGCGCGAGGCGCTGGAGTGGCGCTCCCATGATCCCGAGGCGGTCCTGCAGCTCGGGGTCTCCTACGCGACCCTGCAGTGCGCCGAGCTGCTGGCTCGCGGCGCCCCGGGAATCCACTTCTACACGCAGAACCGCTCGCACGCCACCCGCGCGATCCTGTCGGCGCTGAAACTGCTGCGCCCGTGGGTCACCCGTGACGTCGTCAGGACGGCGGAGCCGTCTCTGAGCGCCAACGCCATCAGGACGACGGAGCTGGCCCCAGGTCTGGCGTGACCAGCGACCACGCCTCCGCGTCGCGACGCCCGCCGCGTTCACGCCAGTAGCCGCGCAGCACCCCCTCGTGGGCGAAACCCGCCTTCGCGGCCGCGGCGAGCATCGGCGCGTTGTCCGGCTCGATGAACATCTGCACGCGGGCTAGCCCCGCCTCGCCGACCAGCCACCGGCCGGCCAGCGCGAGCGCCGCCGACCCGAGCCCCCGAGCGCGGTGCTGGGGTGCGATCCAGATGTCGAGATCGGCACGGCCGTAGTGCAACTCAGCCTCGTGGACATCGATCTGGCCGTGGCAGATGTCTGACCCGGGCACGAGGATCGTCAGCCACAGACGGGCGCCGAGCGCGCGCTCGGTATCTGCCAGCTCGGTGCGCCGTCCCAGCTCGGCGCCACTCGGGGGCCGCTGTAACCGCAAGCGCCGGAACAGCTCGGGGTCGTCCTGGTGGGCGATCAGGATCTCCGGGATGTCTCGCTCGGCGGCGAGGCGCAGCTGCGCGCCGTCCCCGGACAGCGGCTCGGACAATCGCGGAAACGAGGGCATACGTCTGTCGCTGACCGTAGCCTGATTGATGCGATGACTCCAAGCAGCCGCCCCCTCCGGCGCAGCGCGCGCGATGGCAACGACGGCGGTGACGGCGTGCTCTACACCGTGCGTCGCTCCGACCGTGCCCGGCGCGTCCGGGTGACGGTCGACGCCGCGCGCGGGGTCGAGGTCGTGCTCCCGCGGCGCGCACCGGTGCGCGCCGCCGACGACGCCGTACAGGAGCTTGGTCCGTGGATCGAGCGTCGGCTGGCGGAGCTCGAGGCGGCGCGTACGGTCGTCGCGGCGCGTGGGGACACCGTCCCCTATCTCGGCGCGACGCTGCGACTGGTGGAGCAGCCCGGACGCACACGCGCGCACCGCCGCGGCGACGAACTGCTCGTGCCGAGCGGCGAGGAACGGGACCCGGCGCTGGAGCGCTGGTACCGGCGGGCCGCGCGCGGCGAGATCGCGCCGCGGCTGGACCGCGCCTGCCAGCAGGCGGGCCTGTCCTACACGCGGCTGACGATCCGAGCGCAGCGCACGCGCTGGGCGAGCTGTTCACGGTCCGGGGCGATGAGTTTCAACTGGCGGCTGCTGCTGGCGCCGCCCGAAGTGCTCGACTACGTCGTCTGGCACGAGGTCTGCCATCTGCAGGTGCTCGACCACTCGCCCCGGTTCTGGGCGCTGTTGGCGCGGTGGTGCCCGGACTACCGCGAGCGCTCGGCCTGGCTGCGACGCCACGGCCAGACGCTCGTGCTCTAAACCGCCGAGCTCAGGCGGCCAACGGTTGCGCGCCCGGTAGCTCGAACTCGAGCTCGGTCGTCTCGCCCTGGTACGTACGGCTGACCGGGCCGGCGGCGAGGCCGCTGAGCAGTCGCTGGATCGCCAGGTTCTCAGACAGCATCATCGCTCGGAACCGCGTGATCCCCTGCGCGACGGCCAGCTCGGCGAGCCGATCGACCAGGCGTCTGCCGATCCCCTGGCCCTGCAGTGCGTCGGCGACGACGATCGCCACCTCGCCGCAGTCGGGCCTCTCAGGGATCCGGATGCAGCGCGCCACCGCGACGATCGGCTCGTCGCGCAGCCATGGCTGGGTGGCGACCAGCGCGATGTGGTCGACCCCGTCAACCTCAACCAGATACCGGACGTCGGCGCTGGTCAGCTCCGGCTTGGCCGAGAGGAAGCGGCGGTAGCGTGACTCCGGCGAGAGCCGCGTGTGCGACTCGCTCAGCCGACACGCATCATCGCGGCGAATCGGCCGGATCAGCATGGGCGGATCGATACAGGCGTCCAGGTTCATATATCGAACATACGTACGATCCGCGCGTGCGTCTGTGGTCGTGGTCACAGGTGGTTGCCAGCGCAACAGAATCGCAACCGAAAGTGCCTGCCACGTTCACGGCGCGGTCACGTCGGCCGCCGGAGAGCGGCGCCATTCGTCGGCTCAAGCGAGGTTGAACGGATCCCGGGTCGCGCCGGTCAGCTCGATCCAGACCGTCTTGAGCTCCGTGTACTCCGTGAGCGCTTCCAGCCCGTTCTCACGGCCGAGTCCCGACGCCTTGAAACCGCCGAACGGGGCCATCGGTCCAACCGCTCGGTACGAATTGACCCACACCGTGCCAGCGCGGATCCCGAGCGCCATCCGGTGCGCGCGCTGCACGTCTCGTGTCCAGATCCCAGCGGCCAGGCCGAACGCGGTGTCGTTCGCCAGCCGCAGCGCTTCCTCTTCGGAGGAGAAGCGGATCGCCGCCGCGACCGGGCCGAACACCTCCTCACGGGCCAGCCGCATGTCGTTGCGCACGTCACCGAACAGCGTCGGCTCGACGAAGAACCCGGGTGCCAGCTCCGGCTGGGACGGGCGGCCACCGCCGGCCAGCAAGGTCGCCCCGTCTTCGTGGCCGACCGAGATGTAGGACTCGACGGTCTCCCGGTGCTTGGCGAACGCCACCGGCCCCATCTCGGTCTCCGGGTGCAACGGGTCCCCCAGCCGCACCGACACCGCTCGCTCGGCGACGCGCCCGACCAGCTCGTCATACACCGATTCGTGCACGAGCAGTCGGCTACCGGCCATGCACGTCTGGCCGGTGGCCGCGAAGATCCCGGCGACGACGCCGTTGGCGGCCGCCTCCAGATCGGCGTCCTCGAAGACGATGTTCGGCGACTTGCCGCCGAGCTCGAGCGAAACGTGCGCCAGATGGGACGCAGCCCCCGTCATCACCGCCGAACCGACCGCGGTGGAGCCCGTGAACGCGACCTTGTCGACACCGGGATGCCCGGCCAGCGGCGCGCCGCAGTCCGGGCCGAAGCCGGTGACGACGTTGAACACGCCCGGCGGGAAGCCCGCCTCGTCGACCAGCTTGGCGAACTCGAGCGTCGATGCCGGTGCCTGCTCGGCCGGCTTGACGACGAACGTGCAGCCGGCCGCGAGCGCCGGCGCCAGCTTCCACGACATCAGCAGGATCGGCGAGTTCCACGGCGTGATCGCACCGACCACGCCAACCGGCTCCCGGACGGTGTAGATGAAGAAGTTCGACCGGTCTGAGGGGATCGTGTCGCCGTGCAGCTTGTCGGCGGCGCCGGCGAAGTACTCGTAGTAGGCGGGCAGCCCCTTGAGCTGGCCCTCCATCTCCCGCAGCAGCTTGCCGTTGTCCAGTGATTCCACGAGGCCGACCTCGGCCGCGCGGTCGGCGATGACGTCGGCCAGCCGGCGCATCAGACGCGCGCGCTGGACCGCGGTCATCCGTCCCCATGGGCCGTCGTCGAACGCGCGGCGCGCCGCCTGCACCGCGCGGTCGACGTCGGCGGCGCCCGCACGCGGAACGACCGCCCACGTCTCACCCGTATAGGGGTCGACCGTCTCGAAGGTCTCGCCCGACTGAGCATCGACCCAGTCGCCGTCGATGTACATCCGGTAGCGCCGCGGCTCTCCGCTGTGGTGGGCGGGAGCCGCAGCGGTCGAAGCGGTGCTGCTCATCGCAATCGTCTGACC
>CAVUSD010000018.1:0-16326 GCA_963743985.1 uncultured Solirubrobacteraceae bacterium | reverse complement strand
TAGATCCGCGCGAGCGAGCGCTGGTTCTGGGCCTCGAGCTCGTAGTCGAGCTCCTCGTCGATCCGCGAGCGGATCTCCTCGCCGATCGCCTTGGGGTCGAGGCCGGGGGCGATCCGCTTGGCCAGGCGCAGGATGAGGCCGAGGTTCTGCATGTCGGCGCGGACGGCGGCCGCGACGCCCGGGTACTGGACCTTGACCGCCACCTCGCGGCCATCCAGCAGCCGCGCGCGATACACCTGGCCGATCGACGCCGCCGCCACCGGCTCGGTGTCGAAGTCCTCGAACACGTCCTTGAGCGGCTCGCCGAGCTCCTGCTCGATCACCTTGCTCATGTCCTTGAAGGTGACCGTCGGCGCGGCATCGCGCAGCGCCGCCAGCTTGTGCTGGAACTCCTCGCGGTACTCCTCGGGTACGAGCCCGACGTCGAGGAAGGACATCACCTGCCCGACCTTCATCGCGACGCCCTTCATCGTTCCGAGCGCCTCGACGATCTGCTCGGCCGCCTCGATGTGCCGGCGCTCGAGTGCCGCCGACTTGCCTTCGTCGCTGCGCGCGACGTTGGCGGCGTGGGTGCCGGCCTGACGAATCGCCTGACCCGCGGCCAACCCCCCGATCTTCGCCGTCCGCGCTACGCGTGACGTCGGGATCTTGTCGTTGGGCACGACTCCGAGTCTAGGAGTCAGCGTGTGCCGGCCGACCGCCGGCCCGGAACCGACCGGTGACGGCCGTCAGGCCGAGGTCTCGACGCGTGAGCCCGGGACGATGTCGTCGGACCCGTCGGGCCAGCGAACCCACGCCTTGTGGCCGCCGTCGTAGTCGTCGCCCAGCAGGATCAGCGTCGCCGGCTCGCCGAGCGCCGTGCAGCTGTCGGTGCCCTCCGGGTCCACGCCGCGCCAGATCCGGACGAACCGGTTGTGCTCCAGCTCGTCAGCGACCGTCGTCGGGTCGGTGTGCCCGGGGTGGACGCGGGTCTGCGGGGGCAGCGTCAGCAGCTTGTCCATGACCGACGACTTCAGATCCGCGTACGAGGTCGAGCCGGGCGCCCGCACGCCGCCGACCGAACCCTTGAACAGCGTGTCGCCGGTGAACACGTCGGTGCCGTCGACCAGCAGCGACAGCATCCCGGCGGTGTGGCCGGGGGTATGAATCGGCTCGATCGTCAACGCGCCGGAGCTGATCGTCTCGCCCGGCGCCATCGTGCCCGTCGCCTGCGGCACGAGCGAGCGTTCGAACTGGTGAATCAGGATCGGGACCGCGGGATGCGTGGCCGCCACCAGGTCGACGTCGACCACGTGATCGGAGTGGTGGTGGGTGAGCAGCACGTGGGTCAGCGTCAGCTGACCGCGGCGCAGGAAGTCGAACAGGGGCGCGACCGGGCCACCGGCGTCGATCATCACCGCATGCCCGCCGAGCTCGTCGGCGACCACGTAGTTGTTGGTCAGAAACCCGTCGCTCATCGACCGTTCGACAATCATGAAAATCAGCCTATCTCAGGTAGCCTGTTCGAGATATGAGCCTGATTCACACCTGCTACCGCATCCTCGAGATCGACCGTTCGGTCGCCTTCTACGAGGCGCTCGGCTTCAACGAGATCCGCCGCGCGCCGATCCGTGACGAGGCCGTCAACGTCTTCATGAACCTGCCGGAGGACGGCGACGAGCCCCGTCTGGAGCTGACCTACAACAACGGTCGCACCGATCCGTATGAGATCGGCACCGGCTACGGCCATATCGCGATCACGACCGACGATCTGGATGCAACGCTGTCGGAGCTGGGGCAGCAGGGCATCGAGCCCGAGAAGCCGCCGTACACGATCCGCGCCGGCGGCAGCCGGATCTGCTTCGTGCGCGATCCCGACGGGTACCGGATCGAGCTGATCGAGCGCGCCGCCTGAAAGCCGCGTGGCCCAGCGGATGCGAGCACTGTCTGCGAGGATGTGACGATGGCCGATACCGCCAAGATCGCCAAGCTGCTGGAGCGCTTCGCCCAAGGCGTCGCGTCGCACGATCGCGAGAATCCCGATCACAACAGCTGGGGGATCGGGATGGCGCATTTCGACATCGAGCGGCTCGATCTGGAGGAGGGTGAGCAGATCCTCCCCGGAATCGTGCTGCAGGCCGACGGCGGTGTCACCGGCAACTTCCGGGTTCTGTGCGACGGTCAGCACGACGGCGCCGAGGAGACCGAGGAGGAAGAGGTCGTCGAGGCGATCGGCGAGGAGATCCTCGAGCCGGTCTACGTCGGTGACTCGGCCCTGCCTGAGCGGGTTCGTCCGCCGGTCTAGATCGAACGGGGCTCAACACCCACCCCACCGCCCCAACGGGCCTGCCCCTCTAGTCAGTCGAGGAGCGGGAGGCGACGCGGTCCGAGAGCCACTGAATCGTCGGGCAGCGCAGCTGGTGACGCGCGCCCGCGCGGAGAACCGCCCCGGCGATCGCATCGAGCTCGGTGGCGCGGCCGGCGCGGACATCGCGTTGCATCGAGGAACCGAGCTCCGGATGGGCGGCGTCGAGTTCGGCGATCGTGTCGGCGGGGTCGAGCTGCGCACCTTCCGCGACGGCGACCGCGACGGTCTCGGTCACGGCATTGACGAGCGCCGAGCGCCAGCGCGGGTCGGTCCGGATGAATCCGAGCGGACGGTCCGAGGCGGTCGTCGTCAACGCCAACGGACACAGCCGCGCGAGCTTTGACCACATCACGTCGGGCTCTGGAGCTCCGAGACGGACATCCAGCCCGGCCCCGTGCAGCTCGGACGCCAGCGCATCCACGACGGGGTCGGCCGCGGTCGTCGGCGGGCCGGCGATGTCGATCCGCGCGGCCGGGCTGGACTGGACGATCACGCCGGGCCGCGGGCGGTCGGATTCGACCCGGATCACCGCGGCGACGACACGATCGGGTCCGAAGCGTGTACGCAGCGACGCCAGGTGCTCGATGCCGTTGAGCAGCGGCACCACGAGCGACGGTGCGTCCACCGCCACACGGTCCAGAGCTTCGTCGAGTCCGGGGGCCTTGGTGGCGACGAGCAGGCAGTCGACGGGCGCGGCCACCTTTTCCGCAGCCGGCACCGACGCGTCGAACTCGCCGAGCACCGCGCTGTCCACGTGCAGCCCGCCTGCCGCGATCGCCGTCGCGGTCGACGCCCGGGCGATCACGGTTACGTCGGAGCCGGCGTGCGACAGGGCAGCGGTGACGAACCCGCCGACCCCACCGGCCCCGAGGACTGCGATCGTGAGCGCCATCGCCGACAGAGGCTGCCAGAAGCCGGTGGCTCAGACTCCGGAGCCTTGATCGTCGGTGCTCGGTGACCCCGGCTCGCCACCCGGGGGTGTCCGCCGTGCCTGAGCACGGCGCTGCTCAGCTTGTGCGGTCCGCTGCGTGCGTTGCTCTTGGGCCTGCGCCCGGCGCGCCTGCGCCTGCGCGGCTCGCTGCGCGCGTTGACGTTCCGCGGCGCGACGCAGCTGTTCCTTCAGCGCTTGGCCGTGGTGCTGGTCGGGCCAGTGCCCACTGTGGGCGGCGTGGTCGCGTCGAACCTCGGCCCAGGTCTCCCGGGCCTGGCGCAGCGCTGAGACCACCTGCGCGCGCGCCTGCTCGGCGGCGACCGCGAGATCGCGCGCCTGGTTGGCCGCACGGGCCCCCCGGGTCAGCAGCTCGAACGACCACAGGCCGGTCTCCAGCAGCCGCGCCGCCCGGTTGATGTCCGAGCTCACGGCCGCCTGCAGCGCCTCTCCGCGCAACCCCTCCTGTATCCAGCGGACGCGGGATTCGAGCGCGAGCTGCACCAGCCCCACCAGTGCGCGTCCGGCAACAGCGACCTCCGGGTCACGAGGGTCGACGCCGGCCTGCAGCGCGAGCTCGTCGCGCACGACCTCGACCAGCCGGCCGTGCAGTTCCAGCCACGCCGCCCGCAGGGCTGCGGTCGTCTCGATCATCTCCACGAACATCGGCAGGAAGGCGACGATGTCGTCGGAGACCTCGTCGAACCGCCGCATGTCGCTCTCCAGCGCGCGCAGCACCGCGTCGGTCAATGACTCGTCGGGGCCGCGCTCGCGCAGTGCCTGGGCCAACTGGACAAGCGTGTCGTCGGCGGCATCGAGCACCATCGATTCCTTGGTCGGGAAGTAGTTGTAGATCGTCTTCTCCGAGACCCCGACCCGCGCGGCCACCTCGGAGACCGTGACGTGGTCAAAGCCGCGCGTGGCGAACATCGTCGTGGCGGCGTCGGAGATCGTCTGGCGCGTCAGCCTGCGCTTGCGCTCGCGCAGGCCCTCGTCCGGGTGCTCACGTCGATAGCGCGCCTCTTCGGCCCCGCGAGCGCGGCGCAGCTTCGCCGCGATGGCCTCGCCCATCTCCTCGACGATCAGACGGTCGAGGATCTCATCGCTGTGAGGCTCGGCCAGCAGTTCGTCCCCAGGGTGATCCCGCGGGCCGACCGGGCGGATTTCGCTGTCCATCGCTGAGTTCTGGGGTGGTACGCGGTCTGAGTGATCGTGAGCGATCACCCAAGCCGAAAATCGTACCAGCAAATTTCACTTGCAGTATTTGTTCAGTCTCTGTACTTTTACGGACCATGACCGATTTAGCGATCCACACTGAGGGCTTGACCAAGCGGTTCGGCGAGTTCGTCGCCGTCGATGCGCTCGATCTGCGTGTCGACGAGGGCACGGTCGTGTCGCTGCTGGGCCCGAACGGCGCCGGCAAGACGACCACCGTGCGGATGCTCGCGACGCTGATCGCGCCCGACGCCGGCCACGCGCGGGTGGCCGGGTTCGACGTCGTCGCCGACGCCGCCCGCGTGCGCGAGCGGATCTCGTTGACGGGCCAGTTCGCCGCGTTGGACAAACACCTGACCGCTCGTGAGAACCTGGTGCTGATGGCGCGGCTGCGCGGTCGCGGCCGCGGTGAGGCCCGGCGGGTCGCCGACGAGCTGCTCGTCCGCTTCGACGCCGAGCCGTTCCGCGACCGGCTGGTGAAGAACCTGTCCGGCGGCGAGCGGCGCCGGATCGACCTCGCCGCGGGTCTGATCGACCGCCCCTACGTGCTCGTGCTCGACGAGCCGACGACGGGGCTGGACCCGCGCAGCCGCCAGATCGTGTGGACGACGATCCGTGAGCTCGTCGCCGAGGGGGTGACGCTGCTGTTGACGACCCAGTACCTGGACGAGGCCGACGCGGTCTCCGATCGGGTCGTGTTGATCGACCGCGGCCGTGAGGTCGCGGCCGGCACGCCGGCCGAGCTGAAGTCCCAGGTCGGACAGCAGCGCGTCGACGTCGTCGCCGCCGACGCCGAGGCGTTCGCGGAGCTGCGGCGCGTGCTCGACGGTCGGTTCGACACGACACCGATGGCCGAGCTGCGAACGGTGTCGGTCGCCGCACCCGACGAGGTATCCGATCTGGCGCGGGTCGCCGAGGCGATTCAGCAGGCGGGCGTCGCCGTCGACGAGATCGCGCTGCGGCGCCCGACGCTCGACGACGCGTTCCTGGCGCTCACCGGCCGCCCCGCTACCAGTGAGCCCGATGACGCGGTGACGGACACAGATTCCGAACGAACCGAGGTGGCGGCATGAGCACGATCGTCGCTCCCACCCCGCGGTCACGCTCGCAGCGCCTCGGGCCGGTCCGCTTCGTGCGCGACACGGCGCTGCTGACCGGCCGCAGCCTGCGCGCGATCCCGCGCGTTCCCGAACGCCTGCTCGACGTGACGATCCAGCCGGTGATCTTCATCCTGCTGTTCCTGTACGTGTTCGGCTCGGCGATTCACGTGGGAATCCCCTACAAGGACTACCTATTCCCGGGAATCATCGGTCAGGCGCTCGCGTTCGGCGTGATCGGCGCGGGTACCGCGACCGCCACCGACATGACCGAAGGGGTGATCGACCGCTTCCGTTCGATGCCGATCAACCGGCTGTCGATCATCACCGGCCAAGTGGTGGGCCAGTGCTGCGAGCAGCTGCTCGGGCTGGTGATCACGATCGGGGTCGGCCTGGCGCTCGGCTGGGACCCGCACCTGACGCTCGTGGGCGGGTTCGAGCTGGCAGGCCTGCTGCTGCTCGGGATCTTCGCCTTCACCTGGTGCGGCGTCCTGTTCGGGATGCTCGTCCGCTCGCCCGACGCCGTCCAGGGCCTGGGCTTCATCGTGATCCTGCCGCTGAGCTTCATGGCCGGAACGTTCGTGTTGATCTCCGGCATGGACGCGGTCCCGCGCGCGATCGCCGATTGGGACCCGATCTCGGCGCTGGTCGCCTCGGTCCGGACGCTGACGACGCCGGAGTTCCACTCGAGCGGGTCGTGGCAGCTGGATCACCCGCAGCTGGCGATGGTCTGCTGGTGCCTGCTGATCCTCGCCGTGTGCGTGCCGCTGGCGCTGCGCCGTTTCAACCGGATCGTCGCCGGCTGAGCCGCGCCGATTGTGCGATTTGGGCGTCTATACCGCCCATTTCGCACAACCGCGGTGGCTAGTAGAGCCCTTCGCCGCGCTCGTAGCGCCCGACCCGCTCGCGGTCGTAGCCCTCGCCGTCGAACTCCTCGTGCAGCGAGCGCACCACCTCACCCTGGGAGGGCAGCGTCGATCGCTCGACGTGGCGGTCGGGGTTCCACAGCTCGGAGCGGATGAACGCCTTCGGGCAGTGGGTGTAGGCCTCCTGCACGGTCACCAGGATGCCGACGGTCGGCACGCGGCTTTTGACCGCGCAGGGCTCGAGCAGATCCCGATCGTCGGTGATGATCGCGCGGCCGTTGACGCGGAACGTGTCGCCGACCCCGGGAATCAGGAACAGCAGCGCGATCCGGTCGTCGCTCATCAGGTTGCGGAACGTGTCGGCGATCCGGTTGCCCGGCCGGTCGGGGAGCAGCAGCGTGCGTTCGTCGAGCACCTGGACGAAACCGGCCGGATCGCCCTTGGGCGAGACGTCGAGCCCGCCGTCGGCCGAGGCGGTGGCGACGCAGACGAACGGCGAGGCGTCGATGAAGCGGCGGGTCACGTCGGTCAACCGGTCGGCGATCTTGGCCACCGTCGACTCCTGGGGGTGGCCACCGATCAGCGCGCGCAGCTCGGCCTCGTCGGTGATCCGATTGACGACTCTGCCCGTCATCGCCCTCCCGACGATACCGCCGCCGGAGCTTGGCGAATCGCGCCGGAGGGGTCGGCGGAGATCGCCGACCTTCGGGTCGCCCATCCGAGCCTCCGATTGGCGCGCCCGGTTACGGTATTGCCCATGAGCCTCGCCACCGGCATCCTCGCGCGCGGGCCCTGGCTGCCATCGGAGATCGAGGTGAGCTGGCGCCCGGAGCCGTTCGTTCCCGATCCGAACGTGATCGCCGCCGCCGACCAGGCGCTCGAACAGCTGCGGGATCGCGGCTCTCCCAGCCACGATGGGCTGGCGGCGCGGCTGCGGGACTTCGAGGTCGTCGACGGCCGTCTGCGGCTGGATTGCGAGCCGGTCCGCTGGGCGCTGCGGCTGCTCCCCGGCGACGCGATGCAGAGCCTGTCGGCGCTGTGCGTCGTGCGGGCGGCCGACGGTCGCTGGCTCGCCGGCCGACGCGCCGCGTGGCTGGCGACGTGGTCGGGCCGCTGGGGGCTCGGCGCCGCCGGCGCGGTCGAGGTCGGCGAGAACCCGGCCGACACGCTCGTGCGTGAGCTGAAAGAAGAGTGGTCGGTCACCCCCGACCGCGTCTCGGTCGAGGCGCTCGTCAAGCACAGCACCGGGGTCACGATGCTGATCGGGCTGGCGTGGCTGCCCGAGGGCGCGACGGTCACGGCCGATGCCGAGCACGACGAGTACGCGTGGTGGCCCGCCGACGTCACCCGCTGGCCCGAGCAGGCCGACGCGCCGCTGCGGCTCACCGCCGAGCTGTTGCGCGACGCCGCGTAACGACGGATGGCGACGACGGCCGCACCGCCGCGATCGCTCGGACCGGTCACGTTCGGGCGCCTGGAAGTGGCGTCGTTCGTCCACTCCGCGGTCTACACGGCGCTGCTGGTGTGCGCGTTCGCGCTCGGTTCGCCGCAGCCGGTGACGTTCTGGCTGGGGCTCGCGCACGGCGTGTTGTGGATCGTCATGTCGCTGGTCTGCATCGCCGCCGCCCGCGCGCGGATCATCCCCTTCTGGCTGGCGGTGACGGTCGCCGTGATCGGCGGGGTGGGGCCGTTCGCGGGGACGATCGGCTTCGTCGTCGAGCAGCGCCGCCGCGACGAGAAGCGAGCCCTAGCGGATCCGCCCGCAACGCGCGCGGTAGAGTGAGTTTCCGCCAGGATGTCGGTCGAAACCAGCACCGTTGAGGTCGTGATGCCCGCCATGGGCGATTCCGTGGCGGAGGGCACCGTTCTTGAATGGCACAAGTCAGAAGGCGACACCGTCGCTGCTGACGAGACGATCGTGGAGATCTCGACCGACAAGGTCGACGCGGAGGTTCCCGCTCCGATCGCCGGCACGGTCGTGAAGATCGTCGCCGCCGAGGGCGACACCGTCGCGGTGGGGGCGGTGCTGGCCGAGATCGCTCCCTCAGACGGCAATGGCAACGGCGCCGCCGCCGGCAACGGCGTGCCGGCCGCCGGCAACGGCGCGGTCGCCGCCGCGGAGCCCACCGCCGACACGGAGCAGGCGCCCGAGTCCGAGCCCTCACCGGAGACGGAGCAGATCGTCGAGATCGTGACCCCGACCGGCGGCGAGTCGGTCACCGAGGGGACGATCCTCGAGTGGTCGGTCAAGGTCGGCGACGAGGTCTCCGACGGCGACACGGTCGTCGAGATCTCGACCGACAAGGTCGACATGGAGCTGCCGGCGCCGGCAGCGGGCACGATCACCGAGATCCTCGCCACCGAAGGCGAGACGGTCAACGTCGGCCAGGTGATCGGGCGGATGAGCGTCCACGCCGGTGGTCGGCGGGGCGGTTCGGCTCCGAAGCTGGCGGCCGCCACGCCCGCGGGCAACGGCACCGCAGCGCCGGCAACGGCGACGTCGCCGGCCGGGCAGGACGCCAACGCATCTCCGATCGCCCGGCGCGTCGCCGCGGCCGAGGGCGTCGATCTCGCCAACGTCAGCGGCTCCGCCCGCGGCGGCCGGATCACCAAGGCCGATGTGCTGGCCGCGGGTACCGCGCCCGCCAACGGCACGGGACCGGCCGCGGCCGGCTCGACGCTGATCAAGGGCTCAGGTGCGGCGCTGGCGCGCTACATGGACGAGAGCCGCTCGATCCCCACCGCCACCTCGTTCCGGACGCTGACCGTCACGACGCTGGACGCCCGCCGCAAGCAGCTGAAGGCCGCCGGCCAGAAGGTCTCGTTCACGCACCTGATCGCCTACGCGATCGCGCGGGTGGCGACCGACGAGATGCCGGTCATGGCCCACCACTTCGCCGAGGTCGATGCAAAGCCCCACCGTGTCGACGACGGCGCGGTCAACCTCGGCCTGGCCGTCGACGTCGAGCGCAAGGACGGCGGCCGCACCCTGATGGTGCCGGTGATCCGGGACGCCGGCCGGATGAGCTTCGACGCGTTTCTGAACGCCTACAACGCGCTCGTCGAGAAGGCCCGGACGAACACGTTGACGGCCGACGACCTGACCGGCGGAAACATCTCGCTGACCAACCCCGGCGGGCTGGGGACGGTCGCATCGGTCCCCCGGCTGATGGTCGGCCAGGGCACGATCGTCGCCACCGGCTCGATCGCCTACCCGGTCGGCCTGGGGCGGATCGGAGAGCTGATCGGCGCCGAGAAGGTTATGTCGATGACCTCCACCTACGACCACCGGATCATCCAGGGCGCCGAGTCCGGGCGCTTCCTGGCGCGGATCGAGGCGCTGCTGCAGGGCGAGGACGGCTTCTACGAACGGGTCTTCTCCGATCTCGCCGCCCAGCTGCCGGCCCTGCCCGAGCCGCCCACGCCGACACTCTCGATTCCGGACGCCGCGGCCGTCCACGCCGCGCCAACAACCCCCGCCACCGGGTCCCAACCAGCTCCCGTGGATGAGGAACTGCTGCAGGCCGTGCAGGCGGCGACCTCGCTGCTGCGGGCGCTGCGGACCCACGGTCACCTCGCCGCGCACCTGGACCCGCTCGGCCGCGAGCCGGAGTCCGATCCGTCGCTGGACCCCGGCCCGCTCGGGCTCACCCCGGAACTGATGGCGCGGATCCCGGCCAAGATCCTGCGCGTCTACGTGCCCGGCGCGACGCTCGCCGACGCGCTGCCGCACCTGCGTGAGACCTACTGCGGAACGATCGCCTACGAGATCGAGCACATCGCGTCCAACCGTCAGCGGCTGTGGCTGCGTGAGGCGATCGAGTCCAACACCTTCCGTGAGCCGCTCACCAACGACGAGTCCCGGTTGCTGCTGCGGCGGCTGACCGAGGTCGACGCGTTCGAGCGGTTCATGCACAAGGCGTATCTCGGTCAGAAGCAGTTCTCGGTCGAGGGGCTCGACATGACCGTGCCGATGATCGACGAGCTGATTCAGCTGTCGGCGACGCGCGGGGCGCGTGAGGTGGTCATCGGGATGGCGCACCGCGGCCGCCTGAACGTGCTGGCGCACAACCTCGGTCGCCCGTACGAGTCGATCTTCGCCGAGTTCGAGGGATCGAAGACGCTCGAGCCGATCACGACCCTGCCCCAGGGCGGCACCGGCGACGTCAAGTACCACCACGGCGCCGAGGGCTCCTACCAGGTCGCCGACGGCGAGTCGGTGATCGTGCGGCTGGAGTCCAATCCGTCGCACCTGGAGTTCGTCGCCCCGGTCGCCGCGGGCGCCACCCGGGCCGCGCAGACGACCCGCCAGGGCCCGCACGCCCACCAGGACACGAACGCGGCGATCCCGATCATCCTGCACGGCGACGCCGCGTTCCCGGGACAGGGCGTCGTCGCCGAGACGCTGAACCTGCAGGCGCTCGACGGTTACACGGTCGGCGGCACCGTCCACATCATCCAGAACAACCAGGTCGGCTTCACGACCGACCCCGACGACGCCCGCTCGACGACGATGGCGTCGGATCTCGCCAAGGGCTTCGACGTGCCGATCATCCACGTCAACGCCGACGACGTCGCCGCCTGCGTCAGCGCGGTGCGGCTGGCGTTCGCGTTCCGCCAGGAGTTCGGCCACGACGTGCTGATCGACCTGATCGGCTACCGCCGCTTCGGCCACAACGAGGCCGACGAGCCGGCCTACACCCAGCCCGAGATGTACCAGACGATCACGAAGCATCCGTCGGTGCGGGAGCTGTTCGCCAAGCAGCTGATCGAGCGCGAGGTGGTGACCGAAGAGGATTCGACCGAGATGACCGACGCGGTCTGGTCTCGGCTGGCCGACGCGCACGACGAGTTGAAGGCGCGGATCGCATCGGCCAAGGAGGACGTGGAGCACGCGACCGGCGAGTACCAGCTCGATCGCACCCCCTCTCCCGAGGTCTCGACCGCGGTCTCACTCGATCAGCTCGAGGTCCTCAACGAGGAGCTGCTGTCGGTCCCCGACGGGTTCACCGTGCACCCCAAGCTCGTCAAGCAGCTGCAGCAGCGCCACGACGCGCTCGAGGACGGCGCCAAGCCCGGCATCTTCTGGGCCCACGCTGAGGCGCTCGCGTTCGCGTCGCTGTTGACCGAAGGCGTCCCGATCCGGATGACCGGCCAGGACTCAGAGCGCGGCACGTTCAGTCAGCGCCACCTGGTGCTGCACGATCCGAAGACCGGTCAGGAGCACTCGGCGATCCAGCATCTGCCGGGGGCGCTCGCGCCGATGGAGCTGCACAACAGCCCGCTGTCTGAGACCGCCTGCGTCGGCTTCGAGTACGGCTACTCGCAGGAGGGTCCCGAGACGCTCGTGCTGTGGGAGGCGCAGTTCGGCGATTTCGTCAACGGCGCCCAGGTGATCATCGACCAGTTCATCACCTCGGGCCTGGCCAAGTGGGGGCAGACCAGCCGGCTGACGCTGCTGCTGCCGCACGCCTACGAGGGGTCGGGTCCCGAGCACTCCTCGGCCCGCCTGGAGCGGTTCCTGCAGCTCGCGGCCGAGGGCGCGATTCGCGTCGCCAACCCCACGACCCCGGCACAGTATTTCCACCTGCTGCGCCGCCAGGCCCGGATCGCCAAGCAGCGGCCGCTCGTCTGCATGACGCCGAAGGGGCTGCTGCGGCTGCCGCTGGCGGCCAGCCGCCCCGAGGAGCTGGCCGAGGGCCGCTTCCGTCCGGTGCTGGCCGACCCGGCCGCCGACGCCGAACAGGTCACTCGGCTCGTGCTCTGCAGCGGCAAGATCTACTACGACCTGACGGCGTCGGCCAAGCGTGAGCAGAGCCCCGAGGTCGCGGTCGGCCGCGTCGAGCTGCTCTACCCGTTCCCGCAGGGCGAGCTGCTGAGCCTGATCGAGTCCTACCCGAACCTCGACGAGGTCGTCTGGGTTCAGGAGGAGCCGCGCAACATGGGCGCGCGCGCCTACATGTCGCCCCGGCTGCTGCAGATCCTGCCCGAGCACCTGCACTTCGGCTATATCGGTCGTCCCGAGCGGGCCGCCTCCGGCGAGGGCTATCCGATCGCCCACGCCACCGAGCAGCGCCGGATCATCGAGTCGTCGCTCGATGTCTCCAAGCGCTCGTCGCAGTACCCGCGCAAGCTGCCCGGCGAACGCTGAGCGGTTACTGCCAGACGGGAGTCCGGGGCCCCCGGCGGGCGCTCTCGATCGCCGCCGCTGAGCCGCCGATCAGCAGCACGCCACCGGCCACCAGCATGATGATCGCCTCGGTCCGCAGTTGGGTCGTGCCGACCAGCCACGCGGCCCGCACGGCGGCGCGGTTGACGGGCGCCGAGGCGGGCACCAGCTGGTCGGCGAGCGCCGGGCCGATCAGCGCTCGCGCCGCAAGCAGCAGGCCGCCGCAGACGGCGAGACAGACGCCGACGTAGGCAACCGCCCGCAGCCGCTGCCCGGTCGCGACGACGATCGCCAGCACCCAGCAGATCGCCGCCAGCAGTGACAGCACCAACACCAGGTTGCGGATCGTGTTGAGCGCGACGCGGACGTTGCGGACCTGGTCGGCACGCAGGATCTTGATCCGGCCGGCATCGCCGACCCGGATGTCCAGCAGATCGCGGACCACCGACGGGAGCCCCTGGATCGCCGGACTGGCGCGCCACGCGTCCAGCACCTGGTTGACGATCGGCGTCAGCTCCAGATACACGTCCTGGTGGCGGTCGTGCTCGATGTCGGCGACGAGCTGGCGGTGCGCCTGGCTGTTGGCCGCCCGCCAGGCGCGCCCGACCGGCTTCGTCTGCAGCGTGATGTTCGCCAACCGGGCGCCGAGCGAGCGCAGTTGATGCTCGGCTGCGGGCGCCAGCGGGCCAAGCGCCGAGGACAGTTTCTGGTCGACGTCGGCCTGCGCGAACAGCTGCGTCACGATCTCGTCGGCGACCGCGGTGCGGATCTGGGCGTTGTCCAGCAACGCGGCGCTGGTGTTGGTCCAGCCGCGATTGGACAGCGCCTGGCGATCGAGCCAGATCGCGACCGCGGCACCGAAAGCCAGCAGCAGCGCGAGCACCAGCAACAGCGCCATCAGCCCGGTGTGCTGCCGCGGTCGGTCGGTCTCGTACATCGGTGGTGTCAGGGTGCCACGGCGGGCGCAGGCGCGATTGCAGCAGGCAGCCCGCGACCCCCCAGCGAGTACCGTTGCTGGCATCAGACTCCGCCGAGACGGTTCCCGTCGTGACAATTCCAGACGCACGCTGATCCCGAGCCTGGGCGTGCACGACATGGCGATCGATCTCGGCACCGCCAACACGCTCGTGTACGTCGGCGGCAAGGGGATCGTCGTCTCCGAGCCGTCGGTCGTCGCCTCCGATCTGCGGACCGGCGAGGTCCACGCGGTCGGCGCCGAGGCCGAGCGGATGATCGGTCGCACGCCCGCGTCGATCTCGGCCACGCGGCCGCTGCGCCACGGCGTGATCGCCGACTTCGAGGTGACCGAGGAGATGCTGCGGTACTTCATCCGCAAGGTGATCGACCGCCGAACCGCCCACCCCCGGCTGATCGTGTGCGCGCCGTCGGGCGTGACCGAGGTCGAGAAGCGCGCGGTCGAGGAGGCTTCGCTGGCGGCCGGCGCCCGCCAGGTGCACCTGATCGAGGAGCCGATCGCGGCCGCGATCGGGGCCGGGCTCCCGATCGAGGAGCCGGTCGGCCGTCTCGTCGTCGACGTCGGCGGCGGCACCTCGGAGATGGCCGTGATCTCACTCGGCGGGATC
This sequence comes from uncultured Solirubrobacteraceae bacterium, assembly GCA_963743985.1. GTDB lineage: Bacteria > Actinomycetota > Thermoleophilia > Solirubrobacterales > Solirubrobacteraceae > Palsa-465. Next base: position 2,121 of record CAVUSD010000018.1, on the reverse strand, counting down.
GTCGTGTTCCGCTCGGTCCGCGTCGGCGGCTACGAGATGGACGAGGCGATCTCGCACTACATCCGCAACGTCTACCAGCTGGCGATCGGCTCGCGGTCGGCCGAGCAGATCAAGATCGAGATCGGCTCGGCGCTGCCGCTGGAGGAAGAGCTGACCTTCCGCGTTCGCGGGCGCCATCTGGTCACCGGCCTGCCGACGGCGATCACGCTGCACTCCGAGGAGGTCCGGGAGGCGATCTCGGGGCCGCTGCGGGAGATTCTGCAGGCGATCCGCGACACGCTCGAGCAGACGCCGCCGGAGCTGTCGGCGGACGTCTCCAAGCATGGGATCCTGTTGGCCGGCGGCGGCACCCTGATCCGCGGGTTCGGCGACATGATCGCCGACGACACCGGGATGCCCGTGTTCTACGCCGAGTCGCCGCTGACCTGCGTGGCGGTCGGATCCGGCGAGGCGCTGGCGCACCTGGACACGCTGAACCTCACCTCGCGGAACCTTGGGCGGACGCCCACGACGCCGGACTGGCGAACCGCCCAGGAGTGAGGGAGGGGTCCCACCCGCCCAGCTCACCACCCACGCCGCCACCCCGACTCGAGAACCCCCCGCGCGCCAGATGGACATATGCCCAGCGGCCGTTGACTGATATAGATCCCGGCACGGCCATGGATCTCGATCTGCTCGTCATCGGTTCGGGACCCGGCGGTCAGCGCGCCGCGATTCAGGCCGCCAAGCTCGGCAAGCGCGTCGGCGTGATCGAACGCCGCAACCGGATCGGCGGCGTTTCGATTCACTCGGGCACGATCCCGTCAAAGACACTGCGTCAGGCGATCCTCGAGGATCTGGCCGGCCGGGGAGCTGACCTGCCCGACCCGTTGCACCCCGAGCGCCAGGAGCATGCCGCGGTGACGATGCTGCACGATCGCGTTGCCCGTGTGGTCGCGTCCGAGACCGCGGTCGTGCGCGAGCAGTTCCGCCGCAACGGTGTCGGCCTGCTCACCGGCGATGCCGCATTCGAGGACGAGCACACGATCCGGATCACGGACACCGATGAGGACGGCGGCGAGATGGCGGTGACCGCCGAGAACGTCGTGATCGCGGTCGGCACGAATCCCGCCCGGCCGAGCGGTGTCGACTTCGACGACCGGCGCGTGATCGACTCCGACGGCGTGATGGACCTCGACTACTCGTACTGCAAGACGATGACGATCGTCGGCGGCGGCGTGATCGGCGTCGAGTACGCGTCGATGTTCGCCGCGATGGGCGTGCGCGTGACGCTGGTCGACGCCCGGGAGCGGCTGCTGCCATACGTCGACCGGGATATCGCGGTCGCGCTGCAGTACCTGCTGCGGCGGCGCAACATGACCTTCCGGTTCGGCGAGGAGGTCGTCGGCGTCGAGCGCAAGCATGATCGCGTCGTCTGTTACATGCGCTCGGGCAAGCAGATCGCCACCCATACGCTGCTGTACGCGACCGGACGTCAGGGCGCGACCGCCGGCCTGTTGCTCGACAACGCCGGTCTCGAATGTGACAAGCGCGGGCGGATCGAGGTCGACGGCGAGTACCGGACCGCGGTGCCGCACGTGTACGCCGTCGGCGACGTCGCCGGGCCTCCGGGGCTGGCGGCGACCAGCATGGAGCAGGGGCGGATCGCATCGCTGGCGGCGTTCGGCGAGCCCGTCACCCACATGTCCGAGCTGGTCCCGACCGGGATCTACTCGATCCCGGAGATCTCGTTCGTCGGGCGCACCGAGGAGGAGCTGACGGCCGCCGCGGTCCCGTACGTGGTCGGCGTCGCCTGGTGGCGAGAGCTGGCCAAGGCGATGATGATGCGCGAGGAGGACGGGCTGCTGAAGATCCTCGTCTCGCCCGAGGATCGGCGGTTGCTCGGCGTGCACGTGATCGGGGCCCAGGCGACCGACCTGGTCCACATCGGCCAGGCCCTGATGGACCGCGAGAACGGGCTCGACTTCCTCGTCTCGACCGTCTTCAACTACCCGACGCTGGCCGAGGCCTACAAGGTCGCCGGACTCGACGCGTCCAACCGCATCCGCGATCTGGCGTAGCCGACGGCGGTGCTGACCGCGCAGGCGGCCAGCAGCAGCACGAACGCGTCGATCGGCTCAC
>CAVUSD010000017.1:0-36450 GCA_963743985.1 uncultured Solirubrobacteraceae bacterium | reverse complement strand
TGGAAGGGGACGCTGACGTTGGAACTCAACAACCTGACCCGCGTCCCGATCATCCTGCACCCCGGGCTGGCGATCGGCCAGCTGTCGTTCATGACGCTCGACCGGCCCGCTGCCAGGCCGTACGGAAGCCCCGGTCTGGGCAGCCACTACCAGGGGCAGCGCGCCGCCACCGCGAGCCGGTACCGCTCGGACGCCGCGACCGAATGAGACCCCGACATCTGGAGGGGTAATAGGATCTCGCTGAGGTCGTCCTCTCCGACCGGGCGGCCACTGCCCCCGGTATCCATCGTGATTGGAGCAAAGTGACGACCGAGACGAAGACTTCCAACGGAGGTGACGTAGCGAGCGCGACGGACTCGCTGACGGTCACCGACAACCGCACCGGCCGGACGTACGAGATTCCGATCACGGATGAGACGATCCGCGCAACCGAGCTGCGCAACATCAAGGTCAACGACGACGACTTCGGCCTGATGACCTACGACCCGGCGTTCATGGCGACGGCGTCGTGTCGTTCGGCGATCACCTACATCGACGGCGACAAGGGGATCCTCGAGTACCGCGGCTATCCGATCGAGCAGCTGGCCGAGAAGTCCAGCTACCTGGAGGTCGCCTACCTGCTGATCCACGGTGAGCTGCCGACCGCGACGCAGCTGGCCGAATGGGATCACCTGATCACGATCCATACGTTCGTGCACGAGAACGTCAAGGAGTTCATGCAGGGCTTCCGCTACGACGCGCACCCGATGGGGATGCTGCTCGCCTCGGTCGGCGCGCTGTCGACGTTCTACCCGGAGGCAGCCGCGATCCACGACCCCGAAGCCCGCTACATCCAGGTGATCCGGCTGCTGGCCAAGATGCCGACGCTGGCCGCGTTCGCCTACCGCCACAACCGCGGGATGCCGTACGTCTATCCCGACAACGACTTGAGCTACGCCGGCAACTTCCTGTCGATGATCTACAAGATCGCCGAGCTCAAGTACGAGCCGGACCCGCGGCTCGAACACGCGCTGGACGTGTTGTTCATCCTGCACGCCGACCACGAGCAGAACTGTTCGACGAGCGCGGTGCGATCGATCGGCTCCTCGCAGGTCGACCCGTATTCGGCGGTCGCGGGTGGCATCGCGGCGCTCTACGGGCCGCTGCACGGCGGCGCCAACGAGGCCGTCCTGCGGATGCTGAAGCGGATCGGGACCACGGACAACGTCCCGTCGTTCATCGAGGGGGTCAAGAAGGGCGACGAGCGGCTGATGGGCTTTGGTCACCGGGTCTACAAGAACTTCGACCCGCGCGCCAAGATCATCAAGACGGCCGTCGACGAGGTGTTCGAGGTGACGGGCAAGAACCCGCTGCTGCACATCGCCACCGAGCTGGAGCAGATCGCGCTCGAGGACGACTACTTCGTCAGCCGCAAGCTGTACCCGAACGTCGACTTCTACTCAGGTCTGATCTACGAGGCGCTGGGGATGCCGGTCGACATGTTCCCGGTGCTGTTCGCGATTGGTCGCACCAGCGGCTGGATCGCGCAGTGGCTGGAGATGCTCGACGACAAGGAGCAGAAGATCAGCCGTCCGCGCCAGATCTACACCGGCGACCGCGGACTGGACTACGTGCCGATCGCCGACCGCAAGTAACCGGACGCCGGCGATGAGCAGCACCGAACTCGCCGCGGCTCCCGCCCACCACAGCGGAGAGCCGCGGCCGTACCGGATGTACATCGATGGCGAGTGGGTCGATGCCCAGTCGGGCGAGACGTTCGGGACGGTCGATCCCTACACGGGCGAGACCTGGGCGGTGGTCCCGCGGGCCGGTGCGGCCGACGTCGACCGCGCGGTGAAGGCGGCGCGCCGCGCGTTCGACGACGGGCCGTGGGGACGGATGACCGCGGTGGAGCGGGCGCGCCTGATGCGTCGGCTGGCGGACGTGATCGCCGACCGCGCGACCGAGGTCGGCGTCGTCGAGTCGCTCGACAACGGCAAGCTGCTGCGAGAGATGCAGGGCCAGCTCACGGGGCTGCCCGCCTACTACGAGTACTTCGCCGGCGCCGCCGACAAGCTGCACGGCGACACGATCCCGTCTGACCGGTCCAACTTCTTCATCTACACGGTCCGTGAGCCGGTCGGGGTGGTCGGCGCGATCACGCCGTGGAACTCGCCGATCCTGTTGATGTCATGGAAGCTGGCGCCGGCGCTCGCGGCCGGCTGCACGTTCGTCGTCAAGCCCGCCGAGCAAGCGCCGGCCTCGACGCTCGAGTTCGCCAAGCTCGTCGAGGAGGCGGGCTTCCCCCCGGGCGTGTTCAACGTGGTCACCGGCTTTGGCCTGGACTGCGGCGCCCCCCTGGCCGAGCATCCCGGAGTCGACAAGGTCGCATTCACGGGCTCCACCGCGGTCGGTTCGGCGGTCATGACCGGGGCCGCGTCGCATCTGGCGCACGTTTCGCTCGAGCTCGGCGGCAAGTCGCCGAACATCGTCTTCGAGGACGCCGATCTGGAGGCGGCCGCCAACGGCGTCGTCGCCGGCATCTACGCAGCCACCGGCCAGACGTGCATGGCCGGCAGCCGACTGCTGGTGCATGAGTCGGTGTACGACGAGCTTGTCGGGCGCGTCGCCGAGCGGGCCGGTTCGGTCCGCATGGGGGATCCGCTGCACGCCGAGACCGAGATGGGGCCGGTCGCGTTCTCCGAGCACCGGGACACGGTCGAGTCCTACATCTCGGTGGGACACGAGGACGGCGCGACGCTGCTGGCCGGAGGCGGTCGTCCGACGCAGCCCGAGCTGGCATCCGGGTTCTTCGTCGAGCCGACCCTGTTCGGCGATGTGCGCAACGACATGCGGCTGGCGCGTGAGGAGGTGTTCGGTCCGGTGGCGGCCGCGATCCGTTTCTCCTCCGACGAGGAGGCGCTGCGGCTGGCCAACGACTCGGCATTCGGCCTCGCCGCCGGAATCTGGACGCGGGATGTGCAGCGCGCGCACCGGATGGCGCTCGGAATCCGCGCCGGCACGGTGTGGGTCAACTCGTACCGGGCGGTCGGACCGATGGCCCCGTTCGGCGGCTTCAAGGCGTCCGGGCTCGGCCGTGAGAACGGGCTCGAGGCGCTCACGGAGTACACGGAGTGCAAGACCGTCTGGATCGAGCTGACCGGGGCGACCCGGGATCCGTTCAACCTCGCCTGACCGCGACGATCCGAGGCTGCCGGGCGCGGCGCCACGGCGGCCAGGTTGCGATTCTGTTGCGCTCGCAACCACCTGTGACCACGACCACAGACGTTCGGCGTGATCGTACGTATGTTCGTGTCATGGACTTGGACACCTGTATCGATCCGCCGGTGCTGATCCGGCCGATCCGCGCCGATGATGGCGACCGGCTCAGCGCCTCGCACGAGCGGCTCTCGCCCGAGTCGCGCTATCGCCGGTTCCTGTCAGCCAAGCCAGAGTTGACCGGCGCTGACGTCCGATATCTCGTGCAGGTCGACGGAATCGATCACATCGCGTTGGTCGCCACCCAACCGTCGCTGCCGGGCGACCCGATCGTCGCTGTGGCCCGGTGCATCCGTATCCCGGGCAGGCCCGACACCGGTGAGGTGGCGATCGTTGTCGCCGACGCGCTGCAGGGCAAGGGCGTCGGTACCCGTCTGGTCGGCCGGCTGGCCGAGCTCGCCGTCGCGCAGGGGATCACCCGGTTTCGCGCGATGATGCTGTCGGACAACCTGGCGATTCAACGGCTGCTCAACGGCTTGGCCGCCGGCCCCGTCGACCGCGTGTTCCGCGGCGAGACGACCGAGATGGAGCTGGAACTGCCCGGCGCCGAGCCGCTGGCCGCCTGAGTTCCGGTCTCGGCTCGAGCTCAGAGGACGAGCGTCTGGCCGTGCCGTCGCAGCCAGGCCGCGCGCTCTCGGTAGTCCGGGCACCACCGCGCCAGCAGCCCCCAGAACCGTGGCGAGTGATCGAGCACCTGGAGGTGGCAGACCTCGTGCCAGACGACATAGTCGAGCACCTCTCCGGGCGCCAGCAGCAGTCGCCAGTTGAAGCTCATCGCGCCGGAGCGTGAACAGCTCGCCCAGCGGGTGCGCTGCGCGCGGATCGTCAGCCGGGTGTAGGACAGGCCGGCCTGCTCGCAGGCTCGGTCCAGCCGAGGCGCGATCTCGCCGCGGGCGGCGCGTCGGTACCAGCGCTCCAGTGCCGGCTCCTGTGCGTCGCCGGCGGGCACCAGCAGCTCGTCGCCGCGACGGTGCGCGCGCGTGCGTCCGGGCTGCGGCACCAACCGCAGCGTCGTCCCGAGGTAGGGGACGGTGTCCCCGCGGGCGGCGACGACCGAACGCGCCGCCTCGAGCTCCGCCAGCCGGCGCCGGATCCAGGCACCGAGCTCCTGCACCGCGTCGTCGGCGGCACGGGCCGGCGCGCGCCGGGGGAGCACGACCTCGACGCCCCGGATGGCGTCGACGGTCACGCGGACTCGTCGCGCCCGGTCAGAGCGACGCACCGTGAAATGCAGCTCGTCGCCGGAATCGCGGTCGTCGCGGAGATTTCGTCTGAGGCTCGTCGTCGTCGGCGGCGTCATCGTGTCAACCAGGCTACGGTCCGCAACAGACGCATGCCCTCGTTTCCGAGATTTCCAGCGCCGCTGTCCGGTGATGGCGTGCAGCTGCGCCTCGCCGCCGAGCGAGATATCCCTGAGGTCCTGATCGCACATCAGGACGATCCGCAGCTGTTCGTGCAACTGCGGATGCCGCGTCCGCCCAGCGGCGCCGAGCTGGGCCGGCGTACCGAGCTGGCGGACACCGAGCGCGCGCTCGGCGCCAGCCTGTGGCTGACGGTCCTGAAGCCCGGGTCCGACCTCTGCTGCGGCCAGATCGACGTCCGCGAGGCCGAGCTGCATTACAGCCGGACCGACCTGGACATCTGGATCGCGCCGTCGGAGCGTGGCCGGGGGCTGGGGTCGGCGGCGCTGGCGCTGGCCGGTCGCTGGCTGATCGAGGAGGCATCCCTGGCACGCGTGCAGCTGTTCGTCGACCCGGGCAACGGGCCGATGCTCGCGGCCGCGACGAAGGCGGGCTTCGTGCGTGAGGGCGTGCTGCGCGGCTACTGGCGCGAGCGAGCCGGGCGCCGTGATGCGGAGGCGTGGTCGCTGATCACGCGAGACCTGGGGTCAGCGCCTCGGTCCTGACGACGTCGCGGGTGACCCACGGGCGCAGCAGCTTCAGCGCGGACAGGATTGCCCGGGTGGCGTGCGAGCGGTTCTGCGTGTAGAAGTGGATTCCGGGGGCGCCCCGCGCCAGTAGTTCGGCGCACTGCAGGGTCGCGTAGGAGACCCCCAGCTGCAGCACCGCCTCGGGGTCGTGCGAGCGCCATTCCAACGCCTCGCGCAACGGTTCGGGGATCGACGCCTGGCACAGTCCGGTGATCGTCTTGATCTGGCTCAGGTTGGTGATCGGCATGATCCCCGGCAGGATTGGTACGTCGATGCCGGCAGCCCGCGCCTCGTCGACGAACCGGAAGTACAGCTCGTTGTCGAAGAACAGCTGGCTGATCAGGAATGACACTCCGTTGTCGACCTTCTCCCGCAGGAACCGCAGATCGTGGGCGAGGTCCGGCGCCTCGGGGTGCACCTCCGGGAAGCAGGCGCCACCGACACAGGCGTCGTAATCGGCGCTGATCAGCGCCGCCAGCTCGGTCGAATAGCGCAGGCCGCCGGGATGCGCGCGCCACTCGGTCTCACCGCGGGGTGGATCGCCCCGGAGGGCGAGCACGTTCTCGATCCCGGCCGCGCTCATGTCGTCCAGGATCGTCCGCAGCTCGTCGGTGGTGACGCCGACGCAGCTCAGGTGGGCCATCGCCTCGATCCCGAGCTCCTGCTTGATCCACTTGGTCAGTTCGAGCGTCCGTGCCCGCGTGCTTCCGCCCGCGCCGTAGGTAACCGAGACGAAATCCGGGTCGAGCTGGCGCAGGGACTCCAACGCGAGCCCCAGGACCCGTTCTCCAGCATCGGTCTTCGGCGGGTAGAACTCGAATGAGAACAGCGGCCTGTCGGCCTCGGCGATGATCCGATCGATCTTCATGACCGCCAGGCTACCAACCTTGACACGATCGTGTCAACGTTATGCGGCCGTTGGCGTCGCCCAGCGCCTGCGGCGGTGGGTCAAACATGGGTCGCATGCGGGGTGGTGGGGGTGCGAAGCGGATAGAGCCCGACGAGCGGGCCATATCCAGGTCGGACCTAGGTCATGGCGCAAGCGACTGGGATTCGACCCGGCCGGGGGCGGCCGGCCCGGGGCGAGCGAGCCGCGGAGAGGCGAAACCAATCCCGACCGGCTAGGAATCTCCGGTTCGCCAGAACTGCAGTTCGCCGTCGGTCTCCCGTCGTGCCTGGCCGGCCTGCTCCAGGTGCCGCAGGTAGCAGAGTGTCTGGGACAGCAGCCAAGCGGGGTGGCGGGCGCCGCGCTGTTCGCGAAACATGTCGAGCGCGATCGTCATCGCCGTGCGCGGCTCGCTGGTGACCGAGGCCGTCGCCCGCTCGATGTTCTCGACCACCAACCGCCGCGTTCCCTCGATGTGGCCGGGCACGTCCAGGAACGGCTTGCCGTGGCCCGACAGCGCCAGCCGGGCGCGGGCACCCTCGATCTTCTGCAGTGAGGACAGATATTCGGCGACCGGGTCGGGCGACTGGCCGTAGTCGAAGTAGAGCGAGATCCGGCCCAGGAGGTGGTCGCCGGAGATCAGCAGCCGCCGCTCGGGTTGGAACAGGCAGACGTGCGACGGGGTGTGGCCAGGCGTCTCGATCACCTGCCAGGTGCCGAGGTCGGTGTCGATCGTGACTCCGTCGAGGAGCGGCTGATTGGGCTCGATCGTCGCGGCGATCCCGGACGGTAGGTCCTTGACGCGCTTGACGTACTCGGTCAGCGCTCCGTCGGGGACCCCGGAATGCCGGGCCACCTCCATCCGCCGGGTCAACGCGCGGTCGGGGTCTGTCAGGTTGGCGAACTGCGCTTCGTGGTTCGGGTGCATCCACATCTCACAACCCGCTCGCTCGACGATCGGGGCTGATTGGCCCCAGTGGTCGGAGTGCGCGTGCGTGATCGCCAGCAGCTTTGTGTCCTCGAGTTTGAGCTTGACCTGGTGCAACGCGCGGTCCAGGTGCTCGATCGAGGTCGCGTCGTACATGCCGGTGTCGACCAGCACGAATCCGTCGCCCTGGGCGAGTGCCCACGCGTTGCAATGGGGGATCCCGGGCCAGGGCAGGGGGAGGCGCAGGCGCCAGAGGCCCGGCAGTACCCGCTCGCCGCGGCCCAAATCACGTCTCGGTGGCATAAGGGTGCACGATATTCGTCAACGCGTAGACTCGCCCGTCCGATGGCCAACGCGGCTGAGATCGCAACGCAGTACTTCGAGGCGGTCGGGCGTCACGATCTCGACGCCGCGGTCGCCGTTTGGCACCCTGGCGGGACCGATCGGCTGGTCGGCGACCGGGAGCTGACCGCACCTCACGAGATCCGCGCGTACTTCGGCGAGATCTTCGCCGCGTTCCCCGACTTCGCGATGCGGATCATCGAGATCACGGCCGACGAGGAGCGCGCCGCGGTCCGGTGGCGGGCGCAGGCGACCTTCGCCGGCCCTGGCAGCTATTACGGATTCGCCCCCAATCACGCGCAGATCTCGCTCGAGGGCTGCGATGTGGTCACGGTCCGCGACGACCGGATCGTCCACAACGACGCCTATACCGACTCCGCTGACGTCGCCCGCCAACTCGGGCTGCTGCCGCCCAACGGCTCCTCCGCGCAACAGCGGCTGGCCAAGGTCTCGAACCTCCGGACTCGCGCTGCGGTCGGGATCCACGCCGGCGAGGCCGAACCGATCGCTGAAGGCGTGTGGCTGCTGCGAGGTGGTTTCCCGCTGCGGACGATGAACGTCTACCTGATCGCCGAGCCCGACGGCGGCGTCGCCGTGTTCGACGCCGGCATCGACGGGATGGGCCCTGCGATCCTGGCGGCGGCGGCGCGCCTGGGCGGGGTCAAGCGGGTCGTGCTCGGCCACGCGGATCCCGACCATCGCGGCGCTGCTCCGGCGCTCGCCGCGCCGGTCTTCTGCCACGAGGCCGAACGGGAGGCGGCCGAGTCGGACGAGCCGTTTCGCGCGTACTTCGACCTCTCCAAGCTGCGGCCCTACGCGCGACCGTTCTACGCCAAGATGCTGCCCACCTGGGACGGCGGCGCGGTCACGATCGCCGGAACCGTTGCCGAGGGCGATCAGATCGCGGGCTTCCGCGTGGTCGAACTCCCTGGTCACGCGCCCGGACTGATCGGCCTGTTCCGTGAGTCTGACCGCTTGGCGCTGGTCTCGGACGCGATCTACACGCTGGACATCCAGACCGGACGGAAGGGTGGCCCGCGGATCCCGCACCCCGCGTTCGATCAGAGCACCGACCGCGCCAGCGCCTCGATCCGCAAGCTCGCGGGGCTGGAAGCGGCGATTGTCTGGGCCGGCCACGCGGGCCCGGTTACCGGCGACGTCGCCGGCCAGCTCAACGCGGCCGCGGACGCGCTCCCCTAGCGAGCGACTGCTCGTGGGCAAGCGCAACCGGCAACGCGTCAAGCTCGTCGCGCCGACGAGCGACTACACCGACGCCGATGGCAACGTGCTGGAGCTGCGCGGCTCGCTGACCCCGGCCGCGCGTCGCGAGTATGCCGACACGCTCGCCGGCGGACTGCATCGCGAGGACGCGCTCGCGCGCGCGACCGAGCTGCTGTTCGAGCGCCTGGCGGTTTCGTGGACGATCTCCGGCGTCCCGATCGGTCGTCAGCGGGAGCTGCTGGGTCGCTACCGGATGGCCACCGAGGCCGAGCGAACGTTCATCCGTGCGTCGCTGCGCGTCCATCTCGCCGATCACTTTCCGGAGCTCCCGGCCCCGTGACGACGGTCGATCCGCAGGCGTTCGCGTCGTTGCTGTGCGACTGGTGCCTTGAGCTCGCGCCCGGGCAGCAGGTGTTGGTCGTCGCCACCACCAAGGCCGAGCCGTTGGTCACCGCAGTGCACGCGGCGATCCTCGATCGGGATGCATGGCCGGTGCTGCGCGTGACCCCGCCCGCGGTCGGCGCGCAGTTCTACCGCCACGCCCGTGACCGGCACCTGGACGGGTTCGCGCCCGTCGAGCTGGCCGAGGCACAATCGGTGGACGCGTTTGTGGCGATCGACGCGCCATCGAACACGTCGGCGCTGGCCGGGATCGAGCCGGGACTGCTGACGCGGGCCGCGGCTGCCCGGGTCGCGATCCGCGAGACCCGGCTCAGCCGTCGCTGGGCGTCGACGATCTGGCCGACGCCGGCGCTCGCCCAGCGGGCCGGGATGGCCGAGTCCGACTATGAGACGTTCGTCGCCGGGGCGCTGTTCCTGGATCGGGCCGATCCGGCGGGCGCCTGGGCCGAGCTGTCTCGCCGTCAGGCGGAGCTGGTGACCCGGTTGTCGGACGTCCGCCGAATCCGGATCGAGGCCGACGGCACCGACATCACGCTTGATGTCGGTGGCCGGACCTGGGTCAATTCCGACGGCCGGCGCAACATGCCGTCCGGCGAGGTCTTCACCGGTCCGCACGAGCGGTCGGCCAACGGGACGATCCGCTTCACCGTCCCGAGCGCGCGGGGAGCAACCGTGTCCGATGTGACCCTCACGTTCACGGACGGCGAGGTCGTGTCCGCCACTGCGCAACAGGGCCAGGAGCAACTCGACGCGTCGTTGGCGATCGACGCCGGCGCACGTTTCCTCGGAGAGCTGGGGATCGGGACCAACCCCGGGATCGACCGCGCTACCGGAAGCACGCTGCTGGACGAGAAGATGGCCGGGACGGTCCATCTGGCGCTCGGCCGCTCCTACCCGGAGACCGGGGGCACGAACGTCTCGGCGCTGCACTGGGACCTGATTTGTGATCTGCGTCAGGGTGGTCGGCTGACCGCCGACGGCGAGCCGGTGCTCGTCGATGGGACGCTGTCGTAAGCGACGGCTCCGCCGCCCGGGTCAAACGTTCACGTTTCGTCCACACGCGCTCAGCTAAGTTGACCCCGTCATGGCCCGCCGTCGCACCAAGATCGTCGCCACGATCGGCCCCGCGTCACGCGATCCGGAGACGCTGGTGCGGCTGGTCGAGGCCGGTCTCGACGTCGCCCGGTTCAACTTCTCGCACGGCAGCCGTGAGCTGCACGCCGAGAACGCCGAGCGGGTCCGCGCGGCCGCTAACCGGGTCGGACGCCAGGTCGCGATCCTCCAGGATCTGCCGGGACCGAAGCTGCGGATCGGGGCGCTGCGCGGCGACATCGTCGAGCTCAAGCCCGGCGAGCGGCTGCGGCTGCTGTGCGGCTCCACCGAGCTCGGCGACGAGACGCAGATGTCGGTCTCGTGGAAGGGGCTGGCCGACGCGGTCGATCCCGACGACGTGATCTACCTGGCCGACGGCGCGATCCGGCTGCGCGTCGGACGGGTGCATGCCGCCGGCGCCGAGGTTGAGACGACCGTCGAGGTCGGCGGCTCGGTCGCGAATCGGCAAGGGCTCAACATCCCGGGATCGACCCGCGGCCTGCAGGCGGTTCCCGAGGAGGACCTCGACATGCTGCGCTTCGGCGAGTCGATCGGCGTCGACATCGTGGCGCTGTCGTTCGTGCGATCGGCCGAGGACGTCGACACCGTCCGCCGTCATACGCGACTCCCGCTGGTCGCCAAGATCGAGAAGCCGCAGGCGGTCGAGGATGCCGAGGCGATCATCCGCGCCGCCGACACCGTGATGGTCGCCCGCGGGGACCTCGGGATCGAAATGCCGATCTGGCAGGTCCCGATCGTCCAGAAGCGGTTGCTGCACATCGCCGGACAGCTCGCCCGCCCGTCGATCACCGCCACCCAGATGCTCGACTCGATGGTCAACGCGTCCCGGCCCACCCGCGCCGAGGCGACCGACGTCGCCAACGCGATCCTCGACGGCACCGATGCGGTGATGCTCTCGCAGGAAACCGCGATCGGCTCCTATCCGGTCGAGGCGGTCGCGATGATGGCCTCGATCGCCGAGTACACCGAGGCGTCGCTGCCCTACGAGCGCTGGAACGAGGAGCGCGTCTTCCGCGGCACCCGGGATCCGGCGTACACGATCGCCTACAGCGCGTGCGCGGCCGCCCGGCAGCTGGACCTGGCGGCGCTGGTCGTGCCGACCTTGTCAGGGCGTTCGGCGCGGCTGATCTCCGCCCACCGCCCGGAGATCCCGATCTATTGCCTGTCGCCCGGTCGAGAGACGTTACGGCGCTGCAGCCTGATGTGGGGTGTCGAAGCGGCCTGGATGCGCCGCCACGAGGTGACCGAGGAGCTGATCGCCGACGCCGCCCAGCGGGTCGTTGAGCTGGGCTGGGTCACGCCCGGTCAGCGGGTCGGTATCACCGCCGGGCTGCCGAGCGGCTCTCCGGGGACGACCAGCCTGTTCCAGGTCCAGACCGTCTGATCGTCCGTCGCCGTTAGTGGCGGCGCGCGGGTGGGTAGCGCTGAGGGCAAAGTGCGGCGCTGAAGGAGGTCTCATGTCTGCAGCACCAGAGCGGTCGGTCGATCATCAGGAAGCTCATGCGCGTGACGTGCTGGCCGCCGCTCACCGGATCGCCGCCCGTGACGGGCTGGCCGAGGGGACCTGGAATCACTTCTCGTTCATGCTGGACTCCAGTCGGATGCTGATCACGCCCGCCGATCGGCACTGGGCACTGATCGACGGGGACTCGCTGGTGCTGAGCACCGGCGACGACGACGCCCGCGCCCGCGGGTTGCAGTTCCTGATCGGCTACCGGATCCACCAGCCGTTGCATGAGGTCCGACCCGATGCGCGGTGCGTGCTGCATGCGCATCCGCCGTACGCGACTGCGCTGTCGCTGCTCGACGACCCGGAGCTGGTCGTCGCCTCGCAGATGTCGGTCGCCTTCGCGGGGCGGATCGCATACAACGATCGCTACGACTTGGTCGGCGGCGCCGAGGCCCAGGGCGAGCGGATCGCCGCCGCGCTCGGCGACAACGACGTGCTGTTGCTGCGCGGGCACGGCGCCGTCGTCGTCGGCGACACAATCGAGTCCGCCTATCTGGACCTCTACACGCTGGAGCTGGCCTGCCGCAGCCAGGTGCTGGCGATGTCGACCGGTCGCCCGCTGCGGCCGCTGGGCGCGATCGAGGTGGCCGAGCTGACCGGTTCGGGTTCAGATCGCGGCCACGACGACGAGGAGGCCCGCCGGCACTTTGCGGCGATGCGCGAGCTGGTCGACGGCCCGAGCGGCAGTCGAGCTCTCAGCGTCGCTCGCTGAGGCTGCCCAGCAACTGCAGCGCGATCCCTCGCTGTTGCGAACTGTCGGACGTGTCGGCGAGGACGGCCACGCCCCGGCGTTGCCCACGGGCGACCCCGAGGAATGCCGAGTAGCCCCCGGTTCGGCCGTTGTGCCAGGTCAGCACAGTGCCGGGCGTCGCCGTGTCGGCGGGCTTTCCGTCGCGTCCGAGCGGCTCGATGATCCAGAACATCCCGGCCGCACGCCCAGGCGCGGACGTCTCGATGTCGTCCAGTGCCGCCAACGACTCGATCCCCGGCGCCGATCCGTCGACCAGCGCGGCGGTGAGCCGGCTGACGTCCTCGATCGTCGAGATCACGCCGCCCGCGGGCGCGTAGCCGTCCATCACCCACGGCTGGCGGCCGCGTCCGGATTTCGTACGCCCCCGCGCGGCGGTACCGCCCTTGACCGCGACCGTCGAGGACGTCATCTGCAACGGTCCGAAGATCCGTTCGCGCAACAGGACCGAGTACTCGGAGCCGGCCGCGATCGCCAGCAACTGACCCGCGATGGCACCGCCGAGGTTGGAGTACCGGTAACGGCCGCGGTGCTGCAGCTTCTGGCTGGCGGCCAGTCGGATCACGTGCTCGGCCGACTGACCCCGGTACGGGTCCAGGCCGAGCAGCGAGTAGCGCACGATGCGGCCAACGGTGCTCGCGGTCCGCGGCAGCCGAGGCAGCCCTGAGGTGTGAGTGCACAGCTCGCGCAGCGTGATCGTGTGCAGCGGTCCCCGCGTTTGTCGCTTGAGTTCGGGACGAGCCGCGAGGATCTCCCCGGCGGTCGTCTCCAGGTTCAGCTCGCCGCGGCCGATTGCGTCGGCCAGCAGCATCCCGGTCAGGCCCTTGGTCACCGATCCGAGCTCGAACTTCGGGTCGGCGTCGACCTTGACGTCGGGGCTCGTGACCGTGCGCGGCTTGTTCGTGGTGAGGTGCGCCCAACGCGAGCTCGACTCCGCGTCGAGGTCGATGACGGCGGCCGCGACCGCGTGCGTGAGGTGTCCGCGAAGGTCAACGAGTTGCTCGACGAGTTCCGGATCGCCGCTTGCGTCACCGGTGGAGATCAGGTCGGTCAGCACGTTCGCGCAGTTGTTAGGTCAACCTTATTAGGGGCCCCTAATTCGTGATACATTGGGCCCGCGCCAGCCGTTGGCGGCGTCTCGCAGTCTGAATCTAACGGTAAGAGGGCCTCGTGCAATCCACTCCGACCACCACTACCAAGCCGCCGCGGAAGGCCGGGCGCTCTCAGTCCGCCAGCTTCTACGTCTGGACCGGGGTCGTGCTGGTGGCGGCGGTGCTGATCGTGGTGTTCAGCTGGCACGCGTCGGGAGGGACGGCCAATCCGACCGATGGCACGCATCAGCTCGGTCGCACGACGGTCGTGATCGACTCCGCGATCCTCGTCTTCCGCGAGGGGCTGGAGACGATCCTCGTCCTGGCGGCGATCACGGCCAGCTTCCTCGGAGCCAACAAGATCTATCGGCGACCGGTCGCGACCGGCTCGTCGCTGGCGCTCGTCGCCGGCGTCGGCACCTGGTTTCTCGTCATCTGGTTCATCGGCCAGTTTCACGGCAGCGAGTACACGATCCAGGCTGCGACGGGCATTCCCGCGCTGATCGTCCTGCTGGTGGTGATGAACTGGTTCTTCCACAAGGTCTACTGGACCGGCTGGATCTCGCACCACCACAAGCGCCGTCGGGGCCTGCTCGGCGCCGACGCCGAGACCAACCAGCGGCGGATGCTGTTCGGTCTCGCGCTGCTGGGCTTCACCTCGGTCTACCGCGAAGCGTTCGAGATCGTGATCTTCCTGCAGGCGCTGCGCGAGGTCTACGGCGCCGGCGTCGTCCTGGAGGGCGTCGTCATCGGGCTGTTGTTCACCGCGGCGGTCGGGGTGCTGACGTTCACGCTGCACGCGCGGCTGCCGTACCGCAAGCTGCTGATCATCACCGGCGTGATGCTGCTGTTGGTGCTGCTCGTCCAGGTCGGCGAGGAGGTCAACGAGATGCAGCTCGCCGGCTGGATCTCCACCACCGAGATCAGCTGGCTGCACATCCCCGGCTGGATGGGCACCTGGCTGAGCCTGTTCAACAACTGGGAGACGTTCCTGGGCCAGTTCCTCGCGCTGGTGCTGGTCGTCGGCTCGTACTTCGCCGCCGAGTACTCCCGCGTCTGGCGCCCCCGCCGCCGCGGCGAGCAGGTCGCGCGGCTGGGCGAGCAGATCCCGGATACGCCCGCCGATCTCGAGGCCGAGGCCGTCGAGTCGATCGGCGCGGACCCGACCGGCGCCCCCGCAGGGTCGGTCGGCTCGCACGCGCCAGTGACGGTCTGAGCCGTCGCGCGCGCTGCAGCCGCGCGGCCCGCAGCCCGCGGCCCGCAGCTGGCGGCCCGATCGGCCGCGGCGGCCCGGCGGCCCGCAGCCACGGCGGCCCGGCGGCCACGGCGGCCGTGGCGGCCACGGCGGCCGCGAACGATGGCGAGTCAGTCCGGGTCCGCCGGACCAATCCGCCACGGTTCGGCGGCGTCCCGGAGCGCAACGATGAGGGAACCGCCGGCTGGCCGGCGATCCCCCCGATCGTCTCTCCCCTCTTGAGCGCCTGTGCGCGTGAGCCGGTCAGGCTCGTGAAGCGCTGACCGGTCGGGCGCTATTGCGCCCAGCCTATAGCGCCGGACCCCGTAGCGCTAGGGCAGATCGCCCCAGCGCCACGGGCCGAGTAGCGGTAAGGAGCGCCCTAGCGACCCACCCGGTAGCTGTACGGGATGTCGCCAAGCTCGTTGGCCGAGAGGGCGCTGGCCTGGTAGTCGTCGACGAACAGGTCGCCGGACACGACCGATCCACGCCGCGTGCCGGCGGTGAACGTGACCGGGATCCGGGTCGATGCGCCGGGCGCGACGTCGATCGGTTGCTTGGCCACGGCGTCCGGATTGACATCGAGCGTCAGCGGGTCACCCTCGGGCGTGCTGACCGACGAGTCGAACGCGCGGGTCAGACCGGCCATGCCCGCGTTCACGGTGCCGGTCGCCCCGGCGGGCGCGATCGGACCGATCAACGCCGGGTTGATCGCCCAGATTCCCGAGGTCACCGGGCTCGCCCCGAACGCCGCGGACGCACTGTTGCCGTGGCTGACCGACTCGAGGTCCGGGTCGCCGAAGCCCCAGTCGAACGTAATCGGAGCGCTCCCCTGCGCCGAGGCCAACAACAGGTTGGTCTCCGTCGGCACGGCGAACAAGAGCGAGCCTGCCAGCGGCAGTGCGACGTCCGTCGTTGGCGTGAGCGCCGTCAGCGAGTACAGCTTGCGCTGGTCGAGTCGGGGGTCAAGGAACAGCTGGATGTCGGTGTTACCGGTGTTCGTGACCTTCACGGACGCCGTCTTCGAACTGCCGGCTGGGATGCGCGTCCGCGCGCTGTCCGGCACGCCGCTGACCTTGATCGGGAACGGCGATAGCGACACGCTGCCCGAGAACGGCTCGGAGACCGCGTTGCCACCGTACGGATCCAGTCCGGCGACGACGAACTTCCACTGGCCCGGCTGCGGGTTGGTGGCGGTCGCCTGCAGCACCTGGTTGCCCGACACCTGCGGAATGTCCGACTGACCGACGGCCTGGCCGTCGGGCGACACCAGGAAGCTCAACAGGTTCGGATAGGTTCCGTCGGGCACGTTGAACTGCACGTGCAGGAAGGGCGCGCCGCGCGGGACGTTGAACGCCAGCGTCTGCGTGGTCGCCAGTCCGCCGTCACCGTCGCCGCCGACGATCGTGCCCGAGAACGCGCCCGAGCCGCCGGTCAGCGACACCAGCGACCGTGACACGATCGGCACGACGCTGGTGTTGCCAGTGCTGTCGGCGATCTGCAGGTCACGGCTGTAATCGCCCGGCGCCGTCGGCGTCGCCAACGACACGTGCACGAACCCGCTCTGTCCTGGGGCGAGCGTCAGTGACGAGGGCGAGACCGACCCGGCCCCGACGAACTGTGAGGTCGAGATGTCGTAGTGGACCGCGCCGGTGAAGCTGTCAGGCGCCGACGGCACCGGCGAGAACACGACCGCGGTCCACGTGCCCGGCGTCGGTGCGCGGACGTCGATATGCCCGTACCCCGCCTCCTCGCCGGCGGACTGATAGGTGTAGGCGGCCATCCGATTCTGCGGATCGAACAGCGTCATGTTGACCTCGGCGCTGGTCCCGTCTGCGTTGAGCGGATGGGCGATGGTGGCGTCGATGCGCTGGGCGCCCGCGGGCACCGTGAACGTGAACTTCTGATAGCCCTGCGGGACCCCCTTGTAGTCGAAGAACGTCGGATCGGTGGCCGGGGTCAGGTTCAGATCCCCAGCGTCGTCAGACAACGTCGTGCTGCCCAGCGTCCTCAGGCTGGGGGTGTAGGTCTCGGTACTCGCGCCCACGTTGGTCACGCGCACCGCGCCGTTCTCGGCACTGCCCGGTTGCTGGGCGAAATCCAGCTGGCCGGGCGAGATCAGCCGGCCGGTTCCGACCGGCTTGGACGAGTTGACCGACTCGGCCGCCTGCACGTCGGCGAGCGCGTTGAGCTCGCCGGCGCCCTGCTCCTGTGACGGAATCTGCAGGTCGGTCGCGTTCGAGGTGATGATCGAACGGACCAGCTCCGGCGACGGAGTTTGGCCGTTGTGCGTCTGCCGGTAGGCCTGGATCATCAGCGCTGCGACGCCGGCCGTGAACGGCGACGACTCGCTGGTGCCGCCGAACGTCGCGATGTTCGACGGAGCGCCATTGAGGTTGATGCAGTTGGCGTACAGGTCCGGATTGGGCGTGCACGCTTCGAAGCTCTCGTTACCCGGAGCGGCGAGATCCACCGTGGTGCCGCTCTGGGTGAAACCGCTGGAGCTGAAGTTGGCGATGTTGTCGTTCAGCCACCCGTCGTGGAACAGCTGATAGGCGCCGCGCGTGGTCTGCGCGAGCCCCTGGAACTGGGTGGTCGCGGCCACCGAGATCTCGCCGCCGCTGACGGCGGAGTCCGAGGCCGGCGAGCCGATCGTGTTGGCGGTGCCCTGGTCGCCGCTCGAGGCCGTCACGACGACGCCCGCCGCGGTGGCCAGCCGGTTGAACTGCTTGATGACGTCCTGGTCGGTGTCAGGCAAACTGTCGCCGCCGAACGACTCGTTGAGCACGTTGACGTGGTCGACCGCCACCGCCCAGTTCATGCCCTGGATGATCGTCGAGGTGAACGCATTGTTGCTGTCGCCGAACACCTTCATCGCGTACAGCGTGGAGCCGGGCGCGACCCCCTCGATCTTGATATTGCAGCCCGGCGGCAGGGGGTTGTTCGCGTTGGTCTCCTGCGATAGGTCATAGGTGACGTTGCCCTGGGCGGCGATCGTCGAGGCGTCGCCGAACGCTTCGCCGCCGCCTGACTGCGTCCCGGTTCCGTTGCCTGAGAAGTCCTGGAAGTCGGCGATCACGTGCGACCCGTCGGGACGGATGAAATCCGGATTGTCGATGTCGAGCCCATCGGCGACGAACGCGACCTTGACCCCGGAGCCGTCGACGCCAAGCGCCTGCGCCTGCGGCACGTTGGTCAACGACAGGCCCTCGGGCGCGATGATCGGGTCGGCGGGGTTGGCCGGGCAGACCTGCTGGGCGCCGTCAGCGACCCGTGCCTTCGCGTAGGCCTTCAGGCTCAGGTGCTTGCGCTCCAGGGGCTGGTCGTTGTAGCCCGCGCCACCTCCTCCTCCGGTGGGAGCGCCGAGTGTCGGCTCCTGGACGATGGTGTCGGGGACGACCGAGGCGACCGCTGGATTAGACCGCAGCTTCGCAATCTCCGCCTTCGAGGCGGTCGCCGCGAACGCATTGACGGTGTCGTAGCTGTAGTGGATGGTTCCACCTGATCTGCGGACGGCCGACTCGAGCGGAGACTGCGCCGTGCTGAGGACACTCCTGCGCGCTTCGATGTGGTCCTTGGCGGGAGGCAGCGCGGAGTACTGGTTCTTCAGCAATACGATCACGCGGGAGTCGCTGCGGCCCTGCAGCTTGAGCACCTTGGCCAGGGGCAGACCGCGATGTCGGTGCGATGAGGTGGACCGCGCGAGCGCAACCCCTCCAGCCGCAGCAAGTGCCGCGATGAGCGACGTGAGCGCCAGCAGCACCCTGCGCGTACCGAACCGTGTCATTCATGCCTCCCGACGTTTCGTTCCTCGACCCAGAGATCGCGCACCCTATACCTGGATCGCAGCGATACGCAACCGGTTCTGCAACGGACCTATGCGGTCACGCGGATTTGAATCGCTTCGTTGCGTGCGACGGCGCCAGGCGTGCGGTGCCGAGAGTGTGGATCAGGCGACGGCTTGGCCGTAGAAGGCGGCCTCTTGGCGGCCCAGCTCGGTCGCCGGCGGATCGTCGTAGAACCACTCGCGCGCGATCCGGTGAAAGTTGCCGGTCGCGTGCAGCTGGGCGATCACCGCCAGCGTCAGCACTTCCATTCGCCGCCCGAAGATGTGGTCGGGCGGTGCCGACTCGTGGCGCAGATAGCCGAAGTACTCCGAGCGTGGGTCGCTCATGTCGATCATCACCTGGGTGGCGTACTCCGGTGTCAGGGTGACCTCACGGTCGCACGTGTACCACGAGGTCGCGGCGCGAAAGTGGGCAAGCACGCGGTCGGGATTGAACTTGTCGGGGTCGGTGAAGAACCCGACCTCGGTTCCGAGTCGCATGATCCGGTCGGTGTCGCCGTCGATGATCGAGCGGGCGACGTCAATCTCAAGCTCGACCGCCCCGGGCGGCATCCGCTTGAACAACCCGAAGTCCAGGAACGCCATCCGGCCGTCGTCGAGCAGCATCGAATTGCCGGGATGCGGATCGCCGGAGAACTGTCCATGGCGGTACAGGCAGCCGAAATAGAAGCGAAAGATGATCTCGCCGATGCGGTCGCGCTCCGCCTGATCTCGCTGCTTGAGCACCTCGAAGCCGGTCCCGTGCACGTACTCGGAGACCATCACCCGCTCGCGCGACAGCGACGTGACCACGTCAGGGATCACGATGAACGGGTGGCCCCGGTAGATCCGTGCCAACGAGCGCTGGTTCTGGGCCTCCAGCTCGTAGTCGAGCTCGTCACCGATCCGCGAGCGGATCTCCTCGCCGATCGCCTTCGGATCGAGCCCGGGGGCGATTCGCTTGGCCAGCCGCAGGATCAGACCGAGGTTCTGCATGTCGGCGCGAACCGCGGCGGCGACGCCCGGGTACTGGACCTTCACCGCCACCTCGCGGCCGTCCAGCAGCCGCGCGCGGTACACCTGACCGATCGACGCCGCCGCGACCGGCTCGGTGTCGAAGTCCTCGAACACGTCCGTGATCCGTTCGCCGAGCTCCTGCTCGATCACCTTGCCCATGTCCTTGAAGGTGACCGTCGGGGCGGCGTCCCGGAGCGCGGCCAGCTTGAGCTGGAACTCCTCGCGATACTCCTCGGGCACGAGCCCGACGTCGAGGAACGACATCACCTGCCCCACCTTCATCGCGACGCCCTTCATCGTCCCCAGCGCCTCGACGATCTGCTCGGCGGCCTCGATGTTGCGGCGCTCGAGTGCGGCTGACTTGCCCTCGTCGCTGCGGGCGACATTGGCGGCATGGGTGCCAGCCTGGCGAATCGCCTGACCCGCGGCCAACCCTCCGATCTTCGCCGTTCGCGCTACGCGAGACGTCGGGATCTTGTCGTTGGGCACGCGTCTGAGTCTAGGAGCCGGGCAGCGCTGCGCACGGGGAGGTTGCGATCAACCCTCGGTCTCGACGCGTGAACCCGCGACGATGTCGTCGGAGCCGTCGGGCCAGCGGACCCACGCCTTGTGGCCGCCGTCGTAGTCGTCGCCGAGCAGGATCAGCGTCGCCGGCTCGCCAAGCGCGAGACAGCTGTCGGTTCCCTCAGGGTCCAGGCCGCGCCAGATCCGGACGAACCGGTTGTGCTCAAGCTCGTCGGCGACGGTCGTCGGGTCGGTGTGCCCCGGGTGGATCCGGGTCTGGGCCGGCAGCGTCAGCAGCGTGTCCATCACCGACGACTTCAGGTCGGCATACGAGGTCGAGCCAGGGGCACGCACGCCGCCGACCGACCCCTTGAACAGGGTGTCGCCGGTGAACACGTCGGTGCCGTCGATCAGCAGCGACAACATTCCGGCGGTGTGGCCCGGGGTGTGGATCGGCTCGATCGTCAGCGCCCCCGAGCTGATCGTCTCGCCCGGGGCCATCGTGGCGGTCGCCTGCGGCACGAGCGAGTACTCGAGCTCGTGGATCAGGATCGGGACCTCGGGATGCGCAGCCGCCACCAGGTCGACGTCGACCACGTGATCGGAGTGGTAGTGCGTGAGCAGCACATGGGTCAGCGTCAGCTGACCACGGCGCAGGAAATCGAACAGGGGCGCGACGGGCCCGCCCGCGTCGATCATCACCGCGTGGCCGCCGAGCTCGTCGGCGACGATGTAGTTGTTGGTCAGAAAGTCGTCGCTCATCGACCGCTCGATAATCATGAAAATCAGCCTATCTCAGGTAGCCTCTCCGAGATATGAGCCTGATTCACACTTGCTACCGCATCCTTGAGATCGACCGTTCGGTCGCGTTCTACGAGGCGCTCGGCTTCAACGAGATCCGACGGGCGCCGATTCGTGACGAAGCCGTCAACGTGTTCATGAACCTGCCGGACGACGGCGACGAACCGCGGCTTGAGCTGACGTACAACAACGGCCGCACCGAGCCGTACGAGATCGGCACCGGCTACGGCCACATCGCGATCACGACCGATGACCTCGATTCGACCCTGTCGGAGCTCAAACAGCAGGGGATCACCCCCGAGAAGCCGCCGTACACGATCCGCGCGGGCGGCAGCCGGATCTGCTTCGTGCGGGACCCGGACGGCTACCGGATCGAACTGATCGAGCGCGGCGGCTGAGGCACGCCGCCCGGCGAGTTCGACGACTGTCTGGCAGGATGTGACGATGGTCGACAACGCCAAGATGGCCAAGCTGTTGGAGCGCTTCGCCCAAGGCGTCGCGTCTCACGATCGCGAGAACCCCGACCACAACAGCTGGGGCATCGGGATGGCGCATTTCGACATCGAGCGGCTCGACCTCGAGGAGGGCGAGGAGATCCTTCCCGGGATCGTTCTGCAGGCCGACGGCGGTGTCACCGGCAACTTCCGAGTCCTCTGCGACGGCCAGCACGACGGTGCCGGCGAGATCGAAGAGGAAGAGGTCGTCGACGCGGTCGGCAGCGAGGAGATCGCCGAGCCCGTCTACGTGGGCGACATGCCTGAGCCCGTGCGCCCGCCGGTGTAATCGGGCTTAGGCCTTTACTCCCGGGCCGAGTGCACAGCCCGACTCAAGCAAAGTTCGTCGGTTTGGCAGGGCACGGGACGAGGATTTGGATAAGGCGAATATCGCCACCCACGTTCGTGCACTTAGCGTCAGAGGTGTCAAAACCCAGTAAGGTGGCGCCGTGTTGCGCGACCCCAGCGCGACCTGTTTCGAGCTGGCTGTGCAACTCAAACAGGCGCTGCGCGTCGGAAGCGCCGTCCTCGCTGAGTCAGCAATCGACGAGGCGCGGCTGGCCGGCGTACCGGCGCCGGCCATTCAGGCGCTGATCATCGCGCCGGCGATGGTGGAGATCGGTGAGCTCTGGCGGTCGGGAGCGATCAGCGTCGCCGATGAGCATCTCGCGACCACGATCAGCCATCGAGTCCTGATCGGACTGTGCGGAGCACTGACCACGGCGACAGCCCGGTCACGGGAGCGGGTGGTGTTGGCGGCTCCGCAGGGCCAGCGCCACAGCCTGGGCCTGCGAATGGCGGCGGATGTGCTGGAGGGGGTGGGTTATGACGTTTTGTTTCTTGGCGCTGACGTTCCGATTGGCGCGCTCGCCGAGTTCGTGATGGAGCGTCGGCCGGCGGTGACGGGGCTGGGGTTCGGCGTTGATACCGCCGTCTGCGATGTGTGGCGAGCGATCCACGCGGTTCACAAGGCGAGCTTCGCGCCCCGGATCATGCTCGGCGGATCGGCGGTTCCGATGAGCCTGCGGGACATCGGGTATCCATACGTGCACAGCAGCCTCGACGTGGTGTCGACGGTGCGTGCCCTGCTCCGCGCGGAACCACAAGCACTACCGTCGACCGCGAGACCCAGATCGGGCGTTCGTCGTTCTGCGACCGGGCGCGGTGACGAGCTGACGACCCCGCTGCTCACCGCTCGGGAGTTACAGGTGCTTCAGCTCTCCGCCACTGGGCGCCCGCGCCGCCAGATCGCGGACGAGCTGACGCTCAGCGAGGCAACGGTCAAAACGCATCTCGAACATATCTATACGAAGCTCGGAGTCCACGACCGAGCGTCGGCGGTCGGTTCCGCGCTGCGGCAGGGCCTGATCCGATAACAGGTTGGGGTCGATCAATCAAAGGCGACGTGGGTTAACCACATATGGGAGCGCCAAGGTCAGTGGAACTTCGCCGCGGACGCTGGCCCCGCGGCCAGCCTCGCCGTCCTGATACCGGGAGACAGCGAAAAGGGTGCCTACCTGAGCACTCTCACGTTCACGACCGCCCCACCGGCCGGATAGAGCGTTCGGCAACCTGGTCGGCGAGCCAATGGACCGTCGGGCAGCGCAGCTCGTGACGGGCGCCCGCGCGGAGCACCGCCCCGGCGATCGGGTCGAGCTCGGGCGCCCGGCCGGCGCGGACGTCGCGCTGCATCGACGAGCCGAGCTCCGGATGGGCGGCGTCGAGCTCGGCGATCGTGTCGGCGGGGTCGAGCTGCGCGCCCTCCGCGATTGCCACCGTGACCGTCTCGGTCACCGCGTTGGTCAGCGCCGAGCGCCAGCGCGGGTCGGTGCGGACGAACCCCAGCGGCCGGTCCGACGCGGTCGTCGTCAGGGCCAGCGGGCACAGCCGCGCGAGCTTTGACCAGATCACGTCCGGCTCCGGAGCCCCGAGTCGCACGTCCAGGCCGGCGCCGCGCAGCTCGGCGGCCAGCGCGTCGACGATCGGCTCGGTGCCGGGCGGCGGCGGGCCGGCGATGTCGATCCGGGCGCCGGGGCTGGAGTGAACGATCACGCCGGGGCGCGGACGGTCGGATTCGATCCGGATCACGGCGGCGACGACCCGCTCCGATCCGAAGCGCGCGCGCAACGTCGCCAGGTGCTCGACGCCGTTGAGCAGCGGCACGACAACTGTCGGCGCGTCCACCGCGACGCGGTCCAGTGCGTCGGCGAGCCCAGGCGCCTTGGTGGCGACGATCAAGCAGTCGACGGGCGCCGCCAGGTCTTCGACAACCGGCACCGGTGCGTCGAACTCGCCCAGCAGTGGGCTGACCAGATGCAGTCCGCCTGCCTCGATCGCCGCCGCCGTCTCCGCACGCGCGATCAGCGTCACGTCCGAGCCGGCGTGCGACAGGGCGCCGGCGACGAACCCGCCGACCCCGCCCGGCCCCAGCACTGCGATCCTGAGCGCCATCGCCGACAGGCTGTCAGAAGCGTGGGTCGACGGCGCGGGGGCTATTCGTCGGCCGGGCGCGGCCCGACACTCGGTGATGTCCGTCTCGCCCGCTGCGCGCGCTGCTCCTGCGCCTGCGCCTGCGCGCGACGCTGCTGCGCCTGCCCGGCTCGCTCAGCGCGTTGACGTTCCGCGACGGAGCGCAATTGATCCTTCAGCGTTCGGTCGTGGCGCTGGCCGGGCCAGTGCCCGCCGTGCCCGGCGTGTTCACGGACGACCTCGGCCCAGGTTTCACGTGCCTGGCGTAGTGCCGAAACGACCTGAGCGCGTGCCTGCTCGGCCGCCTGAGTCAGATCTCGCGCCTGGTTGGCCGCGCGGGCGCCCCGGGTCAGCAGTTCGAATGACCACAGGCCGGTCTCCAGCAGTCGCGCCGCCCGGTTGATGTCCGAGCTCACGGCCGACTGCAGCGCCTCTCCGCGCAGGCCCTCCTGGATCCACCGGACTCGGGATTCGAGCGCGAGCTGGACCAGCCCCACCAGCGCGCGCCCCGCGACGGCAACCTCGGGGTCACGGGGGTCAACGCCGGCCTGCAAGGCGAGCTCGTCACGCACGACCTCGACAAGCCGGCCGTAGAGCTCCAGCCATGCCGCGTGCAAGGCTGCGGTCGTCTCGATCATCGCGACGAACATCGGGAGGAAGGCGACGATGTCATCGGAGACCTCGTCGAACCGCCGCATGTCGCTCTCCAGCGCGCGCAGCACCGCCTCGGTCAGTGACTCGTCGGGCCCGCGCTCGCGCAGCGCTTGTGCCAGCTGGGCAAGCGTTTCATCGGCGGCGTCGAGCACCATCGATTCCTTGGTTGGGAAGTAGTTGTAGATCGTCTTCTCCGAGACTCCGACCCGCGCGGCCACCTCGGAAACGGTGACGTGGTCAAAGCCACGCGTGGCGAACATCGTCGTGGCCGCGTCGGAGATCGTCTGGCGCGTCAGCCGGCGCTTGCGCTCGCGGAGGCCCTCGTCCGGGTGCTCGCGCCGGTATCGCGCCTCCTCGGCAGCGCGGGCGCGGCGGAGCTTGGACGCGATGTCCTCGCCCATCTCCTCGACGATCAGGCGGTCGAGGATCTCGTCGCCATGGGGCTCGGGGAGCAGTTCCTCGGCAGGGTGCTGCCCGGGGTCGCCTGGGCGGATTTGGCTGTCCATCGGTGACTTTCGGGGCTGAGCGCGGTCTGGGTAACCACGGCATTCAACCCGAACAAAAAGCGTACCACCAGGATTTCACTTGCAGTATTTATTCAGTCTCTGTATTTTTACGGACCATGACCGATATAGCGATACAAACTGAGGGCTTGACCAAGCGATTCGGCGAGTTCGTCGCCGTCGACTCGCTTGACCTGCGTGTCGACGAAGGCACGGTCGTGGCGCTGCTGGGGCCCAACGGCGCCGGCAAGACGACCACCGTGCGGATGCTCGCGACGCTGATCGCGCCCGACAGCGGCCACGCCCGGGTGGCCGGATTCGACGTCGTCACGGACGCCGCTCGCGTGCGCGAGCGGATCTCGTTGACCGGACAGTTCGCGGCCCTGGACAAGCACCTGACCGCTCGTGAGAACCTGGTGTTGATGGCGAGGCTGCGCGGCCGTGGCCGTGGTGAAGCCCGGCGCGTGGCCGACGAACTGCTCGTCCGGTTCGACGCCGAGCCGTTCCGCGATCGGCTCGTGAAGAACCTTTCCGGCGGCGAGCGCCGCCGGATCGACCTCGCCGCCGGCCTGATCGACCGGCCGTATGTGCTCGTGCTCGACGAGCCGACGACCGGCTTGGACCCCCGCAGCCGCCAGGTCGTGTGGACGACGATCCGTGAGCTCGTCGCTGAGGGCGTGACGCTGCTGCTGACGACGCAGTATCTGGACGAGGCCGACGCGGTCTCCGACCGAGTCGTGCTGATCGACCGCGGCCGGGAGGTTGCCGCCGGCACGCCGGCCGAGCTGAAGTCACGCGTCGGACAGCAGCGGGTCGACGTCATCGCCGCCGACGCGGAGGCCTTCGCGGAGCTGCAGCGCGTGCTCGGCGATCGCTTCGACACGACGCCGGCGGCCGAGTCGCGAACGGTCTCGGTCGCCGCGCCCGACGAGGTGTCGGATCTGGCGCGGGTCGCCGACGCGATTCAGCAGGCCGGGGTCGCCGTCGACGAAATCGCGCTGCGCCGGCCGACGCTCGACGACGCGTTCCTGGCGCTCACCGGCCATGCCGCCACCCGCGAGTCCGACGACGCGGACGCAGACAACGAGCCGGAACGAGAGGAGGTGGCGGCATGAGTACGATCGCCGCCCCCACCCCGCGGTCACGCTCGCTGATCAGCCGGCCCCTGCGCTTCGTGCGTCACACCGCGCTGCTGACCGGCCGAAGCCTCCGCGCGATCCCGCGCGTCCCCGAACGTCTGCTCGACGTGACGATCCAGCCGGTGATCTTCATCCTGCTGTTCCTGTACGTGTTCGGCTCGGCGATTCACGTGCCGGGGATCAGCTACAAGAACTTCCTGTTCCCCGGGCATCATCGGCCAGTCGCTCGCTTTCGGCGTGATCGGCGCCGGCACCGCGACCGCCTCGGACATGACCGAGGGCGTGATCGACCGGTTTCGCTCGATGCCGATCAATCGGCTGTCGATCATCACCGGCCAGGTCATCGGCCAGGCATGCGAGCAGGTGCTCGGGCTCATCATCACCATCGGCGTCGGCCTGGCACTCGGCTGGGACCCGCACGTGACCGTTGCGGGCGGCTTTCAGCTGGCGGGTCTGATGCTGCTCGGCGATCTTCGCCTTCACCTGGTGCGGCGTCCTGTTCGGGATGATCGTCCGCTCGCCCGATGCCGTGCAGGGGGTGGGCTTCATCGTGATCCTGCCGCTGACGTTCATGGCGGGCACGTTCGTCCAGATCTCCGGCATGGACGCGGTCCCGCGCGCGATCGCCGAGTGGGATCCGATCTCAGCGTTGGTCGCCTCGGTCCGGAAGCTGACGACGCCGGCGTTTCACTCCGGCGGCTCGTGGCAGCTGGACCATCCCGAGGTGGCGATGGTCGGCTGGTGCCTGATCCTGCTCGCCATCTGCGTGCCGCTGGCGCTGCGCCGGTTCAACCGAATCGTCGCCGGCTGAGCCGGCGCTGGAGGGGAATGCTCACCGGATGAGCATTTCCCTCCAAGCCCGATCTAGTACAGCCCCTCGCCGCGCTCGTAGCGGCCGATGCGCTCACGGTCGTAGCCCTCGGCGTCGAACTCCTCGTGCAGGGAGCGCACGACCTCACCCTGGGTCGGCAGCGCCGACCGCTCGACGTGGCGGTCGGGGTTCCACAGCTCAGAGCGGATGATCGCCTTCGGGCAGTGGGTGTAGGCCTCCTCGACGGTCACGAGGATGCCGACGCTCGGCACCCGTCCCTTCACCGCGCAGGGGGCGAGCAGTTCAGCCGCGTCGGTGATGATCGCGCGGCCGTTGACGCGGAACGTGTCGCCGACGCCGGGAATCAGGAACAGCAGCGCGATCCGATCGTCGCTCATCAGGTTGCGGAAGGTGTCGGCGATCCGGTTGCCGGGCCGGTCAGGCAGCAGCAGCGTGCGCTCGTCGAGCACCTGGACGAACCCGGCCGGATCGCCTTTGGGCGAGACGTCGAGTCCGCCGTCGGCCGAGGCGGTCGCGACGCAGACGAACGGGGAAGCGTCGATGAACCGGCGCGTCACGTCGGTCAGCCGGTCGGCGATCTTGGCCACGGTCGACTCCTGCGGGTGGCCGCCGATCAGGGCTCGTAGCTCCGCCTCGTCGGTGATCCGGTTGACGACTCTGCCCGTCATCTTCCTCACGACGATACCGGCGGCGAAGCTTGGAGGAAATGACCGGAGGGGTCGGTCAAAACTGCCAAGCTTTGCGTCGGTACGGTATTGCCGATGAGTCTCGCCAACGGCATCCTCGCGCGCGGGCCCTGGCTGCCGTCGGATATCGAGGTGAGCTGGCGCCCGGAGCCGTTCGTCCCCGATCAGGACGTGATCGCTGCCGCCGACCAGGCGCTCGAGCGGCTGCGGGATCGCGGCTCGCCCAGCCACGACGGGTTGTCGGCGCGGTTGCGGGACTTCGAGGTGGTCGACGGCCGACTGCGGCTGGATTGCGAGCCGGTCCGCTGGGCGCTGCGGCTGCTCCCCGGCGAGGCGGCGCAGAGCCTGTCGGCGCTGTGCGTCGTGCGGGCCGCCGACGGCCGCTGGCTCGCCGGCCGGCGAGCGGCGTGGCTGGCAACGTGGTCGGGGCGGTGGGGGCTCGGCGCGGCCGGTGCGGTCGAGGTCGGCGAGAACGCGGCTGACACGCTGGTCCGTGAGCTGGACGAGGAGTGGTCGGTCAGCCCCGAGCGCGTCTCCGTCGAGGCGCTGGTCAAGCACAGCAGCGGGATGACGATGCTGATCGGACAGGCGTGGCTGCCCGAGGGCGCGACGGTGACGCCCGACGCCGAGCACGACGACTACGCGTGGTGGCCCGCTGACCCCAGCGACTGGCCCGCGCAGGCGGACGCGCCGCTGCGGCTCACGGCCGAGCTGTTGCGGCGCGACGCGTAACGGTGATGGCGACGACGGCCGCACCGCCGCGATCGCTCGGACCGGTGACGTTCGGGCGCCTGGAAGTGGCGTCGTTCATCCACTCCGTGGTCTACACGGCGCTGCTGATCTGTGCGTTCGCGCTCGGCTCGCCGCAGCCGGAGACGTTCTGGCTGGGGCTCGCGCATGGTGTGTTGTGGATCGTGATGTCGCTGGTCTGCATCGCCGCCGCCCGCGCCCGGATCATTCCGTTCTGGCTGGCGGTGACGGTCGCGGTGATCGGCGGTGTGGGGCCGTTCGCGGGCACGGTCGGGTTTGTCGTGGAGCAGCGCCGCCGCAGCCGGAACCAATTCCACGCCGATCCGGCCACAACGCGCGCGGTAGAGTGAGCTTCCGCCAGAATGTCGGTCGAAACCAGCACCGTTGAGGTCGTGATGCCTGCCATGGGCGATTCCGTGGCGGAGGGCACCATCCTCGAATGGCATAAGTCAGAAGGCGACACCGTCGCCGCCGACGAGACGATCGTCGAGATCTCCACTGACAAGGTCGACGCCGAGGTCCCGGCTCCGATCGCCGGCACGGTGGTGAAGATCGTCGCGGCCGAGGGTGACACGGTCGCGGTCGGCGCCGTATTGGCCGAGATCGCGCCGGGAGGCAGCAATGGCGCGCCGGCGGGGAATGGCGCCACCGCCGACGCCAACGGCACTGTGGCCGACCCGGAGATCGACACCAGCACCGAGTCCGACCCCGAGATCGAGACCAGCACCGAGTCCGAATCTGAGCAGATCGTCGAGATCGTGACCCCGACGGGCGGCGAGTCGGTCACCGAGGGGACGATCCTCGAGTGGTCGGTCAAGGTCGGCGATGCGGTGAAGGACGGCGACACGGTCGTCGAGATCTCGACCGACAAGGTCGACATGGAGCTTCCCGCACCCACGTCCGGGACGATCACCGAGATCCTTGCGGCCGACGGCGACACCGTGAAGGTCGGCCAGGTGATCGGTCGGATGAGCGTCAGCGTCGGTGGGCGGCGCGGCAGTTCGGCGCCCAAGCCGGCAGCGGCTCCCGCCGGCAACGGTGCGGCAGCGCCGGCACCAGCAGCACCGGCGGCCGATGACGCGAACGCGTCGCCGATCGCCCGGCGCGTCGCCGCGGCCGAGGGGGTCGATCTCACGAACGTCACCGGCTCAGCCCGCGGCGGCCGGATCACGAAGGCCGACGTGCTGGCCGCGGGGACAGCGCCCGCCGCCAACGGGACAGGACGGACCCCGGCCGGCTCGACGCTGATCAAGGGCGCCGGCGCGGCGCTGGCGCGGTACATGGACGAG
The DNA here is from genome assembly GCA_963743985.1 of uncultured Solirubrobacteraceae bacterium. Lineage (GTDB taxonomy): Bacteria > Actinomycetota > Thermoleophilia > Solirubrobacterales > Solirubrobacteraceae > Palsa-465. Next base: position 6,823 of record CAVUSD010000017.1, on the reverse strand, counting down.
AGCCGCTCGATCCCGACCGCCACCTCGTTCCGGACGCTCACGGTCACGACCCTTGACGCCCGCCGCAAGCAGCTGAAGGCCGCCGGCCAGAAGGTCTCGTTCACCCATCTGATCGCCTACGCGATCTCACGGGTGGCGACCGACGAGATGCCGGTGATGGCCCACCACTTCGCCGAGGTCGACGCAAAGCCCCACCGCGTCGACGACGGCGCGGTCAACCTCGGCCTGGCGGTCGACGTCGAGCGCAAGGACGGCGGTCGCACGCTGATGGTGCCGGTGATCCGAGACGCCGGTCGGATGAGCTTCAACGCGTTCCTCGACGCGTACAACGCGCTGGTCGAGAAGGCGCGGACGAACACACTGACGGCCGACGATCTGACCGGCGGCAACATCTCGCTGACCAACCCGGGTGGCCTCGGGACGGTCGCGTCGGTGCCGCGGCTGATGGTCGGGCAGGGCACGATCGTCGCCACCGGCTCGATCGCCTACCCGGTCGGGCTGGAGCGCGTCGGCGAGCTGATCGGCGCCGAGAAGGTCATGTCGATGACCTCCACCTACGACCACCGGATCATCCAGGGCGCCGAGTCCGGTCGCTTCCTGGCCCGGATCGAGGCCCTGCTGCAGGGCGAGGACGGCTTTTACGAGGGCGTCTTCTCAGATCTGGCGGTGCCGCTACCGGCATTGCCCGAGCCGCCCACGCCGACGCTCTCGATCCCAGACGCCGCGGCCGCCCACGCCGCGCCAGCAACACCCGCCTCCGGATCACCACCAGCTCCCGTGGACGAGGAACTGCTGCAGGCGGTGCAGGCGGCGACCTCGCTGCTACGGGCGCTGCGGACCCACGGTCACCTCGCCGCGCACTTGGACCCGCTCGGCCGCGAGCCCGAGTCCGATCCGTCGCTGGACCCCGGCCCGCTCGGGCTCACGCCGGAGCTGATGGAGCGGATCCCGGCCAAGATCCTGCGCGTGTACGTGCCCGGCGCGACGCTCGCCGACGCGCTCCCGCACCTGCGGGAGACCTACTGCGGCACGATCGCCTACGAGCTTGAGCACATCGCCTCCAATCGCCAGCGGCTGTGGTTGCGTGAGGCGATCGAGTCGGGCACGTTCCGTGAGCCACTCACGAACGACGAGTCCAAGCTGCTGCTGCGGCGCCTGACGGAGGTCGACGCGTTCGAGCGGTTCATGCACAAGGCATACCTCGGCCAGAAGCAGTTCTCGGTCGAGGGGCTGGACATGACCGTCCCGATGATCGATGAGCTGATCCAGCTGTCGGCGACCCGCGGCGCGCGTGAGGTCGTGATCGGCATGGCCCACCGGGGCCGCCTGAACGTGCTGGCGCACAACCTCGGTCGCCCGTACGAGTCGATCTTCGCCGAGTTCGAAGGCTCGAAGACGCTGGAGCCGATCACGACCCTGCCCCAGGGTGGCACCGGCGACGTCAAGTACCACCACGGCGCCGAGGGGTCCTACCAGGTCGCCGATGGCGAGTCGGTGACCGTGCGGCTGGAGTCCAACCCCTCGCATCTGGAGTTCGTCGCCCCGGTTGCCGCCGGCGCGACCCGGGCGGCGCAGACGACCCGCCAGGGCCCCCACGCCCACCAGGACACCAACGCCGCGATCCCGATCATCCTGCACGGTGACGCTGCCTTCCCCGGGCAGGGGGTCGTGGCCGAGACGCTGAACCTGCAGGCGCTGGACGGCTACACGGTCGGCGGCACCGTCCACATCATCCAGAACAACCAGGTCGGCTTCACGACCGATCCGGACGACGCCCGCTCGACGACGATGGCCTCGGACCTCGCCAAGGGCTTCGACGTGCCGATCATCCACGTCAACGCCGACGACGTCGCGGCCTGCATCAGTGCGGTGCGGCTGGCCTTCGCGTTCCGCCAGGAGTTCGGCCACGACGTGCTGATCGACCTGATCGGCTATCGCCGCTTCGGTCACAACGAGGCCGACGAGCCGGCCTACACGCAGCCCGAGATGTACCAGGTGATCACCAAGCACCCGTCGGTGCGAGAGCTGTTCGCCAAGCAGCTGATCGAGCGTGAGGTCGTCACCGAGGACGAGTCGACCGAGATGACCGACGCGGTCTGGTCCCGGCTGGCCGACGCCCACGACGAGCTCAAAGCGAGGATTGCCAACGCCAAGGAGGACGTCGAGCACGCGACCGGCGAGTATCAGCTCGATCGCACGCCGTCGCCTGAGGTCTCCACCGCGGTAACGCTTGATCAGCTGCAGGTCCTCAACGAGGAGCTGCTGTCGGTGCCCGATGGATTCACCGTGCACCCCAAGCTCGTCAAGCAGCTGCAGCAGCGCCGAGACGCGTTCGAGGACGCGGCCAAGCCCGGGATCTTCTGGGCCCACGCCGAGGCGCTGGCGTTCGCCTCGCTGTTGACCGAGGGCGTCCCGATCCGGATGACCGGCCAGGACTCCGAGCGCGGCACGTTCAGCCAGCGCCACCTGGTACTGCACGACCCCAAGACCGGTCAGGAGCACTCGGCGATCCAGCATCTGCCGGGAGCGCTGGCGCCGATGGAGCTGCACAACAGCCCGCTGTCGGAGACCGCCTGCGTCGGCTTCGAGTACGGCTATTCGCAGGAGGGCCCGGAAACGCTCGTGCTGTGGGAGGCGCAGTTCGGCGACTTCGTCAACGGCGCCCAGGTGATCATCGACCAGTTCATCACCTCGGGTCTGGCCAAGTGGGGTCAGACCAGCCGGTTGACGCTGCTGTTGCCGCACGCCTATGAGGGCTCGGGCCCGGAGCACTCGTCGGCCCGCCTGGAGCGGTTCCTGCAGCTCGCGGCCGAAGGTGCGATCCGCGTCGCGAACCCGACGACCCCGGCCCAGTACTTCCATCTGCTGCGTCGCCAGGCGCGGATCGCCAAGCAGCGGCCGCTCGTCTGCATGACCCCGAAGGGCCTGCTGCGGCTCCCGCTCGCCGCCAGCCGACCCGAGGACCTGGCCGAGGGCCGCTTCCGGCCGGTGCTGGCCGACCCGACCGCCGATTCCGAGCGCGTCAGACGGCTGGTGCTGTGCAGCGGCAAGATGTACTACGACCTGATCGCCTCGGCCCACCGCGAGGAAAGCCCCGAGGTTGCGATCGGGCGCGTCGAGCTGCTGTATCCGTTCCCGCAGAACGAGCTGCTGAGTCTGATCGAGTCGTATCCGAATTTGAACGAGGTCGTCTGGGTGCAGGAGGAGCCGCGCAACATGGGCGCCCGCGCGTTCATGTCACCCCGGCTGCTGCAGATCCTGCCTGAGCACCTGCACTACGGCTACATCGGTCGCCCCGAGCGCGCCGCCTCCGGCGAGGGCTACCCGATCGCCCACGCGACCGAGCAGCGCCGGATCATCGAGTCGTCGTTCGACGTCGCCAAACGTTCCTCGCAGTACCCGCGCAAGCTCCCCGGCGAGCGCTGACCGGAGCACTTACTGCCAGGCCGGAGCCGACGGGCCGCGGCGCGCGCTTTCGATCGCGGCCGCGGCGCCGCCGATCAGGAGCAGGCCACCGACGACCAGGAAGATGATCGCCGTGGTCTGCAGCTGGGTGGTGCCGACCAGCCACGCGGCGCGGACGGCGGCCCGGTTGACTGGCTCCGAGGCCGGCACCAGCTGGTCGGCGAGGACCGGGGCGATGAGGGCTCGTGCCGCCAGCAAGATGCCTCCGCAGAGGGCCAGGCAGACGCCGACGTAGGCGACCGCTCGCAAGCGCTGTCCGGTCGCCGCCGCGATCGCCAGCACGAAGCAGATCGCCGCCAGTAGCGACAGCACCAGCACCAGGTTGCGGATCGAATTCACCGCAACCCGAACGCGGCGGACCTGGTCGGCGCGCAGGACCAGGACCCGGCCGGCGTCGCCGACCTGGATGTCCAACAGGCGACGCACCACCGACGGGAGCGCCTGGATCGGCTGGCTGGCCCGCCACGCGTCGAGCACCCGGTTGACGATCGGCGTCAGCTGCAGGTACACGTCCCGGTCGCGGTTGTGTTCGATGTCGGCGACGAGCTGGCGGTGAGCCTGACTGTTGGCGACCCGCCACGCACGCTGGACCGGCTCGGTCTGAAGCGTGGTCACCGCCAGCCGGGTTCCCAGCGACCGCAGCTGGTGTTCGGCCGCCGGCGCGAGCAGGCCGAGCGCCGAGGACAGCTCGCGGTCGATGTTGGCCTGCGCGAACAACTGCGTGACGATCTCGTCGGCGACCGCGGTGCGGACGTGCGGGCTCTGCAGCAGGTCGGCGCTGGTGTCGGTCCAGCCGCGATTGGACAACGCCTGGCGGTCGAGCCAGATCGCGATCGCCGCCCCGAGCGTCAGCAGCAGCGCCAGCAGCAGGAACAGCGTCATCAGCCCGCTGCGGCGTTGCGGTCGGTCGGTCCCGTCCATGAGTGCTTTCAGGGTGACACGGTCGACGCAGGCGCGATTGCAGTGCGGGCGCGGGGTCCGCCAGCGAGTACCGTCTCTGGCATCAGACTCCGCAGAGACGGTTCCCGTCGTGACAATTCCAGACGCACGCTGATCCCCAGCCTGGGCGTGCACGACATGGCGATCGACCTCGGCACCGCCAACACGCTCGTGTACGTCGGTGGCAAGGGGATCGTCGTGTCCGAGCCGTCGGTGGTCGCGTCCGATCTGCGCACCGGCGAGGTCCACGCGGTCGGCGCTGAGGCGGAGCGGATGATCGGTCGCACGCCCGCCTCGATCTCGGCCACGCGGCCGCTGCGCCACGGCGTGATCGCCGACTTCGAAGTGACCGAGGAGATGTTGCGGTACTTCATCCGCAAGGTGATCGATAGACGCAGCGCCCACCCGCGACTGATCGTCTGCGCCCCCAGCGGCGTCACCGAGGTCGAGAAGCGCGCCGTCGAGGAGGCGTCGCTGGCGGCCGGCGCCCGGCAGGTGCACCTGATCGAGGAGCCGATCGCGGCCGCGATCGGGGCCGGGCTGCCGATCGAGGAGCCGGTCGGTCGGCTCGTCGTCGATGTCGGCGGCGGCACCTCAGAGATGGCCGTGATCTCGCTCGGCGGGATCGTCGTGTTCCGCTCGGTCCGGATCGGTGGCTACGAGATGGACGAGGCGATCTCGCACTACATCCGCAACGTCTACCAGCTGGCGATCGGCTCACGGTCGGCCGAGCAGATCAAGATCGAGATCGGCTCGGCGCTGCCACTGCAGGAGGAGCTGACCTTCCGCGTCCGGGGGCGGCACCTGGTCACCGGCCTGCCGACGGCCGTCACGCTGCATTCCGAGGAGATCCGGGAGGCGATCTCCGGCCCGCTGCGTGAGATTCTCCGGGCGATCCGAGACACACTGGAGCAGACGCCGCCGGAGCTGGCGGCGGACATCTCCAAGGACGGAATCCTGTTGGCCGGCGGCGGCACCCTGATCCGCGGACTCGCTGACATGGTCGCCGATGACACCGGGATGCCCGTGTTCCACGCCGAGTCGCCGTTGACGTGTGTGGCGGTCGGATCCGGCGAGGCGCTGGCGCACCTGGACACGCTGAACCTGACCTCACGCAACCTGGGGCGCACGCCGACGACGCCGGACTGGCGCACCGCCCAGGAGTAAGTGCAGCTGCGGCGCAGCTCGGTGGTCGCGCTCCAGATGGACATACGCACGGCCCCGGTTGACTGATATAGATCCCGGACGGCCATGGATCTCGATCTGCTCGTCATCGGCTCGGGACCCGGCGGTCAACGCGCCGCGATCCAGGCGGCCAAGCTCGGCAAGCGCGTCGGGGTGATCGAGCGCCGCAACCGGATCGGCGGGGTGTCGATCCACTCGGGCACGATCCCGTCCAAGACGTTGCGCCAGGCGATCCTGGAGGATCTCGCCGGCCGCGGAGCTGACCTGCCGGATCCGCTGCACCCCGAGCGCCAGGAGCACGCCGCGGTGACGATGCTGCACGATCGCGTTGCCCGCGTGGTCGCGTCCGAGACCGCGGTCGTGCGTGAGCAGTTCCGCCGCAACGGTGTGGGCCTGCTCACCGGCGACGCCGCATTCGAGGACGAGCACACGATCCGGATCACCGACACCGACGAGGACGGCGGCGAGATGGCGGTGACCGCCGAGAACGTCGTGATCGCGGTCGGCACCAATCCCGCCCGGCCGAGCGGTGTCGACTTCGACGACCGGCGCGTGATCGACTCCGACGGCGTGATGGACCTCGACTACTCCTACTGCAAGACGATGACGATCGTCGGCGGCGGCGTGATCGGCGTCGAGTACGCGTCGATGTTCGCCGCGATGGGCGTGCGGGTGACGTTGGTCGACGCCCGTGAGCGGCTGCTGCCGTATGTCGACCGGGACATCGCGGTCGCGCTGCAGTACCTGCTGCGGCGGCGCAACATGACCTTCCGGTTCGGCGAGGAGGTCGTCGGCGTCGAGCGCAAGCACGATCGGGTCGTCTGCTACATGCGCTCGGGCAAGCAGATCGCCACCCATACGCTGCTGTACGCGACCGGCCGCCAGGGCGCGACCGCCGGCTTGTCGCTCGCCAACGCCGGTCTCGAATGCGACAAGCGCGGGCGGATCGACGTCGACGGCGAATACCGCACCGCGGTGCCGCACGTGTACGCCGTCGGCGACGTCGCCGGGCCGCCGGGGCTGGCCGCGACCAGCATGGAGCAGGGGCGGATCGCGTCGCTGGCGGCGTTCGGCGAGCCCGTCACCCACATGTCCGAGCTGGTCCCAACGGGGATCTACTCGATCCCGGAGATCTCGTTCGTCGGGCGCACCGAGGAGGAGCTGACGGCGGCCGCCGTCCCGTACGTGGTCGGCGTCGCCTGGTGGCGCGAGCTGGCCAAGGCGATGATGATGC
>CAVUSD010000016.1:0-18670 GCA_963743985.1 uncultured Solirubrobacteraceae bacterium | reverse complement strand
AGCGGGGCGTCTCGACGTTGACGAACACGGTCGACACGGCATACAGGATCGGCAGCGACCACAACCACGGCGGGGCGCGGCGGGCGGCGTGCGTGCACAGCCCCGCGATCGCCAGTGCGCACAGCACCCAGAACGCGATCACACCGACCTGGGCGTCGGATTCGTGCAGGCCGATCGCGTGCGCTGACTGGTGCCAGGCGTAGCTGCCGCGCAGCTCGAACATCCGCCGCAGGTTCGACCAGGCGACGGCCAGCGGCGCGCTCGGATGGCGCCCGATGTAGTGCAGCGCCCGTGACTCGAGCTGCCCGGAGAGTGGCACCTCCTTCTCGTGGAAGGCGCGGTGCTTGACGCCGGCGTCCTCGGGGATCGACCAGTAGAAGCGCCATTTGTACGGGAGGCGATGGTTGTCTGCCGACGCTTGGTTGTAGGTCCCGCGCAGCGTGATCCCGGTCTCGTCGGCGACCGGGATGAAGTGGTGCAGCTCGACTGCGTTGCGGATCGTCCAGGGCGCGATCATCGCCGCGGTCGCGACCACCAGGGTCAGCGCGCCGAGCAGGCGGCGGCCCCAGGACTGTCCGGCCGCGGTGGCGCCAGCGACGGCCAGCGGGATCACGAAGATGGCGGCGTTCTCATGGCTCAGCGTGGCCAGACCGGCCAGTACCCCGGTGGCAGCGATCCACGCCAGCGGTCGACGGGCACGCCGGGCACGCAGCGCCGTCCAGACCGAGGCGAGCATGAACACGACGAGCAGGTTCTCGGCGACCAGCGTGCCCGCCAGCTCGATGAACACCGGGTAGACGGCGGCGAGCGCCATCGCCGCCAGCGCGGTGGCCGCGCCGATCGCCTCGAGCGCGACCAGCCCGAGCAGCGCGACCGCGATCGTGCCGAGCACGGCCCCCCCGAGCCTGATGCCGAGCAGCGCCGTCTTGCCGCCCGCTTGATGGCCGTCGACGGTGTCGACGAGCGCGACGAAGTACGGATACGCGGGCGGGAAGTACGCCGTCGGCCCGTGCGTGCCGCCGGCGCCGGAGTCAAAGCCGGTGCTCGGCTTGTAGTCGCCGAGCTGGGCGATCTGGGATCCCAGGCGGTTGTAGGTGCCGGCATCGTCGATCGACGTGAATGACGTCGTCTCGACGAAGGCGACGCGGAGGACGAGCGCGAGCGCCAGGATCGCTCCCGCCAGGACCAACATCAGGCGGGTGCGACGCGGGGCCACGAGGCCGACGATACCCGTCGCGCTCAGGTGATGCCGACGATGCTGGCGCAGTCCCAGGCGCCCGGCCCGGAGGTGTCCCAGATCCGCTTGGCGACCGCGCTCTGCTCGGCTTTCGACGTCAGGTAGGCGGCGGGGCCGGTGCCGCCGTTCGCCGCCCAGGTGCTGGGGATGATCTGGTAGTACCCCGACGCGCCGGCGCTGTTGGGGGGGAAGTTCTGTCCGCCGGACTCGCAATCGACGATCGCCCACGGGATCGCCCAGCCGCTGTCGGACCCGAGCGCCGGCCCGGTCGGCGTCGGCAGCGCGGTGTCAGCGGCGGCCTGCGCCGACGCTTTCGCAGCGGCTGCGGCGGCCGCCGCCTGCTGGGCCTTGGCCCGGGAGATCTCGTGCCGGAGCGCCTGACTGCGCTCCCGGCTCGCCTGCAGGGCCGCCGACTGGGCGGCGCGCGCCTTGGCGATCGCCGACTGCTTGGACGCCAGCAGCTCGTTCATCCCGACCAACGCGCGCCGGCGGAGCACCGCGTCGTGGGTGATCCGCCGGTCGGTCGATTGCAGCCCGGCGAGCCGGTGGGCGGCCTGCGTCGCTTGCTGCTTGGCGCGCGTGGTCGTGCTGATCAGGTTCTTCTGCTCGTGCTCGGCCCGCTTGAGGAAGTTGAGCTGGTTGAGCAGGTTCTGAAAGCCGCTGGCGCTGAGGACGATGGAGACCAGCGACGGCTGATTGGCCTCATAGCCGGAGACGAGCTGCCCGGCGAGCAGAGCTCGATCGGCGGCGAGCTTGGCCTGCAGCTTGACCAGCAGCGCCCGCTCGGCGATCAGGTGGCCGTGGACGGCCGCGAGCTGTGACCGGTCGTCGGCCAGCTCGCCGGTGACGGCCTGCTCACGGCTCTGGACCAGCGCGAGCTGGGCGTCGAGCTTGTCGATCAGCTGGTTCAGCGAGCCGATGCTCGCCGACAGCTGCTGTTGACGGCTCTGCTGGTCGCCAAGCTGGGATTGGAGCTGGCCGACGCTGGGGGCCGCGGTCCCGTGAGGGGTCGTGACCGCGAGCGCGACGACGAGCCGCGATGAGCATGGGCGTGCGAAGCCCACGAAAGAGGGTCGGGGAAGACATGGCGGCAACCGTCGCGCGGTCTCGACGAAATCCCGGCAAGAGCAGCGGGAACGCGCGATCGCGGCGAACATACCAGGAGCGGCTGCCAGCGCACATGCGCCAGCGGAGCTTGCAACAAATCTTGCCGGGATAAGCTCGCTGCAGGAGTCCTCAACGCCAGCGAGACGGAGCGTCTGTCATGTCACGAGCGGTGCGGTTCGATCAGTACGGCGGCATCGACGTATTGCAGGTCGTCGACGTTCCCGATCCGGTGCCCGGGCCCGGCGAGGCGCTGGTCCGCGTCAAGGCGACCTCGATCAACCCCGGCGAGGGCAAGATTCGCGATGGAGCGCTGGACTCCATCTACCCAGCGACGTTCCCGTCGGGTGAGGGCTCGGATCTGGCGGGCGTCGTCGAAGCGGTGGGCGCCGACGTGACCGCGGTCGCTGTCGGCGACGAGGTGATCGGCTACTCCGACAACCGCAACAGCCACGCGGAGCTGGTCGTCGTCGCGGCCGAGCAGCTGACGCCGCGCCCCCCGTCGGTGCCGTGGGAGGTCGCCGGGTCGCTGCACGTCGCCGGCGTGACCGCCTGGGCGGCAGTCCGGGCGGTGTCCTTGTCGGATGGCGACACGGTGGTCGTCGCCGGGGCGGCGGGGGGCGTCGGGGTGTTCGCCGTCCAGCTGGCGACGGTCGCCGGGGCGACCGTGATCGGCCTCGCGGGCGAGTCCAAGCACGGATGGCTGCGCTCGCACAATGTCGTGCCGGTGCTCTACGGAGACGGCGTCGAGGATCGAATCCGTGCCGCCGCCCCCGATGGCGTCGACGCGTTCCTCGATCTCGTTGGCGGCGGCTACGTCGAACTGGCGCTGGCGCTCGGCGTCGCTCCCGATCGGATCGACACGATCGCCGACTTCGAGGCCGTCTCCAAGCACGGGGTCAAGGGTGAGGGCAGCGCCGCCGGGACCGGCGCCTCGACGCTCGCCGAGCTGGCGGCCGACGTGGCGAACGGATCGCTGGAGGTGCCGATCGCGGCGACGTACCCGCTGGAGCGGGTCCGCGATGCCTACACCGAGCTGGATCAGGGCCATACGCTCGGGAAGATCGTGCTGTTGCCTTGACGCCGTCGCCGTCCGATCGCCGGGTCGCCGAGATCCTCGACCGGATCCGCGCCGTGCCCGAGGGGTTCGTGCGGACCTACGGCGATGTCTCCCCGGGGGCTCCGCGTCTCGCCGGGGCTGTGTTGTCCGCGAATGATGACCAGGATCTGCCGTGGTACCGGATCGTCCGCGCCGACGGATCGCTGGCCAAGGGGCGACGTCAGCGCCGGTTGCTGGCGGCTGAAGGAGTTCCATTCCACGGCGAGCGAGTCGACATGAAGGTCGCCAGGGTGCCGTGGTGAGCGAGGGAACGCTCTGGATCCAGCGGGCGATCACGCTCGACCCCCGCCCGCGCGGCTTTCACCTGGTCGGTGCCGAATTGCTGGCCGAGCTGCCCGAGCTCTCGTCGATGGCGGCCGGCATGCTGCACCTGCTGATCCAACACACGTCGGCGTCGCTGGCGCTGAACGAGGACGCGGCTCCGGCGGTGCGCCGGGACTTCGAGACGTGGTTCAACCAGGCCGTGCCCGAACGCGCGCCGTATTGGACCCACCACGACGAGGGGCCCGACGACATGCCGGCCCATATCAAGGCGGCGCTGCTCGGACCGTCGCTGACGCTGCCAGTAGCGCGCGGGCGGCTGGCGCTCGGGACCTGGCAGGGCATCTATCTGTGCGAGCACCGCGATCACGGCGGGCCGCGGCGGGTGGTGGCGACCGGGTGGGGCGTGGCGTCGGCGGGGGCGGGGTCCGATTGAGCGTTCGGACGCCGGCGCCGGCACCCGGCGGGTGCCGGCACCCGGCGCCCGGCGCCCGCGCCCGGCACGGCGCCTTGAGCCGACGCCGGCACCCGGCACCGGCGCCTTGAGCTGACGCCGGCACCCGGCACCCGGCACCCGGCCCTGCCTTGAGCCGACGCCCGGCGCCCGGCACCCGGCACGGCGCCTTGAGCCGACGCCGCTCAGGCGACCTGCCCACGCCGGTTGGCGGGTTTTCGTCCTCCTACCGGCAAAAGCCGCCAACCCTACGGCCGGCTCGCATCGTCGGTTGGTGCTAACGGCCCTTCCAGACCGGCTCGCGCCGCTCGGCGAACGCGGTCGCGCCCTCCTTGGCGTCCTCTGAGTCGAAGATCGGTCCCGAGATCGCCTGCTGGCGCTCGAAGAACTCCGCGGCGGGCCAGTCCAGCGACTCGTTCAGGATCCGCTTGGAGCCCGCCAGCCCGAGCGGCGCGTTCGGGGTGATCCGCGCCGCCAGCTCCAGCGCTCCGTCGAGCGCCCCGCCGGGCTCGGTCAGCCGGTTGACCATCCCCAGCTCGTAAGCGCGCTCGGCCAGGATCGGATCGCCGGTCAGCGCCAGCTCGAAAGCGACCGCGCGGGGCAGCAGCTGCGGCAGCCGCAGCAGACCGCCGCCCGCCGCGACCAGCGACCGCTTCACCTCAGGGACCCCGAGCTTGGCGCCCTTGGAGGCGACGATCAGATCGCAGGCGATCGCGACCTCGAGTCCCCCGGCGACGGCGAACCCCTCGACCGCCGCGATCAGCGGCTTGTCCGAGGAGCGCTGTGTGATCCCGGCAAAGCCGCGGTCGGCGTACCACGGACGCTCACCGGCGGCGAACGCCTTCAGATCCATGCCCGCGCAGAATCCCTTGCCCGCGCCCGTCAGGATCCCGATCAGCAGCTCGGAGTCGGCGTCCAGATCGTCGAGCGCGCGGCCGATCCCCTCCGCTACGGCGGCGTTGACGGCATTGCGCTGGTCGGGCCGGTTGATCGTGATCACCAGGACCGCGCCGCGGCGCTCGGTCAGAACCTCAGATGTGTCGCTCATAACGAGAACAGTTTCAGATCCGGCTCGCGTTCGCCTCGTAGCACCGCCAGGTCGACCTCGACGCACCGGATCCCGCGGGCCTCGGCCAGCACGCGGGCCTGCGGCCTGATCGACTGCGCCGCCAGTACCCCGCGGATCTGATCGAACTGGGGGTCCGGGCGCAGGCGCTCCAGATAGCGGGTCAGCTGCTCGACCGCGTCGATCCCGGCGATCCGTTTGATCTCGACCGCGATCCAGTGGTCCTCCGGGTCTCGGCACATCAGGTCGACCGGGCCGATGTCGGTCGGCCACTCGCGCCGGACCAGCCGGAACCCGTCGCCACACCAGTGCGGCTGCTCGGCCAGCAGTTCCTGCAGGTGCGCCTCGACGCCGTCCTTGGCCAGCGCATGGTCCTCGTCGGGCGAGCCCATCTCATGCGTGACGTCGGACAACACCTCGTGCAGCTCGATCTCCAGCTTGTCCTCGGAGCTGCCCGCGTGCTTGCGCACGATCAGACGGGTCGGCGGCCCGTCGATCTCCTCGATCACGGTCGGCGGCGTCATCCAGTTCAGCGGCTTGACGCTCTGGCTGCCGTGGTCTGACCAGACCAGGAACGTCCCGTCGGCCTTGACCATCAGCAGGCGCGTCGCCGGCGCGAGGTGGGTCGTCAGCCGGCCGGTGTAGTCGATCGAGCAGTTGGCGACGATGAGACGCATCGGCGGGAAGCCTAGGTTCAGCATCGGACCGACGACGCCGGGGAGTCCGCAACGTGCGTTTCCTATCATCGCGTTACCGATGAGACATCAGCTGCGACCCATGTTCGACCGGATCGTGATCAAGGAGCTGGACCCCGATCGGGTCCGCCGTTCCGGGCTGCTGGTTCCGCCCGGATCCGACGAGCCGCCGCCGCAGCAGGGGATCGTGCTCGCGGTCGGTCCCGGCCTGGACTGGTGGGATCACGTCGGCGTCAAGATGCCCGTCAAGCCCGGTGACCACGTGGTCTTCCCGGCCTCGGCGGGCGCGTGGGTCGAGATCGACGAGGAGCGTCTGCTCGTCTGCCGGATCGGCGAGCTGCTCGGCGTCCTCGAGGAGCTGGGCGACTGTCCGGCGTGCCAGGGCAGGGCGCTGAGTTCGGGCGAGACGTGCCCGGTGTGCGGGCGCGAGGGCTCGGTCGCGTCCCCCTAGAGCCGCGCCGCGGCCGGTCAGCCGCGCCGCCGCCGGTATGGTCAGGCGGCGCTGGGCTCAGACAGCTCGCGCGGGGCGGCTGCCTGGATCCGCTTCAGCAGGTCGGCGACCTCAGGGTCGCGACCGAGCGCGAGCGCCTCGGCGCACGCGTGCTGGCACTCCGACAGCCGGTCGGTGCGAGCCAGCGCGTGGGCGTAGGTCGACCAGGCGCGACGCGAATCAGGGGCGATCTGCGTCGCCGCCGCGGCGACCGAGACCTCGGCGCCGACGTCGCCGGCAAGGTGGTGGGCGAGCGCCAGGTCGAGCAGGCCCTCGAGCGACGGCCCGATCAGTCGTGCTCGCTCGAGCGCCGAGATCGCGGCCGGCCGGTCGCCCAGCCGCAGACGCAGCCGTCCCAGACGTTCCCACGCCGAGGCGTCAGCCGGCGCGCGTTCCGCCGCCCGCAGCGCCGCGTCGGCGGCCAGGTCGACGGCGCCCATGTCCTCGTAGATACGCGACGCGTAGCGCTCCGGGGTCGGCCGGTCGGTCTCGACCCGGGCCCAGTCACGCACGGTCCGCCCCGCGGCCGGCAGATTGCCCGCCTGCCAGAAGGAGGCGGTGAGCAGTCGCAGCACCGCCGGATTGTCCGGCTGGGCATCACGCGCGTAGACGAGCCGCTGTGCGGCCAGCTCCGCGTTGCCCTCGGCCAGCGCGTGCTGCGCGGCGGTCATGAACCGCTCGACCCGATCAGCGGCCGCGTCGGGCTTGGAGAAGTCGACGAACTGCAGCGATCCGGCCGGAATCGTCCGGACGCCGACCGCGAACGACACCCGCGCCCACTGCTGTGAGGACTCCTCGTCGCCGGAGAAGTAGATGCCGGTGACGGTGCCGACGCCCCATTCCGGGTATGAGATGCAGCGCGCGTAGCGGTGGACGACCGAGTGGTCGGGCACGCGGGACCCGAACGGGTCGTGCTTGGCTCGATCTTCGGCGTGCTCACGCTCGCGCTGTTCGTTCTCATAGGCCCGGCGACCGGCGTCCTCACGGGCGCGTTTGGTAGCCGCCGCCGACGCACGGACGGCGTTGCGGCTGACGGTGCCGCCCCGGGAGGTCTCGGCGAGCCGCTCGAGTTCGTCGGCGGCTTCGTTGATCGCCTGCAGGTGGCGCTGATGCTCGTGACGGCGACCGGGGGGAGCGATATCGGGGTGCCAGCGCTTCGCCATCCGCCGCCGCGCGAGCTGCACCGCGCGCTGATCGAACGGCGGGTCGATCTCCAGCAGCAGCAACGCTGATTCGACATCCAGAATCCGAGGCATGAACGGGATTCACGTTAGCGGTACGGGCTCGAGAGTTGTCGCATTCTCGGGACCCGACGTTCTATCTAAACGTAACAAGTTAGTCTCAATTAGACTCAAACGGCTCGTTCTGCCGTACGGTCCTCGCCGTGGATGCGCAGAGACCGTCGCCGGGGAGCCCAGCCGTCAAGCTGCTGTTTGGCCTGGGTGGCGCGCTCGCCCTCGTGGCGACGATGGGCGTGGTGTTCCTGGCCGGGCTGTTCGGCGCGCCGACACCGAGCTCGGCGTGCGCGCCGGCAGACGGATCGGGCTCGATCTCGCTGTTGGCGCCGGGCAGCGGTGCGCGGGTGGCGGCGACCCTGTACGGCGGCCCGGGCGATTCGGTCAGCGGCTCGGTCGGGTCGAGCGGCGTCAACCTCTACCAACATCCCGACAGCTACGCGGAACTGGGCGGGACGACGTTCCAGACCGCGACGGCGCTCGGCGGCCTGCCCTACGAGACGCCGCTGCGCATCACCTGGGGCGGCCACTCGGCGATCGCCTACAAGCGGGACATCGGCTTCGGCGGAGCGCCGATCGATGGGCTGGCGCGGGGCGTCGATCTCTGGTTTGAGTTCGCCGAGGCGTTGGGCATCCCGGGCGCGGCGACCGACGACTGGGCCGGCCCGGTCCGCGTGCAGCGCCTCCCCGCCACCGGCGCCGGCAACGCGCTGGCGCAGGCGCCCGAGCCGGTCGCCGGCCCGGTTGCGGGCAGCCCCGGGCCGGCGTGCGACCAGACGGGCGGGACGACCGTTCCGGTCACGTCGGGGCCGCGCGCGCGGCTGCTCTCCGGCGGGCTGGCGGCGGCGCCGGCCAGCGCTCCGGCAGCGGTCAAGGGGATCATCGCCGCCGGCAATCAGATCATCGACAAGCCCTACGCATACGGAGGAGGCCACGGGCTGCCGCTCAACCAGGTGGCGTCGACATACGACTGCTCCTCAAGCGTCGAGCACCTGCTGTACGGAGGACGGCTGCTGGCGGTCGACTTCGACGCGGCGTCGGGCTACTTCGAGAGCTGGGGCGCGCCGGGACCCGGCAAGTGGGTGACGATCTACGCGTCGGCCGACCACATCTTCATGTACGTCGCCGGACTGCGCTGGGACACGCACAACGCCGCCGGGCCCGACGACGGCACGACCGGGATCGGCTGGCATCCGCTCGTCCGTGAATCGGAGGGGTTCGTCGTGCGACATCCGGTGGGGCTGTGAACGTCGGCGCGCGGCACTGGGGCCGGGTCACCGGGCGCGGGCGGCGCGCGCGCGGCACGGGCGGTCCTGACCGCCGCGGCGCTCGCGACCGTCATCGCCGGCTGCTCGCTGACGGGCCGTCGCGCGTCGACCACGAGCTCTGCGTCCGTCGCAGCGGCCCCGTCCGCTGCCGCCGGCTCGACCCTCACCGGCATGGTCGCCCGGGCCGACCGGACACACGAGGTGCCGACACCATCCGGGAGGCAGACGGTGGCCGGAGGCTGGCGCAGCCCGGTCCAGGCGGTGTACGTGTTCGCGATGCAGTACATCAACTGGAACTCGGCTGACGTGTCGGCGCGTCTGCGCGCGCTCGCGCGCGTGAGCGTCGGGCAGGCGCGCTCGGCGGCGTCCGCGGCCGCGTCGCAGACGGCAGCCGACAACGAGCTCAAGCAGGGTCAGATCGTGAACTCGGGCACGATCGAGGCGATCGCGCCGGTGATCGGACACCGATACGAGTACGCGGTCGCGACCCGGGAGCGGACCAGCGCGAGTGCCACCGACGCCTACCAGGGGATTGCGCCCGCGTGGCATCTGGCGGTGGCGACCGTCACCCGCCTGACCGGCGGTCTGTGGGTGCTGAGCGGCTGGCAGCCGGAGAACTGACCGGTCAGGCCGCGTTGGGGCTGCCGGTGCAGGTTCCCGAGCCGAAGAACGCGCACCACGCGAAGCGCGGGGCGCCGCCGGCATCGAGCAGACCCGAGTCCCAGTTGGGCTCGCCCTCCCACTCGTACCAGAACAGATGGGTGATCGGGACCGAGACGCCGGCATTCGGCAGCGCGAAGAACGCGGCGATGTCCGTCTGCTGGGCGGCGGCGTTGCCGTTGATGCACGCGCCCACGGTGCCGGCCGGATCGGTGCCGCTGAGCGGGCAATCGCCAAGCTTCGTGCGGGAGTTGAGCAGCATGCCCGCCTCGGTGATCCACAGGTCGTGGGCACGGCCGCCGGTATCGGTGCCGAGCGCCCGATCGAACGCTTCCAGGCTCGCCAGTGACGAGCCGAGGTAACCCCGGGTCACGCCGCTGTAGTCGTGCACCGCCCAGCTCGCCGGGAACGCGCTGCCGGGCAGCGCGACGGCCAGCGTCGAGATGTACTCCTCCAGGTAGCTCGGCGTCATCCGGGCGAACACGCCGGCCAGCAGGGTGTCCCCGTCGTGGCCGGAGAACTGGTGGATGAGCTGATCGGCGAGCACGTAGTCGCAGGCGGCCTTGGCCGGACCGCTCGGGACTCCGGCGGCGGTCACGGCGCAGCCGCCGGCGGGGGCCGCGCCGCCGCCGTCGCCGTCGCCGGCGGCACCGGCGTTGGCGTTGGCGTTGGCGTTGGCGTTGGCGTTGCGGTAGAGCCCGACCGTGTCGGGCTCGTTGAACGCCTCCCACACATGGGGCTGCTGATCGACGGGCAGCCGGGAGATCGCGCCGAGGATCCCCTCGACCCCGCAGCGGTAGTCCCAGTACCCGGCGGTCGTCGTCGGGTCAGGCGCCGCGGCGGCGAACGACGGACGTGAGCTCGGGACCGCATAGCCGGTGATCGAGACGACCGGCGTCAGGCCGTCGGCGTGCGCCTGGACGAGGCCGGCCATCAGGTCCTGGAGGCTCTCGCCCGCGGGATGCAGGCGCCCGGCGGTGTCATACCAGGGCTGCTGCAGGACCCGGGAGGGGCCGCAGCCGGGCGAGCTCGACGAGCCGTTGAACTGACTGACCGCATCGATCGAGACGAACAGTCGGACGAAGCTGACCCGGTGCGCGCTCGACGCCGAGCGCAGAGCCGTGAACCACGGATCGTTCCAGAAGCCGGTGACGCTGCCCGCCGGGCAGGACCCCGGGTCGCTGTAGCAGCAGGCGTCGGCGACGTTCACGCAGCGGGCGAACTGCCCCGCTGAATCGCCGAGGCCGTACAGGACCGAGCCCGCCGCCGCGGTCGATCCGCTCGTCGCAGCGCCCGCGAGCGTAGGTGCGGCTGCGCACGCGGCAACGGCGCAGACCAGCATCAGGGGTAGGGCTCGGCGAAGCATTCGTGACATGTCGGTGCGCGCCCCTCGGAAAGACACAAAGCCCAGCCCGCGTGACGCTAGCAAGCAGCTCTGCTCGCCACGCCGGGTCCCGATTGAGCCTGCCGAGCCGCTGCGACGGCCCGGGTCGATTGGCGTTTTGTCGTCCCCGTGCGGGCACAATCCGCCACCCGTCAGCTCGCGGGGTGCCTCAATCGCCACCACCCGGCCGGAACCGCGGGTCAGAGCCTGCGGAGCGCCTCGGCTACAGTGCGCGGGTCGATGACGATGGTTGCTGCCCGCTCGATATCACCCGCGACCGCGAGGAAACCCACCCCAGATGAGCTTCGCTGAGAACGAGTTCCTGTTCACCTCCGAGTCGGTCACCGAGGGGCACCCTGACAAGGTCGCCGATCAGATCTCCGATGGCGTGCTCGACGCCGTGATGGCGGACGATCCGCTCGGGCGGGTCGCCTGCGAGACGCTGGTCAACACCGGGCTGGTCGTCGTCTCGGGTGAGATCACGACCAAGACGTACGTCGACATCCAGGAGATCGCACGGCGCACGATCGAGCAGATCGGCTACACCGACGCTGCCTTCGGCTTCGACTACAAGACCTGCGCGGTGCTCAACACGATCGACAAGCAGTCGGCGGACATCGCCCAGGGGGTCGACGCCGCGTTCGAGCGGCGCACCGGATCGAGCTCTGACGATGAGCTCGACGTCGCCGGTGCCGGCGACCAGGGAATGATGTTCGGCTACGCGAGCGATGAGACGCCCGAGCTGATGCCGCTGCCGATCGCGCTGGCGCATCGGCTGGCGCACCGACTGGCGGCGGTCCGCAAGGCAAAGACGCTGCCCTACCTGCGTCCTGACGGCAAGACGCAGGTCAGCGTCCGGTACGTCGACGGCCGGCCGGTGGCGATCGAGAAGCTGCTGATCTCCTCCCAGCATGCCGAGGGCGCCGAGGACGCGATCCGCGACGATCTCTGGGAGCAGGTCGTGGTACCCGAGCTACCCGCCGAGCTGTATGACGCCAATGAGCTGCGCCGCAGCTTCCTGGTGAACCCGACGGGCCGGTTCGTGATCGGTGGCCCGATGGGCGACTGCGGGTTGACCGGCCGCAAGATCATCGTCGACACCTACGGCGGCATGGCCCGTCATGGCGGCGGAGCGTTCAGCGGCAAGGATCCGTCCAAGGTCGACCGTTCGGCCGCCTACGCCGCCCGTTACGTCGCCAAGAACGTGGTCGCGGCGGGTCTGGCCGACCGGGCCGAGGTCCAGGTCGCCTACGCGATCGGCGTCGCCCGACCGGTATCGGTGATGGTCGAGACGTTCGGCACCGAGAAGATCGGCCGCGGCGTGATCCTGCAGCTGATCAACGAGCACTTCGACCTGCGTCCCGGCGCGTTCCGCGAGTACCTGGACCTGCACCGCCCGATCTATCAGAAGACGGCCGCGTACGGCCACTTCGGCCGCGACGACCCGGATTTCACCTGGGAGCGGACCGACAAGGCGGCCGAGCTGAAGGCGGCCGCCGGCCTCTGAGCCGCGGGCGCGCCAGGACCTGCGCTAACGACGATCGGACAGGGTCATCAGACGCCGCTCCCCCAAGCGGCGCCTGATGAGGCCCTGCCCTGTGCTCGATCCCACGGTGTCCGAAGCCGTGGGATCTCGCGTGCCCCCTAGCGTCGAGTACGTCCGGTCCTGACGCGGTCCTTGGTGCGCCCCACTACGCCTCGACCCTCTGGGCGACGAATCCCCCTTGCCGGAGCGTGCCCCGGCAGATCCGTCGTCGCAGTGGAGGTCGATTGCATGCCCTATAGAGCGCCCGACCGGCGCGCTGATACAGAAAGATTGTGGAAATTCTCGTATCAGACGGGCGGCTCGGCCCTCAACCACATGTGGAGTCACGTCGAGCGCAATCAGAGGCCGAGCTGCTGGACTCCCTGCGGGTGACCGCGGCGCGGGTCGACGAACTGCCCGCGACCGTCCGTAATCGCGTCCGCACGGCGTTCGTGCTGGCCGCGTTGGAGCGCGGCCTGATCGGCCCGGGCGCCCGTCGCGACGTGCCGCCGCCACCGCCCGCCGGTAGCTAGCGCGAGCGACCGCTCGGAGTCGCCGTCGGCACCGACCGCGCCAGCCGATCGCTCAGGCGGTGGGCGCCGCAGCTCAGCGCCAGCTGGCGCGCGCGGGCGAGCAGCGCCTCCGCCTCGCCGCGGGTCCCGTCGGCGTGCCCCCGTTCGATCGCGGCCGCCAGGTCGGCCCGCGCGCGAGCCTCGAGCGCGGGCGCTGGCGCCGCCGCGTGCCGGTCGATCGCCGCCCGTAGATGCATGCCCGCCAGGTCGGGCCGCCCGAGCCGGCCCGCGAGCAGCCCCAGGGGCCGCATGACCGACCCGTAGGTGCCGTCGAACACCAGCTCGATCCAGAGCGCGTCGAACGGCGCGAGCAGCCCGTACAGCGCGCCGGCCTGCGCCTCGGACCCGCTGGCGGCGACGACCTCGGCCAGCCATGCGACCGTCGGCATCCAGAAGATGGTGTGCGGCAGCGACGTGATCCCGTCCACGACCCGATCACGCTCGAGGTCGTCGGTCAGCTCGTCGCAGTCGAGCTCCAGCAGCCAGCGGGCGGCCAGCCACATCCGATTGCCCTCCGCGGGCCACCGTCGGCTGGTCTCGAGCAGCTGCTCGGCGCCGCCGCGCTCGCGAACGACCGCCATCTGCCGGGCGACGTGGTGCAGCCGTGCCGCGCCGCTCTGGGTGGCCTCGGCGAGGTTCAGCGCCGCGTGCGAGAGCTGCTCGCAGCGCTCGAAATCACCAGAGATCTGATCGAGTAGATACCGCCAGACGAGCGTCGAATGGCGATACAACGGTTGCCCCAGCTCGTCGGCCAGCTGCTGAAGCCGCGCATGTGTGCGGGTCGCCGCGAGCAGGTCGCCGCCCTCGACCAGGTCGTACATCAACCAGTGCGTCCCGAGCGGCTCGAGCTCGCGCTCGCCGTGCTCGGCACAGAGCGCCAGCAGTTCCTCGGCGAGCGCGCGGCGCTCAGACAGGTGGTGGGGCGCCAGCAACGCGGCGTGGCGACTGAGCAGCGTCGTGATCAGCAACGAGGGCTCGCTGCACTCACGCGCGATCTCCAGCGCCGACTGTGACAGCGCCAGCGCCCGCCCGGGATCGACGAGCATCAGGTGCTCGGCAAGCCGTCCGAGCATCCGCGCGCGCAGCGAGCGGTGCTCGTCGCCAAGCGCCGGCAGCGTCTGCTCGAGCAGCTGGATGTACGGTACGTCGGGATAGTCGGTCGCGTAGAACCGCCCGCCGATGCCCAGTGCGGCCTCGGCCAGGCGGATCGGCTCGCCCAGGCTCCGCGCGACCGAGACGGCGCGCATGTAGATCCCGCGCGCCGCAGGGTCGGCCGCCTGCCAGGAGACCGCACCGAGCTCGAGCAGCAGCTCGCAGAGGCCCGCGGCGTCCTGCGGCCGGTCTCGTTCGAGGAGGTCGATCGCCGTCTGCAGGTGACGGATCGCGCGTCCGTAGACGCGCGCGGTGAGCGCTCGGTGGGCTGCCTCTCGCAGGTATCCGATCGCCTCCGCGGTGTGCTCGGACCGTTCGCTGGCGGCGAGGTGGCGGGCGATCTCGGCCGGCTCCACCGCGAACCAGCGGCGGCGATACTCCAGTGCCCGCGCGGCGCGCAGGTGCAGCTGTGCGCGGCGACCGGCGCCCAGGCTCTGATACACGGCCTCACGCGCCAGCGTGTGGCAGAACCGGTAGCGGTTGTCGGGACGCTCGGACTCGACGACGAGCCCACTGGCCACCGCGGGATCGATCGCGGCGTCCTGTTCGCGCTCGCCGGTCACCGCCTCCAACAGCTCCAAGCCGAAGTCGCCGCCCAGCACCGCCGCGGCCGCGAGCGCCTCGCGCGTCGGCGCCGGGAGGCGCCGCAGCCGGTGCTGGATCACGGCCAGGACCCCCTCGGGCAGCAGCGGCACGTTACCTGCGGCCAGGCCGGGATTCTCGTCGACCGCCGAGCCGAGTTCGTCGAGCGTGCGCACGACCTCCTCGATGAAGAACGGGTTTCCGGCGGTGCGCTCGTGCAGGCGGGCGACCAGCTTCGGATCGGAGACGGCCGGACCGAGCAGCTCGGCGATCGCCGTCTGGTCAAGGCCCGCCAGTGCCACCTGGGTGACCGGCATGTCCCGGCGCAGATCGGCGAGCATCCGGGGCAGCGGGTGCTCGGCCCCGATCTCCTCGGCGCGATAGGTCACGACGAAGTGGACCGGGTGCTCAAACGTCTCGCCGAGCAGCGGCCGCAGAACGCTGATCGTGTCGGTGTCGGCCCAATGCAGATCCTCGAGCACCAGCAGCACGCTTCGATCCGTCGCCGCGTGTGCGATCACCGCCGCTGTCGCTCGGTAGAGCCGCAGGCGCTCGGAGCGGGGATCGTCGCTGGCGCGATCGGGCGGAGCCGGCAGGTCGGCGAGCTCGGGGAGCAGCCAGCGCAGCTCGGTGAGGTGGGTCAGCATCCGCTCGTCGCCGACCAGATCGGGGCGGGATCGGACGTAATGGCGGATCGCCTGGGTCAGCGGGCCGTAGGGGAGGATCGGATCCTCCTCGGCCCGGCCATAGAGCACGAGCTCGCCGCGATCGTGCAGCTCCCGCGCGACCGAGGCGACGAGCGTCGATTTGCCGATCCCCGGTTCTCCCGAGATCGCCGACAGACTCGACTCGATGGCTTTCGCCGTCCACGGTGCCAGCAATAGCCCGCGTTCCAGCGCGCGTCCGACGATCGGCCGCTCGGAATGCCGTCCCAGCAGCACCGGTAGCGGCACCGCTCGGGGCGTGGATGGATCGTCGCCCGATGGCGGGGAGCCGCGGCCCGGGGCGGCGGGGGTGCCGGCGGATGCCTGGCCGAGCAGCCGCCGGTGCAGGGCGGCGATCGACGGCGACGGTGGCACGCCGAGCTCGGAGCTCAGCAGCCGGCGCAGTCGCTCGTAGACGATCAGCGCCTCGGCGACGTCGCCGCGAGCGGCGTGGACCTCCATCAGCATCGCGTACGCGCTCTCGCGAAACGGCTCGCGTTCGATCAACCGCTCAGACCAGCGCGCGGCGTCCTGCAGCTCCGGTCCGCCGAGCTCGAGGCCCGCTCGGACCATCACGCTCATCAGCCGGGCCGAGAGGTCGCCGAGATCACGGCGCCATTCCTGGACCCAGGTGTGCGAGAGCTCCGGCAACAACGGGCTGGCGATCAGCTCCAATGCCGCAGCGGCGTGCGACCGAGCGCCGCCGAACTCGGCTCGTTGCAGCAGCGCACTCGCCGTCAGCGCGCCGTCCTCGGCCACCTCCACGTCGATCCAGCTCATCTCGTCGAGCGCGAGCATCAGCTGGCCGCGCGCGCCGAGCGCGTCGTGACCCAGCACGCGGCGCAGCCGCGCGAGGATCGTGTTCAGCGCCGCCTCGGGTGCGCGCGGCGCCTGCTCGGGCCAGAGCATCGCGGCGAGCTCGTCGCGGCTCACCGGGCGCTTGCGGTTCAGCGCCAGGTACGCAAAGACCTCGCGACCCTGGCGGCCGGCGAGCTCGCCCTCGATCCTGGCTCCGTCTCGCTCCACCGTCAGACCGCCGCACAGCGCGATCCGCAGCGATCTCACCACGTCGCAATAGTAACGAGCGGTCCGCAACGGGACCGCATTCGATCTGCAACATCCGATCGGCATCGTGGCGCCCTCCCCGATGAGGACCAGGAGGACCAGCATGACCGCCGCGATCACGTCCGAGTCGCCCGCGTCGTCGACACCGTCCGACGCCCAGACCCTGCTGGCAGCCGCCGCCAGCGGCGACGAGCGCGCGTGGGACGAGCTGCTGGACCGGCACGGCTCGATGATCTGGGCGATCGCTCGTGCGTACCGCCTTAGCGACGCCGACGCCGCCGACGTGACGCAGGCGACCTGGACCGCCTTGCTGACGCACCTCGATCAGCTCAAGGACCCCGCTCGCGTCGGGGCCTGGCTGGCGACCACCGCCCGGCGCGAGTGCCTGCGGCTGCTCGGCCAGGCTCGCACGATCGTCCCCTACGGCGATGCCCTGCCCGAGCCCGAGACCGACGAGCCGGATCCGATCGACGGTCTCGAGGTCGACCAGCGCGACGGTGCGCTGTGGCAGAGCTTCCACCGGCTCCGCGACTCAGATCAAGCACTGCTGCGCCTGCTGATCGCCGACCCGGCCCCGTCGTATGACGAGGTCTCGGCCGCGCTGGGGATTCCCGTCGGGTCGATCGGGCCGACGCGGGCGCGTGCCCTGGAGCGGTTGCAGCGCGAGCTCCGGCGCGACGGCGCGTTGGCGCTGATGCGCGCCTGAGCTCAGGGTGGACCGCCCGAGGGCCGGGCGGTCCACCACGAGCGGGCCGATACGGGCGCCGCTCAGGCGGCCTTGATCAGACCGTGCGGGTCGAGCACGAACTTCTTGGCGACGCCGCCGTCGAAGTCCTTGTAGCCCTGGGGTGCCTCGTCGAGGGTGATGACCGTCGCGTTGACCGCCTTGGCGATGTGCGCCTTGTCGTTGAGGATCATCTGCATCAGCCCGTGGTGGTACTTCATCACCGGGCACTGGCCAGTGGCGATGCTCTGGGACTTGGCCCAGCCGAGGCCGATCCGGATCGACAGTGACCCCTCCTGGGCGGCCTCGTCGACGCCGCCCGGGTCGCCGGTGACGTACAGGCCGGGGATGCCGAGCTTGCCGGCGGCCCGGGTCAGCTCCATGATCGAGTTCAGCACGGTCGCCGGCGCCTCATGGCCGGAGTCGTCGCCGTGCCCGCGCGCTTCGAATCCGACCGCGTCGACGGCGGCGTCGACCTCGGGGATGCCGAGGATCTGCTCGACCTGGTCCTTCGGGTCACCCTTCGAGATGTCCACGGTCTCGCAGCCGAAGCTCTCGGCCTGGGCGAGCCGCTCCGGGATCATGTCGCCGACGATCACGACCGAAGCCCCGAGCAGCTGGGCCGAATACGCCGCCGCCAGCCCGACCGGGCCCGCACCGGCCACATACACCGTCGATCCGGAGGTCACACCCGCCGTGTAGGCGCCGTGGTAGCCGGTGGGGAAGATGTCCGACAGCATCGTCAGATCGAGGATCTTCTCCAGCGCCTGCTCCTTGTCGGGGAACTTGAGCAAGTTCCAGTCCGCGTACGGAACCACGACGTACTCCGCCTGCCCGCCGACCCAGCCGCCCATATCGACATAGCCGTACGCCGAGCCGGGGCGTTCCGGGTTGACATTGAGGCACACGCCGGTGTCACCCGTTTTGCACCGGCGGCAGCGACCGCAAGCGATGTTGAACGGCACCGAGCAGAGGTCGCCGACCTCGATGAACTCGACACCCGGCCCGACTTCGATCACCTCGCCGGTGATCTCGTGGCCGAGGATCAGGCCGTCGGGAGCGGTCGTGCGGCCGCGCACCATGTGCTGATCGGAGCCACAGATGTTGGTCGAGACGCATTTCAGGATCGCTGCGTGTGGCAGCTTTCGTCCGACGTTGGCGGGGTTGACCCCCGGGCCGTCCTTCAGCTCGAAGCCGGGGAAGTCGATGTTCTGGACCTCGACCTTGCCCGAACCGATATAGGCCACACCGCGGTTATCTGCCATGTCTCTCTCCTTTGCCGAACCTGTAAGCGCGTCCAGTTCGGCTTCCCACTGCCGGGCCGACTAAACCGCCGCCGTCGCCGGCGCGAGCGCCTCCTATCCTCAGGAAC
>CAVUSD010000015.1:0-46135 GCA_963743985.1 uncultured Solirubrobacteraceae bacterium | reverse complement strand
ATGTCGACCCAATACATCTACACAATGCACAAGCTGTCGCGGCGCTACCCGCCCGACAAGACGGTGCTGTCGGATATCTCGTTGTCGTTCTTTCCGGGCGCCAAGATCGGTGTGCTCGGGTACAACGGCGCGGGCAAGTCGACGCTGCTGAAGATCATGGCCGGGATCGACACCGAATTCACCGGCGACGCTGCGCTCGGCGTCAAAGCAACCGTCGGGATGCTGTCGCAGGAGCCCGAGCTCGACCCCAACAAGGACGTCAAGGGCAACGTCGAGGACGGCGTCTCGGAGATCCGGGCGCTCCTGGACCGCTTCAACGAGCTGTCGATGAATTACTCCGACGAGACCGCCGACGAGTTCGTCCGCGTGCAGGAGCAGATCGACGCGGTCGATGGGTGGAACCTCGACACGACGCTCGAGTACGCGATGGACGCGTTGCGGTGTCCGCCGGCCGACGCCAACATCGAGACGCTGTCAGGCGGTGAGCGCCGCCGCGTGGCGCTCTGCCGGCTGCTGCTGCGCCAGCCCGACCTGCTGCTGCTCGACGAGCCGACCAACCATCTCGATGCCGAGTCGGTCGGCTGGCTGGAGCAGCATCTGCAGGACTACCGGGGGACGGTCGTCGCGATCACCCACGATCGCTACTTCCTCGACAACGTCGCGGGCTGGATCCTCGAGCTCGACCGTGGGCACGGAATCCCGTACCAGGGCAACTACTCGGGCTGGCTCGAGCAGAAGCAGAAGCGCCTGCAGCAGGAGGAGCGCCAGGAGTCCAACCGCCAGCGGACGATCGCGCAGGAGCTCGAGTGGGTTCGCTCGAGCGCCTCGGCGCGGCGCACCAAGCC
This sequence comes from uncultured Solirubrobacteraceae bacterium, assembly GCA_963743985.1. Classification (GTDB taxonomy): domain Bacteria; phylum Actinomycetota; class Thermoleophilia; order Solirubrobacterales; family Solirubrobacteraceae; genus Palsa-465. The sequence goes on along the minus strand of CAVUSD010000015.1, from coordinate 45,290 downwards.
CCGCGCTCGGCTCAACGCCTACGAGGCGCTGCTGGCGCAGGACCGCAACGTCAGGCTTGACCAGGTCCAGATCCACATCCCCGCCGGGCCCCGGCTCGGCAACGTCGTGATCGAGGCCGACCACGTGCGCAAGGGATACGGCGACCGGCTGTTGATCGACGACCTGAGCTTCAAGCTGCCGCCCGCCGGGATCGTCGGCGTGATCGGTCCCAACGGCGCCGGCAAGACGACGCTGCTGCGGATGCTCACCGGCGCGGAGGAGCCGGACTCGGGCACGCTCAAGATCGGCGAGACGGTGAAGCTGGCCTACGTCGATCAGTCGCGCGCGGAGCTCGACCCTAACAAGACCGTCTGGGAGGAGATCTCAGGCGGGCTTGACGAGATCATGCTCGGCGACCGTCCGGTCGCCAGCCGCGCCTACGTAGCCGGGTTCAACTTCAAGGGCACCGACCAGCAGACAAAGGTCGGCAAGCTGTCCGGGGGCGAGCGCAACCGGTTGCACCTGGCCAAGCTGCTGCGCTCCGGCGGCAACCTGCTGCTGCTCGACGAGCCGACCAACGACCTCGACACCGACACGCTGCGCGCGCTCGAAGAGGCGCTGCTGGCGTTCGCCGGCTGTGCCATCGTCGTCTCCCACGATCGCTGGTTCCTGGATCGGGTCGCGACTCACGTGCTCGCGTTCGAGGGCGATTCCCAGGTCCGCTGGTTCGAGGGCAACTTCGAGGCCTACGAGGCGTTCCGCCACGAGCAGCTCGGCGCCGCCGCCGACCGCCCGCACCGGATCACGTACAAGAAGCTCGTCCGCAACTGACGACGGAGGGGCTCACGGCGACCGGCTGAGACCTATCCTCCGGTTCGTCGGTTGGCTCGTGGTCGAGCCACGTTTGGCCCCGAGGGGAGAGGTGGTGTCTGATGTCGGCAGGTCACGGCGAGGCGCAGGAGCGCAGCCGCAGACGCCGTGAGGTGATCGTCCGCGCGACGATCGAGCTGATCGCCGAAGGTGGACCCAAAGCGGTTACGCACCGGGCCGTGTCGGCCCGCGCAGGACTGCCGCCGGCGTCCGCCGGCTACTACTTCAAGACGGTCGACGACCTGGTCGACGCCGCCCTGCGGCACTACACCCGGCAGCGGATGCGAGAGCTGACCGAGCTGTTCGACGAAGCCGTCGCCGGCCTCGATGACCCGTTCGAGGTCGGGGAGCGAATCGCGACCGCGCTCGTGCGCGGCGCCACCCGCGACAGCCTCTGTCAGTACGAGGTCTACCTGGAGGCGGCTCGCAACCCCGCCCTGCGCGACGCCGTCGACTCCACGATGGCCGGCTTCGAGCAGGTCGCCGCCGAGCGGCTCAGTGCCCTCGGGATCCGTTCGCCGCGGTTGGCCGCCAAGGCGTTCGTGGCCGTCGCCGACGGATTCGCCCTGCACCGGCTGGCGGCTCCACGGCCCGTGTCCGAGGACCTCGAGCTGATGCGGGTGACGCTGACGGGCATGTACGCCGCGTTCGCCAACGACCAGCGCCCCGCGGGCAACGGCGATCAGGCCTGATCGAGCGCAGCCGTCAGCAACTCGCCCAGCTCAGCGCTGTTGGCGGCGACCCCGTCGGCGTCCTGCAGCTGGCCGACGCCGTACGGTCCGGTCGCCACCGCCAGGCAGCGGACGCCGTCGGCGCGGGCGCAGTAGATGTCGCGTGGGGTGTCGCCGATCACGATCGTGCGCTCGCGGGCGAACGGGACGCCGTCGGCGCCGGCGCGTTGGCGGGCGATCTGCGGCAGCACGGCCCGGTCCTCGGCGTCGGAGCCGAAGCCGCCCTGACCGGCAGCGAAGAAGTGGCCCAGCCCGGCGCGCTTCAACTTCAGGCGACCGACCGGCTCGTAGTTACCGGTGACCAGCGCGAGCGTCACGTCGTCGCGTTCGCTCAGCTGCGACAGCAGCGCCGGAATGCCGGCGATCACCGTATCGGACAGGTCCGGTGGGCACAGACGGGCGTACTCCTCGCAGCAGGCCGCGCGCACGTCGTCGGCGCGCTCGTCGATCTGCGTGGCTGAGACGCCCGCTTCCAACAGCAGCATCCGCGCGATCTCACCGTCGGTTCGCCCGGCCGGGGACACCGTCGAGCGCCCGGGCTCGGGATCGATCCCGTGAACCTCGTGCAACGCCGCCCGCAGCGCCAACGCGTGCTCGCGGGCCGCTCCCGACACGAGCGTCCCGTCGACATCGAACAGCAGCAGCGACCCTGTGTTGGAGGCCACTAGCGCTCGAGCACGAGGTCAGGTCCCAGCCGCTGCGCGAACGCCGCCAGCAGCCGGACGGCCCCGTCGATATCGGACAGCGCGACCAGTTCGACCGCGGAGTGCATATAGCGCAGCGGGATCGAGATGACGCCCGTCGGCACGCCGGTGCCGGTGGCGTGGACCGCGTCGGCGTCGGTTCCGGTCGCCCGGCCGGAGGACTCGACCGTGTGCGGGATCCCCTCCTCTTCGGCGGTCGTCAGCAGCAGCTCGGTGATGGCCGGGTGCAGCGACAGCCCGCGGGCGATCACCGGCCCCGAACCGACCTCGTGCTTGGTGTCCTGCCCGAGTTCGACGCCTGGCTGGTCGGTCGCGTGGGTGACGTCGACGACGACCGCGACGTCGGGCTGTAGACCGAACGAGCTCGTGCGGGCGCCGGCGAACGTCGTCTCCTCCTGCGCGACCGCGAGCCCGAACACATCGCCCGGCGCGCCGCCGGCGGCCGCGACCCGCCGCGCCGTCTCGGCCGCCACGTAGGAGCCGATTCGGTTATCCAGCGACCGTGAGACGAGCCGGTCGTTGCGCAGCTCCAGCGGCGTGACGTCGATCACGCCGACGTCGCCGATCCGGACCAACGTCCGCGCCTCGTCGCCGTCGACGGCGCCGACGTCGATGTGCAGGTCCTTGGTCTTCGGAGCCTTATCGCGGTCATCGCCGCGCAGCAGGTGGATCGGCTTGCGCCCGATCACGCCGCGAAGCTCGCCGTCACGGGTGGTCAGCACGATCCGCTGGCCGATCAGCTGGGTCGGATCCCAGCCGCCGACTTCCCCGAAGCGCAGAAACCCCGAGTCCTCGATGTGCGTGATGTGCACGCCGATCTCGTCGATGTGACCGATCACCGCCAACGTGGGGGAGGCGGCGTGCGGTGGGCGCGACGGGATCCGGACGACTGACGATCCGACGCGATCGGCGCGGACGTCGTCGGAGAAGGCGGCGGCGGCGTCACGCCAGACCTTCGCGGGTGCCGTCTCGTGGCCGGACGGGCCGGGCGCGCGCAGCAGCTTGTCGAGCAGCTCAGGTACAGGCATGGGAGCGACGCAGGCTAGCTCAGCAGCAGCTGGCGCAGCACGAACTGGAGGATGCCGCCGTGCCGGTAGTAGGTCTGCTCCTTGGGAGTGTCGATCCGAACGGTGACCTCGAACTGCTGGTCGTCGGCGCGAACGGTGAGCGTGCGGGGCACGCCGGTCTCGTCGGTGTCGGCGATGCCGGTGATCGTGAACCGCTCTTCGCCTGAGAGGCCGAGCGAATCGGCCGATTCGCCCGTGGCGAACTGGAGCGGCAGCACGCCCATCCCGACCAGGTTCGAGCGGTGGATCCGCTCAAACGATTCGGCGATCACCGCGCGGACGCCGAGCAGCCGGGTGCCTTTGGCGGCCCAGTCGCGGGAGCTGCCGGACCCGTACTCCTTGCCGGCGAGGATGATCAGCGGTACGCCGGCGTCGATGTAGCGCATCGACGCGTCGTAGATCGACAGCTCCTCGTTCTCGGCGTCGGCCCCGAGGTATCGGGTCACGCCGCCCTCTGAGCCCGGCAGCAGCTGATTGCGCAGGCGGATGTTCGCGAACGTGCCGCGCATCATCACCTCGTGGTTGCCGCGTCTCGATCCGAACGAGTTGAAGTCCCGCGTCTCGACGTGGTTCTCGTTGAGATATCGGGCGGCGGGACCGTCGCGCTTGATCGACCCCGCCGGGGAGATGTGGTCGGTCGTGACGCTGTCGCCGAGTCTCGCCAGCACCCGCGCATCGGTGATATCGGTCAGCGGCTCGGGTTCGGTCGGCAGGTCGTCGAAGAACGGCGGACGACGCACATAGGTGGAGCGCTCATCCCACGCGAACCGGTCGCCCGTCGGGACCTCGAGGCTGTTCCAGCGGTCGTCGCCGTCGAACACCTGCCCGTAGGACTTGCGGAACATGTCTGACTGGACGGCTTCCTCGACGGTGTGGGCGACCTCCGCCTCGTCGGGCCAGATGTCCTTGAGGAAGACGTCATTGCCGTGCGTGTCGGTGCCGAGCGGCTCGTCGTAGAGGTCGATGTCCATCGTCCCCGCGAGCGCATAGGCGACGCAGAGTGGCGGTGAAGCCAGATAGTTCATCTTGACGTCGGGGTTGATCCGTCCCTCGAAGTTCCGGTTGCCCGACAGGACGCTGACCACCGCCAGGTCCTCGGCCTGCACGACGTCGGAGACCTCGGTCGGTAGGGGCCCCGAGTTGCCGATACAGGTCGTGCAGCCGTAGCCGACGAGGTTGAACCCGAGCGCGTCAAGGTATTCGTCCAGACCCGCGCGTTCCAGGTACTCGGTCACGACCTTGGAGCCGGGGGCGAGCGACGTCTTGACCCATGGCTTGACGGTGAGCCCGCGCTGGACGGCGTTGCGGGCCAGGATTCCGGCGCCGAGCATCACCGTCGGGTTTGACGTGTTCGTGCAGCTCGTGATCGCGGCGATCACGACATGACCGTGGTCGAGCGTGGTCTCGGTGCCGTCGGCGAGCGTCAGATCTGTCGACTGTGAGCGGCGCTCGGCCACCTGGAGGCCGCCGGTATCGCCGTGGGGAGCCTCGCCGTGCTCACGGCTGCCGTTGGTGGCGGGGGGGTCCGACGCCGGGAAGCTCTCCTCGAGCGCCTCGTCTTCGTCGTCCTCGTCCTCGTCCTCGGCCTCGTTCTCGGGCAGCAGGTCCTCCAGCGCCAGCCGGAACGCGTCCCGTGACTCGGTCAGCGAGACTCGGTCCTGGGGCCGCTTGGGCCCCGCGATCGAGGGGACGACGTCGGCGAGGTCGAGCTCGATCTGATCGGAGAACGTCGGCTCCTCGGAGTGCTCGTCGTGCCACAGCCCCTGCTCCTTGGCGTAGGCCTCGACGAGCGCGATCTGCTCCGCCGGCCGGCCCGAGAACTCGAGGTACCGCAGCGTTTCCGCGTCGATCGGGAAGATCGCGCAGGTCGACCCGAACTCCGGCGACATGTTGCCGATCGTCGCCCGGTCGGCCAGCGGCAGCCGTGCCAGCCCGGCGCCGTGAAACTCGACGAACTTGCCGACGACGCCCCGTTCGCGCAGCATCTCGGTGACGGTCAGCACCAGATCGGTGGCGGTCGCGCCCTGCGGCAGCTCGCCGATCAGCTTGAACCCGAGCACCTGCGGGATCAGCATCGACATCGGCTGGCCGAGCATCGCCGCTTCGGCCTCGATCCCGCCCACGCCCCAGCCGAGCACACCCAGCCCGTTGATCATCGTCGTGTGCGAGTCGGTCCCGACCAGCGTGTCGGGGTATGCCTGGCCCAGGGAATCGTTGACAAAGACGACGCGGGCGAGGTACTCGAGGTTGACCTGGTGCACGATCCCGGTGTCCGGCGGCACCACCGCGAAGTTCCGAAACGCCCCCTGACCCCACCGCAGAAACGCGTAGCGCTCCTGGTTGCGCTCGAACTCGAGCTCGGCGTTGTGGGCGAACGCCTGGGCGGTGCCGAACGCGTCGACCTGAACGGAATGGTCGATCACCAGCTCGGCCGGGACCAGCGGGTTGATCTTCTCCGGGTCGCCGCCGAGCTCGGCCATCGCATCACGCATCGCCGCCAGATCGACGATCGCGGGGACGCCGGTGAAGTCCTGCATGACCACCCGGGCGGGGGTGAACGCGATCTCCACCGACGGCTCGGCGTTCGCGTCCCAACTGGCCAGCGCCTCGATGTCCGCTGCCCGGATCGACTCGCCGTCCTCGTTGCGCAGCAGGTTCTCCAGGAGGATCTTCAGCGAGAACGGCAGCCTCGCGACGTCGAACTTCGCCTGCAACGCGTCGAGCCGGTAGATCTCATACGAAGCGTTCCCGACGCGCAGCGTGGCTCGGGAATCGAAGCTGTTGGCGGTGGTGGGCGGGGGAGACATTTCCGTTGCGGCTCCTGTTTTCTCAGTGGGCCACGCGTACTCTAGGCGCGGGATGAGGTCGGAGGCACTACGTGCGCGCACGGACGACGCGCCCGTGCGCGTCACGAACATGGAGCTGTTCTTCGACCTCGTCTACGTGTTCGCGATCACCCAGCTGTCGGAGTTCCTGTTCAACGACGCAACCTTCCGTCGTGCGCTCGAGGCGCTGATCATGTTCGGCGCCGTCTGGTGGGCGTGGAACTACACGGCCTGGGCGACCAACTGGCTCGACCCCGAGAGCATCCCCGGTGCGCTGCTGATGTTCGCTCTGATGGCGATCAGCTTGGTGATGTCGGCGGCGATCCCGGAAGCGTTCGACGGTCGCGGGATCCCATTCGCGTTCGCCTACGTCGGGCTTCAGGTCGTGCGCTCAGGGTTCATGGTCTGGGCGTTCACCGGCTCAGACGACCGGATGCGACGCAACTACGCGCAGCTGCTGGCGTGGTCGTGCATCGCGGGCGTGATCTGGCTTGCGGGGGCGTTCGTGTCCTCCGATCTCCGGCTCTGGCTGTGGCTGGCCGCGCTGGCGGTCGATCTGGCCGCCCCGCTGCACGGCTTCCGCCTGCCCGGGCTGGGTCCGACGCCGATGCAGGACTGGACACTGGCGGGCGGCCATCTCGCCGAGCGCTGCCAGCTGGTGTTGATGATCGCGCTCGGGGAGTCGGTGCTGCGCGTCGGGCTGACGTTCTCAGACCAGCCGGGCTCGCCGAGCGTCGATGCCGCGTTCATCGTCGGTTTCCTGATCTGCGCGGGCCTGTGGTCGACGTACTTCCTGCGATATGCCGAGCGCGGCGCGGAGGCGATCTCGTCGAGCGTGACGGACGCCGCCAGCGTCGGTCGCTCCGGCTACGCGTACGCCCACGCGATGATGGTCGCCGGCGTGATCGTGGTCGCCGTCGCGATTCACCTGACGATCGACAACCCCGACCACGGCGCCTCGGCCGCGTCGGCGCTGACGATGCTCGGCGGGCCGGCGTTGTTCCTGGCCGGCCTGGCGCTGTTCAAGTGGGCGGTCGGGCACCGGTCGGTGCGCGCGCCGGTGATCGCGATCGGGGTGCTCGCGGTGTTCGGCGCGTTCGCCGCGTTCGGTGCCGACCAGCTCGTCGTGATGGTGGGCGCGACGCTCGTCGTCGGGACGATGGCGTTGCTGGCGGTCACGGCCGACAGCGCCTGAGCCGCGGCGCCCGGGGACGGGGCACTCCCAGGGTTCTCTCAGCTTCAGCTTCGAGCGTTGTTCGCCGTGGGCTGGATGCTGACTGCAGTCGCTGCTGCCGAACCGACCTTCCTAGGAGCATCTTCCATGCGCACCCTCGTCCGTTTTCTCTCCCGCCTGGCCGCGGTCGCCGCCGGCCTGGTGGCCGCCGCGGGCGTCTACGCCGAGAGCCACCACGTGCCGGGCCAGCCGTGACCAGCGGCTCGATCGACGGGCTGGGCGCGGCCCGGTCGCGCGGGCGGGCGGGCGCCGTCTCGGACCGCGCGCAGCGTGCGGCGCGCACGATCTGGGCGCGGCCGGAGCTGCTGGTGGCGCTCGGGGTGGCGGCCGCGCTGAATCTGTGGGGCCTATCGCAGAACGGCTGGGCGAACACCTTCTACGCCGGCGCGGTTCGCTCGATGGCCTCCAGCTGGCACGACTTCCTGTTCGCCTCATTGGACCGCTCGGGACTGATGACCGTCGACAAGCCGCCGTTGGCGTTCTGGATCCAGGCACTGTCGGTCCGCGTGTTCGGCTGGCATTCGCTGTCGATCCTCGTGCCGCAGGCGCTGATGGGCGTCGCCGCGGTCGGGCTCACGTACGACCTCGTCCGCCGGCGGTTCGGGCGGGTCGCCGGGTTCGCGGGAGCGCTCGCGTTGGCGCTGACCCCGATGACGGTGGCGATCTCGCGCCACAACAACCCTGACCAGGCGCTGATCCTGTGCTGCGTCGCGGCGCTGTGGTTCTGCCTGCGCGGCTTGGAGGACGGGCGGACTCGATGGATCGTCTGGAGCGGTATCTGCGTCGGGCTCGGGTTCGAGGCGAAGATGTCGGTCGCGCTCTTCGTCGTGCCGGGGATCGCGCTTGCGTGGCTGTGGTCCGCCCCGGTCGTGTCCGCCTGGACCCGGGTCCGGCGGCTGCTGTGGGGTGGACTGGCGATGACGGTCGTCGGGCTGGCCTGGCCGCTGCTGGTGACGCTGACGCCTGCCGCCGACCGGCCCTGGATCTCCGGAACGTCGGACAACTCCGTCTGGTCGCTGATCGTCAGCTACAACGGCGTCGGCCGGGTCACCGGGCAGGCCGGCGCACCGACCACGGCGGGTGGCGGTGGCGGTGGGTTCTCGGCTGGTACGACCGGCGTGTTCCGCCTGCTGGACTCGTCGCTCGGCGGTCAGGCGGGCTGGCTGGTCGGATTTGCGGTCGTGGCCGGCCTCGGGCTGCTCGCGCTGACGCGCCTGCGCCGCGCCGACCCGCGCACCGGCTGGCTGATCGCGGTTGGAGGCGCGTTTGCAGTCAGCGCGGTCGTGTTCAGCCTCGCGTCGGGGATCGTGCATCCGTACTACGTCTCGTTCCTGGCGCCGTGGACGGCGATGCTGATCGGCGCCGGGGTCGGCGAGGCGCTGCGCCCGGGCCTTCGCGCGCGGGCGTTCGGCGCCCTGGCGATCGCGGGCGGCGCCGTGACCGAGCTCGTCGTGCTCGGGCAGACCGGCACAACCGTGTCGTGGGCGACGCCGCTGGTGATTGCCGTCTGTGCGCTCGCCGTTGTGGCGCTGCTCGTGGTCGCCTTCCCGGCCCGTCTTCGCGCGGTCGTCGTGGCGGTGGCCCTCGCGGCGCTCCTGGCCGCGCCCGCCGCGTGGGCGGTCGACACGCTCGGTCATGCCACCAGCTCCACGTTCCCGGCGGGTGGGCCGGCCTCGGCGGGTGGCTTCGGCGGCTTCGCTGGGCCGGGTGGCGCCGGCGGGCGGGGCGGCTTCGGCGGGCGCGGCGGCTCTGGTGGGTTCCCGGGCGGGCTGTTCGGCGGACGCGGGTCGTTTGGCGGAGCGCCTCCCGCGGCGGCGAGCGGCGGGGCGGCAGGTGCCGGCGCGTTTGGCGGCAGCGACTCGACGTTGCAGGCGGCGTCACGCTACGCCGCGTCCCACGGTGGCGGCACGGTCGCGGTCGAGAGCCAGAGCAGCGCCGCATCGGCGATCGTCGACGGAGACACCAACGTGGCCGGGATCGGCGGCTTCTCGGGCCTGGAGAGCTCGGTCAGCCCGTCGTGGCTGGCGATGGAGGTCCGAGACGGCCGGTTGCGGTGGATCGTGGCCGACACGGGCGGTGGCTTCGGGTCGAGCGCGGCCGGGGGATCTGGCATCGCCAGCCTGTTCGGCTCCGGCTCCGGCTCCGGCTCCGGCTCGTCGGCTCCGCCGCTCCGCCGGTAGCGCGCTCCCGTTCGGCAGCTCCCGTGCCGGCGGCAGCCGTGGCGGCATGGCCGACGGGCGGACCGGCTCGGCGAAGGCATTCGCGATCGCCGAGAAGGTCGGTCGCAAGGTGACGATCACCGTCAACGGCCAGAGCGTGACGATCTACGACTTGCAGGGCACAGCGTCGGCGATCCTGGCGGCGGCACGGTGAGCCGTCTGCATCGTGCGCTCAGGCGATCGCTATCAGATGCCGATAAGCACTTGCGAACCGTGCCTGCCAACCGTCGACGCCGGCGCGTTCACGGCGAAGCGGACCGGTGGGCCAAACCCGCGCGCCCGGCCGAGGCCCCCGAGCCCGGCCGGGCAGGCGCGGGCGATCGCACCTGACCGAGGGAAGGGTGGCGAATCGGTCCGGGCAGGCCGGACGGATTCGCCAAGGTTCGTCGCGGAAGAGTCGCGGGAGGCGACTGGTTTGTGACGGCGCTGGGGCTGCTGGCGACCGGGTGGCTACAGCCCGACGGGGTGCTCGACGTCGAAGCCGGTGAACTCGCCGCCGCCCTGCGCCCAGCGCGTGCCGCCGTCCTCGGCCGCCGCGACGGTGTCAAAGCGCCAGCCGGCGATCGTCATCCAGACGTGGTCGGCGTTGGAGTAGATCGTGACCCACTTGCCGGGGCCGGGATCACCCCAGGTGTCGAATTGACCTGAGACCATCGGGGAGGTCACCAGGCCCGCAGCCGCCAGCACGTAGCTGACCGAGCCCGAGCAGTCGTAGCCGTCGGCCTGGAACGACGCGTGACCGCCGCCGTAGATGTAGGGGAGCGTGGCGATCGCGTTGCCGGCGGCGATCATCTCCTTGACCGCCTCGGGCGCGTCGGCGGGCGGCTGCACGATCCCGTTGGTGTCAAGCGTGATCCCGTTGACGCTGGCGTTGCCGGTCGCGGCGCTCTCGCCTGCGGCGCGCGCGGCGGCGGCCTCCTCGGCGTTGAGCTTCTTCTGCAGGCTGTTGACCTGGGCCACGACCGTCGCGTAGCGCCCGTGCGCCTTGGCACGAGCGGCGATCTCGGAGATCTGCTGCTGCTTGAGCGCAGATTGCAGCGCCGCGGCCTGGTTGCGCTCGGCGAGAACCTGCTTGGCGAGTACGCGGTCACGCCGTTCGAGCGTCTCCAGGTGCTTGGCCTCGGCCTTGACCTCGCGGCGCGCGACTCGCGTCTGATCGACGACGTTCGCGTTCTGCCGGGCGACCTTGCCGGCGAAATTGATCTGGTTGAGCAGTTGGTTGAAGCCGTGCGAGGAGAGCACGACCGACACCAGCGAGGGGGGCTGGCTCTCGTAGCCGGCGACCAGGTTGGCGGCGAGCGCCTTGGTGGCGGCCTTGAGATGGTTCTCGACGTCGACCAGATGGTCGCGCGCGCTCAACAGCTCGTTCTGCACCGACTTCAGGCGATCGACGCGGTGATCGAGGTCCGCCTGGACCTCGTCCAGGCGCGCCTGCGCGGACTGCAACCCGTCGGTCGTCTTGGCGATCTCGGCCGAGTCGTCGGCGATCTGGGCGTGCAGCTGACTGGCCGCGTTCTTCGCCGCATCGAGCTGACCCGAGACGTCCGCCGAGCTCGAGGACGCCAGTGCCCAGCAGAGCGCGATCGCGCACACCACCGCGCCGATCACGGCGCGCGGAACTCGATGAGGTGTGGCGGGGGATGACATGGCGGCGGATCCGTGCCAGGAGCGACCGAGACGGCGGCGCTCGAGTCACGGCGAGCCGGACCCTAACACGGGCCCGTCGCGCTGAACGCCATGCCACCTGCCCTGCAAGAAATCCTGCAAAACTAAGGTTTGCGAGCACGCATGGAACGGGATCGCAGATCGTCTCGAACGCCGTCGCGTGGGCCATCAGACGCCGCTCGCAGGTGAGATTGCCATACTGCGCGCGATGCGAGACGGACGACATCTCGCCGCTCTGCTCGTGGTGCTGGGGGCACTCGCGTTGGCGGTGCCGGCGGTTGCGCTGGCGGGTGGGTCGGCCGGCAACAACCAGTACACGAACCCGTTCGGCGGTGGCACCACCTCGCAGCCGACCACGACCACGCCGCCGCAGACCAGCTCGACGACCGTGTCCGAGACGACGACCTCCGCGCCCCCACCGGCGACCACGGTGCCGCCGGCGGCGACGTCGCAGGGGACCGAGACGACGTCGGCCGTGACGACGACCAGCGACCCGACCGCCACCGCGGCCGCCTCGCCGGGTGTCGGGACGACCGCCAGCGGCAAGGGTCTGCCGCATACCGGCTACGTCGCCTGGGAGGTCGCCGGGTTTGGTCTGGTGATGCTCGCGGGCGGGCTGTTGATCCGCCGCCGCGCTCGCCGCGTCTGACGGTCCCCGCCGCGTCTGACGGTTGACCACCGCTCGCGACTGAGCCCGTCGCGCCTCTGAGCCGCCCGCGGCAGGGCACGCTCCTCGGCCGACTCACCGCACTCGGAGCGCCGCGAGCTGCGCCAGCTCCCGACGATGATCTCGGCGCAGCGCCCGCTTGACCGCCGCCCGCGACGCGAATAACGCCGCCTGCCAGCGGTCGTCGCGCCGCGCCGCGCGCCCACCGAGCGCCAGTGAAACCGCATCGTGGCGGGCACGCGCGAGCACCACGTACGGCTCTCCCCCGTAGGCGGCGGCGCTCGAATGGCGACCGTGATGGATGACCCGAGCATCCGGCCAGAACCAGGTCGGTACTCCGGAGCGCGCTGCGCGCAGGCCGAGCTCGAGGTCCTCTCCATACATGAAGATCGAGCCGGAGAACGGGCCGAGCGCCCGCAGCGTCGTGGTCCGACCGGCGAGCGCGCAGCCCACCGCCCAGCCGACCGGCCGCGGCCGGCGGGAGCGCCACGGTGCGATCGCGGTGCCGACCGGACCCGGGACTCGGCCTGGTGGGAGCACGAGTCGTGCGCGCTCGGGCGCGGAGCCCGGGGCGGGGTGGACCGTGTCCTGGCGCGATCCGTCGGGCGAGAGCACCAACGGCGCGAGCAGGCGATCGTCGTCTCCGTCGCCCAGGGCGGCGGCGAGCGACAGCAGCGAATCGTCGATCAGCTCGACGTCCGGGTTGACGAACACCGTCACCGGCTCGACGACCTCCGTCAGACCGAGGTTCGATCCGGCGCCGAAGCCGAGGTTGGCCCCGGCCGGCACGGATATCGCCGCCGCGTGTGCGCGCGCGATCCGGACGCTGTCGTCTGACGATCCGCAGTCGACCACGATCACCCGGACACCGGGCAGGTGTCGCGTGACCGAGTCCAACAAGGTGCCAAGTACCGCCTCGGAGTTGAAGCTGACCGTCACGAGCGCCAACGTCGCGGCCGCACCTGACTGACGAAAGCCGGCACGTGGCCAAAGAGTTGAGCTATATGCGACTTTTTGGCCAACGCCACCGCGGGTGGGCGTCAGCGCCGTGGCGAACTCCGTCCGCATCCGCTGCCGCCCGAACCGCTCGCTGACTCGCCGCCGCCCTGCCTCGCCGAGCGCTCGCGCCCGCTCAGGCTGACGGACGAGTGACACGATTGCCGCGGCTGCGGCCTCGACGTCACCCGGCGGGTACAGGACCCCGCAGCTGCCATCCGCGATTTCCGCCGGCCCGCCGCCGGCGGGAACGACGACCGGACGACCGGCGGCGAGCGCCTCCGCAACGACCAGACCGAACGGCTCTCGCTCGGCGCAATGCAGCAGGCAGGTCGCTCCGGCGAGTTCGGCTCGCACGTCGTCGACAGCGCCGGTGAACTGCACCGCACCGGTGAGGTCAGACTCCGACGCCCGCGCGCGTAGTCGTCCGAGCGTGCCGCCACCGAACCCGTCCGAGCCGGCGGATCTGCCCGCGCCGCCGCCCCCACCCGAGCCGGCGATTCCGACCGAGTCCGTCGGCAACGGCGCGCCGACGATCCGCAGCCGCAGTGACGGCACCTCAGAACGCGCCAGCGCGACCGCGTCGAGCGCCAGGTCGACCCGCTTCCATCCGACCAGTGCTCCGACGACGACCACCACCGGCGGCCCGTCCGGCCAGCTCGAGGGCGTCGGATCGACCCCCGGATAGACAACCGACAGCCGCTCTCCCAGCGCTCCCCGAGGGTCGAGGTCGTCGGCGACCGCGCGTGAGTTGACCACGATGGCGTCGGCATGCGCGGCCGCCGCTCGCACGAGCCGAGCGATCCCGCTCGCTCCGGGCAGCATGTCGTGGTGGGCGATCACCGTCCACGCGCGGCGGGCGCTGCGCGGCCGCCGCCACACGCCCCGCAAGCGCCACGCGATCGCGGATCGCATCCCCCAGAGCGCGATCACGTCCGGGTCGAGATCGGCGGCCAGCCGGGCCAGCTCGCGGCGATGTCCGAGCAGGGCGCTGACGGCCGACACCCAAGCCACCCCATCGTCGACGCGTCCGTGCGACCCGCGCAGCGCGAGCGACCGCGGACGCAGCGCCAGCACCCGGAAGCGGCGCGCCCGGGCGGCGTCAGCCAGCGGACCGGGAGGACAGGCGATGCAGACCTCGCCGCGCAGCGCACCGGCCACATCGACCAGGACGCGCTCGGCCCCGCCGAACGTCCCGGAGTATGAGATGAATAGGTACAACGGCAACGCCCCCGATTCCGGTCCTCGGTAGGGTGATGACGGCCCGCCGGCACGGAGAGCCGCGGGAACCGATCGATGGCGACGCCGATACCCACGAAGCGCGACGAAATGTCCAGGGATGTGACGGATATTCAGCGGGTGGCGCTCGTGCACGACTTCCTGCTCGACGTCCGGGGTGCGGAGCGCGTCTTCGAGGCGCTCTGTGAGATCTGGCCCCAGGGTGACATCTTCACGACGGTCTACGACGAGCGGGGGACCGAGGGGCGGTTCGCGCATCGCAACGTCCGCAGCTCGTTCCTGCAGCGGCTCCGTCCGTCGGCGCGGAACTTCCGAACGTTGCTGCCGCTCTACCCGGCGGCGATCGAGTCGTTTGAGCTCGCCGACTACGACCTGGTCATCTCCAGCTCGTCGGCGTGGGCGCACGCCGTGCGGTGCGGTTCGCGGACACCCCACGTCAGCTACTGCCACAACCCCTTCCGCTACGCCTGGAGCGAGCGTGACGCGACCCTGGCGGGGCGTGACCCGGTCACCCGCGCGGCGCTGCGGATCGTGTTCGATCGCTGGCGCCGCTGGGACCGCGCCGCCGCACAGCGGCCGACGCGCTACGTCGCGAATTCGGCCGTCACCCGGCAGCGGATCAGCGATTACTTCGGGCGTGATTCCGAGATCGTCCATCCGCCGGTCGACGTCGACCGGTTCGAGCCTTCGCCCGGTGACGTCGGCGAGCACTACGCAATCGTCTCCGAGCTGATGTCCCACAAGCAGATCGGCGTCGCGATCGAGGCGTTCAACCGACTGCAGCGCCCGCTGGTGGTGATCGGCGACGGGCCGGCCGCGAAACGACTCAGGCGCCAGGCGGGGCCCACCGTCACATTGCTCGGACGCGTCTCGGACGCGGTTGTCGAGCAGACGCTGCAAACCGCGCGCGCCGTGATCGTCACCGCGGTGGAGGAGTTCGGCATCTCGGCGGTCGAGGCGCAGGCGGCCGGCCGGCCGGTGATCGCGCGTGCCGCCGGCGGCGTGCTGGAGACGGTGATCGACGGGCAGACGGGGCGTTTCTGGTCCGGCGGACCGGATGACCTGGCCCGCGCGGTCCTGGAGTTCGACGATGCGGCGACCGATCCCGCCGTCTGCCGCGCCCAGGCGGACCGCTTCTCACCAGAGCGGTTCCGGGAGAAGATGATCGACCAGGTCCGTGCCGCGGTCGCACAGCAGCCGACCGACAACGAGGGGCCGCTGCCGCTGGCGCGGCGCCGCTCGCGGACGACGACGGCCACCCCGATCGGCGTGCGCCATCGCTCGCCCGAGGCACCCGCGACGGCCGGTCTGATCGAGCGAGCGGTCAGCAACGAGCACCGCTGAGCCGGTGCGACGCGCGTCGTTCGCCGTCGTCGTCGCGGCGCTCCTCGCCGGACCGACGGCCCTCGCGTTCTTCGCCGGCGGCTATTTCGCCGGGCCGCGCGCGTGGGCGGGCGCCGCTGCCTGGGCCTGTGTCCTGGTCGCGGTCGGGTTGGGCGCCCGGCTGCCCCACGGACTGTGGCCGCGGCTGGCGCTCGGCGGCCTGGCGGCACTCGCGGCGTGGTCACTGGCGTCGATGGCGTGGGCGCAGGCGGCCGGTGACGCCTACGACTCAGCTCAGCTCGTCGTCCTCTACACCGGGGTGCTGCTGGCTGCGGGGCTCGTGTTGCAGGACCTGGGGGTCCGCCGGGTCGTCGAGCCGGTGCTCGCGCTCGGGGCGACGGTCGTGATCGGGTACGGGCTCGCCGGTCGGCTGCTCCCCGGGATCCTGCACTTCGCGCATTCGGTCAGTGCCGAGGGTCGGCTCGAGCAGCCGCTGACCTACTGGAACGCGATGGGCGAGCTGGCCGCGCTCGGGCTCGTGCTGTGCGCCCGGCTGGCCGGCGACCACGGCCGACCGCGGGCCGTGCGCGCGCTCGCCGCTGCGGCCGCCGCGCCGCTCGGACTCGGGCTGTACACGTCGTTCTCACGCGGCGCCTTGTTCGCCGCGGTCGCCGGGTTGATCGCGCTGGCCGCGCTCGTCCCCCGTCGCGAGGCGCTCGCCGGTCTCGCCGCCACCGTCGGCACCGGCGTGGTCGCCGCGGCGGCGGTCTCGCCGCTGCACGGGGTGACCAGCCTGAACGGCGATCTCGCCCATCGCGAGCACCAGGGCGTGATCGCGTTGGCGGTGCTCGTCACGGTGATGCTGCTGGCGGCGGCGGTCCAGCTCGCGCTCGCCGCGCGCGTCGGTGCAGGGCCGGTCCCCGACTCGGTCCTCACCGCGCATCGCGGCGCGATCGCCGCGGTGCTCGTGTGTGCGGGACTCGCGCTCGCGATCATCGTCGGTGCGCATGAGTCCAGCGGCGGTGTTCAGAACCTGTCGGGCGGCGCAAATCGGCTGGTGAGCCTGCGCAGCGACCGCTTCGACTACTGGCACGTCGCCTTGCGTGCGTTTGCCGATCAGCCGCTGCACGGGGTCGGCGCCGGCAATTGGCAGCTGTACTGGTTGCGGTGGCGGACGATCACCGAGTTCGCCACCGACGCGCACTCGCTGCCGCTGCAGACGCTCGCCGAGCTCGGGCTCGTCGGTGTGCTGGCGCTGGCGGCGTTCCTGGCCGGGCTGTGGGGCTCTGCCTGGCGGGCGCTACGCCAGAGCCCGGCGTGCTCCGGCGCGGCGGCCGCGCTGGTCACCTATTTCGCGCACGCGCCGCTGGACTGGGACTGGGAGATGCCGGCGGTGACGCTGGTCGCGATCGTCCTCGCCGGATTCGTGGTCGCCACCGCCGGTGACGAGCAGCCGGTCACAGCGCCTCGGCGATCCGCGGTGCCTCGCGATTGAACACCCACACCGCCGAGACGCAGATGGCGACGAAGATCAAGACCGGCACGACGATGTCGATCAGCGAATGCTCGACCGGGGCGCCCGGTTGGATCACCCAGCGCCGCGTCAGCTCGAACAGCGGCGCCAGCGGGCTGAGCGGGAGAATCTTGCCGATCGTCCCGCTTGCGTGCTGGAGCGGATAGAGCACCGGGGTGGCGTACAACAGGGCGGTCGCGAACACCGCCCAGATGATGCCGATGTCGCGAAACCGCGGGTACAGCGCCGACAGCAGCATCGCCACCGCCGCGGCCAGCACGAACAGCGCCCCGAGCACCGGGATCATCCCCAGCCAGCTCCAGCGCGGATCGATCCCGAAGGCGAACAGGAAGACGACGACGACGACGAGGTTGAACACCAGATTGAAGACGCTCGTGAGCACGACCGCGAGCGGGATGACCAGTCGCGGGAACTGGGTCTTGCGCACGATCGCCTCCTGGCTGAGCACCGAGCCGACGGCGGTCGTCGTCGCTTCCTGGAAGAACCCGAACAGGACGATGTTGAGCAGCAACAGCACCGGATAGTGGGGCACCAGGTTGCCGATCCGCAGCACGTGGGTGAAGACCGTCACCAGCACCGCGAACAGCAGCAGCGGCCGGCACACCGACCACAGCGGGCCGAGCACGGTGCCGAAGTAGGTGCGCTTGAACTCGGTGGCCGCGATCAGGTACAGCAGCTCGAGCGCGCGCCGTGGGCTGCCCCCGAGCGCCGACGGGCCGCGCACGTCGCGCAGGACCACCGCCTCGTCGTTCACGGCCGGTCCTCGATCGTCGCCTCGATCTCGGTCTCGACCGATACCGAGCCCGGCCCCGGCTCGGTGCCGTAGACGATGAAGTCGACCAACCGCAGCACGTGCAGGGCGAGGTCGCCGATGCTGCGGTTGCGGGAGATCATGCTGCTGACTCGATAGCGGCCGGGAAGCAGGCGGTTCTCGATCGTGCCGCCGATCCGGACGCGCTGGCCTTCGCGCAGAACGTCGGGCTCGTTCTCGCCCACCTCGAGGCGCTCGCTGAAGCCGAACACGGTGGTCTCGTCGGGAGCGTGAACGTGGAAGCTGAACACCGGGTTGACCAGGTCGTGGCGCGCCTCGAAGATCGCGTGAAAGCCGATCGGATCGCCCTGCTCGACGTTCTGCACCCGCTCGCCGGCCGGATTCTCGAGCCAGACATCGATCAGCCGGACGTTGACGTCAGGGACGTCGCGCGGAGATTCACCGGAGTCGCGGCCGCCGAAGTTCATCCGGTAGTAGCGCAGCGCGGTCTCCTCGGGGTCACCGAGGTAGACCATCTCGCCGTCCTCGAGCAGCATCGCGCGGTCGCAGAAGCTCTGCACCGCGGCCATGTCGTGGGTGACGAGCACGACCGTCTTGCCCGAGTTGCGGCGCTCCCGGAAGACATCGACGCATTTCTGGGCGAAGGCGGCGTCGCCGACGGCGAGCACCTCGTCGATCAACATGATGTCGGCGTCGGCCTGCACCATCACCGCGAACGCCAGCCGGACCATCATTCCCGACGAGTAGTTCTTCAGCTTCAGGTCGGCGAACTCCTGGAGCTCGGAGAACTCCAGCACCGCGTCCAGCCGCCGCCGTGCCTCCTGGCGGGTGAGCCCCATCAGCACCCCGTTGAGCACGACGTTCTCACGTGAGGTCAGCTCCGGGTTGAAGCCGACGCCGAGCTCGATGAACGGCGCCAGGCGCCCGGCCATCCGCATCCGCCCGGCGTCGGCGCGATAGATGCTGGCCATGATCTTCAGCAGCGTGCTCTTGCCGCTGCCGTTGCGCCCGACGATCCCGAAGAACTCTCCCCGGTGCACGTCGAAGCTCACGCCCCGCAACGCCTGCAGCATCCGGCCGCTGCGCTTGACCGTGGGATGGGTGACGCGCTCCTTGAACGTGTCGACGCGCTGATCGGGGACGTGAAACTCCTTGACGACATCGCGGACCTCGATCACCACCGGCCCGTCGAGCAGCTCGGGACGGGGGCGCTCGAGCGATGTCGCTGCCTGGGAATCGCCAACGGCCACGGGGGCCGGAGCGTAACAGCGGCCCTGAGCGGCCCCCGGCGGTCAGCCGCCGCGCCAGCGACGCAGTCGCGGCTGCTCGAACCGCGGGGGGTCCGGGAAGCGGGCGTCGGCGGGCCCGTGGGCGACGTGGCCGACCAGCCAGCGCCACGCGATCCCGCGGGCCAGCGCCCACTCGCCGCCGAGCGCCTCTCCGTGACCGGCGAGGGCACGCAGGGGACGCAGCGCCAGCCAGGCGAACGCCGGCGGCGAGCGGGACGCCGCCAGGAACCACTCAAGCGCCCGGCGGCGACGGGGGGTGAGCGTGTCGGCGGCACGCAGCAGCAGCGTGCAGGCCTGGACCTCACGCGGCACGACCCCACCGAAATACGCATCCCGCAGCCCGCGCGACCCCCGGGCGCCGCGCGGCGCCGGTCCCGCCGCGCCGCCCATCACCGCGTCGCCGTGCTGGACGTAGTCATACAACGGCCGGTCGACGTAGCGGACCTCGCCGGCCGCGAGCGCCGCGAGCGCCAGCCAATGGTCGTGGTAGTGGAAGCCGGGCATCTCGGGGAACGGCAGGGCCGTGTGCAGCAGGCTGCGGCGAAACAGCATTGCCGCACCGGGAATCGTGTTGGCGATCAGGACCGAGGCGAGGTTGCGCCACTCGTTGCGCCGGCCGGTCCACAGCGATTCACGCACGACCCGGCCGTCGCCCGCCACCAGCCGCAGGTCGGAGTAGACGAGCATCGCGTCTCCCAGCGCGGACCGCAGCGTCGCCAGCTTGTCCGGATACCAGCGGTCGTCCTGGTCACAGAGCGCGATCAACGGCGCGTCGGCGGGCGCCATCCTCAGCGCCCGCTCGAAATTGCGGTACGGGTCCATCCGCCGCCCCGCGGGCGAGACGACGAAGCGGGGGTCGTCGCCGATGACGTCGGCGATCACCGCCAGGGTCGCGGGCGAGCTGCCGCCGTCGCTGACAACGCACGTCCAGCTCTTGTCGGTCTGGGCTCGCAGCGACGCGATCTGGGCCCCGAACAGGGCGGGCTCGGGCTCATACGTGGCCAGGCACACCGCGATCGGCGACGCCGGCCCGAGCGCTCCGGCCATCCCGGCCGCCGCCACCGGCTCGGTGACCAGGATCGTTCCCAGCTCGACCACCGTCTCGCGGCCGCCCGTGAGCGTGACCGCGGCCTGCAGGCGAATCGGCTCGGGCCCGGACGGCGCTGGCACCGGCAGCACCGCCCAGAAGCCGCTGCGATAGCTGCGCCCTTCAGGGTCCAGACCCTGAGTGCGCCGCCACGCCTCCAGATCGCGGCGGGGCATCCCGACCGCACCCGGCCGGTGGCCGACGCCGTCGACCAGCAGCCGCAACCCGGTGACCTCGGCATGCGGGTGAAAGCAGTGGCCGAATACGAACAGCGCGGTCGGCGTCCCGGCGGGCAGCCCCGTCGGCAGGTCCTGCTCCAACGCGACATCGAGCCCCAGGGCGGCCACCAGGAGCGGCACTGTACCCAGGCCGCCGCGGGTCGATCCCTATCATCGCCGCGATGTCGATCGCGGGCTCCGATCTCGATCCCCCGCACGTCGCCGCCCGCCGCCTGCGTCAGATCATCGAGTCGCGCTTCGCCGATGGGCTGCAGCGTGCGCGGACGCCGTCTGCCGATGGACCAGGAGAAACCGCCGAATCGTTGCGAGCGGCCTACCTGGGACTGCTGAAGCTGGCGCTCTGCGACCTGGTGGGGACGACCACGACCTCGGTCGAGCGGGCGATCGGCGGCGAGGTGATGTCACGTGAGCTCGCCGGCGACGATCTCCGGTTCCGCGCCGCCGGACTGGACTGGCCGTTGCACGGCCTGTCGATGGTGGGACTGTCGCGCCTGGATGACCTGCAGCGCTGCGTCGAGAGCGTCGTCGCCGACGGCGTGGCCGGCGACGTGATCGAGTGCGGATCGTGGCGCGGCGGCGCGGCGATGCTGATGCGCGCCACGCTCGACACGCTGGGCGAGACCGAGCGCACGGTATTCGTCGCCGACTCGTTCCAGGGATTCCCGCAGGCGGAGGCCGGCGAGGAATACAGCCTCGACGCCGACCTCGCGCGCGTCGCCTTCCTGTCGGTGCCGCTCGCCGAGGTCCGGGCGAGCTTCGCGCGGTTGGGCCTGGCCGAGGGTGTCACTTTCGTTCCGGGCTTCTTCGCGGAGACGTTGCCCGCGTTGCGCGGGCACCGCTGGGCGATCGCCCGCCTCGATGGCGACAGCTACGACGCGACCCGCTCGGCGCTCGACGCCGTCTACCCCTCGCTATCGGTCGGCGGTTACCTGGTGATCGACGACTTCTATCCGCTCGACGACTGCCGCCGGGCGGTCGAGGACTTTCGGGCGGAGTACGGGGTCGACGAACCGATCGAGGCCGTCGACTGGAACGCGGCCCGGTGGCGGCGCACGAGCGAGGCCGGCCCGGCCCCGGCCCCCGAGCCCGCCGCCGCGCAGGCGCCCGGAACCGCCGCTGTGCCGCCGCTTGCCGCGAGCGCCAACGGACGTGCCGAGAGCGCCCGGGTGCCGACGACCGACGAGGTCGCGATGCGTCACGAGCTGTCGCTCGCCCAGGAGAGCCTGGTCGCCGCGGAGCGTGAGATCGGCCGCCTCACCGGCGCGCCGCTGGCCGGCCCGCGGGCGTGGTGGCGCCGTCGCCGTCGCGGCACCGGGGCTCCGCGGTGATCGCGTTCGCGACCGCGATCACCGATCCCGAGGCCTACCGCACCTGGGCCGCCCCAGGGATCAAGCGAGCCGCCGAGCCTGACTCGCTGATCATCCCCAACGCGCCCGCGGGATCCCTGTTTCGCAGCTACAACCTGATCCTTGACATGGTCGCGCAGCGCGACGACCTCGAGGGCCTGATCCTCCTGCACCAGGACACCGAGATCGTCGATGACGACGTCTGCGCCAAGTTCCGCGCCGCGCTCGCCGATCCTGATGTCGGCATCGTCGGCTGCGTCGGGGCGCTCGGGGTGCGGTCGATCGCCTGGTGGGAGGGATCGGTCACCTGGGCGTCGTTCATCCATCGCTATCCGGAGCTCGGTGGCGGCGACCTGCCCGCCTTCTCCTGGAAGCCAGATGAGCTTCCCCCGTACGGCCGCCTCAGCGAGGTCGATACGGTCGACGGCTTCCTGATGGGTCTGTCGCCGTGGGTGGTCAGGAACCTGCGCTTCGACGAGTCACTGGGCGCGCTGCACGGCTACGACTTCGACTTCTGCCTGCAGGTGCGGGAAACCGGGCGCAAGGTCGTTACCGCCGACTGGCACGCGATCCATCATCACTCGCTGCAGCTGATCAACGACCCCGAGGGCTGGATCGCCGCGCACATGCGCGTCGCCGAGAAGTGGGACGGCCGGATGCCCGGCGTCGGCACGGCCGGCGGGGACTGGAAACATCGCGCCCGGCGCGCCGAGGCCGAGGCCGCCGCCGCGCTGGGCACGGCGGTCTCGAACGGCCTCCAGGGCACCGCCCGAGCGCTCGAGCTCGAGCGTGAACTCGACACGATGAAGGGCAGCCTCGGGTGGCGCCTGACCGAGCCGCTGCGCCTCGGCAACTACTGGCGCCGCCGGTTGCGCCAGGCGCGCGGCCGCGCGGCCGGCAACAACTAGTCGGCGCGCTCGTACTCGGGCAGCAGGGCGCGGACCTCGTCCTTGCTGAACGCCGGCTCGCCTCGCTGACGCAAGCGCGACAGCGACACCGCGAGCGAGAACGTCCGCGATTGCAGCAGCTTGCGCAGGAAGTCGTCGGTGCGTCGAGCGCGGTCGGCCGTCCATGCGGCGCGCGTCTGCTCGCGCTCGCTGGCGGCGAGCTTCAGCACCCGGTTGGCCTCGAGGCGTTCGAGCACCGGATGGCGGTCGTAGGGGGCGAGCAGCTCCTGCAGCGCGGCGGCGTACGGAGCGTCGGTCGACCACACCACGCCCAAGCCGAAGAACGCGGGCACGATCGCCAGCCGCAGGCCCTCGTCGGCGGCGACGAAGTCCTCGATCGCGGTCAGCACGCCGTTGTGCGGGCCGCCCTCGGTCGAGGCCACCCACTGGTAGATCAGGCCGCCGTCGGAGGTGCCGGCGATTCCCGGATAGACGCAGGCGCCCTCGGTCATCGGCTGCCGTCCCGCCGCGGGGATCGTGTCCGGCGCGTAGTAGCTGTCGCGACGGGCGTGCGGCCAGCAGACGTCGTGGCAGAGCAGCAGCGGTGCCGAGCCCGCCGCCCGCTCGGCGATCAGCCGTAGCTCACCGGCGACCGTGTAGTAGTTGTGGTCGCCGTCGACGATGTAGGCGTCGGCCGGCTCGATCGTGGCGAGCGCATCGTGGCTGCGCTCGCGCACGAGCTCCAGCTGCGGATTGGCGGCCGCCAGCTCCGCCAGCGCCGGCTGGGGATCCGGATCGATCGCGCGGACCGTCGCCCCCGACTCCGCCGACCACGCGACGAGCATCTGCGTCAGGTCCCCGGCGTAGGCGCCGACCTCGATCACCGAGCGCGCGGCGGACGCGTCCAGGCAGTCGAACAGGATCTCGGCGACGTTGCCCAGCGAGTGGCCCCAGCGGCCGGGGTCGGTCGCGATCGGGTCATAGTCAGGGCGAAAGGAAGTCATCGGGACGGGCGAGTCTAATCACGGGCCGCTGCGGTCTATCAGTGGACCGCGGGCACCAGCGAGACGAGATGCCGGAACGCGGGCGCGAGCTCCGGCGTCCCGTGCGAGACGTTGGTGAGCTCCAGCCACGCCTCGGGGTTGCCGGGCTCGGCGTGCGCGGCACCCGCGGCGAGCCGCCGCGCCCGCGTGACATCACCCGCGGCGAATGCGACCTTGGCCCGCAGCACCGCGACCTCCTGCCCCGGGTACAGGATCGCCGCGGTTTCGAGCAGCGAGTCGGCGTGACGCGCCTGCGCGGCGCTCAGGTGGGCGCGCGCGGCCAGCGGCGCTGCCGCGTCGGTCGCGTGCGTCTGCACCGCCAGCAGGGCGAACCAGGCGACGGCGGCCGCGGCCGCGAGGGCGACGAGAACGCGAACCAACGTCGATCGGCCGGGCACGATCGCTCGATGCTAACCCGCAGACCGGGTCCGGCCGCGCGCGGGGGTCATGCTGCGGTCCGCCGCGCTCTACGCTGGCGGCATGCCGGTGGACGAGCTGCGGCTGACGCTGGAGTCCGAGCTGCCGGAAGCGCTGGCGGTCGGGCGGGGCACGGCGTTGTTCGTGTGCGGCTGGTGTTTCTGCCCGGGCGCCGCGGTCCAGTCGCTGGCGTTCGTCGTGGATGGGGCCGAGCAGCCGGTGGCCGCGCATTCGATGCCGCGGTTGGACCCGTTCGGAGCGCTGCACCCGGGCATCGACCCGTACGCAACCGCCGACCTGGAGCGTGACCCGGAGTCCGCCGAGGACCCGGAGCTGCGCAGCTACCGCAGCGGCTTCTGGGGCCTGGTGCGCGTGACGCCGCGGCCGGCCGGAGAGCTGGCGATCACGCTGCGGGCGCGCCTGGCCGGTGGCCGCGTGGCTGAGGCGCCGGTCGGCGTGATCACGATCGTCGAGCCCGAGCGACCCGTGCCGCTGCCCTCGGCGTCGAGCGGGCCTCGCGGTGGGCCGGACGGCGAGCCGCTGGTCGTGATCTGCATGGCCGCCTACAACCCGGCACCCGAGCTGCTCGACGTGCAGCTGCGCTCGATCCGCGAGCAGACCTACCGCAACTGGCGGTGCGTGATCTCCGACGACTGCTCGACCGAGGCGGGGGCCGAGGCGATCGCTCGCGCGGTCGGCGACGACCCGCGCTTCACCGTCGCACGTTCACCCCGGCGCCTGGGCTTCTACCGCAACTTCGAGCGCGCCTTGACCCTGGCCCCGACCGAGGCCCAGCTGATCGCGCTGGCCGACCAGGACGACCGCTGGCACCCCGACAAGCTGGCGACGCTCGTGGCGACGCTCGGCGACGCGCAGCTGGTCTACTCCGATGCCCGCGTCGTCTCTCGCGACGGCGCCGTGATCGCCGAGACCTGGTGGGACCGCCGGGGCAACAACCACACCGACCTGCTGTCGCTGCTGGTGGCGAACTCGGTCACCGGCGCCGCCTCGTTGCTTCGCCGGGAGCTGCTGGTTGACGCGCTGCCGTTCCCGCCGGCGCAGTTCGCCCACTTCCACGACCACTGGCTGGCGCTGGTGGCCCTGTCGCTGGGCGAGATTGCCTATGTCGACCGGCCCCTGTACGACTACGTCCAGCACGGCGAGGCGTCGCTCGGGCACGCCGCCGCCAACCAGATGACGTCGATGCGCGATCGCCTGCGCTCCGGCACGCCGCTGCGCGAGCGGATCCGTCTGTGGCGGCTGCACTACTTCGTCGACGTCTGGCGGCTGCGCCAGTTCACCGCGATCCTCGAGCTGCGCGGGGGCGAGCGGATCGCTCCGGCCAAGGCCCGCGCGCTGCGCCGGTTCGACGCCGGCGATCAGTCGGCGGCCGAGTTGGCCCGGCTGGCGACCCGGGGCGCCCGTGAACTCGTCGCGTCACGGCCCGAGACGCTCGGCGCCGAATGGATGCTCGCGCACGCGCTCGTCTGGCGGCGCCTCGTCGGTCTGACCGCGCGCGATCGGCCGCGGCGGGGCGTACGGCTCGACGCGCTGCCGCCGCCGACGCTGATCCAGCAGCCCGGGCGCACCGGGCTGCAC
This sequence comes from uncultured Solirubrobacteraceae bacterium, assembly GCA_963743985.1. Lineage (GTDB taxonomy): Bacteria > Actinomycetota > Thermoleophilia > Solirubrobacterales > Solirubrobacteraceae > Palsa-465. Next base: position 19,557 of record CAVUSD010000015.1, on the reverse strand, counting down.
GATTCCGCGCGGGTGATCGCCCACAAGATCGCGCCGCTGCGCTGGCACGTCGCCGACGACGAGCCCGCGCGGATCAACATCCTGATCCCGACGATCGACCTGCGTCACTTCTTCGGCGGCTACATTGCCAAGTTCAACCTCGCCGCCCAGCTGGTCGCCGCCGGCGAGCGCGTGCGGATCGTGACCGTCGACCCCGTGGGGCCGCTGCCGACCGACTGGCGCGCGACGATCGAGTCCTACAGCGGACTGCACGGCCTGTTCGACCGGGTCGAGGTCGCGTTCGGTCGCGAGTCCGCGGCGATCGCCGTCAACCGCGGCGACCGCTTCGTCGCCACCACCTGGTGGACGGCGCACATCGCCAGGCACGCGGTTCGCGCGGTCGGTTCCGACCGCTTCCTCTACCTGATCCAGGAGTACGAGCCGTTCACGTTCCCGATGGGCACCTACGCGGCGCTGGCCGCGGAGTCCTACGGGTTCCCGCACGTGGCGCTGTTCTCGTCTGAGCTGTTGCGCGACTACTTCCGCCGTCACCGGATCGGCGTGTTCGCTGCCGGTCCTGATGCCGGCGATGATGCCTCGGCGTCGTTTCAGAATGCGATCACCGACGTCGCGCCGCCGACCGTTCGGCAGCTGCGCGCCCGCAGCACGCGCCGGCTGCTGTTCTACGCCCGGCCCGAGCCCCACGCCGCCCGCAACATGTTCGAGCTCGGGGTGATCGCGCTGTCTCGGGCGCTGGCCGAGGGCGCGTTCAGCGGCGGCTGGGAGCTGCACGGGATCGGCACCGTCGAGCGCGCGCGGCGGGTCGAGCTCGGCGGCGGGGCGTCGCTCCAGCTGCTTCCGCGGGCCGATCAGGCCGCGTACGGGGAGTTGCTGCGCGCCCACGACGTCGGACTGGCGCTGATGTACACGCCACACCCGAGCCTCGTGCCGCTGGAGATGGCGTCGGCCGGGATGCTGACGATCACCAACACGTTCGAGAACAAGGACGCCGACGCGCTCCGGGCGATCTCGCCCAACCTGATCGCGGCCGCACCGACGCTGGACGGCATCACCCGGGCGCTGCTCGAGGCGGCCGCCGGGGTGGAGGACGTCGAGCGCCGGGTGCTCGGCAGCGTGACCGACTGGAGCCGGGACTGGGACACGTCGCTGGGGCCGGAGCTGATCGCCTGGGTGCTGGCGACGCTGGCGCCCGCCGCCGGCGTGCGATGACCGCGCCGGATCCGCGGATCTCGATCGTGATCCCCAACTGGAACGGCCGGCGCTGGCTGCCGGACTGTCTGGGCTCGCTGGCGTCGCAGACCCGCCCCGCCGATGAGGTGATCGTCGTCGACAATGGCTCGCAGGATGGCTCGCTGGAGTACCTCCGAGACCGGCACCCGACCGTGCGCGTGCTGGCGCAGGGCCGCAACACCGGCTTCGCGTACGCGGCCAACCGGGGATTCGAGGCCGCCGCGGGCGACGTGATCGGGCTGGTCAACACGGACGTCGTGCTCTCGCCCGAGTGGCTGCAGCGGATGGTCGCGGCGCTGATCGCCCGGCCCGCGGCGGCCTCGGCGGCGTGCAAGATGCTGTCGCTGCGTGAGCCGGGCGTGATCTACGACGCCGGCGACATCCTCCGTCGCGACGGCGCCTGCGAGCAGCGCGGCCGGTTCATGTCCGACGACGGCGCCTACGACGAGTCGGGCGAGGTGTTCGGCGCCTGTGCGGGCGCCGCCCTGTACCGGCGGGGCGCGGTGCTCGAGCTCGGTGGCTTCGACGAGCGCTATTTCGCCTATCTGGAGGATGTCGACCTGGCGCTGCGGCTGCGCCTGGCGGGCTGGACCTGCGTCTACGACCCGGCCGCCTGCTGGCACGCGGGGGAGGGCTCATCGGCGCAGTTGCGTGGCGGCCATCTGCCGCTCGTGACCCGCAACACGGTCCTGCTGATCGTCAAGGCGTTCCCGCTGCAATGGCTCGGGCTGGTCGCCTACCGCCAGCTCGGCTGGGCCTACCACGCGCGCCGCGACCGGCGCCTCGGTGAGCATCTGCGGGCGCTCGCCGCCGCGATCCCGCTGATGCGCCACGCATGGACCGAGCGCCGTCGCCTGTCGTCTGGGGCGGTCGTGCCGATCGCCGCCGTGATCCCGCCACGGCCGATTCGCGGCGGCCGTCGGTTTACCTGAGGCTCAACCGGGAATAGGATCCGCGTATGAGCGTCGGCCCGGTCTCGCTTCCACGGCTGGGCATGCCGCTGACGCCCCCGGGTCCGCGGGTGCTGTCGGAGTGGTTGTCGACGTTTGACGGCGAGCACTGGCCCGATCCGCCCGTGGGCGATGGCCGGCCGGTGATGCTCGTGCCCGGCTTTCTCGCCGGCGACCAGTCGCTGACCCGGATGGCGGTGTGGCTGCGCGCCGGCGGGTTCCTGCTCACCCGCTCCGGGATCGAATGGAACACGCGTTGCATGGAGCCGACCGTGATCGATCTCGAGCAGCGGCTCGAGCGGGCGGTGGAGCAGACCGGCAAGCGGGCGCTGCTCGTCGGCCAGAGCCGGGGCGGCAACATCGGCCGCGCGCTGGCGACCTTGCGACCGGACCTGGTCGGCTCGTTGGTGACGCTCGGGTCGCCGCTGCGCGACCAGCTGGCCGTCAAGCCACGGACCTGGGCGACGATCCTGACCGTCGGGACGCTCGGCACCCTCGGCGTCCCCGGGCTGTTCAGCTTCCGCTGCCTGCGCGGCGACTGCTGCGTGCGCACCCGGGCGGCGGTCGTCGCGCCGTTTCCCCGCGACGTGCAGTTCGTCTCGGTGTTCTCACGCAGCGACGAGGTCGTCAACTGGGAGGCGTGTCTGGACCCGGCGGCGATCCAGGTCGAGGTGGACGTCTCGCACGTCGGGATGGGGTTCTCCCGAGAGGTGTGGGACGCGATCGCCTACGAGCTGCAGATCGGTTCGGCGCAGGCGGCCGCGGTCAGCTGAGGGCGGCGGCTTTGGCCCCGGCCCGCGCGAGCTTCACGCGGTCGGTCTTGCCCAGCGCCACCTTGCGCAGCCGGACCGAGTGCGGCGTCACCTCGACGCACTCGTCGGTGCGCACGAACTCCATCGCCTGATCGAGCGACAGCTCACGCTTGGGGACCAAGCGCACGAGCTCGTCGGCGGTCGACATGCGCATGTTGGTGAGGTGCTTCTCCTTGACGGCGTTGACGTCGAGGTCCTCGGCGCGGGAGTTCTCACCGACGATCATTCCCTCATAGACCTCGTCGCCCGGCTCGACGAACAGGGTCCCGCGCTCCTGCAGGCTGAACAGCGCAAACGCCGCCACCGCGCCGCGCCGGTCGGCGACCAGCGAACCGCTCGGCCGCGTGCGCAGCTCCCCGTGCCACGGCTCCCAGCCTTCGAACACGTGGTGCACGATCCCGGTGCCGCGGGTCTCGGTCAGAAACTCGGTCCGGAAGCCGATCAACCCGCGTGCCGGAACCAGGTACTCCATCCGCACCCAGCCGGTGCCGTGGTTGATCATCTGCTCCATCCGCCCCTTGCGCAGCGCCAGCAGCTGAGTGACGACGCCGACGTAGTCGTCGGGGACGTCGACGCTCATCCGCTCGATCGGCTCGCTGGTCTTCCCGTCGATCTTCCGGGTGACGACCTGCGGCTTGCCGACGGTCAGCTCGAATCCCTCGCGGCGCATCAGCTCGACCAGGATCGCCAACGCCAGCTCGCCGCGGCCCTGGACCTCCCAGGTGTCGGGGCGCTCGGTCTCGGTGATCCGCAGCGAGACGTTCCCGATCAGCTCGCGCTCCAGCCTGGCCCGCAGCTGACTGGCGGTCAGGAAGGTGCCGTCCTGACCGGCGAGCGGGCTGGTGTTGATCCCGATCGTGACCGACAGCGACGGCTCGTCGACGGTGATCAGCGGCAGCGGCCGGGGGTCGGCCGGGTCGGCCAGCGTGTCGCCGATCGTGATCTCCGGGATCCCGGCGACCGAGATGATCTCGCCGGCGGCGGCCTCGGTCGCGTCGACCCGGTCCAGCGCCTCGGTCACGTACAGCTCGGACACGCGGACCCGCTCGATCGTGCCGTCGTGACGGCACCAGGCGATCGTCTCGCCCCGGCGGATCGTCCCGTTGTACACGCGGCAGATCGCGATCCGGCCGACGTACGGGGACGCGTCGAGGTTGGTGACGTGCGCCTGCAGGGGCAGCTCGGGGTCGTATTCAGGTGCCGGCACGTGCTCGACCAGCAGGTCCAGCAGCGGCTTGAGATCGGTGCCGGGCTGCTTGATGTCGAGCGTGGCGGTGCCGGCGCGCGCGTTCGTGTAGACGATCGGGAACTCGATCTGCGACTCGTCGGCGTCGAGGTCGAGGAACAGCTCGTAGACCTCGTCGACGACCTCGTCGATCCGCGCGTCCGGCCGGTCGATCTTGTTGATCACGAGGATCACCGGCAGCCGCGCCTCCAGCGCCTTGCGCAGCACGAACCGCGTCTGGGGCAGCGGTCCCTCCGAGGCATCGACCAGCAGCAGCACGCCGTCGACCATCGTCAGTCCGCGCTCGACCTCACCGCCGAAGTCGGCGTGGCCGGGGGTGTCGACGATGTTGAGCTTGACGTCGCCGTAGCGGACGGCGGTGTTCTTGGCGAGGATCGTGATGCCCTTCTCCCGCTCGAGATCCATCGAGTCCATCACCCGCTCGTTGACGGACTGGTTGGAGCGAAACGCGCCCGACTGCCAGAGCAGGGCGTCGACAAGCGTCGTCTTGCCGTGATCGACGTGGGCGATGATCGCCAGGTTGCGTATGTCTTCGCGGCGTGCCATGGCCGCGTTGAGAGGTTAGTCCGAGATTCCGGGGTTTATGTGTCGTCGCTGCGGCGGACGAGCGTGGGCTCGGTTTCAGCGTCCGGCTCGCGGTTCAGTTCGAGCCCGCTGATCGCGGCCTCGAGCCCGAGCGTGGGCGCCGCCGGCAGCTCGGCTGCGGGGTCGGTCGGGGCCTCTGCGTCAGGCTCCGAGCCGTTCGCGGGGGCGGCGCCGTTGGTGGTGGTGGCGGCGACGCCGGTTCCGATCACGTCGAGCATCGGTTTGATCAGATCGATCGGCATCGGGAACACGACCGTCGAGTTCTGGTTGACGCCGATCTCGCGCAGCGTCTGCAGGTAGCGCAACTGGAGGGTCACGGGGTTTCGGCCGATCACGTCGGCGGCATCGGCAAGCTTCGCCGCCGCCTGGAACTCGCCCTCGGCGTTGATGATCTTCGCGCGGCGCTCGCGCTCGGCCTCGGCCTGGCGCGCGATCGCGTGCTGCATCCGCTCGGGGATCTCGACGTCCTTGATCTCGACGCTCGTCACCTTGATCCCCCACGGTTCGGTCTGAGCGTCGATCACCTCCTGCAGGGACTCGTTGAGGTGCTCGCGGTTGGACAGCAGCGTGTCCAGGTCAGCGACGCCGAGGATCGAGCGCAACGTGGTCTGGGCGATCTGCAGCGTCGCGTCGGGGAAGTCCTCGATCTCGGTCACGGCTTTTGTGGGGTCGATCACGCGGTAGTAACAGACCGCCGTGACCCGTGCGGGAATGTTGTCGCGGGTGATGATCTCCTGCGGCGGCACCGTCAGGGTGACCGTTCGCAGGCTGATCCGGACCATCCGGTCGATCGACGGAATCATCAGCTGCAGGCCCGGTCCGCGCTGCTCCATCAACCGGCCGAGCCGGAAGACCACGCCGCGCTCGTACTCACGCAGGACGCGCATCGAACTGGCCAGGCCGGTCACGGCGAGCACCAGCAGGACGATGACGACGATGATGATCGCGGTCACCATCTCAGATCAGCTCCCATTCCTCGGCGGGCCGCACCGACAGCGTCAGACCCATCAGTCGCTCGACCACGACATGGTCGCCGCGCCCCAGTTCGGGGAGCTCGTCGTCGGGATCCGGCGAGCGGCGCGCCTTCCAGACGCCACCGTGCAGCGACACGCTGCCGGTCGGCTCCGACCAGTTGCGGACGACCGCGATCTGGCCGATCAGCCCCTCGGCGCCGCCCCGCACCCGCCGGTGACGGACGCCCGCGGCGTGCTTGACGGTCAAGGCGACGCCGGCGCCGCCGACGCCGGCCAGCGCCAGGCCGCCGAGCAGTCCGAGAATGACCCCGGCCCCGAGCCCCGAGATCGCCAGCACGGCCCCGATCGCCATCACTGCCACGCCAAGCCCACCGGCGATCCCGTGGGTGGGGTAGTGGGCTTCGACCACCGCCACCAACGCTCCGACGATCAGCAATACCAAGCCGAGCGTGGTCATACACGCATCGTACGCCTTAACAGATGCGATTTCGGCAGGTCCTCGTGGTGTCCGGTCACCGAAATCGCCTATACGCGCGGGGCGATAGCTGGTATCTGTCAGTGTTCGCGTTCGCGCAGGTAATGGGCGAACGCCGCCGGCGGTCGTGCGCCGGCAACCCCCGTACATCGAATCCGGACACAGAGGTAGGCACGATGACCAACGAAGAGATCCACCAGCTCGCTCAGCGCCTGCGCATCGATTCGATCCGCGCCGCCGACGCGGCCCAGTCCGGACACCCGACCTCGTCGATGTCGGCAGCCGATCTGATGGCGGTGCTGATGGCCCGTCACCTCCGCTACGACTACGACGAGCCGGAGAACCCCAACAACGATCACCTGATCTTCTCCAAGGGCCACGCCTCACCGCTGGTCTACGCGATGTTCGTCGCCGCCGGTGCGGTCACCGACGAGGAGCTGCTGACCTTCCGGCAGTTCGGGTCGCGGCTGGAGGGACACCCGACGCCGATCCTGCCGTGGGTCGACGTCGCCACCGGCTCGCTCGGCCAGGGGATGCCGATCTCGGCCGGGATCGCGCTCTGCGCGCGTGATCTGGACCGCCTCCCGTACCGCGTGTTCACCCTGTGCGGTGACTCCGAGATGGCTGAGGGGTCGATCTGGGAGGCCGTCGAGCACGCCGGCAAGGAGGGCCTCGACAACCTCGTCACGATCGTCGACGTCAATCGCCTCGGTCAGCGCGGCGAGACGATGCACGGCTGGAACCTCAACTCCTACGCCGACCGGGCCCGCGCGTCCGGCTGGCACGCGATCGAGATCGACGGCCACGACATCGCCGCGATCGACCGCGCCTTCTCCGACGCCGAGGCGACCGCCGACCGCCCGACGATGATCATCGCCCGCACGATCAAGGGCTACGGCGCGTCCGAGACGGCCGACAAGGAGGGCAAGCACGGCCAGCCGCTGAAGGACCCGAAGAAGGCGATCGAGGAGCTCGGCAACGTCGGCCCGGTCCACGTCGACGTCGCCAAGCCCGAGTCGGCCGGCACCCCGCACGTGTTCGACTCCGATCCGTCGGTCCCGCTGCCCACCTACGAGGTCGGCGGCGACAAGGTCCCGACCCGGCTGGCGTTCGGTCAGGGTCTCGCGGCCGTGATGCAGCGTCGCGGCGACGTCGTCGCGCTCGACGGCGAGGTCGGCAACTCGACCCACCTCGAGGAGGTGCTGAAGCACACCCCGGAGCGCTATTTCGAGGTCTACATCGCCGAGCAGATGCTGATGGCCGGCGCCGTCGGCTTCCAGGTCCGCGGCTGGACCCCGTTCGCGTCGACGTTTGCGGCGTTCCTGTCCCGCGCCTACGACTTCGTCCGGATGGGGGTCATCTCCCAGGCTAAGCTGTGCATCAACGGCTCCCACGCGGGCGTCTCGATCGGCGAGGACGGCCCGTCGCAGATGGCGCTCGAGGACCTCGCCGAGTTCCGCGCCCTCGGCAAGTCGGTCGTGCTGTATCCGTCTGACCCGAACCAGACCGTCAAGCTGGTCGACGCGATGGCCGACTACGACGGGATCTCCTACCTGCGCTCGAGCCGGTCGGGGACCGACACGATCTACGGGCCCGACGAGGAGTTCCACATCGGCGGCTCCAAGGTCGTGCGCTCCAGCGACGACGATCAGGTCACGCTGATCGGCGCCGGCGTGACGCTGCACGAGGCGATCAAGGCCGCCGACACGCTCGCCGCCGACGGGATCAACGCGCGCGTGATCGACCTGTACTCGGTCAAGCCGGTCGACTTCGAGACCCTGTCGGCAGCGTCCGCCGCCACCGGCGGGCGGCTGATCACCGTCGAGGACCACTGGCCCGAGGGCGGGATCGGCGACGCGGTGTTGGAGGTGTTCGCCGACACCGACGAGCGTCCGCGGGTCGTCAAGCTCGCGGTCACGCACCTGCCGGGGTCGGGCAAGGGTGCCGAGCTGTTGCACGACACCAAGATCGATGCCGACGCGATCGTCGAGGCCGCGAAGCGGCTGGCAGCGCTCGGGCCGCAGATCAGCGGCGCCGCCGCGACCGCCTGAGCACCTGTGACGGCGCGCTCACCCGGGCGCGCCGTCATTCGCTCAGCGGTGCACCACGACCTTCCCGGTCATTCGCCCGGACTCGACGAGCTCGTGCGCGCGACGGATGCCCGCGGCCGAGAAGTCGGCGATCCGCTCGCTCACCGTCGACCGGATCTGGCCCTCGTCAGCGAGCCCGGCGACCCGCGCCAGCAGGTGCTTCTGCTCGATCATGTCGGGCGTCTCGTACATCGAGCGCGTGAACATGAACTCCCAGTGAAAGGCGATCGACTTGGGCTTCAGCGGTAGGAGCTCGAGGCCATCGGGCTCGTCGATCGCGACGATCTCGCCGAACGGGTTCATGATCTCGGCGAACGACTCGATGTTCCCCGCGGTGTGCGGGCTGAACACGTAGTCGATCCCATCGGGGGCCGCTCGCCCGGATTCGTTGACGAGGTCGTGGTGATCGATCACCGCATCGGCGCCCAGGCCGGCGACCCAGTCACGTGACGCGCCGCGTGATGCGGTCCCGATCACGGTGACGCCGGTCAACCGCTTCGCCAGCTGGATCATGATCGAGCCGACCCCGCCGGCGGCGCCCAGGATCAGCAGTGTCCCGGTCGACTCGGGCGTCAGCCGGAGCCGCTCGAACAGCGCCTCGGAGGCGGTGAGCGAGGTCAACGGCAGCGCGGCTGCGTCCGCGAAGCTGAGCGTGCCGGGCCGTTCGGCCACGATCCGCTCGTCGACGGCTTGCAGCTCGGCGTTGGAGCCGGGGCGGCTGACGTCGCCGGCGTAGAACACCTCGTCACCGATCGCGAGCGTGCTGACGTCAGCGCCGACGGCTTCGACCACCCCGGCGGCGTCGTAGCCGAGCACCGTCGGCGTGTCGGATTGCTGGAGGCCGGCGCGCCGCTTGACATCGACCGGGTTGACCGACACCGCCTGGACCCGGACGAGCACGTCCCGGGGGCGGAGTTCCGGTACCGGCACCTCGACGTCGACGAGGCACCGCTCGTCGCTCACCGGCAGTCCGTCGAACGACCCAATCGCTCGCATCGTTTCGGTCATCTCGGTGCTCCTGTTCGCGTCCGCAGGGTTGACGGCGCAGTCCGGCCGCCGTCCATCGAGCCGATCGTAGTTCGCGACGTTCTGTAACTGCGAGGCGTTTGTTGACGGGATCAATCGCCTCTGGTAGACCGGAACATGCTGTTCGAGTTTTATTAAACAGGATGTTGAACACGTCAGAGAGAGAGAAACCATGGCTACCGAGAGCGAGCCCGAGCCGGTGTTTCGGCTGATCTATTCCAGTCACAGCAAGATCGAGCCCGAACGCGCGTCAACCGAGTTGGGCGAGATCTTCGCGACCGCAAGACGCAACAACCGTCAGATCGGCGTCACCGGCGCCCTCGTCGTCGCCGACGAATGGTTCGCCCAGACGCTCGAGGGCGAGGAGTCGGCCGTCCGCGAGCTCTACGAGCGGATCGCCACCGACAGCCGACACGAGCAGGTCACGGTGCTCGAGGCCACGAACGTCGAGGACCGGACGTTCGGCCGGTGGGCGATGGCGCGGGTCTCAGAGGGTGGGGGGCCGGACATCCGGCTGCTGTCCAACGCCAAGGCGGGCAAGATCGTCGAGGCAGGCGCCGATCATCACATCAGCCCCGAGCAGGAGACGGTGCTGGCGTTCATGCGCGGGTCGCTCACGTCGGCCGCCTGAGCGGTTACAGCGTCCCGATTCGATCGGGAGGCCAGTAGGTGAAGAACGCGGCTCCGATGATCCACTTCTGGGGCACCGGCCCCCAGAACCGGCTGTCATCGGAGTCGCCGCGGTTGTCGCCCATCATGTAGTACATCCCCTGTGGGACCCTGATCGGCTTTTTGAACGTGCATTCCGGGACCGTGCCGCAGGGGGCGATGTACGCGTCCTTCTCGGCGACGCCGTTGCGGTAGACATGGCCGTCGGTGATCTTCAGCACGTCGCCGCCGACGCCGACGACACGCTTGATGAAGGTCTGGCTGGACTCGCCGGCAGTCGGTTGGTCGCACGGCTTCGCGTCGGCACTGCCGGCCGTGTTGAAGCCTTCAGATCGATCGCCGCAGACGGCCCCATCCACCGGGTCGGCACCGGCGGGCGGGTGGAACACGGTGATCTGGCCGACGCCCGGACTTGTGTCCAGCCGCCACACGAGCACGCGCTGGCCGGGTTGCAGCGTCGGCACCATCGAGGGGCTCGGGATCTTGTACGGCTTGATCAGGAACGCCTGGATCAGGAAGGCCAGCCCGACCGCGATCGCAACCGTCGCCACGAGCTCGACGATCGACCGCGTCGGCCCCTTGCTGCGGCTGCTCATGTGCGTTGTCCGCGAGCAGCGCTGGGTGCCGCTTGGGCCGTCAGCCCCGTGGGCGCCGCCCGGGCCGTGAGCGCGGTCACCCGCCGCTGGGAGCCGCTGGCCGACCCTGGGAACTCGATCACGAGTAGCACTGCCAGCAGTATCACCAGGCTGAGCGCGGCGATCGTCCGCCTCGCCGCCCGGTCGACCGGGCGCCACCTCGCCCGGCGGTCGAGATGGGCGCCTTCTGACGTGAGCGTCGAGAGCTGTTCGTCGAGTTTTGAGAAGTAGTCGTCGTTCATGCCTGGCCCAACTGCGCCCGCAGCCGCGCCAGTCCGCGGCTGACCCGTTTGCGCACGGCCGTCTCCGAACAGCGGAACTGCGCGGCGATCTCGGCGTAGGACCGCTCATCGACGATCCGCGCGACCAGCGCCGAGCGCTCCAGCGTCGGCAACGCCTGCATGAGCTCGGACACCTCCAGCCGGCCCTCGTCGAGCGCTGCGTCGACCCGCTCGAGATCTGAATCGCCGAGCGCCAGCGCCTGCACGCCGATCCGTCGCCGCGCCCGATCGTCGACTCGTCCGCGGCGGCGACTGTGGCCGAGCACGTTGCGTGAGATCCCGAGCAGCCACGCGTGCGCGGTGTCCTGGTGTGCCTGATAGCGCGGCGCGGCGACCATCACCGAGGCGAACACCTCGGCCGCCAGATCCGCCGCCGTCTCACGGTCCCCGGTCTCCCGCGCCAGCGTCGCCAGCACCAGCCGCAGGTGGCGGCGATAGAACGTGCTGAACGCCTGCGGGTCGCGCGCGGCGATGCCGGAGAGCAGCTCAGCGTCTGACCAGCGCGCGTGATCGCGAGGATGGGCCATCACAGTTGAATACCGCTTCTGGCGGCGGTTGTGACTCCGCCGCGCGAGTCACGCGTGCCGTGGGCCTCGATTCGGCGGCTGGAAATCGACACCGCGGCGAGAAACGCGCTTATTTGGCCCGTTTCTCGCCCCGGTCCCCTCGGCGCATCGATTCGCCGTCGATCCGTGTTCGGTCGACCGCTCGTGGCGTCGCTGCATGCTCCGGCGATCGTGACGGCCCGAAGGACCGCCCGACGTCATGGCGCGGGCCGCCTCTAGGATCAGCGGCATGTCGAATCTGCACGAGATCACTGACGCGATCGATGGCCGATTGGCCGAGCTCAAGCAGCAGATCGCCGCTCTGGAAGCCGCCCGCAGCGCGCTGACCGGGATCCGGCGCTCGCGGCCCGCGGCGCAAACCGGCTCGCAGCCGGCGGCTGCTTCGCGGACGCCCGCTCAGGCACGTCGGTCACGCGGGAACACGTCGCGCCGGGCGGCGGCTGCGGGGGCGACTTCCGGCTCGGCGACGGCGTCGGCGTCGGGGTCAGCTCCGGCCACGGCTGCGGCGAGCACCCCGGCGCCACCGTCCCGGTCTGACCGCACGAGCCGGTCGGCCGAGGCGTCCGCGCCGGCCAAGCCGTCGCGCCGCCGCCGGTCCTCGGGCCCGGCTTCGGCCGCGCCCGCGCAGTCAAAGCCGGCACGGACCCGCGAAGCCCAGCCTGCGGCCGAGACCGCGCCCAAAGCCCGCCCGAAGAAGTCGTCGTCACGGGCTCGGCGCCGGGAGTTGGAGCCGGGTCAGATCGAAGCCCTCCTGCGTGAGTCCGAGGATGGTTTGAGCCTGGTCGCGCTCGCCCGGCGGGCCGAGGTCAGCGAGGCGAAGGTCGCCGAGCGGCTCGCGTCGCTCGAGCGGTCTGGCGAGGCGCGCAGATCGGGGCCGCGGCGGACGAGCCTGTGGCGTCTGGTCACCGACGAGGAGCGGATCGCCGAACGCGCCGCCGAGTTGGCGCGCGCGTCGCAGCCGAAGACCTGACGCCGTCAGGCGGTCAGCGAGCGTCGCCGCCGAAGACCTGACGCCGTCAGGTTCGCGCGGCCGCCTACTGACCGCCGATCGTGAACGCGTAGAGCTCGTCGTTGCCGCTGTAGCCCAGCGATGAGAGCTGGGAGTAGCCCGATCCCCAGTAGACGGTGCCGTTGACGATGGCGGGTCCGGAGTTGACGCTGCCGCCGCTGGAGAACCGCCACAGGATCCCGCCGGTCGCGGCGCTGAGCGCGTACATGTTCGGGCCGAACGGGGCGGTGGAACCGGTGAAGACGACGCCGTTGGCGACCGACTGCGGGCCCATCGCCGCGGAGCCCGCCGGCGTTGCGGTCTGCCAGTCGAACGCGCCGGTGGTCGGATTCAACGCGGCCCACGATCCGCCCATCGCGGTCGTCCCGTTCTGCAGCGTGTACGCCGCGTGATAGGGATCTGCCTCGTGAACGTAGATCCGCTTACCGTCGTACGCGGTGCCCCACGAGGTGCCGCCCAGCGAGGTGCCCGGTCCGAGCTGGGTGCTCCACAGCTCCTTGCCGGTGGCGGCGTCGAACGCCCAGTACAGACCGCTCTTCTGGCCGGCGCCGACGATCGACTCGGTGCCGCCGCCCGCCTTCGGGAAGATCATCAGGTTCGGCCCTGACGCGAAGTCCCAGTCGGGTCCCTCCGGAGACGGACACCAGTCGGTGCCGGCGGTCCGTCCCAGGCACCCGAGCGTGAACGCGTCCCAGCCCTCGGCCTTGTAGCTCCACACGATCGCGCCGGTGGCGAGGTTGAGCGCGAGCACAGAGTCGAAGTGATCATCCGGCGAGGTGCAGTTCGCATCCGAGGTGTGGTTGGCCAGCGCCTGGGTCGCACAGGCGACCGCGGCGTCGGGGGCGGTGTAGTTGTTGCCGGTGCCGATGTAGAGCCGGTTGGTGGCCACGTCGACCGCGGGACTGTCCCAGACCGCGCCGCCGCTGTACGCGCACCCGCTCGGAGGGTTGTTGGTGGTGCAGGGCTGCCCGCCGTTGTCGGGCACCGTGTAGGTCTTCCAGATGATCGCGCCCGTGGCCGGGTTCAGCGCGACGACGCTGCCGCGGAACGTGCAGCACGAATAGGTGTTGGTGGCGGCGGCCGTCTCCTCGTTGGAGGAGACGCCGACGAGGACCTTGCCGCCGGCGACCTCGGGACTGCCGGTGACGATCGCCGCCGGATGGCTGTCGAGCTGCGTGCTCCATATCAACGCGCCCGTCTGCGCGTTGACGGCGATCAGATGCGCGCCCTGGGAATGCAGCCCGGTGATCGAGTCGCCGAAGATCAGTTCGTTGCCGTCGATCACCGGTGAATCACGCGAGTAGGAGCCGGCGACGCCGTCGTAGTTGGAGATCGGCTCCTGCCAGATCAGCGCCCCGGTCGTCGCGTTGACCGCGTTCATATAGCCGCCGAAGTCCGGGAAGTACACGACGCCGCCGGACACCACCGGGGTCGCCGACTCCGAGCCGTGGGTGGTGAACACCCACTTGGGCTTGAGGCGAAACGCGTTGAGCGCGCTGAGCTTGTACTCGAACGGCTGGACGCGGTTGTCGTACGGGCCATGCCCGGCCGACGTCCAGTCGACCGCCGCCGAGCCGGTCGCCGGCAGTAACGCCATGGCCATCACGCAGATCGCCGCCAGCCCGGCGGTTGTTCCCGCGATCCGCCGCAATCCCCAGGACCCACGCAACATGTTGGACCTCCCTGACCAGCACGAAGTCAGACCGGCGCGTCGCCGCCGGCCCCGGCACCCGCAAACCCGGCGCAAACCTATTGGACGCTTAGGGAAGCGTCAACTCGGCGGGACGGTCCGGCGCGTCCGGGTGTCCCGCGTTGCGGCATGTCTCCCGCTCGGGCGCGACACCGAAAAGACGAATCGCCCGCGGCTGGCGGGCGATCCATGAGGTGGAGCTAGGGGGACTCGAACCCCCGACCTCCTGGGTGCGATCCAGGCGCTCTCCCAACTGAGCTATAGCCCCGCGTGGCGGCCGTGACCACCGGGTGACGCCAGTTTAGGCGATCGGTGACGGCGATCGTGCATCCGCGCGGGCCGGGGCATGGCATCGTCAGGCCGTGCGATCTTCCCGCACGGTGGACAAAACGTCCGGCCCGGGAGGGTCCGAGTCCGCCGCTATTGTTTGCCTCTGGGGAGTACGGTTTCATCATGGGTCTTCTTGACGACGCAATCCGAGAGCATCTGGACCTGAAGCGGCGCCGTGGCGCCGATCCGGCCGAGCTCGAACGGGCTGAGCGTGAGGCGCTGGGCCCCGTCCGACGTAAGGGCGATGTAGCGACCGCGGACTACCCCGACGATGCCGACGAAGCGTTCGACGCCGAGGCGGAGGACGCGCCCGTGGGATCGAGTCCCGCGGCCTACGATCAGGCCGCGCACGACGACTGGGATGCCCCCGACGACGAGCTCGCCGTTCACGACGACGAACCTGAGCTCGAACCTCCGGCGCCGCGGCGCTCGCGTCGCTCGGTCACCGAAGATGAGTCCGATCAGGACCAGCCTCGCGGACTTGCCGCGCGCTTCGGGCTCCGAGGTCGCCGATCCGAGGAAGACGAGCCCGACGAGCTCGAGGATCCACCCGTTGCAGACGACGAAGCGACACGGGTGCACCGCTCGAGTGAGGCCCGCGGCGCGGCGACCCCGCCGGCGCTCGACGACGAGACCGCTGAGCACCGCTTCGTCGATGCTCACGAAGCCGATGACGCGGACGAGGACGTGCTCGAGGAGACACCCGAGTTCCTCCAGGACACGCCGGAACATGACCGGCTGTGGTTCGAGCAGCGCCCGCCGCGCGACTTCGACTTCGACGGCTGATCCCGACCTGAACCGGCCGCGTCGCCGGGTCGACGGCCTGAGGGGCCGCCCCGACGAGCCGTTCGTCCTCACGCGCTTGACCGCCCGCTTGCGCTGACGCCATGGCCGTCCGCTGACCGGGCGCGCGGCACGCGGCTATGCGCACCGTTCCCGCTCTGGAACGTCGAATCCCATCAAACGCAGGCGCTTTTCGAGCCATTGACGTTCTTCGGATCGTGGGCTATACCAAGTGCAGTGTTCTTGTTGAGATTGCTGGAAGGGGACTGAACTTGTTCTTTCGCCAAGTGCTGTATCGCGATCTGGGTTGTGCGTCCTACATCGTCGGCGACGCCGGCGAAGCCGTCGTCATCGACCCACGCTGGTCGATCGACGTCTACCTGGAGACGGCGGCGGCCGAGCGGCTGCAGATCACCCACGTGATCGATACCCACGAGCACGCCGACCACGTCTCCGGCCGGCCCGCGCTCGTCCAGGCGACCGGCGCTCAGGCCCACCGTCCCGCGACCACCGATGAGCGCGCGCCGGACCTGATCCGGGCGGGCGAAGAGATCGTCATCGGCTCGGTCGTGATCCGCGCGATCCGCACCCCTGGCCATCGCCCCGAGCACCTGAGCTTCGTCGTGGCCGATCGTTCGCGCGGCGACGACCCGTGGCTGCTGATCACCGGCGACAGCCTGTTGGTCGGCGACGTCGCGCGTCCGGATCTCGCCTACGAGCCCGCCGAGGGCGCGGAGGCGCTCCACGCGACGCTGCGGGAACTGCTCGACCTCGGCGACCACGTCGAGGTCTGGCCGGCGCACGTCGGCGGATCGCTGTGTGGCGGCGCGGGCCTCAGCATGAAGACCAGTTCGACGATCGGCTACGAACGGCTCCATAACCCGGCGCTGTCGGCGGATCAGTCCAGCTTCGTCGACGGCCTCATCGGCAGCCTGCCCTGCCGACCGCCGAACATTGACCGGATCGTCGGCCTCAACCGCCGGGCCGACGGCGTGGTGCCCGCCGCGCCGCCGACCCTTCCGCCCGCCACGCTCGCCGAGATCTTGGCGACCGACGTGACCGTGGTCGACAGCCGCTCGCCCGCGGACTTCGACGCCGGCCACCTGCCGGGATCGGTCAACCTCCCGGTCACCTCGGCCGGCTTCGGCACCCGCGCCGGCTGGGCGCTCGACCCCGACCAGCCGCTCGTGATCGTCGCTGCGGACTCGGCGGCGATCGATGCCACCACGAGCCGTCTGCAGGCCGTTGGCTTCTGGACCTTGTCCGGCGCCTCGGTAGCCGATCCCATTGCGTGGGAGCAGGTCGGCCTGATGGTCGCGGAATCGGACGCCTGGGACCTGGATCGCCTCGCCCTCGGCTTGCACGAGGACGCGATCGAGCTCGTCGACGTCCGTGAGCAGAGCGAATGGGCTGCCGGCCACGTCGATGGCTCTCACCACGTCCCACTGAATCGGCTGCGCGATGTCGGCTCGGTGCCGACCCCGGCTGCGGGCCGGATCACAGCCGTCGCCTGCGCCGCGGGTGTCCGTGCCGCCTTCGCGGCCAGCCTGCTGCGCCGCGCGGGGCGCCATGACGTCGTCCGGGTCGACGGTGGGGGCGTCCCGGATCTGCCCAGTCGCGGGATCGACCTGGCGCGCGGCGACTGACAGCCTGCGCTCTGCGGCGGCCTGTCGGGTGTCCGGGGCTCGATCGTCGGTGTCTGACGCGCCCGGGTTGTCTCGGGCACGGCGTTAGACTCGATCCGCGCGGGGCCATAGCTCAGCTGGGAGAGCGCCTGCTTTGCAAGCAGGAGGTCACCGGTTCGATCCCGGTTGGCTCCACTCCACGAAATGCCTGCATAAGGCGGCTTTCGGGGTAGGGTGCAGTACCAGCTCAAATTGGCTGGGTTCAAGTAGGGTTCAAGTAACTGCATCGATTCCGATGCAGCGAAGGCCGTTCAGACGCCAGCGCCAACCCGTGGTGCGCCGCCCGTGTCGCGCTCGCGGCACGCTGTGTACCGCTCGCTCCACGCGACGCGAGCGGACAGAGCGGGATCCGACTTGCCGCAGACGCCCGCGGCGATCGACGGCTTCCGGAACGCCTCCTAGGCCCGTTGCCACGGCCAGGTCTCTTCGCCGCGGCGCCCACCTGGCCCGCGGACCTCCCGCATCTGGATCCAGGAACGAGAAAGACCGGGTTGCAGCCCGGTCTTTCGAAACATAGGCGTCGTCAGCGCCGCACAAAAACCCTGCCCGGAAATGTACCGGGCTCTCGGACGGACAGCAAGACCGCCATGAGGATCTGCGCGCAAAAACCCCGACTGAGACTCATCGCGAACACCCGCGATTCGGGTGCTGGCGATGGCTCTTGGCCACCAACCCAGATCCCGGCGTCCGACCACCGTCCCGACCGATGGCGCGGCGCGCCGTTCTGCCAACACCTCTTCACGGCGAGGGGGTGGGTCCCGATGAGCTACCGGGCCATCGCTGCCGCGCTGGAGCTCCGCGAGGTGTCGACTGGTGAGCGGCTGGTCGCGTTCTCGCTGGCCAGTTACGCCAACAGCGACCGGCAAGCGTGGCCGAACAACGAGGTCGCGGCAGCCCGCGCCGGACTGGCGCGCAGCCGCTACCTCGCAGCCCGCCGCTCGTTGGCCGAGCGCGGACTGATCCAGATCGAGCACTCCGGCTCCGGCCGCGGCAAGTCCTCGCTCGTGACGCTGCTGTTCGCCGAACACAACGCCGGCCACGACGGCGAGATCAACGCCGAGCTGTTTGAAGCGGTGCTCTCCTACAGCCGCACCCGTGGCTCAGATAGGCTGTTGCTCGCGGCCCTGGCCGCGCTCTCAGATCCGATCGGCCTGGTCATGGACATCGGCACCGAGGAGCTGCGTTCGGCTGCCGGTCTAAGTGATCGCAGCTACCGCCGAGCGCGCGAGCAGCTGGTCGCCGGCACCGAGGTCGAGCTCGAACAGGCAGGCGGCGGACGAGCCAGAACCAACCGCTGGCTCGTCCACGACCCACGGAACGCTGGTGTGCCGCCGATCGACCCGCCACCGCGACGGCCGCGTCGATCAACCGGGCACAACCGACCGCTGCTCGTCGGCCAGCGCGGCGAGCGCGAGACCGGTGGCTCACGACCATCCACAGAAACCCCGGTCAATCCCGGACCCTTTTCCGAGAAACCCCGGCAAGAACAGGACCCTTTCTCCCGCGACGAGCCTCAAAACCCCGGCCAATACGGGACCCTTTCACCGGAAACCCCAGCAGAAACCCCAGCAGAAACCCCAGCAGAAACCCCGGCAGAAACCCCGGCAGAAACCCCGGCAGAAACCCCGGCAGAAACCCCGGCAGAAACCCCGGCGCCCTACGTGCGCGCGGGAAAGGAACCCCAGAACCCGGAACCCTAACCCCCAGCCCCCAAACCGAGGTCGCGCAACCGACCGCCACGGATGACACCGCCTTGCGGATGGGGGGTGCGGAGCAGCTGATTCAGGAGTTCTTGGAAGCGTGGGCGCCAGTGCTCGGCGTCGAGTTCGCCGACCTCTACCGAGGCGATCAGGCACGTTGGCCAAGGCCGCCCATCGGCTGCGTGTCCGGCATTCACGAGAGCGCCTGCGTGCCGCGTTTGCGCAGATGCTCGAGGACGAGATCATCGGCTCACAGGCCACAACGCTGCCGAAGTTCGAACGTGTGGTCGATCGGCTTCTCGCCCGCCGCAACGCCCTGCAGAACAAGCGACCGGCCAGCGCCCCTCGTGGCGACGCGGGCTGGTCGCAAGCCCAAGGCCGCATCGAACACGCGATCAAGCGCCACGGACGCGACCAGCGCAAGCGCGCCGTCGAAGATCTGGCCCGTGTCGACCCGCGGCTGGTCGCGTTCGTCGAGCGGGTCGGCTGGCCGGCGCTCTGTGAGCAAGAGATGCGCTTCGCCGAGCCGCGTTACCGAGCGATCTGGCTCGAGCTCCCGCAGACCCATCACCCGCAAACGACCGAGGACGTGGCATGACCACCACAACCAGCTCCCCAGCCCCACGACCATGGTGCCGCCGCACAACCTCGAGGCCGAACGCTCGGTGCTCGGGGCCGTGCTCCTGACGCCCGTCTGGCTGAACACAATCGTGCTCGATGTCGGCCTCGCCGGCGAGGACTTCTACCGGCCATGGCACGGCCAGGTTTTCACTGCGATGTGCACGCTTGAAGAGGCCGGCGAGCCGATCGACCACCTCACG
>CAVUSD010000014.1:0-165144 GCA_963743985.1 uncultured Solirubrobacteraceae bacterium | reverse complement strand
TGCCCGCGGCGAGAACGCCTACGGCCTGTACGGCTCCGAGAAGGGCGTGCACCGGCTCGTGCGCCTGTCGCCGTTTGATTCCGCGCACCGCCGTCAGACGAGCTTCGCGGGCGTCGAGGTGTCACCGGTCGTCGAGGAGTCCGACGACGTCGAGATCAACGATGACGACCTGCAGATCGACACCTACCGGGCGTCGGGCGCTGGCGGCCAGCACGTCAACAAGACCGATTCCGCGATCCGGATCACGCACAAGCCAACCGGGATCGTCGTCCAGTGCCAGAACGAGCGCTCGCAGTCATCCAACAAGGCCGAGGCGATGGCCGTGCTGCGCTCCAAGCTGGTCGAGCGCCAGGAGCGCGAGCGGCGCGAGGAGATCGCCCGCGAGCGCGGCGAGGCGCAGGACGTCAACTTCGGCTCGCAGATCCGCTCCTACGTGCTGCACCCCTACTCGCTGGTCAAGGACCACCGCACCGACTTCGAGATGGGCGACACCGGTCGGGTGCTCGACGGCGACCTTGACGGCTTCATCCGTGCATACCTGTTGAAGGAGGCGAAATGACCCCGGTCGAGCCGCGGCCCCGGACGTTGGCGACCGCCCCCTACCTGGAGGCGATCGTCTCCTACGGTTTCCGCGGCTCGGTTCGCTTCCACGTGCCCGGCCACAAGGGCGGCCCCGGCGCCGACCCCGGTCTGCGATCGGCGATCGGTGAGCGCGCGCTGGCGCTCGACATCGCCCAGGACATCGAGGGGATCGACGTCGGCCCCCAGCCGACGCCGTACGAGCAGGCCGAGTTGCTCGCGGCGGTCGCCTACGACGCCGGCACGACCTGGTTTCTGACCAACGGCGCCACCCAGGGCAACCACGCGCTGATCCTGGCGCTCGCCAAGCCCGGCGACCACGTGCTGGTCCAGCGCAACTCGCACGCGTCGATCGTCGACGGCCTGGTGCTGTCGGGCGGCCGCGCCAGCTTCGTCGCGCCCGAATACGACGACGAGCTCGGGATGGCCCACGGGGTCACGCCCGAGGCCCTGGCGCAGGCACTCGACCGCTCGCCCGATATCAGCGCCGCCTTCATCGTCTCGCCCACCTACTACGGGATGGCGGCCGACGTCGAGGCCTGCGCCGCGGTCGCGCACGAGCGAGACGTCGCCTTGATCGTGGACTGCTCGTGGGGATCGCACTTCGGCTTTCACCCCGATCTGCCCGACTCGCCGCTGCATCTCGGCGCCGATGCCGAGCTCGCCTCGACCCACAAGATCGTCGGGAGCCTGACCCAGTCGGCGATGCTCCACGTCGCGCGCGACGGCTTGGTCGACCCGGGCGAAATCGCCCGCTGCATTCGCCTGGTCCGCTCCACCAGCCCCAGCTCACTGCTGCTGGCCTCGCTGGACTCGGCGCGGCGCCAGCTCTACGCGCACGGTGAGGCGCTGCTTGACCGGACGATCGCGGCCTCGATGCGCGCCCGAGAGGCGATCGGCGCGATCGAGGGGATCGCGATCGTCGGCGGCGAGCTCGTCGGCCGCCCGGGGATCGCCGGCTGGGACCCGCTGAGGCTGGTGATCGACGTGCGCGGTACCGGCTGCACCGGCTATGAGCTGGCCGCGGAGCTGCGAGGCCGCTACGACATCTACACCGAGCTGGCGACGCACGCCACGGTCGTGCTGGTGCTCGGTCTCGGCCAACCGGTCGAGCCGTTGGAACGGTTCGCCCACGACTTCGCCGAGACCGTGCGGATCCTGGCGCGGCCGGGGGAGGGCCGCGCGCTCGCGACGCCGCCCGCGCCGGCCGCGCAGGAGACGGTCGTCCCGATCCGCGACGCCTTCCTCGGACGCGGTGAGGCCGTGGCGGTCGAGGACGCGATCGGGCGGATCTCCTGTGAGTCGATCGCGGGTTATCCGCCGGGCGTCCCATCGTTGCTGCCCGGCGAGCGCGTGACCGAGGCGGTCGTCACCTACCTGCGCGCGCTGACCGCTGCCGGGGCACGGCTGCACGGCGCTGCCGACCCGACGTTCACGACCGTGCGCGTGCTGGCCGACCGCGGCGCCGGCGAGGGCGCCAACGGGGCGGTCACCCGGCTCGCGACGGGCTGACGACGGACGGTTGCCGTGGCGCGCCGTCGGCGCCCCACGGCAACTGCGTCCGGTCGACTACGGCGTGACCTTGAACACCTGGCCGGTCACCTCGCCGATGTACAGCGAGTGGCCGTCGGTCCCAAGTCCGACCGTGGGTGCGACGAACCCGGTCACGACCGGGGTGAGCTTGCCGCCGCTCAGCGGCATCGAGAACACCTCGCCGGCCTTGCCGGTGGTACCGGTGAACGACGTCATGTACAGCGTCTTGCCGATGATCGCCATCCCCATGATGTTCGTGTGGGGCGCGAACGTCGCGAACGGCTTGGCGTAGCCCTGGCACGGGCTCCCCTTCGTCCAGTTGCACTTCGGGAACCCGTAGTTGTCGCCCTGGTGGACGCGCAGCACGAAGTCCGGCGGGTTCTTCGCGGCCGCGTTCTGACCGAGATTGGAAACGAACGGATCGTTCGAACCCTTGGTGAACGCCAGCTGCCATGGCTGGCGAATGCCGGTCGCGAAGATCTTCAAGCCGCTGCCGTCGGCATTGAACGAGAGGATGTCGTAGACGTACGGCGTCTTTGCGGGACCGTGGTCGCCGTTGTCGGTCAGGCCGACGTCGATGCCGAGGAACAGCCGCCCATTGGGTGCGAATGCGATGCCGTTGGTACCGGCAAAGCCCTTCGGCGCGGTCCAGATCACCGTGCGCTTGGCAAACGAGGTGCCGTTGAAGCCGCTCCAGCGCTGCAGCGTCCAGACCGGTCCCCGCTTCGTGATCGTGCCGCCGGCGACGTACAGCGCGCCCTTGTGCCAGGCCAGACCGGACACGAAGTTCGGCGAGCCGGCGAGTTTGACGCCCTTGCCACCGCTGAGCAGATAGACGCCACCGTTGGGCACCTTGCTCGATTCGCTGCCGCCGTCGCCCTCGAACACCTTGCCGGCCCCGGCGGCGAACGACGTCGGGGTCTGGAGGCCCGCGGCCACCTGAGTCACCGTCTGGCCGCCCGGCGCCGTCGGAGGCGGCGGCGGTCCGTTGGCCGCTCCCGCGGTTGCTGCCCCGGCTCCTAATGCCGCAGTCGCCAGCACGGCGACCGCTGTCGCTCTTGCACGCATCTTGCTTTCCCCTCTTCGATGTTGACCGGACAGCGGTGTACGCCGTGTCCCCTTCCGGAGTATCGAGGACCGAAACCGCATTTCGATACACAAACTTGACAACTTTTCATCCGTTCTGGACGGTCCGCCGTGTATCAGGGGTCCCTTCGGCGGCCGGAGAGCCGCTGGCTATCGTCGTGTCGGTGGACACCCTCGCCGAAACCGTCGCCCGGGCGCTGGCCGAGGACGTCGGCTCCGGCGACATCACGACCGCCGCCACGGTGGCGCCGGACGCGCGCGCCACCGCGCTGATCACGCAGAAGGCGCCGGGCGTGATCTTCGGTCTGGAGCCGGCCCGGCTCGTGTTCGAGTCGCTTGACCCGTCGATCTCATTCGAGGCGCTGGCGCCGGAAGGCGTCTGGCGTGATCACGGCGAGGTGGCACGCGTGACCGGCGGGGCCCGGGCGCTGTTGACGGGCGAGCGGACCGCGCTGAACCTGCTGCAGCGGCTGTCGGGCGTCGCGACCATGGCCGCCCGCTCCGTGCGCGCGGTGTCCGATGCGGTCGGGGCCGGCGGGCCGGTGGTCCTCGACACGCGCAAGACGACTCCGGGGCTGCGCGAGTTGGAGAAGGCCGCGGTGCGAGCCGGCGGCGCCACCAACCACCGCGCCGGCCTGTACGACGCGATCCTGATCAAGGAGAACCACTCGGCCCTGGCCGGCGGTGTCGGGGCCGCGGTCCGGCGCGCGCGCGAGCTGGCGCCCGAGCTCCCGCTCGAGGTCGAGTGCCGGTCGATCGCCGAGGTCGACGAGGCGTTGGCCGCGGGTGCCACCTCGCTGCTGCTGGACAACATGTCGCCCGACGAACTGCGGGCTGCGGTCGGCCACGTCGGCGGCCGGGCGACGCTCGAAGCGTCGGGCGGGATCACCCTGGAGACGCTCCAGGAGGTCGCCGGCACCGGCGTAGACTTCGTATCGATGGGCGCGATCACCCACAGCGCCCCAGCGCTTGATCTCTCTCTTCTGTTGGAGCCGCTGCTATGAGCTTGACCTTGCCGATGCTGGCCGACGCATCCGCCACCGACGCGCCGCTGTTGCTCGAGAACATCCCTGCCCTGCAGGATGAGGTACGTGAGCTGGCGTCACGGCGGGGTGCCGTGATCCTCGCGCACAACTACCAACTGCCCGAGATCCAGGACGTCGCCGATTACGTCGGTGACTCGCTGGGGCTCTCGCAGCGCGCGGCTGCCGTCGACGCCGACACGATCGTCTTCTGCGGCGTGCACTTCATGGCCGAGACCGCATCGGTCCTGTGCCCCGAGAAAACGGTGCTGATCCCCGACCCGGACGCCGGCTGTTCGCTGGCCGACTCGATCACCGCCGCCCAGCTGCGCGAGTGGAAGTCGGCCCATCCCGGCGCGGTGGTCGTCATGTACGTCAACACGACCGCCGAGGTCAAGGCGGAGACCGATTACTGCTGCACGTCGGCCAACGCGGTCGCGGTCGTCGAACACATCTACCGCGAGCACGGCGAGGACACCGAGATCCTGTTCGGTCCCGACATGTTCCTCGGGGCCTACGTCGAGCGGACGCTCGGCCGCGGGATGCACGTGTGGGACGGGGAGTGCCACGTCCATGCCGGGATCAAGCCCGCAGACATCGCCACCGTGCGCGCGGACCACCCGGATGCCGACTTCCTGATCCACCCCGAGTGCGGCTGCTCGACGAGCGTGATGGAGTACGTCGCGTCGGGAGACATCGCCGCCGACGGCGTGCAGATGCTGTCCACCGGCGGGATGCTCCGGTATGCCCGCGAGCTCGCCGCCGACCCCGGCCCGTCGCACCGCACGGCGATCGTCGCGACCGAGACCGGGATGCTGCACCCGCTGCGCCAGGCCGCGCCGGACGTGGACTTCATCGCCGCCAACGAGGCGGCGTCGTGCCGGTACATGAAGATGATCACGCTGCCAAAGCTCCGTGACACCCTGCGCGATGGCGTCCACGAGGTCAAGGTCGCGCCGGCGATCGCCGAGCGCGCGCGGGTGCCGATCGAGCGGATGGTCGCGATCGGCTGAACGCCGTCGCGCCTCTCAAGGCGGCCGGTCAGTCGGGGTCCGAGCGCACCGCGGTCACCGGCGCCGTGTGCACGGTGTCCTCGAACAGCAGCAGGCCGCGCTCGACGACGTCGCCGATCACGCGCAGGCTCGTGCGCCGGCGCAGGAACTCGGGCGCCGTGTAGCAGTGGATGTCGGCCTGGGCGCCCATCTCGAGCGCGTCCCAGAGCGCGGTCGCCTGGTAGACGCGCTCCAACCAGGGGATCCCCTCGAAACCGTAGGACACCAGTACGACGACATACTCAGGGCCGCGCTCGCGTTGTGCCGGCGCGCCCCGCAGGTCATCGACCCGGGCCCCCCCGAGCATCACCACCTGCATTGGCCAGCGATCCCCGACGCGTGCCAGGTACCGCTGCAGCTCACGCAGGTTCAGAGCGTGTGCCAGCTGCACGGTGCGATTGTCGACCTCGGCGGCCGGTTTCGCAAATACGACGACGTTTTCCGCGGTTCTGGCGTCAATATCGGGCGATCGCCGCGATCATCTTGCTCTCCAGCCAGAAGCCGGTCGCGTTCTCGGGCCCGTCGATGAAGAACGCGAACGCGAGCTGCTGACCGCCGCGCGTCGAGCAGTAGCCGGCGAGATTGGAGACGTCGTCCAACGAGCCGGTCTTGGCGATGCAGTGGTGGGCGGCGGGCGACTTCAGCCCGAACCCCTGCACGGTGCCGTTGACGCCGACCGTCGGCAGCGTCGCGGCCAGCTGGTCGCCCAGCTGGGTGTGCCACAGAGCCGTCAACAGCTGCACCATCTGCTTGGGGGAGGTGCGATCCGCGCGTCCGAGCCCTGAGCCGTCGAGGATCGTCGGATTCAGTCCGTAGCGCGCCTCGATCGTCTGCGCGATCACCTGCGCCCCGGAGGTGATCGTGCCGCCGTGGCCGAACCGTACCCCGAGCTGCTTGGCGAACAGCTCGGCGAAGAGGTCGTCGGACGGGACGTTCATCAGCCGCAGCATCACCGACATCGGCGGCGACGAGACGGTCGCCAGGATCCCCGCGTCCAGCGGGGCGGTGGCATCGTGGCGGCCGGCGACGGCCTGCATACCGAGCGCGCGCATCGTCGACACGAACTGGTGCGCCGCGAACGTCGCCGGGTCGTAGTGCGGCATCACCGTACCGTGGTCGTAGGTCAGCGCCCCGAGCTGGCCGCCCAGGTCGGGCGTGTCGGGCTTGTAGTCGGTGATCAGCGCACCCCGGCGATGGTCGAACAGCGACTCGTCGCCGAACACGCGGCCGGTGACGCGGCGGATCCCGCGCCGTCGCAGCTGCGCGATCAGCTCGTTCGGGGTGGGGCCGTAGCCGTCGTTCCAGACGTGATTGAAGCCCGAGTCACCGAACGTCGGATCACCGCCGCCGTGCAGGTACAGGTTCCCGTGCCAGACCCCGTGGGACAGGTGACCGGCGCCCAGCACGGTCGTGTCGAGCCGGAAAGCGGCCCCCAGGCGGTCGAGCACCGCCGTCGTCGTCCACAGCTTCTCGAGCGAGGCCGGCGGCCGGCCGTACCCGGGATGCTCCCCGTAGAGCTCGGTCTTGTCCGACAGGTCGTACACGACCACGCCGGAGCTGGGCCCGGCGATATGCAGCCACTTGGCGAGCGAGCTGTCGAGCCGTTGCTCGGCCGGCGTCCGCGGGCGCCGGGAGGCCGGAGTCAGGACCGGGGGTGGAGTGATCGTGGTCGTCGCCGCCGGCTCGGCGGTGCTCGTCCCCGACCCGGCGGGGGCGCGGGTGTCGGCCGCGGCCTGCCCCCGCACCGCGTGCCGACTCTGGGTGCCGTGATCGTCGAGCGTGCCGCCGAGTGCGAGCACGACTCCGACCACGACGATGATCAGCGCCGCGGCCGCGGCGAGCAGGCGTTTCAGGCCGTCTCCAGCTGGTCGACGGTGTGCGGGCCGACGCACGCGACCGAGAGCCGGTCGTCGACCCCGGCGGCGATCTCGCGCACCTCGTCGTAGGTGACCTGGTCGAGCAGGTCGATCGCGGCGTCGGTGTCGGGGTCCTCGTCGTAGACGATCGTCTGCTGGGCGGCGAACCGGGCCACCGCGCCCGAGTTCTCGAACGCGATCGCCCGCGCGCCGGCGGCGAACGCCTGCGCGCGCTTGACTTCGGCCTCGGTCGGACCGTCGTCGCGCAGCTCGGAGACGATGTCGCGCATCCGGCGGTAGGCCTCGAGCAACTTGCCCGACTCCAGCCCCGCCGACAGCTGCAGGATCGGGACGTCGGCGTAGGCGTGCGGGGCGGCGGAGACCGAGTAGGCCAGCCCGCGCTGCTCGCGGATCTCGTCGAACAGGCGCGAGCCCATCGAGCCGCCGAGCAGCGTCGCGTAGATCACCAGGGCAGCCCGCTGACGTGGCGCCGAGACGTCGATCGACGGGCGGTAGGACATCCGCAGGTGTGACTGGTTGGAGTCGCGCTCGGTGACGAGGATGCGCGGGTGCTGGGGCGGTGCGGGGTCAAACGGCGCGGGCTCGGGCTCTGGGGTGAACCGCTCGAACAGCTCCTCGAGCTCGCGTCCGCCGTTCAGTGCCTCGAGGTTGCCGACCGCGAAGGCGGCCCCCTTCGACGGCGCCCAGCGGCGGGTCCGGAAGGCGACGATTCCGTCACGGGTGAACGTCTGACTGATGTGCTCGGCTGGACCGAGGACCGGTCGACCGAGCGGATGGTCGCCGAACACCGCGTGGTCGATCAGGTGCTCGGCGATCACCGATGGCTGATCCTCGGAGCGAGCGATCTCCTGGACGACGACCCCGCGCTCACGGTCGAGCTCGTCGGCGTCGATCCGGGGCCGGGCGACGAAATCGGTCAGCAGGTCCGCCGCCTCGAGCAGCCGCTCGGCGCGGGCGGTGATGTGGAATGCGACCAGGTCGTGGCTGGTGTAGGCGTTGAGCACCGCACCGATCGACTCGGCCGCCTCGTTGACGTCCCGGTAGTGGGGATATTTCTCGCCGCCCTTGAAGACGAGATGCTCCAGAAAGTGCGCCATCCCGTTCTCTTCGGGGCGCTCGGTGCGGGCGCCGGCATCGAATGCGGCGAGCAACGTCACAGAGCGGGTGCCGGCGACCGGGATCCGGTGCACGCGGAGACCGTTGGACAGCGTTGAAATCGTGATCTTCGACATGTGCCAGAACGGTATCGCGCCGGGACGACGCCGCCACGCGAGTCCGCGCGGCCATTTCCCCGCGCGCGTGGACCAAGTTGGGCCGGTTCTGCAAAACCGCTTGCAAGCGGGGTAAAAGCAGGACAGGTGCGAGTGCCGGACGCTACTGTGCCCGGCACCTATGGCTATCTCATCACGGCAAAAGAGCCGGACGCGCCGCCGCGCCGCCGCGGCTCCGGTCACACCGCGGGCGGGCGGCTCCAAATCAGCCGCCGGCCGGCCCGTCATCGAGTTCCGGGACGTCAGCAAGCTGTACGCCGGCGACGTCGGCCTCGAGCACGCGTCGTTCGCGATCGACCGGGGCGAGTTCGTGTTCCTGGTCGGCTCGACCGGTTCGGGTAAGTCGACGGTGATGCGCCTGCTGATCAAGGAGCTCGAGCCGACCGACGGGCGGATCGCGGTCGCCGGGCACGATCTCGGTTCGATCGCGCGCAAGCGCGTCCCGTACTTCCGCCGGAACGTCGGCGTCGTCTTCCAGGACTTCAAGCTGCTGCAGAACCGCACCGTCTATGACAACGTCGCCTACGCGCTGAAGGTGACCGGCGGAACTCGTAAGGAGATCCGCGCCAAGGTCCCCGACGTCCTCCGTCTGACCGGGCTGTCGACCAAGCTCCACAACCTCCCGACGCAATTGTCGGGCGGCGAGCAGCAACGCGTCTCGATCGCTCGGGCGTTCGTGAACCATCCGCCGCTGTTGCTGGCCGACGAGCCGACCGGCAACCTCGATCCCGACACCAGCATCGACATCATGCGGCTGCTGTACCGGATCAACCGGACCGGCACGACCGTCCTCGTCGCGACCCACGACCAGGCGATGGTCGACCGGATGCGCCGCCGGGTGCTGGAGCTCTCACGCGGCCACGTCGTCCGCGACGAGGCCGCCGGCCGGTACACCGGCGACGAGACCACCCGTGACCTGGCCAAGCGACTGCGGGCACCTTCGACGCCGCCGCCGGGAGTGCAGTGATGCGGATCGGATTCTTCGTGCGCGAGGCGATTCGAGCCACGCGCCGCAGCTCCGCGTCGAGCTTCGCCGCGCTTGCGACGGTGCTCGTGACGATGCTGATGCTCGGGGTATTCATCCCGATCGTCCAGGCGACCAACGGCGCGGCCAACACGGTCCGCAGCCGCGTCGAGGTCGACGTCTACTTCAAGGGCGGCGCGACCAAGGCCGACGAGGCGCGGGTGCACAGCAAGATCGCCGCGATCCCGCACGTGAAGCGGATCGTGTTCGTGAGCAAGGCACAGGCGCTCCGCCAGCAGCAGAAGACCGATCCGGCGGCCTACAAGCTGCTCGGGACCAACCCGCTGCCCGACACCTTCCAGGTGATCCCGACCGACCCGCAGTACGTGCTGTCGATCCGGGACGCGCTGACGCCGACGGGTGGGAGCGCGAGCACTTTCGACCCGTCGGTGCAGACGATCTCCAACAAGAAGACCGACACCAAGAAGATCCTGCAGGTCACGAACCTGGTGACGATCACCGCGGCGATCCTGACCGTCCTGCTGGTGCTCGCATCGGTACTGCTGATCGCCAACACGATCCGGCTGTCGCTCTACTCGCGTCGGCGTGAGGTCGAGGTGATGAAGCTGGTCGGCGCGACCGACTGGTTCATCCGCTGGCCGTTCGTGATCGAGGGCATCGTCGTCGGCGCGGCCGGTGCGGCGCTGGCGCTGGTGGTGCTGGCGCTGACGAAGGTGTTCGTGCTCGATCCGCTCGCGAGCAGCTGGACGTTGATCGCGACCCCGAAGACGATCTCGTTCGTCGCGCTGGTCGGGGTCCTGATGGGCGCCGGCGTGCTCGTCTCCGCGGTCGGCTCCGGTCTGTCGCTGCGCCGTTTCCTGCGCGTCTGAGCCCTAGGGTCCGCGCGCCCGCCGTGTGCGGCGGGCGCGGCTTGCCCGCGGGTACCCTCCTCAGGCGATGTTCTCCGACCGTCGACCGTCACGAGCATTCGCGTATACGCTCACGGGCGCGTGCGTGATCCTGGCGCTGCTGGTCGGTTTGTGGTTCGGCGGGCACCCGAGCTGGATGCCCTCGCCGTTGCGCAGCGCGTTCACGTCGGAGAGCTCCAACGACAAGCTCGTCAACCAGGTGCTCGGGCTGCTGTCCAAGGAGTACTACCGACCGGTCAACACGACCGCGCTCACCAACCGCGGATTGACCCAGGTCGTCGCAAGCCTCAAGGACCCGTACTCGCACTACTACGACCCGAGCCAGTACGACTCGTTCCAGCAACTGACCGACCCGCATCTGAGCGGGATCGGCGTCGACGTGGTCGGCACGCGCAAGGGCGTGAAGATCCTGCAGGTCTACCCGGGGACCCCGGCGGCCAACGCGGGGCTGGCGCGCGGAGACCAGATCGTCGCGGTGGGCTCACGGTCGCTGGCGGGTGCGAACCCGACACAGAACGGCAACCGGGCAACGAAGCTGATCAAGGGGACTGCCGGGACCGACGTGACGATCACCGTGCTGCGGGGCACCCACACGCTCACCAAGACGCTGACGCGCGCCAACGTGATCGTGCCGGTGGCCAGCAGCCGGCTGCTGACCTACCACGGCACCAAGGTCGGGTACGTGGCGCTGTCGCAGTTCGCGCAGGGCGCCGGCGCCGAGGTCCGCTCCCAGGTGCAGACGATGCTGCACCGCGGCGCCCAGGCGCTGATCCTCGATCTGCGCGATAACGGCGGCGGGCTGGTCGAGGAGGCGGTCAAGACGGCCAGCATCTTCATCCCCTCGGGCACGGTCGTCTCGACCCGCGGCCGCGCGGTCGCGCCGGAGGTCTACATGGCGACCGGCGACGCGATCTCGACCTCGATCCCGCTGGTCGTGCTCGTCAACCGCAACACGGCGTCCGCGGCGGAGATCGTCACCGGCGCGCTCAAGGATCACGGTCGCGCGACGGTCGTCGGGACCAGAACCTACGGCAAGGGCGTCTTTCAGGAGATCGTGCAACTGCGCAACGGCGGTGCGCTCGATTTCACCGTCGGCGAGTACTTCACCCCGAACGGCACCAACCTCGGTGCTCCCGGTGTCCGGGACGGCCGCAACGTCGCCCGCGGCCCCGGGCTGAAGCCTCAGGTGTACGTCGCCGAGAAGCCGCATTCCCATGTGGACACGCAGCTGCAGGTGGGCGAGAAGACCGTCGTCGCCAAACTGCATCCGTGAGCGGCGTGAGCATCGACCCATCGCGGCCGCGGTGAGCGACCGCGACCGCGATCCGCGCGCGGCGCCGCGGGTCGCGATCATCGCCCGCCAGGGCAAGTTCCTCGTCGCGGAACCGTTCTTCGGCGTTGGCCCGCGGCTGGCGGTCAGCCGGGACAAGCGCTACGACGTCGGCGACCTCGTCGAGCTGTCCGGGGCGCCCGGGTCCGGGCCCGGCGATTCGGGCTCCGGGTCGGGCGGTTCGGGCGGGTCGGGCTCTGGGTCGGCCGGTTCGAGGTCCGCGCGCAAGGGCGGCTCCCGCCGGCCGAAGGTGCTGCGCCGCCTCGGGCGCCCGGACGTCGCCCGTGACGTGATCTCGGCGCTGATGCTCGACCGCGGTCTCGACGGGCGGTTCGATCCGGCTGTCGGGCGCTCGGCGCGGGATGCATCCGAGCGTGAGGTGGAGGCCGCGGGCCGACGCGACCTCCGCGATCTGCCCACGTTCACGATCGACCCGGTCACCGCGCGGGATTTCGACGATGCGATCTCGGCCGAGCCGACGACGGATGGCGGCTGGCGCGTGTGGGTTCACATCGCCGACGTCTCGTTCTACGTGCCCCAGCGATCGCTCGTCGATCGTGAGGCCTATCGACGCGCCACCAGCGTCTACGTGCCGGGCGCGGTCGAGCCGATGCTGCCGCAGTCGCTGTCCAACGGCGCCTGCTCGCTCGTGCCCGATGAGGTGCGCCCGACGCTGACGGTGGAGCTGACGATCGGTGCGCGGGGCGTGCGCGGTGCATCGATCTACCGGTCGCTGATTCGCTCTGACGCCCGGCTTGACTACGACCGCGTCGACCGGATCTTCGCCGGGTCGGAAGCCGCGGCCGCCCCGTGGGGCGAGCCGCTGGCGGCCGCCCGCGCGGCGGCGGGCGCGCTCGACGCGCTGCGCCGCGGTCGCTCGGCGGTCGTGCTGCAGTCCTCCGAGCCGGACTTTCGGTTCGACCGCCGGGGCGACGTGATCGCGGGCGAGCCGACCGTGCAGACCGAGTCGCATCGGCTGATCGAGCACCTGATGATCGCCGCCAACGAGCAGGTGGCGCAGTTTCTGGACGAGCGGAAGATCCCGGCGCTGTACCGCGTGCACGAGCGGCCCGAGTCGGCGGCCGTCGACCGGCTGATCGAGCAGTTGGCGTCGCTCGGGGTGCCGACCCCACCGGTGCCTGACGGCCATCTGTCCGCCACCCAGGCCGCCGAGGTCGTTTCCGAGGCGTCGGAGCTGGTCGCCGCCTGGGTGCAGCGCAGCGGACATGGCGGCCGGGCGCTCAACTCATTGGTGCTGCGCTCGCTGAAGCAGGCCTACTACAGCGATCGCAACCTCGGCCACGCCGGGCTGGCGTCGGCGCGCTACTGCCATTTCACCTCTCCAATCCGCCGCTACCCGGACCTCATCTGCCACCGCGCGGTGCTGTCGGCGGTGGCGGGCGAGCCGGTGCCCGATGCGACCTGGGTGCACGCGGCGGGCCCGTGGACGTCGGCCCGTGAGCGCCGGGCGATGACGATCGAGCGCGACGCCGACGACATCGCGCGCTGCTTTCTGCTGGCCGGGCTGCTCGGCGGCGGAGGAGGTGGCGCGAACGGTACGCGCGGCACCACCGCCCGGACCGAGGACGTGCCGTTCGACGGGGAGGTCGTCGGGCTGATCGGGGCCGGGGCGTTCGTCGCCTTCGGCCCGGCCGGCGAGTATCAGGGGCTACTGCCGGTGCGACGACTGCGGGGCGACTGGTGGGAGCTCAACGACGAGGCGACGATCCTGGTCGGAACGCGCAACGGCGGTTCGATTCGCCTCGGCGACCCGATCACGGTGCGCGTCGCGCGGATCGACGCGCCGCGCGGCCGGGTGGACCTGCTCCCGGCCGACTAGGTTTGACTGATGGCCAAGGGAAAGAAACGCAAGCTCGGTGCCGGCGATGTCGCCACGAACCGGCAGGCATCGTTCCGTTACAACCTGCTCGAGCGGTTCGAGTGCGGGATCGTGCTCGTCGGTACCGAGGTCAAGGCGCTGCGCGAGGGCAAGGCTCAGATCAAGGACGCCTACGCGAGCATCAACGACGGCGAGGTGTGGCTGTACGGGCTGTACATCCCGCCGTACGGGCCTGCGGCGCATGACAACCACGACCCCGACAGGCCGCGCAAGCTGCTGCTGCATCGCCGCGAGATCGAGCGGCTGGCGATCCGCACCCACGAACGCGGGCTGACGCTCGTGCCGACCCGGATGTACTTCGCCGGACCCCGCTCGAACGCCAAGGTCGAGATCGCGCTGGCCAAGGGCAAGGATCTGTACGACAAGCGCCAGGCGATCAAGTCCCGTGACACCGCGCGCGAGGTCCAGCGTGAGCTGCGCGAGGTTGGCCGCTGACGACGGTGACCTATACTGAATCGTGAAATACCTACGGGGACGACAGGCTTCGACGTGGTCGGATCCGTGGGAGTGATTGCGAGCCGAGGTCCGGGGAGGCCTCGTAAAACACCCCGGAAAACCATAAATGCGAATACCTCCAAGACTCATCACGAGTCGCACGAGTTCGCACTCAGCGTCTAACTGTTCCTAGTTAGTCGTTGAGGCCCCGGTCGTTCGCTTGCCTGCGGCGGATACCGGGTCTCATTAGCAGGCTTGCCCGGCAAGGACCGCTCCAGCCGAACCCGGGGACTTTTTTTGGAGCTGGTCCCCCACAACCCGGCCGGCGTGGCGAGTGGGGGATGAGATCAGAGCGCCGGATACGCTCGTAGACGTCACCCTCCACGCGACCGCGGACGCGGGTTCAATTCCCGCCGTCTCCACTCTGGGTTTGCAGGGAAATCGCCCTGCAAGCCCTGTGCGAGTTGCTCCATCGATCGAACGCCGCGCTTCCCGGATTTGCTCGAGTCCCGTCGGACGCCGGATTCGACTACCTCGACGTCGATGGTTCGCCGCTGACCAACGAGGCTGCCCTCGCTCGGATTCGGGCGCTGGCGATCCCGCCGGCATGGCGAGATGTATGGATCTGCCCGGACCCCCTCGGCCATCTTCAGGCAACGGGGGTGGATGCGGCGGGCCGTCGCCAATACCGGTACCACGACCTGTGGAGCGAGCAGCAGGCCCACGCGAAGTTCGAGCACATGGTGGCTTTCGCCCGCACGCTCCCGACCATGCGCGAGGGCGTGCTGGCCACGATGCGCGCCGGGCGCCACCTTGACCGAGGGCGAGTGCTGGCGTGCTCGGTGCGCCTCCTCGATGTCGGAATGTTCCGGATCGGAAGCGACGTCTACGAGAAGGAGGATGGCCACCTCGGCCTGGCCACGATCGCCAAGGCGAACGTCTCGATCGAAGCGGGGCGAGCGGTCTTCGACTACATCGCCAAGGAGGGTGTCGAGCGCGTCCATGCTGTCGCGGACCCCTGCTGCGTGGAGATCGTGGGTGCGCTGAAGCGACGACGCGGAGGCGGTGACCACCTGCTCGCGTTTCGTGAGCGGCGTGCCTGGCACCAGGTTCACGCCCCTCTGATCAACGCGCACTTGAAGAGCCTGATCGGGGACTCGTTCAGCGCCAAGAACTTCCGGACCTGGAACGGCACGCTGCTGGCGGCTGTGACCTTGGCTCGCTGCGAACTCGACAGTGCCACCGAGCGAGGGCGGCATAGGGCGATCCGCCGGGCGACGGCCGACGTTTCCGAGCTGCTCGGCAACACGCCGGCTGTCGCCCGCGGCTCCTACATCGACCCCCGCGTGTTCGACCGGTTCCTGTCGGGTGCGACGATCGCCGGCGAACTGCGACGCATCGAGGCCCAGGGTCTCTCGCCAGAGGAGCGCCGCACCGCCGTCGAGCTCGCCGTACTCGACTTGCTCACGGGGTAGTGTTCGCAAAAGACGCTCGAGGACGAGCAGAAGCGGCCGCGCACGGGTAGGCTTGGCACCGTCGACGGACGTGTCCGTCTGTCCACGGAACAGAGGGCGACCTCAAGTTCCATCAGTGCAAAGCCGACAACAGTGTCAGCGTGATTGACACCCGTCCACGCGCGCGCCTACGCCTTCGCTGCCTAGGGCTCGTCTGCAGCTGCATTGCCCTGCTGATGTCCGTCGGATCCGCCTCGGCGCGCAGCGGCCTCCTGTACAGCCAACTGAACGCGCGCCACAGCATGGTCGCGGCGCCGCCATCGGCCGCGCAGATCAACCGGGCGCTCAAACGGCGAACCGGCTACGGCACCACCCAGGTGACCAGTCAGGACGTCTGCCCGCACCCGTCGGCAGCCGGCAGGGCGCAGTGTGCGGCGCAGGTGCTCGTCACCCGCTCAGGTCACCGGCGGATCCATCCTTCGGTCGGCCCGCGCCAGCGGCCTGAGCAGACCGGCTCCGCGCGCCCCGCGGCCGGGCTCCCGGTGACGCCTGCGGCCGGTCAAGCGGCGCCGTCGCCCTACACGCCCGGCTATCTGCAACAGGCCTACGATCTCAGCTGGCTGTCGGCCAACCGCGGCGCCGGGGACACGGTCGCGATCGTCGATGTCGGCTACGACGCCGACGCGGCATCCGACCTGGCAGCGTTCCGCACCGCGAACGGGCTGAGCTCCTGTCCGAGCACTGGTCCTGACCCGTGCTTTTCAGAGGTCAACCAGTCAGGCAGCACCGACGTTTCGCAGATGCCGGCAACGCTCGCCGCGTTCGACCCGTGGCATCAGGAAACGACGCTGGACATCGACGCCGTTTCCTCGATCTGCCCGAACTGCAACATCCTGCTGGTGGAGGCCAATGGCGCGTGGAGCTCTGACCTGGCAGCCGCCGGTCAGACCGCGGCGACACTCGGCGCCGATCAGATCTCGGACTCGTTCACGGTGGCCAGCACGACGTCCCCCGGCGACCAATACACCTTTCCGGGGGTGCTGACAGTCGCCGCCGCGGGCGACTACGGCTACACCGGCGACTCGAACAACTACCCGGCGGCGTTGCCGGACGTCCTCGCCGTCGGCGGGACGACGCTCGCCGCGCCCGCCGTGTCGGCCGGACGTGGGTTCGGCGAGTCGGCGTGGAGTCAGGTGGGCGTCTACCTGAACCCGGCGGCGACCGGGTCGGGCTGTGACACCTATGAGCCCAAGCCCACCTACCAGTCCGACGTCGGCTGCGCCGGACGTGCCGGCAACGACATCTCGGCCGACGCCGACCCGCTGACCGGCTTGGAGATCTCCAACGTCGGGCAGTGGGAGCTGTACGGGGGGACCAGCCTGTCAGCGCCGCTGACCGCCGCCTACGCAGCGCTGATCGGACAGCACGCCGACTCCCCGGCGTGGACGTACACCGACGCTTCGGAGCTGTTTGACCCGAGCACCGGCAACAACGAAGACGGCAACTCCTGCACGCTGCAGACGCTCAGCTACATCTGCAACGCCGGCGTCGGCTATGACGGGCCGACCGGCAACGGGTCGATCTCCGGCACGGTCGTCCCCGGCGCCCCCGGGCTCGGTGGCAGCATCGGCACGGCGTCGGTGTCTGACACATCGGCGGCGCTGCTCGCCGGCGTATTCCCCAACGGTCTGGCCACCTCCTACTACTGGCAGTACGGGCCGACGACCAGCTACGGCAGCCAGACCGCCACGACCGATATCGGCTCAGGTCAGGGCGTCGTCGGCGTCGCGGACACCCTGCCAGGGCTGAGCCCCTCGAGCACGTATCACGTCCGGCTGGTTGCCACCAACGCAGACGGCACCGTCTACGGCTATGACCATGTGATCGGCACGCTCGCCGGCGGCGTGGTCGACGTCCCGGCGGGCGGCGTCCCGGAGATCTCCGGCCCGACGGTCTCGGGCCACACGCTGACCGCGGACCCTGGTGACTGGCTTCCGGCGCCCGGGTCCTACACCTATCAGTGGCAACGGTCGGCCGATGGCAGCACGTTCACCGACGTCGCCGGTCAGACCGGCCCGGCCTACCAGCTGTCAGCTGCCGACCTCGGCGACTACCTACGGGTGAAGGTGATCGCGACCGACACCGCCGGGCAGAGCGCGCCGGCGACGTCAGCGCCGACCGGCCAGGTGACGACGCTCGTGCCATGGTCGGCCGCCGTGCCCACGATCTCCGGCACCGCGGTCAACGGACAGACGCTCACCACCTCGACCGGCGCGTGGAATCCAGCGGCGAGCGACGGGTACGCCTACCAGTGGCAGCGGTCCGCCGACGCGAGCACATGGACGGACATCACTGGCGCGACCGCCAGCTCCTACACGTTGCAGAACGCCGACTCGGGCGACACGATCCGCGTGCAGGTGACCGCGTTCGACAGCCAGGGCGCCAGTCAGCCCGCCAGCTCTGCACCGACCGCCGTGGTCGTCAGCGATACGCAGGCGCCGACGGTCACCGGCACCGCCCAACGGCTCGACGCGCTGACCGCTCACCCTGGGCAATGGTGGCTGGGCCCGTCGGCGGGCACGATCTCCTACAGCTATCAGTGGCAGCGTTCCGGTGACGGTGGTGCGTGGGCGAACATCGGTCCTGCGGCCGGCCCGAGCAACACGTCCTACACCCCGGTTCAGGCCGACGAGGGCGAGGAGATCCGGGTGCAGGTCACCGCGACCGCCGGGACCGTCTCGGCGACGGCGGCCAGCGCCGCCACCGGCGCAATCGCTCCGAACGCGCCGTATATGCCGGTTACCCCGACGATTGAAGGGGCTGGGGTGATCGGCCAGCCGCTGACGATCTCAAACGCCACGTTCGCCCCGTCGGATGTCGGGCCGGTCAGCTACCAATGGCAGCGGTCGGCCGGCGCGAACCTGTGGACGAACATCGCCGGCGCGACCGCGAGCGAGTACACGCCGACGGCTCCGGATGACATCGGCACTCAGATCCGCGTGCAGCTCAGCGCGAGCAACGAAGACGGGCACCCGACGATCTCCACCAGTCCGGTCACGGTCCCAGCGCGCTTGCCGGTCAACACGTCGCCGCCGACGATCACCGGCACCCCGACCGTCGGCAGCGTGCTGAGCGAGATCTCCGGTACCTGGGAAAACGAGACCAGCACGGCGTTCGTCTGGCAGGACTGCGACCCCACCTGTCAGACGGTCGCCAGCGGGGGGCAATTGACGTTGACTGAGGCGATGGAGGGTTCAACGATCCAGGTGGTCGAAACCGCCACCGACGATCCCGAGGGCGGTCTCCTCGACCCGCCGACGGCGACGGCCAGCAGCGATGCGTTCGGTCCGATCGCGGCGCCGCCGGTATCCGCGGCGCCAGGAACGGCGCCGCCGCCCGTGGCGAACGCGCCATCGACCGGCGCCACGCCCGCAAACGGGTCGGCGACCGCCGGGACACCGGCGACGCCTCCGACGACGGGCACCGGTACGGGTGTGGCCCCAGCTCCCGTGACCGCGGCGGCGACAGCGACGACGACGATCACCAAGACCGGCACGAAATCGGTGCATGCCGTCGCCAAGCAGTACGCATCCGCGAAACTGACGGTCGTCAAGCACTCGAGGAAGCGCAGGCTGGTCATCACCCGCGCTGCGGGGATCACCGGAACGATGACCGCTTGGGCGTGCCAGACCGCCGGCAAGAGGAAATGCCTGGCGCAGCGGAGGCTGACCAGCACCGCGTCGTGGACGACGACGCTGACCGGCACGTTGCAGATCAGCGTCACGCTCGGCTGAGCCGCCGGCGCCCGTACGGTTCGGGGCTGCGGGCGGCGGTCAGCCGCCCGCAGCGCTCCGACGCGTTGTCAGGAAGCGTCGGCCTCGGCCAGCGGGACTGCCGCCTCGGGCGTGGCCACGTGGAACGAGAAGCTCTGCTCCAGGTACAGCCGCACGTTCTCGGCGTCGTGGCTGAGATAACCCAGCGATAGGTCCTGTCCTGATTCGAACAGGAAGTCCTCACCACGGAGGCTGAGCACGACCCCACCGTCGAGACCCGGGGCCCAGACGATCGGGCCGCCCTCAAGGATCTTCGACAGATGGTCACGGAGCGGATAGCCGCCGTGCTCGGCGGTCTCGGCGACGCGCTTGAAGCAGTCAGACCCGAGCGCGAGCGCGTACGGACCTTTGATGCCCGACTCGAGCAGCGCCTCGACGGCACCGGCGACGGGGCGGGGGTAGCTGTCGGCGTGGGCGCCGAGCGTGAACCCGCCGTGGGGGGAGGCCTCCGTGATGCCCGTGATCGACGCCTCCGACCAGCCGTGGAACACGGCCTTGTTCTCGGCGACGGCCATGCTGTGAGCGGCGTCGTCGAGCGGCTTGAGGTCGGCATCGGCGGCACCGCGATCGTCGTCGCGCAGCTCCGCACGCGAGATGTCGAACTCGGCCCGCACCTCGACCAGCGGCAGGACCTTGCGCTGCAGGGCCTTGACGCCGCTGCAGGGGGCGTCGGACACCCCGCCGACGCGGCCGAGATTCGTCGCCGAGTACTGCCACCCGAGCGGACCGGCGAAGTCGACCAGCTTGCGAGCGGCGAGCGCTGCCGACAGCCGCTCGCGCGCCTCGTCGTCGAGCAGTTCCCAGTTGCCGTCGCTGATCGGCGCGTGTGAGCGCAGCAGATGGTTGCTCATGCGATTGCTCCCTTCAGGCTTCCGATTCCGAGCGAGCTGGAGCCATCATCGCCACCGCCGCCGCTTTCACCGCCGCCGCCGCCCTCGGTCGCCTCCTCCTCGGCCTCCTCGCCGTGGGCGACGATGTCGCCGCTCTTGAACAACACGCCCTGCGCGATCTGACGCCACACGGGCGTGCGCCTGAGCAGGAACTCGAGGTCCATGCTGAAGTGCTTGTACTCCTCGCCGACGGCGTCACGCATGACGGCGACCGCCTCGGGGTCCTTCTCGACCGCGATCCGCTGTTCGTACCAGCCGATCGCCTCCGCCTCCTCGGTCAGCGATGCGCACAGTCGCGCGAACGTCCGAGTCGTCTGGGGAAGCTCCTCAGGCGGCTCGTGGTACTGATCGAAACCCATTTCGTCTCCTGGTATCTGGCTCGTGTTCGGTGCCTACCGCAACGCTACCCGTCTGAGGGGCGCGGCACCACGCGCTCGTGTGGGATCATCGCCCGATGCCGGCCGACCGTGAATCGATGCTCGAGTTCGCCGACCGAGTGCCAACCGCGCCGATCGCTGCGACCGGCCTGATCGGCGGCTTCGCGGTCGCGGTGGCCAGCGGATCTCGGCCGCTCGGTGGTGCGGTGATGGCGGTCCTGGGCATCGGCTGCATCGCCGTCTGGTTGCGGCGCGATGGTCGTTCGACGGCCGTCAAGCTGACCGCCACCGGGTTGTTGGCGTTCGCGCTCTCGCACGTGCTCGGGCTCGTGATCGGCGCCTGGCCGTCGGTGATCGTCGTGTCCGCGGTGACCGCCGCGATGTGCTGGCGGCTGTCGGACTCGCGGCGGCTCGGGGTACCGGCCGGCGCTGGCGCGCACTGACGTCGAAGACCGGCCGGCCGCGGGGCGTCAGCCGGCCGCGGGGCCGTCAGCCGGCCGCGGGGCCGTCAGCCGGCCGCGACGCGTTCGATCAGGTCGGCCGCGACCGCGGTGCCGGGCCGCCGGCGCAACCGCTCTCCGGCGGCGTGGCAGCGCCGGCGCAAGCTGTCGTCGTCGAGCAGCCGGTCGACGGCCGCGCGGAGCTGGCTCGGCTCGAACGAATAGGTCGGCAGCCTGAACCCGTAGCCGGTCTCGTCCACCCGCTGGGCGTTGTCGTGCTGGTCCCAGAAGATCGGCGCCACCAGCATCGGCTTGCCGAACCAGATCGACTCGGTGACGGTGTTGTTGCCTCCGTGGGTGATCACCGCGTCGACGTGCGGCAGCACCGACGTCTGTGGCAGAAACTCGGCGCCGATCATGTTCGCGGCGAGCTCGTACTCGTCGTGGCGAGGACCGCGGCTGACGATGTAGCGATGGGGACTGTCG
This sequence comes from uncultured Solirubrobacteraceae bacterium, assembly GCA_963743985.1. Lineage (GTDB taxonomy): Bacteria > Actinomycetota > Thermoleophilia > Solirubrobacterales > Solirubrobacteraceae > Palsa-465. Next base: position 143,686 of record CAVUSD010000014.1, on the reverse strand, counting down.
GCGAGTGCCGCGACCAGGTCGCGCATCAGCTCGACGTCGGCCGAGCCCAGCGAGCCGAGGCTCAGGTAGATGAGCCGGCGTCCGTCTGCCGGTGGCGGCTCCCAGGCGGCGTCCGTGGCGCGAACGCTGGTCTGCAGGTTGTGCCAGGTCGGTCCGAGCGGCCGCGAGCGGGGGTAGTCGAGCTCGTCGGGGTAGATCGTCAGGTTCAGCCACGGCGATTCGTGGATCATCTGCAGCTTCGCCAGCGCCGGCGCGCCGCGCGCCACGCAGAAGTCGCTGAACTGCTCGTGTAGCTCGCCGGCCTGACGGGCGTACTCGGCTCGGAATGCCTCGGCGCCGTCGCGGTCGTCGATCGCCAGCCCACTGAACGCGGGCGGCAGCGTCGGATCCGGAACCTCGAGCGGGTTGCAGGAGACGATTCGCACCCATGGCCGGCCGGAGGCGGCGATCGCGGGGAATGCGCAGACGTTGTCCTCGACGATCACGTCGGCGTCGAGCTCGGCGAAGATCTCGGTCAGCTGCTCGTCCACATAGCGCGCACCGTCGAGCAGTGCCTGCCACGTCGGCACGATGAATCCGGCCAGCTGTTCGGTCGTGGTACCCCGGAACACCGGCGCGGTATCGCGCACGAAGTCCTTCCAGAACTGGCCGGGCGCCTCCGGCTCAGCGGGCGGCGGTCCGAGCCGCATCAACCGCTCCTCGAAGCCCTTGTCGGCGAGCGTCCCCGCGAACGACTCCTCGATCACGAACACCACCCGGTGGCCCCGCGCGCGCAGCACCGCACCGATTCCGACGCAGTTGTTGGTGGGGCCGAACGCGCCCTCGGGAAAGAAGACGATCGTCGCGATGGGCGCGAGCCTAGTACCCCCTCCGCAGCTTGGGCGGCAGCCGTGGTGCCAGGAGTTCCCATACGACCGTGATGACGTCGTCGGGCTCTCCGTCGAGTTGGTCGTCGCCGACGCGCAGCACGTCCCACAGGGCGCGTTTGAGGCGTTGATCGCGCCGGTAGTCGCGTTGCCGGCGCCGGTCGCTGGCGTGGTACCGGCCGCCGTCGGTTTCGAGATCGAACTTGGCGTCAGGCCAGGCGAAGTCGGCTCGGATCAGCGGCCCGCCATCGCCGGGGTCGACGTGAAACCGCGTCTGCGGTCGCGGTAGCCCGGTCGGCCACCAGATCGCCACGAACAGCTCCTCGAGTTCTGAGTCAGTCAGTCCTGGACGGTCGGGGCCCAGCGCGGCGCGCACGATCGCCGCGCCGGGATGTCTCGGGTTGCGACCGAGCTGGTCGTCAAGCGCCCGCAGGTCAAACATGCCCTGGTCGACCGCGTCGCCGATCACGCGTTCGACGGCGCGTTGTTCGACGACGGCCGCGAGGTCGAGGATCATCCGCGCCAGCGTTGTGACCGGGATCGAGTCGACCGCGGTCACGTCCTGGTCGGTCAGCGTCACTGACCGGTGCACGTCGATTCCGTCGTAGCGGCGGATCACCGGGCGCGGGACGACGATGTCGATCCCCGCACGTGTCGTAGCCCGCAGCCCGTGCAGGTGCGCAGCGGACCGATGCGACAGCGCGGCCCACGGTCCACACGCCAGCACCGCGGCCATCCAGAGCCCCTCACGGGTCACGAGCGACCGCGGCGTCAGGGCATATACGCCACGGTGGACCCGGTGCAGCCGTCCGCGGTGCAGGCGTTTGCGCACGCCGCTGTCGGTCATCCCGAGCTGGCGCAACTGCGGCAACCCGACGATTCCGTGCTGCCGTGCCGCCAGCTGCGCCAGCTGGGTATCAAACGGGACAGATAGTCCCGTTTGATATCCGGCATTCGTCATCACCCCAGGATCTCGCAGATCCCGTGACATGTGGGTGACGGACGTGACGGTTGTGTTCCAAGTTCGTCGCGCTGGCGTCACGATCGGCGGCTGTCGTCTTGGCGGGCACGAGAGCCCAGGCGGCGCAGGGCGGCCATAGGGGGCGACGGCGACGGTCCACGGGTCGACGGCGGCCACGGCGGCCACGGCGGCCGGTGGCGACGGCGGCCAGGGCGTCCCACCCGGCCCGGGCCGCCTTGCGCTACGCCGCGCCTGAGATGCGCAGCTCGCTGACCGAGAACGTCGCGCCATCAGGCGCGGCCAGGACCGTGCGCCGGAACGGCGGAGCGTCATGGGGCGGCGCGACCACGGTGCCGCCGAGCTCCGGGGCTGCCGCGGCTGCGGCGTCGGCATCGGCGATCCAGAAGTCGACGCTCCACGCCGCCGCGGCGTCGGGGTCCGGGACGGCCGCCATCGCGGCGACGACGTCACGCGGGACCGGCTGCTCGGCCTCGCCGCCGACGTAGCCGGGGAGGCGGAACAGCGACACGCCGGGGCCGGCGTCGGCGAACGCCTCAGAACGCCAGCCGAACACGGATCCGTAGAACGCGGCGGCGACGTCTGGGTCGGGCGTGCTGAGCAGGCTCATCGCCCACGCCGACGGCTCGTTGACCCGCCCGGCGCCGTGGCGCGCGCCCGCCTGCCAGATGGTCACCGTTGCGCCGGCCGGATCGGCGATCACCGCCAGGCGACCCGCGGGCGGCGCGTCGACCGGCTCGACGACGACCGAGCCGCCGGCGGTGCGCGCCAGCTCGGCGACCGCGGAGACGTCATCGACGGAGACATGGGTGTTCCAGGCAACGGGCGTCTCCGGCGACGGCAGCGAGCCGAGGCCGGCGACATCGGCGTCGCGCACACGCGCCACGTGGTACTCGCCCGGCGGATCGCCGGGGAGCGGTCCGGGGCCGGTGAACTCCCAGCCGAAGATCCCGGCATAGAACCGACGCGCCGCATCGAGGTCGGGGCTGAAGGTGTCGACGAAGCAGGGGACGCCGGCCGGATAGGTCGAAAAGCGCGTCATGGGTGGTCCTCCTCGATTGTCATCGTCGCCTCTGGAGTTGGCATAACCTATTATCTAGTTGGAAAAGCCAACCATAGATCGAGATGACCGTCAAGCGCAGTTATGGAGACAGTTGCGGAATCGCCCGGGCCCTCGACGCGGTCGGTGAGCGATGGGCGCTGCTGATCGTGCGCGAGCTCCTGCTGGGCCCGAAGCGGTTCACCGACCTGCGGGCGGGCCTGCCGCGGATCGGGCCCGACATGCTGGCCGCGCGCCTGCGTGAGCTCGAGCTCGCGGGAGTGGTCACTCAGCGCCGGCTGGCGCCGCCGGCCGCACGGACCGTGTACGAGCTGACACCGGACGGGCGGCAGCTCGAGCCGGTGCTGCACGCGCTCGGGCGCTGGGGGAGTCGGCGGGCGCTCGGTCCGGATCCGCCGCCGCTCAGTCCCGACGCGGTCGTGGTCGCCATGCAGACGATGTTCGAGCCCGACCCGGCGGCACCCCCGACCACGATCATCGCTGCCGACTGGATCGGCACGAGTTCTCACTCCGGGCGAACGCAGATGAACTGACCGCGACGACCGGATCCGGCTCACCTCCTCAGGCCACGATCGAGACCGATCCGGCAACGCTCGCGGCCGTGCTCTGGCACGGCTTGAGCCTCGATCAGGCGGTCGCCGAGGGCCGTCTGGCGATCGGCGGCGACCAGCGGGCGGCCCGGTCCCTGCTGAACCGCTACCGGTGATCCCGGAGCGCACTAAGCTGCGGGACAGATGTCATACACGACCGCCGAAGGCAGAGAACAGGTACTGGGCGATCTGGCGGTCGCGATCGAGCAGATCGCCGAATCGCTGGCAGCGTTGGGCGAGGCGTACGAGCAGCTCGACGAGCAGACCGCCGACGTGCTGGAGGAGCAGTTGTTCCGCCCCGTCCAGCATGCGTATGGCCGCGCGCAGCGGACCTACACCGAGTTTGCGTCGCGCAGCAACCTCCGGTCGCGGACATTCGAGGCACACACGCCCGGAGCCCAGTCGCAGTCGGTGCAGGCGCTGATCGAGCGCGGCGTCGACGGTGCCCAGGACGCCGATCAGGCGATCGCCGACTTGCAGGACTCGATGCTGCCCGTCGAGGTCGGTGACCCGGAGTTGCGCGCCGGTCTCTCGAACGTGCGAGAGCTGCTGGCGACGGTTCCGATCAGGGCACGTGCCCTGACCCGCACCGTCGGTCGCTGACCCAGCCGGTCCCCGCGCTCGCGCGGTATGGTGGCGGCGCCCATAGGCGTCGAGGAGGGTCGAGGAGAGAGATGCGCGGATTGCGGACGCGGCTGGCGCTGCTGCTGGTCGCCGGAGCGATGCTGGCCACGGCCCTGAGTGCGACGGCCGCGCAGGCCGCGGGGACGACCCCGCTGGCCGCCCACGGCAGCGTCGAGCAGGCGTATGCCACCGGACTGGCGCCGCATGCGGCGGCCACGTTGCTGCGCCACGGGGCGCGCGTCCAGACCCGGCGCGCCGACGGTCAGGGTGGGGTGCTGTTCCACGGCCTCAAGCCGGGCGGCGGCTACCGGATCCGCGCCGGCGCTCGCAGCTCGGGGCCGTTGACGGTGCTGACCGGCCGCGATGCGCCGCCCAGCACCAAGCTGTACGGCCAGTCGATCATCGCGCAGCCCGGCCAGGGGGAGCTGAGCGCACCGGATCCGGTCAACTACCAGTACCTGACGACGCGCGACGGCACCCAGCTCGCGATCGACGTGCACACGCCGGGCGGCCCCGGTCCGTGGCCGACGCTGGTCGAGTACTCCGGCTACGGCTACGCGACCCCGTACGGCCCGCCGGAATCCGGGCTCGGCTCGTACCTGCCGCTGCTCGGCTTCGCGGTCGTCGACGTCAACATGCGCGGCACCGGGTGTTCGGGCGGGGCGTACTCCTACTTCGAACGGTTGCAGTCGCTGGACGGCTACGACGCCGTCGAGACGATCGCCCATCAGCCGTGGGTGCTGGGCCACAAGGTCGGGATGCTCGGGATCTCCTACGGCGGCATCAGCCAGCTGTTCACGGCGGCGACCGATCCGCCGGCGCTCGAGGCGATCGCGCCGCTGTCGGTGATCGACTCCTCTCAGACGACGCAATATCCGGGCGGGATCATCAACACCGGATTCGCGCTGAACTGGGGAAGGCAACGGGTCCACGATGCGCTTCCGGCGTCGCCCAACGGGGGCGAGCCGTGGGCGTTGCAGCGGATCAACGCGGGCGATCAGACCTGTCGGCGCAATCAGGCGCTGCACGGCGAGGCGACCAACCTGGTCGCCGAGATCCACCGCAACGCCCACATCGTCCCCGCCGTGGCCAATCCGCTCGATCCGATCACGTTCGTGCACAAGATCAAGGCGCCGTCGTTCGTCGTCTGCCAGTTCACCGACGAGCAGACCGGGGGCCACTGCCCGGCTCTGGCCGCGCGGATGACGGGGGCGCGACGGAAATGGTTCACCTTCACCAACGGCGCCCATATCGACTCGCTCGATCCGGACACGCTGACGCGGCTGATCGACTTCTACGACCTGTACGTGGAGCACATCGCCCCGCCGGTGCTGTCGCCGACGCTGCGTTCGGAGATCGGCGGCATCCTCTATCAGACCGAGATGGGCATCTCCGGCATCGCGCTGCCGGCCGATCCGGTCCAAGGCCTGTCGTCCTACCGCGCGGCGCTCACGAAGTTCAACGCCGAACCCAAGGTCAGCGTGATGTTCGACAACGGCGCCGGCAAGGGGCCGCTCGGCGACGGCCGGCCCGGTGACCCGTATCCGGGGTTCCAAGTCGGCTTCCGATCGTTCCCGGTCCCGGGCACCCAAGCGCGCTCCTGGTATCTGGGCACCAGCGGCGCGATGTCCGCGACCCCGTCGGCGACCGGCGGGGCGGACCGGTTCGCCTGGAACCCGCGGGCGCGCGCGGCGACCGATCTCGCCAAGCCCACGGAGGCTGAGAGCGGGCCTGGCGGCGTCTGGACCGCGACACCCGATTACCGATGGACCTACAACCCAGCGGGCACGGCCGCGTCGTACGTGTCGGCGCCGCTGCGCTCCGACATCGTCGCAGTTGGAGCCGGCGCGGTGCACGTGTGGGTCAAGGCGTCGGCTCCGAGCGTCGACCTGCAGGCAACCGTCTCCGAGGTGCGCCCCGACGGCTCTGAGACGTTCGTGCAGAGCGGTTGGCTGCGCGCCGACGAACGTGCCCTCGACCCATCGCAGAGCACGCTCCTCGAACCGGTTCCCACGTTCGAGGCGAAAGACGTGCGGCCGCTGCCGGCCGGGCGCTATGCCGAGGTGACGATCCCGCTCTACTACGAGGGGCACGCCTACCGGCGCGGATCACGGATCCGGCTGACGATCTCGGCACCCGGCGGCGACCAGCCAATCTGGGCGTTCGCGCAGACTCGCCCGTCGCGCCCCGCCAAGGTGTGGATCGGCGACTCGCGGGCGATGCGGTCGCGTCTGATTCTGCCGATCGTCCCGGGCGTGCGGGTGCCGACCGGTCTGCCGCCGTGCCCCGGTCTGCGCGGGGAGCCGTGTCGGCCGTACAAGCCGTATCACGACACCGCGGTGTCACTCGGCGGCTGAGCGGCCCGACCGGACCGGTGCTGGATGGATAACGGGACGATCTGTCCCGTTATCCATCCAGGTGGCGAATCGCCGCTTACTCGGCCGGGGCTGAGACCGGATCGCCCGCGGGCTCCGGCGCCGACTCGGCGGCGATGTGCGCGCCCTCGGCCCCGAGCACGCCGAGCAGCAGCGCCAGCAGCGCCCACTTCGAGCCCGACCGCTCGACCCCGAGCGCCCCATCGACCGACGGGCTGCCGGGACCGGTCTCGGCCAGCGCCAGGGCGGCCGCGATCAGCACGAGGTTGTACTCGTAGCCCTGGTCGCTGACCCAGGGACCGTTCGCCGCGTGTACGCGATGGATCGCCGTGATCATCGTCGCGATCAGGACCGAGCTGGGGAGCGGCGATGCCGCACCGAGCAGCAGTGCCGCGCCGCCCCCGGCCTCGGCGATTCCGGCGGCGGTGGCGTGACGCTTGCCCGGCCGCAGGCCGATCGACTCGAACATGCCGGCGGTCGCGTCGAGGCCGTGGCCGCCAAACCAGCCGAACAGCTTCTGGGTGCCGTGGCCGAAGAAGTAACCGCCGATGATCACGCGGAGAAAGAGGCGTCCAAGTTTCATAGACGCGCCAACATAGCAAACAGGTTGCGGACGCAACAGACCGTTGAGCAGGGCCGCCAATAGGGAAAAAACCGGAAAACCAACCGAGCCGTGCCTAGGCAGACACTAGACAATCTCCGCGGCTACGTCGGATCCGCGTACGCATTCTCGAAATCCGGGAATTTTGCTGCTGATCTGCTCAATCTTCGACGTGTATCGTGCGCCTCGCTGGGAGATCCAGAACCGGAGGAGAGGGATGAGCGCGACCGTACACGTGCGTCTGAACGTCAATGGCGTCGACCATGAACTGGAGGTCGAACCGCGGCTGCTGCTGGTGCACGCGCTGCGCGACAACCTCAACCTGACCGGCACCCACGTCGGCTGTGACACGTCCAACTGCGGGGCGTGCACGGTGCACCTCGACGGCGAGTCGGTGAAGTCGTGCACGGTCCTGGCGGTCCAGGCCGACGGCGCCGAGGTGACGACGATCGAAGGGATCGGGACCGAGGACAACCTGCATCCGATGCAGCAGGCGTTCTGGGACAACCACGGCCTGCAATGCGGCTACTGCACCCCCGGCATGATCATGGCCGGCGCCGCGCTGATCGCCGAGAATCCCGACCCGAGCGAGGCGGAGGTCCGCAACGGGCTGGAGGGCAACCTCTGTCGCTGTACGGGCTATCACAACATCGTCAAGGCGGTGCTCGACGCCGCCGAAAAGTCCCGCGGGGTGACGGCATGAGCGTCGCCGACGCACCTGCACCGACCGGCCATGTCGGCCGTGAGATGCGCCGCAAGGAGGATCCGGCGCTGATCACCGGTCAGGGCCGGTATGTCGACGACATCGCACTGCCGGCGATGCTGTGGGCGTCGTTCGTCCGCTCGACCGAGGCCCACGCCAAGATCGTTTCGATCGACGCCTCGGCCGCGGCACAGCGGCCTGGCATCCAGGCCGTGTTCACGGGCGAGGACATGGCCGACATCGGCGGCCCGCTGCCGATGGCGTGGGCGCCCCCGGGTGTCGAGGTCAACAATCCGCCCCACTGGCCACTCGCGAGGGGCGAGGTCAACCACGTCGGTGACCCGGTCGCGGTCGTGATCGGAGACGATCGCTACGCCGTGGCTGACGCGGTCGACGACGTGTTCGTCGAGTACGAGCCGCTGCCGGCCGTCGTCGACGCCGAGGCCGCGATCGCCGGGGCGCCGTTCGTCCACGAGGAGCTCGGCACCAACAAGGTCCATGAGTGGTCGCTGCCCGGCGGCGATGTCGATGCGGGGTTTGCCGAGGCCGACGTGATCGTCGAGCGCCGGGTGATCAATCACCGGATCGCGGGCGCGCCGATCGAGTGCCGCGGCGTGATCGCCGATTACCGAGGCGGCTCGCTGACGCTCTACACCTCGACCCAGGTGCCGCACTTCGTCCGTCTGTTCATGGCGTTGCTGCTGGGCCTGTCCGAGGATCACGTGCGGGTGGTGGCGCCCGACGTCGGCGGCGGCTTCGGCCAGAAGCTGCAGGTCTACGGGGAGGAGCTGACCGCCTGCTGGGCGTCGCGCAAGCTCGGCGTGCCGATCAAGTGGACCGAGACCCGCACGGAGAACATGTCGGTCGCCCACCAGGGCCGCGACCAGATCGCGCACGTGCGGATGGGCGCCAAGCAGGACGGCACGATCACCGCCTTCCACGTCAAGATCCTGGCCGACTTCGGCGCCTACAACATGATCCTGACGCCGCTGATTCCGTCATTGGGCGCGTTCGTGATGGGTGGCTGCTACGACATCCCCAACGTCCGCACTGACATCGTCGGGGTGTTCACGAACAAATGCCCGACGGACGCGATCCGCGGCGCCGGTCGGCCCGAGGCGACGCAGATGATCGAGGTGACGCTCGACCAGCTCGCTCACGAGCTTGGGATCGACCCGCTCGAGATCCGGCGCAAGAACTTCATCGCCAAGGACCGGTTCCCGGCGGCGGTCGCGACCGGGGTGATCTACGACTCCGGGGACTACCACGCGACGCTCGACAAGCTGATGGAGCATGTCGACGTGCCCGCGTTCCGCGCCGAGCAAGCGAAGCTGCGCGAGGAGGGGATCTACCGCGGGATCGGGTTCTGCACCTGGACCGAGATCTGTGGACTGGCGCCGTCGCGGATCACCGGCCCGGCCGGCGTCGGCGTTCAGGCCGGCCTGTGGGAATCGGCGCTCGTCCGCGTCCACAACACCGGCGCGGTCACCGTCTACTCCGGTACCTCGCCACACGGCCAGGGGCTCGACACGGCCTTCGCGCAGATCGTCGCAGACCAGCTCGGCATCGATCCGGCGATCGTCGAGGTGATCCACGGCGATACGTCGATGGGCCCCGAGGGTCGCAACACCTACGGGTCGCGGTCGCTGGCGACCGGGGGCGAGGCGATCGTCCGCGCCACCAACAAGGTCGTCGAGAAGGCCAAGGCGATCGTCGCAGCCGAGCTTGAGGCTGCCCCGGAGGACATCGAGGTCTCCGGCGGGCGGTTCTCGGTCAAGGGCTCGCCCGACAAGGGGATGGCGCTCGCCGATGTCGCGGGGATCGCGTACATCGGCGCGGTGCCCGAGGGGATGGAGCCGGGTCTGGAGGAGACGACGTTCTATGACCCGGAGAACTTCGTGTTCCCGTTCGGCGCGCACGCGTGCATCGTCGACGTCGACGTCGAGACGGGCAAGACGAAGGTCGTGCGCTACGTCGCGGTCGATGACTGCGGCAACCCGATCAACCCGATGCTGATCGACGGGCAGATCCACGGCGGCGTGGTGTTCGGAATCGGCCAGGCGCTGTACGAGCAGGTTGCCTACGACGAGGACGGCCAGCTGGTCACGGGCACGTTCGTCAACTACGCGTTGCCGACGGCCGCGGAGGTGCCGAGCTTCGAGACCGACCGGACGGTGACGCCGTCGCCGGTCAACTCGATGGGCGTCAAGGGCGTCGGGGAGGCCGGCACGATCGCGGCCTCGGCGGTCGTCACCAACGCGGTGATCGACGCGATCCGCCCGCTGGGCGTCGACTACATGAACATGCCGCTCACCCCGATCCGGGTGTGGGAGGCCATACAGGAAGCCCAGCACTCGTCAGCGGAGGCGGACCGATGATCTCAGCAGCGTTCGACTACGTGGCTCCCGACTCGCTGGACGAGGTGATCACCGCGCTGGTCGACGGCGGTGAGGACGCGAAGCTGCTGGCCGGCGGCCATTCACTGATCCCACTGATGAAGTTGCGCGTGGCCGCGCCGTCGTTGCTCGTCGACCTGCGCAAGCTCCCCGGCCTCAAGGGCGTGGAGCGCCAGGACGGCCACTGGCGGATCGGCGCGCTGACGACCCATTCGGTGCTCGAGCACGCGCCCGAACTCGGCGTCGTCTCCGACGTGGCGGCGACGATCGCCGACCCGCAGGTCCGTCACCGGGGCACGATCGGCGGCTCGCTGGCGCACGGCGATTCGGCCTCGGACCTGCCGGCGGCGATGCTGATCTGCGAGGCCGAGGTGACGCTCCAGGGCCAGTCAGGGCAGCGGACGGTGGCAGCGGCCGATCTGTTCAAGGACTACATGACGACGTCGCTCGCCGAAGACGAGGTGCTGACCGAGATCCGTGTGTCGGCGCTCGACGGCTACGGCCACGCCTACCAGAAGTTCACTCGGCGAGCCGAGGACTGGGCGATGGCCGGGGTCTGTGCGGTCATCAAGGTCTCCGACGGCGTCGTCGCCGATGCCCGCGTCGGGCTGACCAACCTCGCCTCGGTACCGCTGCGGGCGACCGCGGTCGAGCAGGCGCTCACCGGCCAGCCGGCGACCGCCGAGTCGTTCGCGGCCGCCGCCGAGCACGCCGCCGAGGGGCTCAACCCGCCGTCGGATCTGAACGCGAGCACCGAGTACAAGCAGCATCTGGCGCGCGTGCTCACCCGGCGCGCGCTGGCGGACGCCGCGGCCAACGCGGGATAGCATCGACAGGGATGTCGCTCGCGGAGCTACAAAGTGTGAGCGCCGCGAGCGAAGCGCTGGCATCGCAGGGGTATCTGGCTGACCGGCCGCTGGCGCTGTCGGTGTACCTGGCCTCGACGCTGGAGCAGCCGCTGCTGCTGGAGGGCGAGGCCGGCGTCGGCAAGACCGAGGTCGCGCGGGCGCTGGCGGCGGCGACCGGCGCGCGGCTGATCCGGCTGCAGTGCCACGAGGGCATCGATCTGCACCACGCGGTCTACGACTGGGACTACTCGCGCCAGCTGCTGGCGCTGCGCGCGGCCGAGGGCGGCGTCGATGAGGGCGAGCTGTTCGGCCGGCGCTTCCTGCTGCGCCGGCCCTTGTTGGAGGCGCTCGAATCCGATCCCGAGCAGCCCGTTGTGCTGCTGATCGACGAGGTCGACCGCGCCGATGATGAGTTCGAAGCGTTCCTGTTGGAGTTCCTGTCGGACTTTGCGGTCACGATCCCCGAGCTGGGGACGATCACGGCCGCCCGCCGGCCGATCGTGGTGCTGACCTCCAATCGCACCCGCGAGCTGCACGATGCGCTCAAGCGCCGTTGCCTGTATCACTGGATCGACTACCCGTCGCCCGAGCGCGAGCGCGCAATCGTCCAGTCCCGGCTGCCGGAGGTGCCCGAGCAGATCGCGGCGCGCGTCGTCAGCGCCGTGGCGCGCCTGCGCGAGCAGGGCGATCTGTACAAGCAGCCGGGCGTCGGCGAGACGATCGTCTGGGCTCAGGCGCTGCTCGCGCTCGGTGACGAGGCCGGGCTGGAGGAGACCCTCGGGGCCGCGTTGAAGGTCCACGAGGACGTGCAGCGAGTGCTCCAGCGGAAGGTCCTGGAGGGCGTTTGACGGCCGCGCCGGTCGTCGGATCCCCTCGCACGGTCTCGGACGCGGCCGAGACTCTCGTCGTACGGCTGTCGCAGCTGGCCGAGGCGATGCGCGAGCGGGGAGCGCGGCTCGGGCTGGCGGATCTGCTGGCGGCGGTTCGCTGCCTCGACGCGGTCGACTGCAGCGTGCGCGAGGACGTCCGGCTGGGGCTGCGGGCGGTGCTCTGCTCAGAGCGATCGGACTTGGAGCGCTTCGACGAGGCGTTCACAGAGGTGTTCGGCGAGGGCTGGGCACCCCGGTTCCCTGACCAGTCGCTGCCGGAGCTGGGCTCGATCGAACGGGCCGCGCTGCCGCGGGCGGCGTTCGGAGATCCGCAGACCGCGAAACCCCCCGGCGACGGCGCTGAGCCGGTCCCGGCCGCCTGGTCGGCGGCCGAACTGCTGTTCGAGAAGGACTTCGCGCGCTACACCGAGGCCGAGATGGCGCTGGCACACGCGTTGATGGCACGGTTGGCCCGGCGCCACCCGATGCGCCTGTCGCGCCGAACGAGGCCCTCGCGACGGCGGGGGCAGATCCCCGATCTGCGCGGCACCGTCCAGGCGTCGCTGCGGACCGCGGGCGAGCCGGTCCATCGCCGCTGGCGAGCGCCCACGCAACGGCCACGACAGCTCGTCCTCGTCTGCGACGTATCGGGATCGATGGCGCCGTACTCGCGGATGTTGTTGCAGTACATGCAGGCGTCGGTCGCGGCGCGGCGGCGGGTCGAGGCGTTCGCGTTCGGGACGCGACTGACGCGGATCACGCACGAGCTCAACGGCCGGGACCCTGACCGGGCGCTCGAGCGTGCCACCGCAGCCGTGTCGGACATGTCGGGCGGAACCCGGATCGGCGACGCGCTGTCGACGTTGAACCGGGTGCATGGTCGCCGGCTGGGGCGCGGAGCGGTCGTCGTGATCCTGTCCGACGGCTGGGACCGCGGCGACCCCGAACAGCTGCGCGCCGAGATGGCACGGCTGCGGCGGGCGGCGTTCCAGGTGGTGTGGCTGAATCCGCTGGCCGCGCATCCGGATTACGAGCCGTTGACGCGCGGCATGCAGGCCGCCGTCCCGCACACCGACCGCCTGCTGGCGGGCAACTCGATCGCGTCGCTGCAACAGCTCGCCGACGTCCTGGAGGCGATGTGAGCGACCGAACGCCCGAGCAGCTGGAGTGGGAGCGCGACTCCGAGGTCCACGGACCCCGGTTCGTGTCAGCTGAAGATCTCCCGCAGGTGCGACTGGTCGTGTTCGGCGCGGTGGCGCTGACGGTCGAGCTGACGCGGGCCGCCCGTTCGATCGGCTGGCTGCCGTACGTCGTCGATCCGCGGCAGCGCTTCGCGGTCCCGGAGACGTTCCCTGACGCCGAGCGGGTGCTGGCGACCTGGCCCCAGGAGGCGTTCGACCAGCTCGGTGGGCCCGACGCCGACACGGCCGTCGCCGCGCTCACGCATGCGCCGGAGCTCGACGACGAGGCGCTGATCCTGGCGCTGCGCTCGCCGGCGTTCTATGTCGGCGCGATGGGTTCACGCAACACCCAGCGCAAGCGGCGAGAGCGCCTGACGGCGGCGGGACTCGAGCCCGACGCGCTCGAGCGCCTGTCGGGACCGGCCGGGCTCGATCTCGGCGGCAGCACGGCCACCGAGGCGGCGCTGGCGATCCTGACCGAGGCGGTGGCGTTGCGCCACGGCCGCTCAGGGGCTCGGCTGACCACGTCCGAGCAGGCGATCCACGCCGGTGGCCGGCCGTGATCTGCGGACTGGTGCTCGCCGCCGGCGCGAGCACCCGGTTCGGCGACGAGCCCAAGCAATTGGCTGACCTGCAAGGCCGACCGCTGCTGGAATGGGCGGTCCGCGCCCAGTGCGACGCCGATGTGCTGGATCGCGTCGTGGTCGTGCTCGGCGCGTCGGCGGACCGGATCCGCGCCGCGGTCGAGTTCGGGCGGGCCGAGGTCGTCACCTGCCCCGACTGGCATGCCGGTCAATCGGCGTCGCTGCGATACGGGCTGGCGCAGATGGCGAATGCCGAGAAGGTCGTGGTCACGCTCGGTGACGCGCCGCTGATGACGTCGGCGACGATCGAGCGGTTCGCGCGCGAGGCGCCGGGGACGCGGGCCGTCTACGACGGTCGCCCGGGACATCCGGTCGTGCTCGGACCCGAACACGTCGCCGCGCTGACGGAAATGGACGGCGACGCCGGCGCCCGGGGGTTGCTGCGTGGAGCCCGCGTGATCGAGGTGGGGCACCTATGCTCCGGACGCGACGTCGACACACCCGAGGATCTGGAGGAGGTCCGAAATGAAGCTCGAGCAGTCCTTTGAGGTCACCGCACCACTGCAGCGGGTCTGGGAGGCGCTGATCGACGTCGAGCGCGTCGCTCCGTGCCTACCGGGCGCGACCGTGACCGAACGCAACGACGACGGCAGCTACAACGGCGAGTTCAAGGTCAAGATCGGACCGACCTCGGCGGCCTACAGCGGCAAGCTGAACATGGAGTCCGTGGACGAGGACAGCCACCACGCGACGATGCAGGCGGCGGGCACCGACAAGCGCGGCCAGGGCGGCGCCAAGGCCACGATCGAGTCGTCGGTCGAGGAGGTCGACGCGGGGACGAGCAAGGTCAACGTGTCGACCGACTACCACATCACCGGCCGGCTGGCCCGGTTTGGACGGGGTGGGATGATCGAGGAGATCTCCAACCGGCTGCTGCGCGACTTCGCGACCAACCTGCAGACGATGCTGACCGGCGACTGGGAAGGCGCAGCCGAGAGCGCCGAGACCGCCGTCGTCGATGACGGGGCCACCGACGCGGCCGGCGCCGACACGACCGCGACCACCGCTGACGCGACCACCGCTGACGCGACCGCGGCTGACGCGACCGCCGGCGCCGCCGAAGCCGACGCCTCGGCGGCCGAGGTCGATGCGGCCGCCGACGAGCCGCCCGTTCCGCAGGCGGGCTCCCAGGGCGAACCCGGCGACCCGGCGCACGCGACCGAGGCGACCGACGAGCCCGATGCGGCCGGACCCGCGCGCAACGCCGACGCCGACCCCGACGACGACCCGTTCGCACCGCCCGTCGCGGCGCCGCCGCCGTCGGGCACCGCCGCCGGCAACGCGCCCCCGCCTCCGGCAGCGCCCACGACGCCCCCGCCGGCACCCGAGAGCGAGCCTTTGAACGGGCTGTCGCTTGTGGGCGGGGTGGTGCTCGGTCAGATCAAGCGCAACGCGGTTTCGATCGCCGGCTCCGTCGCGGCGATTCTGATCGTGCTCGGTGTGCTCCGTCGCCGCGGGCGCGGCTGATCGACCCGGGGCCGCCGCGAGACGAGTTCAGCTGCGGCCGGCGGGCTCGTCGAAGCTCGCCGCCGGGGCCATGGCGACCAGCCCTGACGGGTTGATCATCGGATGCGTCCGGTAGTAGTGGGCGCGGATCTCGTCGAAGTCGACGGTCTCGGCGACCCCCGGCCACTGGTACAGATCACGCGCGTACGGCCACAGGTACTCGTACTCGTCGAGCTTGCGGATCGAGCACTTGAAATGGATCTGGTAGACGGCGTCGAACCGGACGAGCGTCGTGAACAGGCGCCAGTCGGTCTCCAGCGGCTCGGGCCCGAACAGGAAGCGACGGTCGGCCAGCCGCAGGTCGAGCTCGTCGAGCGTCTGGAACAGGGTCACCACCTCGCGCTGGTAGACCCGCTGCGCGGTGGCGAAGCCCGCCTTGTAGACGGCGTTGTTGACGTTCTCGTAGATCAGCTGGTTGAGCGCCTCGATCTCGCCCCGCAGCCGCTCGGGGACGAGTTCGACCGGGTGGTCGGCCAGCGGCGCAAACGCGGTCGAGAGCATCCGCAGGATGTCGGCGGACTCGTTGTTGACGATCGTCGCATCGTGGGTGTCCCACAGCACCGGAACCGTCACCCGGGCCGCGTACTCCGGCTCCGCGGCCCGGTAGGCCTCGCTGAGGTAGCGAAAAGCGTTGATCGGGTCGACGTAGCCGTCGCCGCTGAAGGCCCAGCCGCGCTCGTCGCGGATCGGGTCCACGTACGAAACCGAGATGGCGTCCTCGAGGCCCATCAACGCCCGGCCAATCAGCGTGCGATGGGCCCACGGGCAGGCCCGCGCGACGTACAAGTGGTAACGCCCCGACTGAACCGGGAACTCGCCCGCCTCATCGGCGACGAACGCGCGGAAGCTTGAGACCTGACGCTTGAACGAGCCGTCATCTCCGCTTTCGGGGCCGAGCGAGAAAGCACTTGAGGACGTGCCCATCAATCGTCAGCCTAGCGCCGTCGATCACGGCCTCGATCAGCGGTAGGGTGTCGGTGGTGACCGTGTCGTCACATGCGGAGCTCACCCAGCGGTTCGCCGCGCTGCATCGCCCAGGCGTTCCACTGCTGCTGCCCAATCCGTGGGACGCGGGCTCGGCGCGGGTGCTGGCGTGGCTCGGGTACGAGGCGCTGGCGACGACCAGCAGCGGCTCGGCCGCGACGCTCGGGCTGCTGGACGGTCAGGTCGGGTCCGAGCTGATGCTCGAGCACGCACAGACGATCGTCGCCGCGACCGCGCTTCCTGTCTCGGCCGATCTGGAGAACGGGTTCGCACCCGACGCCGACGGGGTGGCCGAGACCGCGCGTGGCGCCGTGCAGGTCGGCTTGGCGGGCTTCTCGATCGAGGACTACTCCGGCGACGACGAGCATCCGATCTACGGGATCGACGAAGCCGCCGAACGCGTCCGGGCGGCGGCCGAGGTGGCCCACGCCGGGCCGGCCCGACTGGTCCTGACCGGGCGCTGCGAGAACCACCTGCACGGTCGCGATGATCTGGCTGACACGATCGCGCGTCTGCAGGCGTACCAGGAGGCCGGCGCCGACGTTCTGTATGCGCCCGGACCGACCGACTCGGCACAGATCCGGTCGATCGTGGAGTCAGTCGATCGGCCGGTGAATGTGCTCGCCCGCCAGGGCATGGCGCCGGTGTCGGAGCTGGCCGAGCTGGGCGTCGCGCGGATCTCGGTCGGGGGCGCGTTCGCGTTCGCCGCGATCGAGGCGCTGGTGCAGGCCGGACGTGAGCTGCGAGAGCACGGGACCTACGACTTCGCCGCGCGTGCCTCTCCGGGCGCGAGGGCGGCGGTCGAGGCGTTCTCGGCGATCGCACCCGCGCAGTAGTCGGCCACGGATGAAGCTCAAGTCGCTGATCCGCGTCCCGGCGTTCGTCAGTCTGATGCTCGCCTACTCGCTCAACGAGTTGGCGTGGTCGGTGGGAACGCTCGCGCTGTCGATCTTGGTCTACCAGCGGACCGGGTCGGCGCTGGGGTCGACCGGTTTCTTCCTGCTCTCACAGGTCGTTCCGGGGTTCGTGGCGCCGCTGCTGGTGCCGCGGCTCGAGCGGGTGGCGCCGCGCCGGCTGCTGCCCGCCCTGTACTGGCTCGAAGCGGTCCTTTTCGGCGTCCTCGCATGGCTGACGAGCCGGTTCGACCTGGCGCCCGTGCTGGCGCTGGTGCTCGTGGATGGCGTCGTCGCGCTGACGGCGCGCTCGCTCGCCGGCGCCGTCCGCGCCGACATCCTCAAGCCGGTCGGCTTGCTGCACGAGGGCAATGCACTCAGCAACACCATCTTCTCGGTCTGTTTCATGGTCGGGCCGTTGATCGGCGGCGGCGTCGTCGCGCTTGGCGGGACGGTCGCCGCGCTGCTGGCCAACTGCGGTCTGTTCGCGGCGATGGGCGTCTCGCTGGCGGTCGCGCCGTTGCCGGGGTCCGGTCAGCGTGAGGTGTCGCCGAAGGGCCGGCTGCGCGCTGCCCTGGCCCACGTCAGGTCCGATCCACCACTGCGCAATCTGCTGTCGCTGCAGGGCGTCGGCGTCGTGTTCTTCACGATCTCGACGCCGGTCGAGGTCGTCTACGCCGAGCACACGCTGAACGTGGGTGCCGGCGGTTACGGCGCGATCGTCGCCGCCTGGGGCGGTGGCGCCGTCCTGGGCAGCCTGATCTACGCACGCTGGGCGCGCGCCAACATCCGGGTCCTGTTCACCGGGGGATCGCTCATGATCGCGGCTGGGCTCGGCGTGCTGGCGGTCGCCCCTGACCTGGGCATCGCGCTGATCGGCGCCGTGATGGCCGGCATCGCCAACGGCATGTTGTCGACGGCGTTCATGACCGAGACGCAGGACCGCACCCCGCGTGACTGGATGACGCTCGTGACCACGCTGCTGCAGTCGATCCGCCAGGTCTCGCCCGGGCTCGGCATCCTGCTCGGCGGGCTGCTGGCAGCGGCCGGATCCTCACGACTGGCGTTCGCGGTCGCCGGTGCCGGCTGTCTGCTGTTCGCCGGGGCGACGTTCGTGCTGATGGCCCCGAAGCGGTTGGGCCAGGGCGTCGGCGTCGCGTACGAGCCTCCGCTGCCTCCGGTCCCCACCGACGCGAGCCCGCCAGCGTCCGGCACCGTGCCGCCGCCCCCACCGGACGGCGTCGCGCGTGAGTCGACATCCATCTCCGAGATGACGATCCGGAACTGAGACACCACGCCCCGCGTTGCCTGCATCGACATCGGCTCCAACACCACGCGGTTGCTGGTCGCGGACGTCGACGATGGCCGGCTCGAGGTCGTGACGCAGGAGACGGCGTTCACCGCGCTCGGGCGGGAGCTCCAGAGGCACGGCCGGATCGGCGCGTCGAAGCTCGCCGAGCTGATCGCGGTCGTCGAGGGGCAGGTCGCCACGGCCGAGCGTCACCGCGCCACCCAGACCCGCGCGGTCGCGACCGCGGCCGTCCGGCGCGCGGCCAATGGCCGGCGACTGGCGCGTGAGCTGGCCGAGCGGACCGGCGCCGAGATCGAGGTCCTGTCGGCCGGCGAGGAGGCACGGCTCGCGTTCTGCGGGGCGGTCGGGATGCTCGACGAGCCGGTGACCGGCCTGGTCGGCGTCGTCGACGTTGGGGGCGGGTCCTCGGAGCTCGTCGTCGGGGAGCCGGGGTCGCCGCCGACGTGGTGGGAGTCGATTCCGCTGGGATCGAGTTCGGTGACCGATCGATGGCTGTGCTCGGATCCACCGCTGCCGGCGGAGCTGGCCGTCGCGCTCGAGCACGTCCGTGACGCCGTCGTCGGGCTGGACCCGCCGCAGCCCGGGCACGCGCTGGCGGTCGGCGGTTCGGCGACGTCGCTCGGCCGGGTCGCCGGCCGACACCTCGACGCGCCCGCATTCGCTAGAGCGCTCTATCTACTGGGGACCGAGCCGGCAGCGGCGCTCGGAGCCCGTCTCGGCGTCGACCCGCGACGGATCCGGCTGCTCCCCGGGGCGTTGTTGCTGCTGGAGGCGATGGCGACGCGGCTCGGCGTGCCGCTGACGGTCAGCCGCGGCGGGATTCGCGAGGGACTTCTGCTGGAACTGGCGGTTCGCTGACACGCGGACCGGTGGCGACGGCGTTTCCGAGACGACGATGAACCGGCTACCAGCCGCCGCGCCAGTCGGCGCTCTTCTCTCGCGCCCGGATGGCGTCTTCACGCCCATGCTTGCGCTTCTCCAACCGCCACTCGAACAGCGAGACCAGCAGGATCACCGTCGGGAAGAACGCGATCGTGGCGAACATGATGTTCGTCACCATCCCGTCGTTGGTCTCGCCGGCCCAGCCCTGGCCGCCGTTCTCCTTCACGGCGGCGAAGGCGCCGGGCGCGAACACCAGCAACAGGACGGTGAAGGCCGTCAACGTGATGATGAAACGGGTGCGACGCATCCCCCGGAAATGTATCTGATCCCCGGACGGATCGCTGCCGATCACGACGCGATCGCGATCGACTGGCGCGCGACCGCGGCGATCGCGTCGAGCAACGCCGGGTTGTACTCGTCGGGCCGGCTCGTCAGTTGCAGGTGATCGAGCGCGACCTCGAACACCGTCGCTCCGATCGCGGCCGCCAACTCCCGCTGCTTGCCGGGCGAGATCGCGCTGTCGCGGGAGGTCAGGACCATCGACGCCGGCACGTCGATCGACGGCAGCCAGGGGCGCGAGTCAAACCGCCCGAGCTCACGCCCGGCCTCGGCCGTGTCCTTCGGGTTATGGCGCTTGAGCTCGGACAGCAGCCACGCCGTGTACTGATCCTCGTGCAGGCCCTGGCGCCGGAGACCGGCGGCGAAGAACCGCTGCGGGGCGACCCCCATCGCGACGCCGGCGGCGCCCATCCACTTCCACCAGCGCTGCGTGTCGGGATCCTGGAAGTGCTGGCAGGTACCGCTGAGCACCAGTCCGGAGACGACGTCGCGGTGATCGCGAGCGACCAGCTGGGCGATCGTGCCGCCCATCGAGTAGCCGACGACGGTCGCGGGGGCGAGCCCGAGCGTCCGCAGCAGTCCGGCGGCATCCGCAGCGCAGTCGGCGAGCCGGAACGGCACCAGCGGACGCAGCCCTCGCCCGTGGCCGCGGTGGTCAAGCGCCAACACGCGATAACCCGCCGCGTGCAGCGGTTCATAGGCGGCGTGCCAGTTGAGGTCGGCGCTGACCAGCCAGCCGTGCAGCAGCAGCACCACGGGACGCTCGTCGCCCGCGGGAGCGGTCGGATCGGTGTCACGCACGAAGAACTCCCCGCGGCCGTCGACGACCACGGTCCGAGCCGGCGGAAGCTCACGCGGGGGCATCGGCGGATACGCGTGTCCGTACGGCATCGGCTGTCAGGCTAACGCGCCTGATCGACGGCGCGTCGGTGCCTACCATCAGCGGCATGGCGGTCGTGATCGCATCGGATCTGGGCAAGGACATCTCGGGTGAGCCGCTGCTGCGCGGGATCTCGTTCAAGCTCGAGCGCCGCGACCGGATGACGCTCTCGGGCCGTAACGGCGCTGGCAAGACGACGCTGTTGCGGATGTTGTCGGGCGAGACGGGCATCGACAGCGGCGAGCTCGCGTTCACCAAGGGCGTCAAGGTCGCGCTGCACGATCAGCGCCCGCCCCGCGAGCGCTCGCTGTCGCTGCGTGACTACATCCTCTCGGGCGCGCGCGAGCTCGTCACGATCGAAGGCGAGCTGTCGCAACTGGAACAGGCGATGGCCGACGGCGACTACGCCGAGGCGACGCTCAACCGCTACGCGGAGGCGCAGGCGCGCCTGGAGCACGCCGGCGGCTACAACTGGCGCGACCGGGCCCTGCAGACGCTGCACGGGCTCGGATTTCATGACGACTCAGACCTCGACCGGCCGCTGAGCACGTTCTCCGGCGGCGAGCTGACCCGCGCCTCGCTCGGCCGGGCGCTGGCCGGCGACCCCGACCTGCTGCTGCTCGACGAGCCGACCAACCATCTGGATATCGAGTCGCTGGAGTGGCTGGAGGCGCACCTGATCGCGCTCGACGCCGCGATCGTGCTCGTCGCCCATGACCGCTGGTTCCTGGAGGCGGTCGGCACCTCGGTGCTCGAGTTGGAGGCCGGCCGCGGCCGGTTCTTCTCCGGCACCTGGCACCAGTGGCGCAAGGAGAAGGCGGCGCGGGAGCTCGCGCTGGGACGTCAGATCGAGCGCCAGCAGGCCGAGATCGACCGGCTCGAGCGGTTCGTCACGCGGTTCCGGGCCGGCACGCGGGCCAAGCAGGCCCAGTCACGGGCTAAGAAGCTGGCCAAGATCGACCGGATCGGCCGCGACCCGTCCGACGGGGCGGGGCTGGCATTCTCGTTCGCCGCGCCCGATCGCAGCGGCCGGGTGGTGATCGAGTCCGAGCACCTCGAGCTGTCGGCGGGCGACAAGCGGCTGCTGCACGACGCCGAGCTGTGGCTGGAGCGGGGCGAGCATGTGTCGCTGGTCGGCGCCAACGGGACCGGCAAGACGACGTTGATCGAGACGTTGGCCGGCAAGCGCGAATTGCCCGGCCCGCCCACCAAGCTGCGGATCGGCCACAACGTGCAGATCGGCTACCTGTCCCAGCACGCCGAGGAGCTGTCGGCCGGTGGCGCGCGGACCGTGCTCGAGGCCGCGCAACGGCTGACCGGGCTCAAGCCGGGACCGACCCGGGCGCTGCTGGGCCGCTTCCTGTTCTCCGGCGAGGACGCCGAGAAGCCGCTCGACGGCCTGTCCGGGGGTGAGCGCCGCCGCCTGTCGCTGGCGATCCTCGTCAACTCCGGCGCGAACCTGTTGATCCTCGACGAGCCGACCAACCACCTCGATCTGGAGAGCCGTGAGGCGCTCGAGGAGGCGCTCCACGCGTATCCGGGGTCGCTGCTGCTGGTCTCGCACGACCGCGCGCTGCTGGACGCGATCGGCAGCCGCACGATCGAGCTGTACGAGCAGGATCTGCACAGCTACGTGGGCGGCTGGCCGGAGTACCTGCGCGTCCGCGGCGAACGGGAGGCCAAGCCGGCGTCGCGCAAGCGGGACGCCGCCGTCGCCACGCCGGTGGTCGCGCCCTCGGCGGTCGCTGCCAAGCCCAAGCGGAGCGCGAAGGCCGCGTCGAAGCCGGCCCGCCGTGGCGCAGGCGGCGGGGCCAACGGCGCCCGGCGCCTGGAGTCCGAGATTGAGGCCGCCGAGGCGGCGCTGCGGGCGGTCGAGGACGAGCTGTCGGATTCGGCCGCGTGGGCCTCGCCGGAGGCCAGCGCCCGGTCGACCGAGCGCCACGAGGCCGCCAAGCAGCTGGTCAGCGAGCTGTACGAGCGCTACGAGGCCGTCGCGGGCTGATCCGCGGCCGGGCCCGTCGGCCGCCGGATCTACACTGCCTGACATGGGCTCGCCCCGCCAGGCGACGGGAGTTCGGCTCGCGCTGGTCGACGACGACAGCGGCCTGGAAACGGTTCTGCAGCGGCGTCTGCGCGCGATCGGCTGGGGTGCCTCGGTGTTCGCTCAGGCGCCGGCAACCGAGCAGTTGGCGCAGCTGCGACTCCACACCGCGCTCGTCAACCCGGCGCTCACCGGGCTGCGCTACGTCGAGTCGCTCTGCAGCGGGTTGCCCGGGCTCGCGGTGATCGTGATCAGCCCGCCGGCGCCGGTCTCCGATCGCGTCAGCGGGCTGCGTGGCGGTGCCGACGACTGGATGACCAAGCCGGTCCATCCCGACGAGCTGATCGCGCGGATCGAAGCCGTGCTGCGCCGCCGCCGGACCGGTGAACTGCCGGCGGCCGAGCAGACGATCGATGCCGGCGAGCTCGAGATCCGCCCCGATCGGTTCGACGCCTACGGCAATGGCCGGCCCGCCGGCCTGTCGCGCAAGGAGTACGAGGTGCTCCGACTGCTGGCGGCCGCCGACGGGCGGGTGCTCCCGCGCGAGGACATCTACCAGCGCGTCTGGGGGTTCACGATGGCACGCGGCGATCGTTCGGTCGACGTGTTCGTGCGCAAGCTGCGCCACAAGCTCGAGTCGGTCTCGCCGTCCTGGCGGTACGTGCACACGCACTTCGGGGTCGGCTACCGATTTGCCGCCGAGCGCTCCGACGGTGGCGCCCGGGACGGAGGCGCCGGGCACGGTGGGCGGGGCTCAGACGAGACCGAGCGCGCGCGGCGGCGTACCCTGTTGGTGTGAGCAGCACCGTCAAGAACGTCCGCAACGTCGCGATCGTGCTCGCGCTGGCGGCGATTGTCGCGGTCGTTCCCGGCGGCGGCACCGGCGCCAACGTCGTGCTCCAGGCGGTGTCGGTGATCTTCCTGGCCGCCCTGGCCTGGGTCGCGGCGATCTACTACCGCGAGCACCGAATCTCGCTGCTCGCGCTCGGCGACGTGCGGCGCGCCGTGCTGTATGGGGCGATCGCGGCGCTGGCGGTGACGCTGACCGCTACCGACCGGCTGTGGCACACGAGCGCCGGTTCGGTGGCCTGGCTGGTCCTGATGGGCGGATCGCTGTACGCGGGTGGCGCGGTGCTGTGGTCGGCGCGTCGCTACTGACCGGGTGAGCCGGGGCATCAGAGAGAAGGTCTCCGACTGGACGATGGTGGCGGCCGGAGCGCTGCTGCTGATCTCGCTGTTCCTGGTCTGGAGCCACCAGCTGTCGGCCGTCGTGGTGGTCCGCCACGCGGGGACCGGGACGTTCGACGGGATCCCGCGCGACCCCGATGCCTGGCAGGTCTACACCTCCGCCGACGTGCTGCTGGCGCTGCTGTCGGTGGGACTGGTGGTGGCGGCGCTGCGCGGCGGGCGGACGATCCGGATGGTGCTGACCGGGGCGGTCGCGATCGCGCTGGCGTTCGTCGTGCACGCGCTCGGCACGCCGCCGACGAACGGTGCGAGCGTGTTCGACCCGGCGACCCAGAGTTACGTCACAACCGGCGCGCACGCCGGCGTCGGCGTGACCGTGGCGCTGGTGGCGCTCGCGATCGCGGCGGCGGCGCTGCTGCTGTCGTTCACGGCGGATCTATGAGAGGGACGACCGTGATCTCGGTGGCGGTGGAGATCCGCTTGGCGGATCTATGAGAGGGACGAGCGTGACCACGGTGGCGGTGGAGATCCGCTTGGCGGATCTCTAACGCGCCCCGGGGCTCCGGAGGTCCGCTCCAGGCGGATCTAAGCTGAGGAGTGGATGTCGATCTACCCCGCCGAACGCCGCCGCGAGCTCCCCGACGAGCCCGGCGTCTACCTGTTTCGCGACAGCAAGGGCAAGGTCATCTACGTCGGCAAGGCGAAGTCGATCCGCAAGCGGGTCGGGTCGCACTTCTCCAATCCGAGCACCCGGGCCGGGCGGGAGATCCTGGAGATGATCGACCAGATCGAGTCGCTCGTCGTCCACACCGAGTCCGAGGCGCTGCTGGTCGAGCAGAACTTCATCAAGCAGTACAAGCCGCGGCTCAACATCCGGCTGCGCGACGACAAGTCCTACCCGTACATCGCGATCTCGCTCGACGAGGACTTTCCCCGCGTCTACTTCACCCGTGAGCGTCACCGCCGCGACCGCGCCTACTTCGGCCCGTACAGCAACGCCAAGCGGGTGCGGTCGACGTTGGAAGTGCTCGGCAAGGTGTTCATGTTCCGCTCTTGCGACGGTCCCGAGCCCGGGCGCCGCTCGGGCTCACCGTGCCTGGATTACTACATCAAGCGCTGCGAGGCGCCGTGCGTCGGCTACGTCGACAAGGACGGGTACCGCAAGGCGATCGACGGCGTGATCGCGTTCCTGTCGGGTCGCTACAAGGAGATCGAGCAGAAGCTCGAGTACGAGATGCAGCTGGCCTCGGCCGAGCAGCGGTTCGAGGACGCGGCGCGTGAGCGCAACCGGCTGCGGGCGATCCGGTCGCTGCTGGAGCGCCAGCGGGTCGCGCACGAGGGCGCCGGCTCATTCGACGCGATCGCGGTCGCGATCTCCGAGGGCGAGGCCAACGCGCAGGTGTTCCAGGTCCGCGACGGGGTGCTGTCCGATCGCCAGAGCTTCTACCTGGACAACGCCTCGGATGAGGGGGTCGCCGAGGTCGCCGAGGCGTTCATCCTCCAGTACTACGCGTCGGCCATGACGGTGCCGCCGCTGCTGGTGATCCAGCGGGAGCTCGGTGAGACGGAGTCTGTCCCGGCACTGGCCGAGGCGCTCAGCGCCCGCCGCGGCAACCACGTCGAGATCCGCGCCTCCGAGCGCGGCGACAAGCGGCGGATCCTCGAGTTGGCTGAGCGCAACGCGCAGCTGGCGATCGACCAGGAGAAGCTGCGCTCCGAGCGGCGACGCCAGCAGCGGGTCGAGGCGCTCGACGGCCTACAGCAGGCGCTCGGGCTCGACACGATCCCGCTGCGGATCGAGTGCTTCGACATCTCGACCCTGATGGGGACCAACACGGTCGCCTCGATGGTGGTGTTCGAGGGCGGTGCCCCGAAGAAGTCCGACTACCGCCGCTTCCGGGTGTTCACGGTCGGCGATCAGGCGACCGGCGTCGGCGATACCGACGGGACGTTCGACTACGGGCCCGACGACTTCGCATCGATGGAGGAGATCCTCGGCCGGCGGATCGCGCGCTGGGAGAGCCAGCGCGACGTCTCCCCGCACGACAAGGACTACGACCCGAGCTTCGCGGCGCTGCCGAACCTGGTCGTGATCGACGGCGGCAAGGGCCAGCTGGCGGCCGGCCTGCGGGCGCTCCAGGTGTTCCGGGACCGCGGCGTGATGGTGATCTCGCTGGCCAAGCGGATCGAGGAGGTGTTCATCCCCGGCCGGGCCGCGCCGCTGGTGCTGGCCCACGACACGCCGGAGCTGCAGCTGCTGCAGCGGGTCCGCGACGAGGCTCACCGGTTCGCGATCACCCACCACCGGATCCGCCGCGACAAGGCGATGACGGCGTCGGTGCTCGACGAGCTGCCCGGTGTCGGCCCGGCCCGCAAGCGAGCGCTGCTGGCGCACTTCGGCTCACCCAACGCGATCCTTGCCGCCAGCCGCGAGGAGCTCGAAGCCGTGCCCGGGGTGCCGGGCAAGCTCGCTCGCGAGGTCTACCGCGAGCTGCACAAGTCCGGCGTATAGCTGCTGCTACGGCGCGTTCGGGGTGGTGCTGGTGCTGATCGTCGACGTCGTCGTGCTCGTCGGGGTGGTGACCGTCGGGGTAGTCGGGGTGGTCGGCGGCACGGTGGCGCTGGCCGGGGGGATCGTCAGCATCTCGGCGCTGGCCGCCGGCGCCGCGATCGTGTAGACGCCCGCGGCCGGTGTCGCCGTGGTGGCGACGGCGGGACCCGGCAGCGTCCCGGTGGCGGTCTGCGCCCCGAACGTCTGGCCGCCGATCGACACGCCGCTGGTGGCGTCGATCGACGGTGCGGTCATCGACACGATCGTTCCCGGCGCCGTCTGACCCGGCAGCGTCACCGCCACGTCGTGCTCGCTGGTCGAGTCCTGGTTGATCACGACGACGTGGATGGTGCCGTCGGCGGCCTGGGTCGCCCACACCTTGGTCGGGCCTGCCGGGGCCTTGACGTTCAGCAGCTGCGCGCCCGGCGGGAACGCCTGGGCGAACAGGATCAGCCCGTAGTACTCGGGGTGGACGTTCGCCTGCCAGGCGCCGCTGGCCGTCTGTGACGGCGTGAACAGCTCGTAATTCGATCCCGGCAGCATGTGGAAGTTGACGCCCTGGACGCCGACCTTGGCGAAGTTGAACATCGTGTCGAGCGCCCAGAGCGCCGAGGCGAACGTGTCCGAGACGCCCTTCGCACCCTCGCACGAAGCCGAGTTCATCTCGGCGATCCGCAGCGGCAGATCGTGCTTACCGGCGGTGGTGACGAACGGCTTGACGTCCGCCGCCAGCCCCGCCGATGCGCTGTCGGCAAGCAGGTTCGGAATCGACGGGAAGCCCGGGTCCGAGGGGTCGGTCGTGCACGCGCGCAGCGGATAGCGGTGATAGGTGACGAGTCGCAGGCGGGGCGCGGCGGTCTCGAAGCTCGACAGCTTGGCCATCCACTTCGGGTTCGACACGGCCGGGCCTGCCAGGCCCACGTTCGGCAGCACCTTCGCCCACTGCTTGAACTGCTGGGTGTAGGCGGCGAGGTTGTACGAGCGGGGGCGGGAGCGGTACACGTGGCCGTTGCGGTCCTTGTACCAGCTGAACACGGGATACAGGTTGGGCTCGTTGCCGATCTCGAGCGCGTCGATGTACTTGGCGCCGATCCCGGAGAGGTAGGCCCGCCCCTCGGCGGCGGCGATCGCCGGCCGGCCCGCCCGGAGGTTGACGCCAAGGATCAGCTTCGCGTCGAGATCGGCGGCCAGCGCCTTGGTCGTGCGCAGCCAGCCGGTCGTGAGCGGGTAGTAGATCCCGCCGGGCGGGATCACCCCCTTCAGCGGCCACCAGGTGTCGTCGCTGCTGTTGCCGCCGATCCGGATGATCGGCTGCTGGTCGGGCGCGAGCCCCTTGAGCAGATTGAGCAGCACCGGGTCGATCGCCAGCGGGTTGTTGCCCGTGTACTGATGCTCCGCGCGGGTCTCGAACGAGACGCCGACGAACCCCTCGGGCAGCGAGGGGCCGGACGGCGTCGTCGCGACGGAGGCGCTCAGGACGTCGGCGGCGGCCGGAGCGGCCGACAACCAGCCGAGGCGCGCCGGTGCGAACAACCCAGCCAGCGCGAACCCGAGCACCACCGCAACCGCGAACAGGGCACGGCGAAGCACGGGCGCATGGTGGCACATGGGCGTGCGTCGCGGCGCCGGATCATCCCGCATGCTGCGCGCGTCCGCCTGAGGCGTCAAGCTGTGCGCTAGGGATGGAGTCCTCGGCGCTCACCGATCTGGTCGTGATCACCGGGTTCTCGGGCGCCGGGAAGTCGACCGCGATGGCGGTCTTCGAGGACGCCGAGTACTTCTGCGTGGACAACCTGCCGCCGGAGATGATCCGATCGCTGGTCGACCTGTTCAGGCACTCGGGCGCGAGGGTCGCGCGCGCGGCGGTCGTCTCCGACGCCCGCGGACGGGAGCACTTCGAGGGCCTGACGGCGATGCTCGACGAGCTCCGTTCGGTCGGAATGCACTACCGGATCCTGTTCCTCGAGGCCGACGAGGAGACGTTGCTGCGTCGCTACAAGGAGACGCGCCGGCGGCATCCGCTGGCGCCGAGCGGGACGGTCGCGACCGGGATCGCCCGTGAGCGTGAGCTGCTGGCGCCGTTGCGAGCGCGCGCCGACATCGTGATCGACACCAGCCGGCTGAGCGCGGCGATGCTGCGCCGCCGGCTGACCGAGGACCTGCTGCCGACCCGCCACCCCGGCCGGCTGGCGATCACGTTTCAGAGCTTCGGCTTCAAATACGGCGCCAGTCGTGACGCCGACGTGATGTTCGACGTGCGGTTCCTGCCCAATCCCCACTACGAGCCCGATCTGCGGCCGTTCACCGGGAAGGACCCGCGGGTCGTCGAGTTCATCAACCGCGGCGGCGCGCTCGACGAGTTCTACACCCACATCGATTCGCTGCTGGACTACCTGTTGCCCCAGTACCTGACGGAGGGCAAGGCGCATCTGGTGATCGCGGTCGGCTGCACCGGGGGCCGGCACCGGTCGGTGGCGATCGCCGAGCACCTGGGCGAGCGCTACCGAAGCGACGGGGGGTATCTCGTCGATGTCGCCCATCGCGACGAGGGGGAGGGCGGGTGATCGACCACATCGGGTTCGAGGTTGCCGATCTGGCCCGCACGGCGGCGTTCTACGACCCGGTCTTCTTCGCGCTCGGCGGGCGGCGGATGGTCGACTCGGAGCGGGCCGTCGCCTACGGCATCAACACCCCGGTGGTGTGGTTCACGATGCGCGGACTTGGGCCCGAGAGCGGTTACGGCCACCTGGCGCTGCGCGCCAGCGGCAAGGTCGCGGTTGACGCCGGGTACGCGGCCGGGCTCGCCCACGGCGGTGCGCAAACGACCCCGCCGTCTCCGCCGGGGCTGCGGCCACGCTACGGCAGCCGCTACTACGCGGCCTATCTGGCCGACCCCGACGGGCTGCGCGTCGAGTTGGTCGCCCGCTGACGCGGCTGTCGCCGCCGGCGACCAGTTGGTGGCGCGTGATGCCCCGGCGACCCTCGGCTGACGCCGTTGCGTTGGTTGACCGCGATCCCGGGCGGTGCCTTCGCTCCGGGCCGTTCGTGGCGCCTCGCCCATCGCTCCGATCAGACGTGCTGCAACTGGCAGGCAACTATTCCCCACCAGTCGACGCACGTCCGTCGCGACCCCCCGCACGTCAGCGCGGGCCGACCGGCTCGGCGGGATCCCGGTCGCGCCGACGCATCCGATCGACGTGGTCGCCACCCGTGTCCTCCAACGGCACGCCCGGGCACCGAACGTCGCTCGATTTCGCCGGGTCCGAGCTCGCGGGAGGCTCGTTCGCAGCCGTCGGATAGGCTTTCGCCTGTTGGCGCCTGGTCTGGTGTGCTCGAACCGGCGCGGTGTTCTCAGCGGTCAAACGACGAAAGGCAGCGAGCATGACGGTGCGGGTCGCGATCAACGGGTTCGGGCGAATCGGCCGAAACGTCTTCCGGGCCGCGTACGAGAGCGGCGCCGACATCGAATGGTTGGCCGCCAACGATCTGGTCGATCCCAAGACGACCGCCCACCTACTCAAGTACGACTCGACGCTAGGACCGTTCCCGGGCACGGTCGAGGCCTCTGACTCCGGGATCGTGATCGACGGCAAGGAGCTGCGGATCCTGTCCGAGCGCGATCCCGCCGACCTGCCGTGGGGTGAGCTCGGCGCGCAGGTCGTGATCGAGTCCACCGGCCTGTTCACCGACCGCGAGAGCGCGACCAAGCACCTCGACGCGGGTGCGGAGAAGGTCGTGATCTCAGCGCCGGCCACCGACCCCGACACGACGGTCGTGCTCGGCGTCAACTTCGACGAGGCCTACGACACGGCCAAGGACCGGATCATCTCCAACGCCTCGTGCACGACCAACTGCCTGGCGCCCGTCGCCAAGGTGCTGCAGGACACGGTCGGGATCAAGCACGGGCTGATGACCACGATTCACGCCTACACCGCCGACCAGCGGCTGCAGGACATGCCCCACAAGGATTTACGGCGCGCCCGCGCGGCGGCGATCAACCTGATCCCGGCGTCGACCGGCGCCGCCAAGGCGATCGGTGTCGTGATCCCGGAGCTGCAGGGCAAGCTCAACGGGTTCGCGATCCGCGCGCCGGTCCCGACCGGCTCGGTCGTGGACCTGACGATCGAGGCCGACCGGGAGACGACCGTCGAGGAGATCAACGGCGCCCTGAAGGCGGCCGCCGACGGGCCGATGCGGGGCTATCTCGTCTACACCGAGGACCCGATCGTCTCCTCGGACATCGTCCGCAACCCCGCCTCGTCGATCGTCGACTCGCTGCTGACCGTGGTCATGGACGGCACGATGGTCAAGGTCGTCGCCTGGTACGACAACGAATGGGGCTATTCCAACCGAGTCGTGGACCTGGTGCAGCGGCTGCTGTGAGAACGCTCGCGGATCTCGGCGAGCTGCGGGGGAAGCGGGTCCTCGTCCGGGTTGACTTCAACGTGCCGCTGCAGACCGACGGATCCGGCGATCCGGTCGTCGCCGACGACACACGGATCCGGGCGGCGCTGCCGACGATCGCGGCGCTGCGTGAACGCGGGGCGGCGCTGATCCTCGTCTCCCATCTCGGACGGCCCAAGGGAGTCGACCCGGCGCTGTCGATGGCGCCGGTCGCTCGGCGGCTGGGCGAGCTGCTCGACGAGCCGGTGATACTGGCCTCCGGCACGACCGGACCCGAGGTCAAACAGCAGGCCGCCGCCTTGCGCGAGGGCGAGCTGCTGCTGCTCGAGAACATCCGCTTCGAACCGGGGGAGACCAAGAACGACCCCGAGCTCGCCCAGGAGCTGGCCGCGTTGGCCGAGGTCTACGTCGATGACGCGTTCGGGGCAGCCCACCGCGCGCACGCGTCGACCGAGGGCGTCGCGCGACGGATCGACGACCGTGCCGCCGGCCTCTTGCTGGAGCGCGAGGTCGAGGTCCTGACCTCGCTGCTGAGCGACCCCGCGCGGCCGTTCGTGGCGGTCCTCGGTGGCGCCAAGGTGTCGGACAAGATCGGCGTGATCAAGGCGCTCGCGCCGCTGGCCGACGCAATCCTGATCGGTGGTGCGATGTGCTTCCCGTTCCTGAAGGCGGCCCACCACAGCGTCGGTGATTCGCTGTGCGCCGACGAGGACGTGGCGCTGGCACGCGGGCTCCTGGCCGGCCGCCGCCTCGCGGGCGACGGCGCAGGTGAGGCGTCACTGGAGCTGCCCGTCGACCTCGTGCTCGGTGATCACTTCGGCGCTGACGCGACGCCGGTGCCGCTGGACGGCGTCGACGTGCCCGACGGGATGATGGGGCTGGACGTCGGGCCCCGCACCGCCGCCGCGTACGCGCAGCGGATCGGCGCGGCCGGCACCGTCTTCTGGAACGGGCCGATGGGGGCGTTCGAGCTCGAGCCGTTTGCGGCCGGGACCAAGACCGTCGCCGAGGCGGTCGCGTTTTCGGCGGCGGCGACGATCGTCGGCGGCGGCGACTCGGCCGCGGCGCTCGTCACCTTCGGGCTGCAGGACCAGGTGACGCACCTGTCGACCGGCGGCGGGGCGTCGCTCGAGCTGATCGAGGGCAAGGAGCTGCCCGGGGTGGAGGTACTGCGATGAGCCGCCGGCCATTGATCGCCGGGAACTGGAAGATGCACAAGACGGTTGCGGAGGCCGAGCAGCTGATCGCGTCTCTGCTGCCGCGGGTCTCGTCGGCAGACCGGGTCGACGTCGGGATCTGTCCGCCGTTCACGGCGCTGTCGGCGATGGTCGACTCCACCCGCGGCTCCCGGGTCGCGGTGTACGCGCAGAACATGCATCAGGCCGAGTCCGGCGCGTTCACCGGTGAGGTGTCGGCGCCGATGCTGACCGAGCTGGACGTCGGCGGCGTCCTGCTTGGCCACTCCGAGCGGCGTGAGCTGTTCAACGAGACCGACAAAGCGCTGGCGCTGAAGGTGCCGGCCGCGCTGCAGGCGGGGCTCGAGGTGATCCTGTGCGTCGGCGAGACCGAATCCGAGCGCGAGAACGGCGACACCGAGCGTAAGCTGCGCCACCAGGTCCAGGAGGACCTGGCCCGGATCGAGCACGACCGGCTGGGGGAGATCGTGATTGCCTACGAGCCAATCTGGGCGATCGGAACCGGCAAGGTGGCGACGCTGGAGCAGGCCCAGGAAGCGATCGCGTTCGTGCGTGCGCTGGTCGCCGACCGCTCTCCCGAACAGGCCGAGCGAACCCGAATCCTGTACGGCGGGTCGGTCAAGGCCGACAACGCTGCCGAGCTGCTGGCGCTGCCCGACATCGACGGCGCGCTCGTCGGCGGGGCGTCGCTGGACGCCGAATCGTTCGGGGCGATCGTGACCGCCGCGGGAGGCTGATCGTGTCGGGGGCGTTGCCGGTTCCGTGCGCCGCGCTGATCGTGCTCGACGGCTGGGGGCTCGCGCCCGACGGGCCGGGCAACGCGGTGTCGCTGGCGGCGACGCCCGTGTTCGACGCCCTGTGGGAGCGAAATCCGACGACGACCCTGACCGCGTCGGGGCTGGCGGTGGGGCTGCCCGACGGGCAGATGGGCAACTCCGAGGTCGGGCACCTGAACCTGGGTGCCGGCAGCGTCGTGATGCAGGATCTGACCCGGATCGACGCCGCCGCGGCGGATGGGTCGATGGCGTCGAATCCCGTGCTGCGGGAGGCGCTTGGCGGCGCCGAGCGGGTGCATGTGATCGGGCTCGTTTCCGACGGCGGCGTGCACTCATCGATGGAGCATCTGCACGCGCTGATCTCGCTGGCGGCGTCGCTGGAGGTCCCGGACCTCGTCGTGCACGCGTTCAGCGACGGGAGAGACACGCTCCCCAAGGCCGCGGCGGGATATCTGGCGACGGTCGAGGCCTGGATGGCGGAGGCCGGGGTCGGCCGGATCGGCTCGGTCGTCGGCCGCTACTACGCGATGGACCGCGACAACCGTTGGGACCGGGTCAAGCTCGCGTACGACAT
This sequence comes from uncultured Solirubrobacteraceae bacterium, assembly GCA_963743985.1. Lineage (GTDB taxonomy): Bacteria > Actinomycetota > Thermoleophilia > Solirubrobacterales > Solirubrobacteraceae > Palsa-465. The sequence continues at coordinate 110,424 of CAVUSD010000014.1, read as the reverse complement.
GCTCGTCCACGGGGAGGCGCCGCACCGCGCCGAGTCGGGCGAGGCGGCGGCCCTGGCCGCCTACGGGCGCGACGAGACCGACGAGTTCATCACGCCCACGCTGGTCGGGTCCGATGACGCGCGGATCCGCCCCGGCGACTCGGTGCTGGGCCTGAACTTCCGGCCCGACCGGATGCGGGAGATCACGCTCGCGCTGGCGTCGCCGTCGTTCTCGGATTTCGATCGCGGCGAGGGCGTCCCGGTGGCGACCCGGTACGCGACGATGACCGAGTACGAGGAGGGCTGGCCCTACCCGGTGGCGTTCGCCCCCGAGCGCCCGGCGACGACGATCGGCGCCGTCATCGCGGCCCGGCACGAGCGTCAGCTGCACGTCGCCGAGACCGAGAAGTACCCGCACGTGACGTACTTCTTCAACGGCGGTGAGGAGACTCCGTACGACGGCGAGGAGCGGGAGCTGGTGCCCTCGCCGCGCGACGTGCCGACCTACGACCACAAACCCGCGATGAGCGCGCCCGAAGCGGCGCAGGCGTTCGTCTCGGCCTGGCGGGCCAACGCTCCGACGTTCGGCATCATCAACTTCGCCAACGCCGACATGGTCGGCCACACGGGCGTGATCCCGGCCGCCGTCGAGGCGATCGAAACCGTCGACCGCTGCCTGGCCGCGATCGTGGAGGTGGTGCAGGCGTCCGGTGGCGCCTGCTTCATCACCGCCGATCACGGCAATGCCGACCACATGCTCGAGCCGGACGGTAGCCCCAACACCGCCCACTCACTGAACCCGGTCCCGGTGATCGTCACCGGCGCCGGATCGGTCACGCTGCGGTCCGGCGGGGTGCTCGCCGACGTCGCGCCGACCGTGTTGGAGCTGCTCGGGATCGACCAGCCGGCCGAGATGACCGGTCGCTCGCTGATCACGCCCTGACCGCCTCGTCGGCACACTCTCGTCAGAACATACGTCCAGCTGGTGAGCTCATCGCTTACGTTCGGCGTGCGATCTGCCGAATGTTGGTCAGATGGTTCATTCCCTGCCGTCGCTCGGCCGCCGAGTGCTTCCGCTGCTGGCGGTGTCGGCCGTGCTGCTGTGTGCAGCGGCGGCCTGGACCTCCACGGCCCGTGCCGCCGGTCCCGTCGTCCAGAGCACCTCGCCCTGGAAGCAGAACGCCGCGCCGATGGGCTGGAGCGCGAGCCTGAATCGCGTCATCTACAACTCGATGGGCAGCGACGGCATGGTCGACGCCTACAGCGCGAACCCCGACGGCTCGGATCCGCTGTGCCTCACCTGCGCGATCCCGGCGTTCCCCGGCATCGGGGCGAACACGAACCGGGGAGTCAGCGACGTCTCCCCCGACGGCAATTACATGCTCGTCGAGGTTGAGACCACACCGCACACCGGCCCGGTGGGCGCGGATTGGACCCGGCCCGGAAAGGGGGAGCGAACAACATCTGGCTGGAGCGAACCGACGGCTCCGCGGCGTGGCCGCTCACGAACGGCTCGGCCTCGGGCGACTATTCATACGGGACCATCTGGGCCCGCTTCGACCGCACCGGCAACGAGATCGTCTGGGCCTCGATGACCGCACCGGCGGTGGCGAACCTCGGCTACTGGGAGCTGAACGTCGCCAACATCACCTGGTCCAACGGGGTGCCATCGCTCACGGATGTTCGGGTCATCCGGCCGGCGACGAACGTCTTCATGGAGCCCTACGGCTTCACGCCCGACGACCAGCACGTGATCTTCACTTCAGACTACGGCCAGGCGAGCTGGATGGACAGCCAGATCGACACGATCGGCGTCGACGGGACCGGGCTCACCCAGCTCTCCAACGACGGCGGCGTCGACGGCCTGTTCACCAACTACCACGAGTTCGCCTTCTATCTGCCGGGCGAGAATCGGATCATGTACGGGAGCACGGTGGGGGCTCCGGACCGTGGCCTCGATCTATGGACCATGGCCCCCGACGGCAGCTCGCCCCAGCGCTTGACCTACTTCAACTTTCCCTGGAGCAGCCAGGCGACCGCCGGCTACAGCTCGACGTTGGGCGTCGCCTTCGATCCCAGCAACCCCAACCACTTCATCGTCGGCCTCGCCGGCGACCCCACCGCTCAGACGACCAACGCCGAGAGCGTCACGCTCAACCCGGCTCCGGCCCCGGGCCTGACCGAGCAGTTCTTCACCGGCCGGGGCTTCACCGCCCCGATCGTCTCGGCCACGACCCGTGCGAACCCGTCTGACCCATTCTCGACCGCCGGATCACCGGCCGCGGGCGTCCCGTCGTCGCAGTACTCGATCCGCTGGATCGGCACGGTCACGCCTCCGACGTCGGGGACCTATCAGATCTGCAGCGTCGCCAGCGCCAGCGACCAGGTGATGGTCAACCAGCAGGAGATCGTCAACGGCGCCAGTTCGTGGGGCAGTCAGTTGTGCGGGAGCGTGGCCCTGACCGCGGGCGTTCCGGCGACGATCGAGATGGACTTCGAGCAGGGGTACGGGACCGCCTATGCCCAACTCACCTGGGTGCTGCCGGGCACCGTCACCCCGGTGGCGATCGACGCCAGTCTGATGGACGCCGCCACGCCGGCGATGATCAAGGCCGCGAGCGGTGCAGCGGTCACCGAGGTGGCCGGGACCAACGCGACCAGCGCGGCCAGGGCAGCCCAGGCGGCCAAGGCCAAGCGAGCCAAGGCCAAGGCCAAGCACAAAGCGGCCAAGGCCAAGGCCAAGCGAGCCAAGGCCAAGGCCAAGCGGGCCAAGGCGAAGGCGGCCAAGGCCAAGGCCAAGGCCAAGCGAGCCAAGGCGAAGGCGGCCAAGGCAAAGGGCAAGCGGGCGAAGGGCAAGCGGGCGCAGGGCAAGCGGGCGAGGGGCAAGCGGGCCTAGCGGGCTCAACGGACGCGGGCGAGGGTCATGCCCTCGCGACGACTACTCCCCTTGTCAGAAGATCTGATGTTGCTAGACTGAGATTACGTCAGGTAGCACCTAACAACTACGAACCTTCTGAGCGAGCACACGAGGAGCATCTAGATGGCACTTATCCGCTGGGAGCCGGTCCCCATGAACCGACTGTTCAACAACCTGTTCGACACCCCGACGGTCGCGAGCGCGCCCGCGCGGCGGTTTGCGCCGGCGACGGACCTGATCGAGTCCGAGACGCATTACATCCTGCGCGCCGACCTCCCGGGCCTGTCCGAGGACGACGTCAACATCGAGTTCGAGGGCAACGTTCTGTCCATCTCGGGCGAGCGCAAGTCCGAGCACGAGCATCGTGGCCAGGGCTACTACCGCGTCGAGCGCAGCTACGGCAGCTTCCGCCGGTCGCTGCGTCTGCCCGAGGGCGTCGACGCCGCGGCGATCAAGGCGACGTTCGACAAGGGCGTCCTGGAGATCACGGTCCCCAAGCCCGAGGCCGCCAAGCCGCATAAGGTCCAGATCACCGTTGACGCCGGCGAGTCGCAGGCGATCGAGGGTGGCGAGTCCACCGAGTCCAACGAGACCCCGGCCGAGCAGCCGGTCGCAGCGTAAGCAGCCGACCAACCGGTCACCGTTCAGGGTCGGTCGCCTCCGGGCGGCCGGCCCTTTTCGTTGCGGGCGTGCCGGCCCGGCCCGAACCGCGGCGAGTTGGTGCGGGTCATCCGCACTCATGCGCCGAAGTTCCGTCGGGCCGGTTGTGATCGCATCGTCACCGCCGGTTGCGGAGCGACCAGCGAGAATGGAGCCGTGACCCGCGAGCCCACGTTCGAGATCCGCGCCCGCGACCCGCAGTCCCGCGCACGGGCGGGCACGCTGCACCTGGCGCACGGTGACGTGGCCACGCCCGCTTTCGTGCCGCTGGCCACGCGCGGCTCGGTGAAGACGCTCGAGCCGCGCGACGTCGAGGCGCTCGGCTACGAGATGGTGCTCGGCAACACGTTCCACCTGTTTCTGTCCCCCGGCCCGGAACTGATGGGCGCGCTCGGCGGGCTGAACCGGTTCATGCGCTGGCCGCGGGCGATCATCACCGATTCCGGTGGCTTTCAGATCTTCTCGATGGGGCATGGCGGGGTGGCCGACGAGATCAAGGGACGTCGCTCGACGGGCGCGAACGGCACCAAGGCCGCGAACGGGTCGAACGCGTCGAACGGGTCCAACGGATCGATCCTGGCGATCGAGGAGCAGGGTGTGCGGTTTCGCTCCTACATCGACGGCGCCGAGCGATTCCTCGGCCCCGAGGAGTCGATGGCGATGCAGGCGGCGATCGGCTCCGATATCGCGCTCGTGCTCGACGAGTGCACGCCGTTTCACTCAGGCTATGAGTACACGGCCCGCTCGATGGAGCGCACGCACCGCTGGCTGCACCGCTGCCTGGAGTGGCACGAGCGCGAGGGCTCGCCCGCGCAGGCCGTGTACTCGATCGTCCAGGGCGGGACCTACCCCGACCTCCGCCTCCTGTCGACGCAGGCGATCGCGGCGGCGCCGACCTACGGGGTTGCGATCGGCGGTTCGCTCGGGCAGGACAAAGCCCAGATGTACGAGGTCGTCGACTGGACGACGGCCGAGCTCGAGCGGCTGGCGCCACTGCGCCCCCGTCACCTGCTCGGGATCGGTGAGGTCGACGATCTGATCGCGGGCGTGCGCTCGGGGATCGACACGTTTGACTGTGCGATGCCGACCCGCCTCGGCCGGCACGGGGTGGCGCTGGTGCCCGACCCCGGCGGTCGCTGGCGGCTGGATCTGCAGAAACGTCGCTGGCGCGAGGCCGATGAGCCGATTCTCGACGGTTGCGGCTGCCCCACGTGCGCCGGCGGTTTCACGCGTGCCTACCTGCACTACCTGCTCCGAGCCGGCGAGCTGACCGGCTTGCGGCTGGTGACGCTGCACAACCTGAGCTTCATCGCGTCCGTGATGGCGGACCTGCGGGCCGGAATCGAGGGCGGCCGGTTTGCGGAGGTGGCCGACGCGTTGAGTGCCGGCGCCACGCCGGGCGCAGTCCTGCGCGGCTGACCCAGGGGCCGGTTACTTCGTGTACTTGTCCAGCAGCTGCTGCATCTGACCGATCGCCTGGTTCACGTCAGAGCCGACGACCTTCTCGTAGTGCACCGTGGTCGTGGTGCCTTTGGAGATCAGGATGACCACGACGACGATCACGGCCAACACCAGCAGCACCGCCAGCGCTGCCATCACCCGCCGCACCCCACGCCGACGCGGCGCCGGTGGCACCGCCTGCGTCACCGGTTGGCGCCGCGGCGCGGCCGCCGCTGGGCTGCGGTTGACCGGAACCTGCTTGGGCGCCTGACGCGAAGCCGGGCGACCCCGATTGGCGGCGCGCGTCTGCGCGGTCGACGGCCCACTCGCCCCGCTCGGTGGCTGCGCGCGGGTGGCGGTCGTCGGGTAGTCGGCGCCGGAGGCGACGCGGGTGTCGGCCGTGCTCGGCCCCGGCGTCCGCGGTCCGCGGTGTGGCGAAACCCCATGCGCTCCGTCGCCGAGGATGTCGGCGAGCTCGATCGCGTTCTCGGGACGGCCGCGCGGGTCGATCGACAGCGCCACGTCGACCGCCTCGGCGAGCTCTCTGGGAACCCCGGGCACGAGCTGGTTCAGCGGAGTCGGCGACTCGCGCTGCTGCTTGAGCGCGAGCTCCGACAGCGAGGCGGCCTCATACGGCAGCCGGCCCGCCATCAGCTGGTAGGTCACGACCCCGAGCGAGTAGAGGTCCGCGCGTGGTCCGGCCTCCTCGCCGCGGGCCTGCTCAGGCGCCAGGTAGGCGGCGGTGCCGAGCACCGACCCGACCTGGGTGATCGAGGACTGGTCGGTGGCGCGGGCGATGCCGAAGTCGGCGAGCTTGACCACATCGGAGTCGGACACGAGCAGGTTGCCGGGCTTGACGTCGCGGTGCACAACGCCGTTGCGATGGGCGTAGTCCAAGCCCCGGCAGGCCTGGGTGACGATGCCGATCGTCTTGTCGACGGCGAGGTGGCCGTGGTCGCGCAGCAGTTCGGCGCAGGAATTACCCGGCACGTGCTCCATCACGATGAAGTGCTGGTGGTGACCGGCGTCGAAGCCGAAGTCGAACACCTGGACGATGTTGGGATGCACCAGCCGGGCGGCGGCGAGCGCCTCACGCCGGAACCGGGAGACGAACGTCGAGTCGTCGGCGAGGTGCTCGGCCAGAAGCTTGAGCGCGACGTAGCGCTCCAGCCGACTGTCGAATGCGAGGTGCACGGTTGACATCCCGCCGACGCCGAGTCGGCCTTCGATCCTGTACCTGCCCGCGATCGTGGTGGTGCCGGTCATCCGCCTGCAGTCTTGGTCGCGCCACCGACCGGCGCTCCGCCGGCCGCCGTCGTACTGCTTGAGGTACCCGTGCCGCCGCCATTGGTTGCGGTGGTCGGCGGCGTCGTGTTGGTGGATGGCGTCGTCGTGGTCGTTGCCGTCGTGGTCGCCGTCTGCGTCGGAGTCGTCGTGCTGGCCTGGGTCGTGGTCGTCGGCACGGTGACGGTCGGGGTCGACGTCGATTGCGTGGTGCAGTCCTTGCCCGCTAGTTCCTGCACGGTACTGGCGCCCTGGCCGAGGTTTGCCACCAGCTTCTGATTGACGTCCGACGGAAGGTCGGTGATCAGGTTGGTCAGACGGTGCGAGGCAACGGTCGCTCTCCCACAGTGGCCGCCCTGCACGGCATTGGAGATCGCCGTCAGCTGGTCCGCAATCGAGCTGCTCTGCCCGGAGGAGAGCAGTCCGTTGCCGCTTGATCCGCAGGCGACGACGAAAGCCGCCGCAAATCCAAGGATCGCGGCCAGCGATGCGCGTGAGCCAAACCCCATTGGCCGGTGACTTTAGAGCCTGGACCGATTGCCCTCAGGTTAGATGCCGGCGTGCCGGTCACTGTCCGTATTGGAGCCGGTCGGCCAGCGACTCCGGCAGCTTCGCGGCCCGGATCGCGGCCGCCGCCCCCGCGATGTCGTACTCGGTTCGGTGGTAGTGGGCGGTCCACTTTTCGGTGTCGAGCTTCAGCCATGCGGCCCGCGGGTCGCCGTCACGAGGCTGGCCGACGCTCCCCGGATTGACCAGCCACTCGCCCTCGCTGAGATCCAGTGACTCGCCGTCGTCCCGAGTCTCGCCGGTGGCCGAGGCGCCGGGCATCCGTGAGAAATACAGCGCGACGTGGGAGTGACCGATCAGCGACACCGGCCGGGCCTGGACGTCGAGGCACAGCTCGGCCTGCAAAGGCGACAACACGTACTCCCAGATCGGATCGCGCGGGCTGGCGTGGTACAGCGCAACCGCCTGATCGAGGTTCTGGGGATCGAGCGTCTCCAGGAACGCGAGCGTCTCGGCGGTGATCGTGTCCCGGGTCCAATGGGCGGCGATCGCCGCTCCCCGGGAGAACTGCTCGAGCGGAATCGCGCCGGTCACGCCCAGGTCATGATTCCCCGCCAGACAGACCGTGCAGTGCTCGCTGGCGAGGGCGACACAGGCGTCTGGATCGGCGCCGTAGCCGACCAGATCGCCGAGACACCAGAGCTCCTGGCAATCAGACTCGGCGATCGCGTCGAGCACCGCCTCGAAAGCATGGCGGTTGCCGTGGACGTCTGAGACGACGGCGATCTGCACCCGCATAGTTTCCCGAGATCGCGGACGGCATGACAACCGGGTCCGACGTCAACCTCGACTGCAGCGTCAGGGACGGTGCGTCACGACACCGCGCGCAGCACGATCACGCAGTTCTGACCGCCGAACCCGAACGCGTTTGCGGCGGCCACCCGGACCGTCGCCGGGCGCGCCTGCAAAGGCACGTAGTCGAGGTCGCAGGCCGGATCGGGCGTGTCCAGGTTGATCGTCGGGGGGAGCACGCCGTCACGGATCGCCAGCAGGCAGACCATCGCCGACAGCGCACCGGCCGCTCCGATCAGATGCCCGACCATCGATTTCGGCGAGCTCGCGGGCACGCGGTCGGCGTGCTCGCCGAGCGCGGTCCGGATCGCCTTGGTCTCGGCGGTGTCGTTGGCCTTGGTCGCGGTGCCATGCGCGCAGATGTAATCCAGCTCGCCCGGGGTCACGCCGGCGTTGGTCAGCGCGGTCGAGATTGCGCGAGCGGCGTAGGTCCCCGTCGGTTCCGGCGCGCTCATGTGAAACGCGTCGGAGTTCAGCGCCCCGCCGGCGATCGATCCGTAGGGATGGGCGCCGCGGGCGGCGGCGTGCTCGGCCGATTCGACCACGAACACGACCGCTCCCTCGCCGAACACAAACCCGTCACGGTCGGCGTCGAACGGACGGCTGGCCCGCTCCGGCTCGTCGTTGCGCTTGGACAGCGGGCCCATCACCGACAGCCCGGCGAGCATCGACCGAGCGATCCCCGCGTCGGTGCCGCCGGCGATCACAACGTCGGCCTCGCCGGTGGCCAGCAGTCGCCGCGCCTCCAGCAGCGCGGCGGTGCCGCTGGCACAGGCAAGCGCCGACGCGTTGACCGGGCCGTGCACGCCCAGATCGATCGCGACCTCGCACGCCGCCATGTTCAGGATCGTCGAGGGGATGTAGTAGGGCGTGACGTGCGACGGCCCCTGCTCGAGCAGCAGCCGCTGGTTGCGATCACCCTCGGGCCAGCCCGCGACCGCGGCATTGATGATCACCGCGGTCCGATCCGACAGCGGGCCGAGCTCGATTCCGGAATCGGCCACCGCCTCGCGGGCGGCGACCGTCGCCAGCTGCGAGAACCGAGCCGAGCGCCGGGCGCGCTTGGGGCCGAGGTGGGCCTCGGCGTCGAAGCCGTGGATCTCGCCGGCGATCCGGACCGGCAGATCGGAGGCGTCGAACGACCTGACCGGGCTGATCCCCGAGCGGCCGGCGACCAGTCCTTCCCAGGTCCCGGGCGCGTCTTGGGCCAGCGGCGTGATCGCGCCGATCCCGGTGATCACGGGATCAGAGCGCTGCGGCTCCGGGCTCACGGGCGTTGAAACAGCCCGTCGGCGGCGTCGCGGACCGCCATCTCACGCAGCTGATAGTGGAGCTTCTTGCCGGTCGCGGTCATCGGCAACGCCTCGAGGAACCGGTAGGCGCGCGGTCGTTTGAACGCCGCCAGCATCGGGTGGCCGTGGCAGTGGGCGTCGAGCGTGGCCGCGTCGAGCCCCGGGTCGGAGCTGACGACATAGGCGACGACGAGCTCGCCCCAGCGCTCGTCCGGGAGCCCGACGACCGCCGAGTCGGTCACCGCCGGAAGCTCTGCGAGCACCGCCTCGACCTGGGTCGGGTGCACGTTTTCGCCGCCGGAGATGATCATGTCGTCCTTCCGGCCGACGATCGTGACGTATTCGTCGGCGTCCCACGTGGCGAGGTCGCCGATGTAGAGCCACTCCCCGCGGAACCGCTGCGCCTGTTCCTCGGGCTGGTTGACGTACGCGTAGCCGGCCTTGATCGAGCGGACGATCACCTCGCCGATCTCGGTCCCGTCGTGCGCCGCGTAGTCGTCGAAGTCCGCCTGACGATCCTCGTAGATCTTGACCACCGCGACGTCGTCGTCGGTGCAGGCGCGGCCGGCCGAACCGGCGTGATCGGGCAGGTCCGACGGGCGCAGGAAGGTGTTCCAGAACGCCTCCGTGGTCCCGTAGCCGTTGAAGATCCGTGGCGTCAGAACGTCCTGGTAACGCAGGCACGCCTCCCGATCAAGCGGCGCGCCCATCGTCACGATCCCGTTCAGCGAGCTCAGGTCACGGGGACGCTGGAGCTGTTCGGCGGTCAGCAACGCCAGGTTCGTCGGCGCCCCGATCAGGAACGTCAGCGCGCGCTCGGCGACGGCGTCGAGCACCGCGGCCGGATCGAACTGGCGCAGTGCCACGGCTTCCGCACCGACGTACAGAACCGGGTTGGGACCGCCGGAGTACAACCCGCCGCGGTGAAACCACGGGGTCATGTTCAGCGTCCGGTCCTGGGGCGTGAGCGGGAAGTGCATGATCACGTCGTGGGCCGACAGCACCTCGATCAGCGAGCACAGCGAGACGCCCTTGGGCATTCCGGTGGTCCCCGAGGTGTAGAGACGGGTGGTCTCGTCGTAGATCTCCGGCTCGTCGCCGTGAGGCCCGGGCAACGGTGGGTCGGCGCCGGCTGGGCCTGAGTTCAGGAAGTCGTCGAATGACGGCGCCGGGGCGGTGTCGGTGCCGGCGGCGATCAGCAGCCGCGGCTGATGCTCGGCGCGGGTCACCGCGTCGGCGGCGACCAGTTCGAGCGCCTGGTCGTAGATGAACGCCGCCGGCTGTGAGTCGTCGAGCACGTGGGCGATCTCGCCGCCCGACAGCCGGAAGTTGATCGGCGCGGCGATCGCGCCGAGCCGCTGGGCCGCGAGCCACGTCAGCGCGAACTCGGCGCCGTTGAACAGCGCGAACACGATCACCTCGCCGGCGCGCACGTCGGTTTGCTCGAGTGCCGCCGCCAGGCGTCCGGCATCCGCCCACAGCTGCGCGTAGGTCCAGCTGCGTCCGGAGGCGATGTCGGTCAGCGCAGTCCGCCCGGCGAACCGGTGGCTGTTGCGCTTGACCCCTGCCAGATAGGTGAACCGATGCTCGAAAACCTGCCGGTACGCCGCCGGGTCGTACCGATAGGGCTCGACGCTCACGGAGCGGTCCCGGACGCGGCGACGGGCGCCCTGAGCCGGGCGCGGACCTCGGCCAGCCGCTCGTACTGCTGCAGCGGGTCGCGCCCCAGCGTCAGCAGCAATATCTCCGAGACCCCGACCTCCACGAACTGATGCAGGTGCTCCACGGCGCCGTCGATGCTATCCAGCAGTGTCCAGCGCTCGATCGTCTCGAGCTCCATCCGGTACTGGCCGGCGATGTGAGCACGGGCCTGGGCGTACGCGTGGTCTCGATCGTCGTCGATCCGGACCAGGATCAATGGCGCGATCCGCGGCGCGGGCCGTCCCTGCTCGAGCGCCATCTCGCCCAGCCGTTGTGAGCGTTCGGCGATCCGCGCCGGGGTGAGCCACATCGGCATCCAGGCGTCGCCGTAGCGGGCGGCGCGGCGCAGGGCCGGTTCACCGCGGCCGCCGACGTAGATCGGGGGGACCGTTGGCAGGGCGGGCTCGAGTGCCGGCGCGCGGACCGTGAGCGCGCGCCCGGTGTAATCGACGGGTCGGCCGGTGAGCAGGTCGCCGATCACCGCAAGCGAGTCGTCGAGCCGGGCTCCGCGCTGGGAGACCGGCACGCCGGCGGCCTCGAACTCGGCCGGGAACTCGCCGCCGGCGCCGACGCCCAGCCGCAGGCGCCCGCCGCCGGCCAGCAGATCGATCGCGGCGAGCTGCTTGGCCGTCCACGCCAGGTTGCGCAGCCCCAGCAGCATCACGCTGAAGCCGAGCGCGATCCGTTCGGTGACCGCCGCGGAGGCGGCGAGGCACGTCGGGGCATCGAGCCCGGGCGCCGGACAGGCCAGATGGTCCCCGGCCCACAACGACTCAAATTCCAGCTGCTCGGCCAGTCGCGCCGCCTGCAGGACCGGATCGCGACCCAACCCGCCGAGCCGCTCCGGGTCGAAGTTCGGCAACAGCACGCCGCAGGCGACCCCCGCTTCCGGCACCTCCACCTCCCCGCCGGCCGTCAGGCCGTTACTCCTCCTCGTCGGTGCCGGCATCGCCGCCACCGTACTCGGGCAGGTTCTTGATCCCCTCACGGGTCTGCCACTTGGAGAAGTTGTCCTGCATCGCGTCGATCAGCTCGCGCATGAACTTGGGGGAGAGATTGATGCGTGACACGACCACACCCGGAATCTCCTCGTCCTCGACCTCGTGATCGACCCGCGCGAACGTGATCGTGAACTCGTAGTCGGAGTGACTGACGTTCGCGAAGTTGGAGTAGGCGCCAGCCATCAGTTCCGGCGCGAAGTGGATATTGATGTGACGCTCGGGCGTGTTCGGATCAGTCATATGCGCTTAGTATCCCATCGTGCGGATCATCGTCGTCGCCGTGGGCAGGTTGCGGCCCCCGTTCGCCGACGACGTGCAGCACTACCAGAAGCTGCTGGCTGGTCACTCCCGCCTGGAGCTGATCGAGGTCCGCGAGGACGACAAGGTCGTCCGCCGGCTGCCTGAACGGGCATTCGTATCACTGCTGCATCGCGACGGTGAGCGGCCCGACTCGGTCCAGTTCAGCCGATTCCTCGAGGACCGCCGCCAGAGCGGCCGGGACCTGTGCTTCGTGATCGGCGGCCCGCACGGGCTCGATCTGGATCACGTCGATCATCGGCTGTCGCTGGGCCAGATCACCCTGCCCCACCAGCTGGCCCGGGTCGTCTTGCTCGAGCAGCTGTACCGGGCCCACAAGATCCTCGCGCGCGAGCCCTACCACTACTGACGCTTGGCCGATCACAGTCAGCCCGACGGCCGCCACCGCACGCTCGAACAGCGGGCGCGACTGCGCCGCGAGGCCCGCAGCTTCCAGCGCCGGCTGGTGATCCTGCTGGTGGCGCTGTTCGCCGTGGTCGTCGCCGGCTCGGTGGCGCTGTCGCTGGTCGAGCATTACTCCCTCGCGTACGGCTTCGTGCTGGCGCTCGACACGGTGACGACGCTCGGCTCGATCCAGACCCCGCACAACACAGCGGGGCGGGTGGTGATCGTCGCGCTCGAGATCCTGGGCATAGGTACGCTCTTCTACGGCCTGGCGACGGTGGCGGAGTTCTTCGTCTCGGGCCAGCTGACCGGCCTGCTCCGCGAGCGGCGGACCCAACGCATGATCGACTCCTACTCAGACCACGTGATCGTCTGCGGCTTCGGCCGCGTCGGGCGGCAAGTCGCCCGCGACCTCCAGCGCGCCGGCGTGACGCAGGTCGCGATCGACGCCGAGCACACCAACCTCGAGACCGCGGAGGCGATGGGCATCCGCTTCATCGAGAGCTACGCGGCCGACGACGAGATCCTGCTCGAGGCCGGGATTCGCCGGGCTCGCGCGGTGATCGCCTGCGTCGACTCCGACGCCGACAACATCTTCATCGCGCTGACCGCTCGGGAACTGGCGCCGGAGATCCTGATCGTGGCGCGCGCATCGGCCGAGGACTCCGAGAAGAAGCTGCGCCGCGCGGGCGCCGACCGGGTGATCTCGCCGTACAAGACCTCCGGCGCCGAGATGGCCCGGGTCGCGATCCATCCTCAGATCGGCGGCACCGTCCAGGTCGCGAACTACCGGCTCGAGGAGATCGAGGTACCGGCGGTGTGTGAGGGCGTCGGCAAGACGCTGAACGAGGTCCGCGCCGACGCGGTGATCGTCGCCGTGCGGCGGACCGATGGCGAGCTCGTCTCCCAACCCCAGCCCGATACGGTCGTGGCGCCGGGCGACATGCTGGTCGCGATCGGGACCCCGGCGGCGCTCGAGCGGCTCGAGACGGCGTTTCAGCCGATCACGGTGCCGAGCCTGTGAACGCCCCACTGGATCGGCTCCGGCAGCTCGTCTCCGAGACCGCGATCGAGGTCCGCGGCGACGGCTCCGAGCCGCCCGCCGGTCTCAAGGTGGAGCGGCCCAAGCGGGCCGGCCAAGGCGACTACTCGACCAATGCGGCGATGCTGCTGGCACCGGCGCTCAAAGCCTCGCCGCGGCAGATCGCCGAGCGGGTGGGGGCGGCTCTGAGCGAACGACTCGGGCCGGAGCTGCGGGGGTTCGAGGTGGCGGGCCCCGGGTTCGTCAACCTGACCCTGTCCGACGACTGGCATCGGGCGGCGATGGCCTCGGTGCTCGACGCGGGCGAGCGGTTCGGCTCCGGTGGCGCCGAGACCCCGGAGCGGATCCTGCTCGAGTTCGTCTCGGCCAACCCAACCGGACCGATCGTGGCGGCCAACGGTCAGTCCGCCGCCTACGGCGATTCGCTGGCGCGGATCCTGCAGCACCACGGCCACGACGTTCAACGTGAGTACTACGTCAACGACGCCGGCTCGCAGATCGCCCGGTTCGGCGAGTCGGTGATCGCGCGGGCCAACGGAGCCGAGGTGCCCGAGGACGGCTATCGCGGCGAGTACGTCGCCGAACTGGCCGCTCAGATCCCCGACGCAGGCAGCCTGACGCCCGCGGAGGCCGGCGACCGCGCCGTGCAGCTGCTGCTGGTCATGATCCGGGAGACGCTCGAGCGCTACGGCGTGCACTACGACCAGTTCTTCTCCGAGCGCTCCCTGCACGAAGGGTCGCCAAGCTATGTGGAGCGAGCGCTACAGCGGGTCGCCGACGGCCAGCACTCCTACGAGTCCGAGGGCGCATTGTGGCTGCGCTCGACGACGTTCGGCGACGACCGCGACCGGGTGCTCCGTCGCTCGGACGGGGCGCCGACGTACCTGGCCTCGGACGTCGGCTATCTGCTGGAGAAGCTCGAGCGTGGCTACGACCGGCAGATCATCCCGGTCGGCGCCGATCATCACGGCTACGTGAAGCGCGTACAGGCGGCGCTGGCGGCGCTGGACGGCGACCCGGAGCGCCTGGAGATGCCGCTGCTGCAGTTCGTGCACCTGGTCGAGGGCTCCGAGCGGGCGGCCTTCTCCAAGCGCCGTGGCGACTTCATCACGCTCGACGAGCTGATCGATGAGATCGGCGTCGATGCCACGCGTTTCTTCATGCTGCAGCGCTCACACGACCGGACCGTCGACCTCGATCTGCAGCTGGCCCGCCAGGAGTCCGCGGAGAACCCGGTCTACTACGTCCAGTATGCGCACGCGCGGATCGTGACGATGCTCGGCCGGCTCGAGTCAGCCCGGGTCGACGCGGCCGTCGCCGGCGACGCCGACTGGGGAACGGTGGCGCTCGAGCCCGCCGAGCGCGAACTGATCAAGACGCTCGTCGCGTTCCCGGACGAGCTGGCCGAGGCGGCGCTGCGCCGCGGGCCTCACCGGATCGCCGCCTACGCGCTCGACCTCGCCCAGCAGTTCACCGCGTTCTACCGCGACTGCAAGGTGATCGGCGCCGAACCGGCGTCGGTCGAGTCCTCCCGAGTGGCGCTGTCCCAGGCGGCGCGGCAGGTGATCGCGCTGTCGCTGTGGCTGCTGGGCGTCAGCGCGCCGGACTCGATGTCGCGCTCCGAGCGCTAGTAACGCTCGGCCAGTTCCTCGTCGATTCGCTCCGATTCCTGTTCGGAGATCGCCGGTGCTGCGGGACCGCCCGCCGCGGCACGCGCCGCGGTCGCTTTTCGCCGCCAGCGTGGGACGGTGTAGAACAGCACCAGGATCCCGAGCAGCACGACGACCGGCGGGATGATGTAGGCGAGCAGGCCGAACCCGTGCTTGGGGGGGGTCGCCAGGACGCCGCTGCCGTAGAGACCGACCATCCGGTCCTCGATCTGCTTGACGGTCAGCCCCTGCGCGACGAACTTTCGCACGTAAGCGCGTTCCTGGTAGGACTCGGCCGACTGCGCGACCGACAACGACTCGTGGCAGAGCACGCACATCAAGTTGTCGTACATCTGCTGGACGGTGGTGTGCTCCCGGACCTGCGCGGCCCCCGCGACCGTCGGCGCGGCCGCCCCGGCGAGCACCGTCAGCGTCACCAGGACCGCGACCATGCGGCCGACCGTGGCGCGGGCCGAGCGGATCGTCACGCCTGGCCGGCCAGGATCTTGGGCAGCGTCTGGCGGAACCACTGCGCGGTGACCGGCTCGCGCCTGACCGCCGCAACCTTGCCCTGGCGGTTGATCACGAACGTTTCGGGCACCGCGTCGGTCCCGAACGAACGGACGAAGTTGCCGCTGACGTCGCGGACCACCGGATAGTCGACGTGGTAATCACGGACGAAGCCCTCGGTCGACGGCGCGGCGTCCTCGTAGGTGACGCCGAGCAGCGTCGCGTTGTGGCCGGCGAGCATCTTCTGCTCCTTCGCCAGCAGCGGCGCCTCGGTCGCGCAGTCCGCGCACCACGACGCGAACACGTTGAGCACCACCACCTTGCCGCGGTAGCTCGCCAGCGAGACGTGCTTGGACGATGAGAGCATCTCCAGCGGCATCCGGTAGTTGGGCGGCACCGGATAGACGCCCCGGGCGACCTTGGCATCGATCGACGAGGTGTCGTTGTTGCGCGAGACGCCGAACGCGAGCAGGGCCAATGCGGCCACCGCCGCGACCGCGATCACGCCGGGGATGACGAACTTACGCATCGGCGATCGATGTTAACGAGCGGTCTGTGGCCTCAGCGCCACCTCAGCCGGCGACGACGGCGCGGCGGCGTCGGTTTAGAATCGCCCGTTCGCGCGGACGTAGCTCAGTTGGTAGAGCGTTGGCTTCCCAAGCCAAAGGTCGCGGGTTCGAGGCCCGTCGTCCGCTTTGCGCCCATCGTGCTCGTAAGCTGCCACGGCGATGAGTGAGGCGGTGACAGACGGGATCGCGGTCGGGGAGGATGGGGTTGCGCGCTGCGTGTGGGCGGACTCGGCGCCCGAGTACCGCGCCTACCATGACGACGAGTGGGCGTTCCCCGTCGCCGACGACGTACGACTGTTCGAGAAGCTGTCGCTGGAGGGATTTCAGGCGGGGCTGTCATGGCTGACGATCCTGCGCAAGCGGGAAGCGTTCCGGGCCGCGTTCGACGGGTTCCGGTTCGACCGAGTGGCCGCGTTCGGCGAGCGCGACGTCGCGCGGCTGCTGCAGGACGCGGGGATCGTCCGGCACCGGGGCAAGATCGAGGCCGTGATCAACAACGCCGGTCGCGCGGTCGAGCTCGTCGACGCCGAGGGATCGCTGGCGGCCTACGTGTGGGGCTTCGCGCCGCCCACGAGGGAGCGTGCTCTGACCCGAGCCGAGCTGTCGGCGTTCACCACGACCGACGAATCGAAGGCGTTGGCCAAGGACCTCAAGCGCCGCGGCTGGCGGTTCGTCGGCCCCACCACCGTGTACGCGTTCATGCAGTCGATGGGACTGGTCAACGACCACATGGCCGGCTGCGACGCGTACGAGCGCGCCGCCCGGGCGCGGGCGCAGTTCACGACCCCGTAGCGCGGAGCAGCCGCTCGGTCGCCGTGTCGGGGTGGCCGTCGTAGTAGCGCTCGAGCACGCGAGCGAACGTCGGATCGCCGGGTGCGGCCAGCGCGAACAGCGTCATCGATGAGCGCACCTTGATCGCATCGATGCCGCCCAGGACGGCCTCCGCGCTCGCGCTCGCGTCGAGCGTGAGCAGCGCCTCGCAGCTCTCGTGCAGCCGGCGGCCGAGCACGTCGTCGGCGAGGTAGGCGCGCGCCTCGTCAAGCGAGCGGATCGCGTAGCGGCGGGCCATCGGGCTGGAGCCCAGCCCGTCGATCTGGGGGAACACGAACCAGATCCAGTGGCTGCGTTTGCGTCCGGCCTTCAGTTCGGCGAGCGCGGTCGCGTACGCGTCGCCCTGCTCCTGGGCGGCGTGAAATCGCTGCAGCTCGAACGGATCGGCGGTCAAGCGGCGCGGAGCGCCGCTTCCGCCTCGGCGCGTGCGCCGCAACCGCGCAGATCCTGCGACAGCCGAGCCGCGGTGACGCGTTCCCAGCGACCGCTGGCGACGAGGTCACGGAAGAGCTCGTCGACATCGACGAGGGCGTCGGTCGCGGCCTCTTCGTCGCTGAGGCCTGAGCTGAAGATCAGCGTGTCGGCGGCGTTCCGCACGCGCTCCTGCTCCTCGTCCAGCAGCTTGCTCGGTCCGATCTCGCTGAGCGTGCGCATCACGCGCTTATAGGCTTGAGTTCGTTCGGGGCTCATCGCATGCACCTCCTGCCGCGGGCTGTTAACTGGATGATGGCGCTGTGGGCGGTCGGCCGGTTTGGCCCGCTGTCCAATGATTAGAGATCCCCGTTGTACGTGCGAGTAAACCGAACGTGGCAGTAGGGCCGCTGTAGGCTGCGCGCGGTGGGAGGGCAGAGCACGCATCTGGCGCAGGCCGCCGAGGCAGCGTTCGAACGTCGCGGTGACTACGAGTCGCTGTTGTTCGAGGGCCGCTGGCACCGCTCCGGCGAGCTTGTTTCACCGCGCTGCCGCGGTGGCCACCGGTCTGGCTCAGCTCGGCCTCGCCCCGGGAGAGCGGGTCGCGGTGACGATGGCGAACTGCCCGGAGGTGGCGGTCGTCTATCAGGCGGTGTGGCGCGCGGGCCTGGTCGCGACGCCGGCGATGTTCCTGCTGGCGGCCGACGATCTGCACCATCTGCTTGCGGATTCGGGAGCGCGGGCGGTGGTCACGACTTCGGAGTTTCTCAGCAAGGTGCACCAGGCGGTCACCGGGCTCGAGCCCCAGCCGTACGTGATCTGCACCGATGCCGAGGCCGACGGGGCGGTATCGCTGGCCGAGCTGGAAGCGGCCCCGACGGGGGCGATCGTGCCGCGTGCCGACGACGATCTGGCCGCGCTGCTCTACACCGGCGGCACGACCGGCCAGGCGAAGGGCGTGATGCTGTCGCACGCCGCGCTGCACTACGTCGGCAGCGCCGCGTACGCCGCGTCGCACATCACCGGGATCAACCGCTCGCTGGTCACGCTGCCGCTGTCGCACGCCTACGGGCTGCTGGTCACCGTCACCGGCTTTCACTCGGTCGAGCGCGACGTCGCGGTCCTGCTGCGTTGGTTCGATCCCGTCGTCTTCCTGGACATGATCGCGGAGCATCGGCTGCAGCAGACGGCGGTCGTTCCGTCGATGTTGCAAGCGCTACTGGCCCAGCCGCTGGAGGACCACGACCTGTCGACGCTGCAACAGGTCACCTCGGGCGCCTCGCCGCTGTCTCCGGAGACCGAGCGCGAATTCACCCGCCGGGTGCCGTCGGCGTCGATCCGTCAGGGGTACGGGCTGACCGAGAGCGCGGCGCTGGTCTCCAGCAGCCCGGTGGGGCGAGTCCGCAGCGGGTCGGTCGGGCTACCGGTGCCCGGCTGCGAGGTCGAGATCCGCGATCCGGATGGGCGAGCGCTGGCCGCGGGCGAGGTGGGCGAGATCTGCGTCCGTTCGCCGGGCGTGATGCGCGGATACTGGAACGCTCCGGAGACGACCGCGCAGACGATCCGCGATGGATGGCTGCACACCGGCGACGTCGGACGGCTCGACGAGGATGGCTACCTGTACATCGTCGACCGGATCAAGGACCTGATCATCCGCGGCGGCTTCAACGTGTACCCGCGTGACGTCGAGGACGGGCTGCTCGAACACCCGGCGGTCGCGATGGCCGCGGTGGTCGGCGCGCCGTCGGCCAGTCACGGGGAGGAGGTCGTCGCGTTCGTGTCCCTGCGCGCGGGCTCGGCTCTGACGCCCGAGCAGCTGGTCGACTGGTCACGGGAGCGGATCGGTGGCTACAAGTATCCGCGTCGGGTCAACGTCGTCGAGAGAATCCCGCTCACCCCCGTCGGCAAGGTCGATCGCAAGGCGCTGCGGGCGCGCGTGCAGCCGTCCTGAGCGCCCGCGGAGGGGCGCGGGAGCTTCGTAAGCTCGCAGTTCGCGATGCGGATCCTGATTCCCTCGACGGCCTTTCCCGATAGCGCGGAGGTACTGCGCCAGCGGTTGCCCGGAGACGAGGTGGTCGTCGACAGCGGCGATATCGACGGTGAGTTCGACGTGATCGTGCCGTTGATGAGCAAGGTCGACGCGGCGATGATGGATCGCCACCGTCCGCGGCTGATCCAGCAGTTCGGGGTCGGGCTGGAGGGCGTCGATCGGTCCGCCGCCGCCGAGCGCGGGATCCCGGTCAACAACGTCCCCGCCCACGACTCCGGCAACGCCGCCGGTGTCGGCGAGCTGGCGGTGCTGCACCTGCTGGCATTGACCCGCCGCTATCACGCCGGCCGTGAGAGCGTCGAGACGCGCCGGCTCGGCCACCCGACCGGGACCGCCCTGACCGGGGCGACGATCGTGATCCTCGGGCTCGGTGCGGTCGGACGTGCGGTGGCGGCGCGGCTGCAGGGGTTCGGCACGGAACTGATCGGCGTCGGCACCCGCGCCGGCGACGAGGCCCGTGACGTGTCGCAGCAGCTCGGCCTGACGGCATACCTCCCGGTGTCGCAGCTCACGCAGGCGTGCTCGGGGGCACTGGCGTTGATCGTCTGCTGCGTGCTCAAAGACACGACCCGCGGAATCGTGGGACGCGAGGTGCTCGACGCGCTCGGGCGGAACGGATATGTCGTCAACGTCGCCCGCGGCCCGGTGGTCGACTACGACGCGCTGCGTGAGGCGCTGAGCACCGGACGCATCGCGGGCGCCGGGCTCGACGTCTATTGGGACGAGCCGGTCGATCCCGACGACCCGATCCTCGCCCACAACGTGGTGGCGACACCGCACATCGGAGGTGTGACGACGTTGGCCTACGAGGCGATGGGGGACGCGGTCGCCGCCAACGTCGAGCGGCTGCGGCGGGGCGAGCCGGTCGTGACCAGTTCGTGAGCGAGCGATCGAACCGGCCATATAGCCGGTTTGATCGCTCGCTGCGAGGACTTGGCGGCCGGTTGGTCAGCTCGCCGGCATCGCCCACAGATACTGCATCGCGAACGACCGGTACGGTCGCCAGCGCTCGGCCAGCACCAGCGCCGAGGCCGGATCGGCATCGACGCCGAGTCGCTCCAGCGCGCGCTTGATCCCGAGGTCGGTGGCCAGGAACACGTCGGTGTCGCCGAGCGCGCGCATCACCACGTAGTCGGCCGTCCACGGACCGATCCCCGTGAGCGCGAGCAACTGGGCGCGCACGCGCTCAGGGTCGCCGCCGCGTCCGAGCTCGATCTCGCCGGCCGCGAGCGCCGAACACAGCCCGTGCAAGGTCCGGGCCCGTGATCGGGGCATCCGGAACGAGTCCGGATCGACCGCCGCCAGCGCCGCTGCGCTCGGAAACAGACGGGTGACGGCGCCCACCGGACGCGCCAGCGGCTCACCGTACTCGCGCGCGAGCCGAGCGGCCGCCGCGGCGGCTCCCGCCAACGAGATCTGCTGGCCGAGCACGGCGCGGACCGCCAGCTCGTCGCCGTCCGGCGTCCCCGGCACGCGCCGGCCCGGTGCCGCGCGGACGGCGGCGCCCAACAGCGGATCGTCACCCAGCGCATCGAGTACCGCCGCCGGATCGGCGTCCAGGCCGAGCATCGCCGAGCAGCGCTGCGCCGCCGCGCCGGCATCCTCGTCGTCGGATAGGTCCAATTCGGCGATCACCGACCGCGGGCCGGCCACCAGCTCCGCGACCGCCCCGCCGCCGGCGAGCCGCAGGCTGCGCCGGTACGCCCGTCCCTCGACCTCCTCGACCCCGGCGACCGCGCGCGCCCGGAAGTGGTGCAGCAGGGCGTCGGCGTCGAGCGGTGGCGGAAAGGGAAGCGTCAGACGCATCACGCATAGAGTGCTACGCGATGCCGACGACCGACATCGACGTCCTGCGACGACACGCTGAGCTGGCCGATCGGGACGTGCTCGACGTCGGCTGCGGACAGGGACGCCTGGTGCGGGAGATGACCGCGCTCGGGGCACGCGTGACCGGGATGGAGATCTCTGACGAGCAGCTGGCGGCGGCCCGCGCGGCCGACACCGGCCCGGCCTCCAGCGGCTCGAAGTACGTCGTCGGTCGCGCCGAGGCGATTCCGCTGGCCGACGAGAGCTTCGACCTGGTCGTGTTCCGGGCGTCGCTGCATCACGTGCCGGTGGCGCAGATGCTTCCGGCGCTCAGCGAAGCCCGCCGCGTCCTGCGCCCCGGCGGGCACGTGTACGCCGCCGAGCCGCTGACCAGCGGCGACTTCTACGCGTTGGTGTCGATCGTCGACAACGAGGACGAGGTGCGCGACGCCGCGCAGCGGGCGCTGGAGCACGCCGACGCCGCCGGGCTGACCCACGTGGCCACCGAGGAGTACGAGCTCGAGACGGTGGCTGGAAGCCTCGACACGTTGCGCCGGCGGATGCTCTCGGTCGACCCGGCACGCGCCCAGTCGTTCGACGCTCACCGCGACGAGCTCGAGCGGCGGTTCGCGGGGCTCGGCGAGCCCCACGACGACGGCCGCCGCTTCACCGAGGTCATGCGCGCCGTGGTGCTGCGGACCTTCTAGGTTGGATCCGATCCGACGACGCCGCAACCATCTCTGGAGGCCGAACCGATGCAATATGTGAATCTGGGCGCGACGGGCCTGCGCGTCTCCCGCGTCTGCCTGGGAATGATGAGCTACGGCAAGCACGAGAGCCGGCCCTGGACACTGGACGAGGACGGTGCCGAGCCGATCCTGCGCGCCGCGGTCGAGGGCGGGATCAACTTCTACGACACCGCCGACGTCTACAACGGCGGCGAGTCGGAGGTGCTCACCGGCCGACTGCTGCGCAAGCTGTTCGGGATGCGCGAGGAGTACGTCGTCGCGACCAAGGTGCACGGGCGCACGATGCCCGGCGAGAACGGGCAGGGACTGTCGCGCAAGCACATCATGGCGTCGATCGACGCGTCGTTGCAGCGGCTCGGACTGGACTACGTCGACCTGTACCAGATCCATCGCTTCGACCCGCACACGCCCGTACGGGAGACGATGGACGCGCTGCACGACGTCGTCACCGCGGGCAAGGCGCGCTACCTGGGCGCCAGCTCGATGTTCGCGTGGCAGTTCGCCAAGCTCCAGGCGGTCGCACGGACGCCGTTCGTCTCGATGCAGAACCACTACAACCTGATCTACCGCGAGGAGGAGCGCGAGATGATCCCGCAGTGCATCGACCAGGGAGTCGGGGTGATCCCGTGGAGCCCGCTCGCCCGCGGCCTGCTGGCCGGCAACCGGACGCGCGGCGGCGACAAGCTGACGACGCGCGCCCAGACCGACGCGTTCGGCGACAACCTGTACAAGCCCGAGCTCGATTTCGACGTGATCGAGCGCGCCGACGGGATCGCCAAGACCCGGGGGGTCCCGACCGCGCAGGTGGCGCTCGCCTGGCTCCTGCGCCAGCCCGGCGTGACCGCGCCGATCGTCGGTGCGACCAAGCTGGGCCACCTCGAGGATGCGCTTGCCGGCGAGCAGCTGGAGTTGTCCGACGACGAATCCGAGGCGCTGCGGGAGCTGTACCAGCCGCATGCGATCGCCGGCCACCAATGAGGAGACACGACTGATGACGACGACCGGATTTGCGACCCCGAGCGACCGGGTGCTGGTGCTGTTCGGCGCCACCGGCGACCTTGCCGCGCGCAAGCTGCTGCCGGGCCTGTTCCACCTCTACCGGGTCGGGCTGATGCCGGACCAGTTTCGGATCATCGGCTCCGGCCGCCACGATCCCGACGACTTCGTCGCCCATGTCGAAGAGGCGCTGAAGACGCACGGCCGGATGGAGCTCGACGGCCACTGGGAGGAGTTCTCCAAGCGGCTCAGCTTCGTCACGTCGACCGCCGATGACGGGACGGCCCTGGCGGAGGCGGTGACCGCCGCGGAGCAGGAGATCGACGCCAAGGGTGAGCGACTCGTGTACCTGAGCGTGCCCCCGAACGCGATGGCCGACATGGTCAAGATGCTGGGCAAGACCGGGATCGCCGACAACTGCTCGCTGGTCGTCGAGAAGCCGTTCGGTCACGATGTGGCCAGCGCCAAGCAACTCAACGCCGACCTGCACGAGGTGCTCGACGAGGAATCGATCTACCGGATCGACCACTTCCTCGGCAAGGAGGCGGCCCAGAACATCCTCGCGTTGCGATTCGCGAACGGAATCTTCGAGCCGGTCTGGAACCGCGATCACATCGCCTACGTCCAGATCGACGTGCCCGAGCAGCTCGACATCCAGGGCCGGGCCGATTTCTACGAGGGGACGGGCGCGTTCCGCGACATGGTCGTCACCCACCTGATGCAGATCCTCGGGATCGTCGCGCTCGAGCCGCCGTCGCGGATCGACGGGGAATCGCTGCAGCTGGAGCGGACGAAGGTGTTCGACGGGGTCCGGCCGCTGGATGCCGAACGGGCGGTGTTCGGCCAGTACGAGGGGTATCGCGAGTCCGACGGCGTCGCCGACGACTCACCGGTGGAGACGCTCGTCGCGATCGAGGTGTTCGTCGACACCTGGCGCTGGTCGGGCGTGCCGTTCTACCTGCGCACCGGCAAGGCGATGGCCGAGGGCCGGCGAACGGTCACGATCGGCTTCACCGAGGCGCCGCTGCGGATCTTCCCCGACCAGGACCCGGACGCCGCAGCGCGGCCGTCCGAGCTCGTCTTCGAGCTGTCCGATGACCCGCAGGTACGGATCGAGGTGCGGGCCAAGATCCCGGGGCCGACGTTCGAGCTGGGTCGCGCGGCGCTGACGCTCGACGTCGACCAGGCGTTTGACGGGGTCGGCGGCCTGGAGGCCTACGAGCGGCTGCTGCACGACGTGATGCTGAAGGAGCGACTGCTGTTCACGCGCGCCGAGCAGATCGAGCGGATCTGGGAGGTGTGTGCGCCGGTGATCGACGCGCCACCGAAGGTCGCGTCCTACGAGCAGGGCTCGTGGGGACCGGAGGCCGCGCTGGAGCTGCCCGGTCCGCGCGGCTGGCGGCTGCCCGACGGCGACTAGATCGCGAGCGGCACGGCGGCGATCGCGACCCAGTCGGCGCTGCGCCGCCACAGCTCGGCCGCCAGCTCCGGAGTGACGAGCTTGGATGGCGCGATCCGCCGGCAGCTGTCGTAGTAGTCGCCGGACTCGGCGGCGAGCTCCGGTGCGGTCGCGCAGTAGAGCGTCGTCCGGGCGCCGTCCTCCGGCGACAGCATCCGACGCGTCAGCAGCGGCCGGATCGGCCACGGGACGCTGCGCCAGACGTCGGTCGCGACTGCCCCGGGGTGCAGGGAGTAGGTCGTCACCCCCGTGCCCTCCAACCGCCGGCCGAGCTCGGCGGCGTGCAGGACGTTGGCCAGCTTGGACACGCAGTACTCGGGAAACCCGGTGCGGGTCTTCGTCTTGCGCCGGACGGCCTCGAAATCGATCCCCTTGGCTTTGTAATGGCCCTCCGACGCGACGTTGACGACTCGCGCGGGCGCCGATTCCCGTAGCCGCGGGGTCAGAAGCTCGGTCAGCAGGAAGGTGCCGATGTGGTTGGATCCGAACGCCAGCTCGAAGCCGCTGGCGGTGATCCCGCGCTGTCCGGCCAAGCCGGCGTTGTTGATCAGACCGTGGAGCGGCTCGCCGCTCTGCAGGAAGGCGTTGGCGCAGGCGCGGACCGAGCCGAGATCGCCAAGCTCCAACGACAGCAGTTGGACCCGGTCTGAACCGGTCGTGGCGCGCAGCGTGTCGACGGCGGCCCGGCCCTTGGCGGGCGATCGCGCGGTGATGAACACGGTGGCGCCGCGGCTCGCCAGTTCGCGCGCGGTGACCATCCCGATCCCGCCGGTGGCGCCGGTGACGATGAACGTCCGGCCGTCCTGGTCGCCCCCGGTCGGCATCACGCCCCGGGCAGCCAGCCGGGCCGGTAGGCGGTGGGCGTATCGGCCGGCAGGCCCTGGTAGGCGACATCGGGATCGCGCGTCTGCACCGCCACGCCGGCGTTGTGCCGGAGCGCGAGGTCAGACGCGGGGTAGACGACCCCGTCGGTCAGCCGGGTGCCGATCGCCAGCACCGCGCACGGCCCGTCACCCGCCCCGACGAACACGTGCTCGGTCCACGCCGGGCAGTGGACGAAGTCCCACTGCCGCAACGGCCGCTCCTGGCCCTCCACCAGCAGCAGACAGCTGCCCGACAGCACCAGGAAGTCCTCCTGCTCGTCCTCGCCGTGGTAGAAGCACGACGACTGGCCGGGCTCGAGCACGCCGATGTTGACGCCGACGGACGGAAATCGCGGCTCGCCCTCGAAGCGGGTGTAGGCGCCGAACACGCCCGTCTGCCACTGCGCCTCGGTCGCGTTCAGCACGAACCAGCCGTCCCCGGACGGGACGAGCCCACCCTCTCGGACCTCGAGGCGCGCTTCCATCCGCCGATCCTACCCGTGCTAGAAGGGTCGGAACCTCCGTGACTCTGCTCTCCCAAGTCCTCGCCCGCACGATGCGGCTGATCGAGCCTCGAACGCTCGACGTCACCTGCGTGCGTGACCTGCGCGCGACGATGGACGACGGCGTTCCACTGCTGGCCGACCGCTGGGTGGCGTCGGACACCGCGGCGAGCGCCCAGCCGACGGTGCTCGTGCGCTCACCGTACGGGCGCCGGCAGTTCGTCGGGCTGCTGCTCGGACGGCTGCTGGCCGAGCGGGGCTTTCAGGTGGTCGTGCAGAGCGTGCGCGGTACGTTCGGCTCAGGCGGCCAGTTCGACCCGTTCAACGAGCGCGCCGACGGGCTGGCCACGTTGGCATGGCTGCGCGAGCAGGCGTGGCACACCGGGCGGGTGGCGACGATCGGTCCCAGCTACCTCGGCCTCGTTCAGTGGGCGATCGCCGAGCCTGCGGGCGACGAACTGGCGGCGATGGCGATTCAGGTGTCGGCCTCGCAGTTCTACGACGAGACCTACGCGGGCGGGTCGGTGTCGCTGGAGACGGTGGCCTCATGGCTGGTGCTGGTCGCCTTCCAGGAACGCCGGCTGGCCCCGGTTCTGATCAACCGCGGTCTGCGGGCGCTCCGTACGGCGCTGTCGGATACGCAGCTGGATGAACTCGACGTCCGTCTCACCGGCGGCGAGGTGATGTGGCTGCGCAATGCGCTCGAGCACCCTGGCCGTGATTCCGATCATTGGGTGCGCCGCGACTATTCCCGGACGGTCGGCGAGGTGCGCGCGCCCGTCTCGTTCGTCGGCGGCTGGCACGACATCCTGCTGCCGTGGATGCTCGAGGACTTCAAGGCGCTGCAGCAGGCCGGACGCGCCCCGCAGCTGCTGATCGGGCCGTGGACGCACACGTCGCCGGCGCTGACGGGCGCCGGCGAGCGTGAGGGCATCGCCTGGCTGCGAGCCCACCTGCTGGGCGACGACCGGCTTGTGCGTGACTCGAAGGTCCGGCTGATGGTCACCGGCGAGGGCGGAGGATGGCGTGAGCTCGAGCGCTGGCCGCCGGACGGCAGCGAGCCGTGCAGCCTGTACCTCGGCGCCGACGGGACGTTGGACGACGAGCCGCCGGCCCGCGGGCGTGTCGAGCCGCCGGGATTCGACTACCGCTATGACCCGGCCGACCCGACGCCGTCGCTGGGAGGCGCCGTGCTCCTGTCACGCGAGCCGGTCGTCGACAACGCCGCGCTCGAGCAGCGCGACGACGTCCTCACGTTCACGACCGAGCCGCTGGCCAAGACCGTGGAGGCGATCGGTGAGGTGTCGGCCGAGCTGTGGGCACGGGCGCAGCCGCCGCACTTCGACCTGTTCGTCCGCGTCTGCGAGGTCGGCGCCGACGGCGTCTCGCGCAACGTCTGCGACGGCCTGCTCAGCGTCGAGCCCACCGGTACCACTCCAGGACGGGATCGCCCACGTGGTCGTGGCGCTGTGGCCGACCGCGCATCGGTTCGCGGCCGGCAACCGGATCCGGGTCCAGGTCAGCTCCGGCGCGCACCCCCGGTTTGCCCGCAACCCGGGCACCGGCGAGGACCGGACGACCGCCGATCCGCAGCGGATGCGGGCGGTCGACGTCGAGCTGCTGCGCGATCGGGCGCACCCGTCCCGGCTGATCCTGCCGGTCACGCGGTAGGGTCGTCAGCCGATGCCCGAGCTCGTCCTGCACGTGCTGCCGCCGTCACATCCGTGTCTGACCGTCAAACGGGCACTGGCGCTCAAGGGGTTGGACTACGAACTCGTCGATCTGGCGCCCGGGACGCACACCGACGAGGTCGAGCGGATTTATGGGGCGGGTCGCACGACCGTGCCCGGGATGACCGTCGACGGCGAGCCGGTGCACGGGTCCCGCGCGATCCTGGCCCGGCTCGAGCAGCTCGCCCCGGAGCCGGCCCTGTACCCCTCCGATCGCCGCGACGCGGTGCTCGAGGCCGAGCGCTGGGGCGACGAAGAGCTGCAGGACCTCGGGCGACGGCTGCCGTGGGGCGCCCTGCACTTCCGGCCCGAATGCCTCGGGACCTTCGGTGGGGTGGGGCCGCTCGACGGTCCCGGCACCGATTTCGCGATTCGGATGATCCGCGGCACCTGGAAGTACCACGGCTTGACCGCGGAACGGCTGCACGACGACCTGGCCGGCCTCCCGGAGAAGCTCGAGCGGATCGAGCAGTTTGCCGCCGACGGTGTGATCGACGGTGACAGCGCGACGGCCGCTGACCTGCAGATCGGTGCGACGGTCCGGGTGCTCAGGACCGTCGGCGATCTGCACGAGTTGCTGGCGGGGACGGCCGGCGAACGGATCGCGATGCGCTGGTTCGCCGACTATCCGGGCCTGGTGCCCGCCGGTGCCTACCCGGTGGGCTGGGTGCCGGCGCGGCCTGAGCCCTGACGGGTGCGACGGCGGCGCTGGTTGGTCTCGGTCGCCCCATGACGAGGCTTGCGGGCACGCGGCCCGGAGCGCGGGCCGTCGTGTCCGTGGCGGCCGGCGGTGCCGGAGGGTCGTCCCTGACGGCCGCCGCCGTGGCCGCGGCCGTCGCCGTTGTGCGTCGACCCCTTGAGCTCATGCTGGAGGTTCAGCGCGTCGGCGAGCGAGGCGATCTCGGCCTCCTGGTGGCGATCGACGAGCGTGATCGCGATCCCGGTACGACCGGCGCGAGCGGTGCGGCCGACGCGGTGCACGTAGGCGTCGCGGTCCTCCGGCGGATCGAAGTTGATCACGTGCGTGACGCCCTTGACGTCGATCCCGCGAGCGGCGACATCGGTCGCGACGAGCGTGTCGACGGCGCCTGACTGAAACCGGGCCAGCGCGCTCTCGCGCTGGCGCTGGGACTTGTTGCCGTGCATCGCGACCGCATTCGAGCCGTTGGCGGTCAATCGCTTGACGAGCCGGTCGGCGCCGCGCTTGGTGCGGACGAACACGATCGTCAGCCCGCGATCGCCGTTGAGCTGCTGGGTCAGGGCGGCCATCCGGTCCTCGCCGGCCATCACGAACCGGTGCTCGACCTCGATCGCCGCGTGACGTGCCGACGGCCCGTTCTCGTGAGACCGGGCATCGTTGGTGTAGCGGCGGGCAACCGCGCCCGCCTCACCGGCGAGCGTCGCCGAGAAGAACATCGTCTGGCGCTGCTGCGGGCAGGCCGCGACGATCCGGTCAACGGCCGGCTTGAAGCCCATGTCGAGCATCCGGTCGGCCTCGTCGAGCACGAGCATCCGGACGTTGTCGAGGTTGAAGGCGCCGCGGCTGAGCTGATCCTCGAGCCGGCCGGGGGTCGCGACGACGATGTGCGACCGGGCGGCGTTCTGGCCCTGGTTGACCAGTCCGACGCCGCCGTACACGGCGGTCACCCGGAGTGCCCGGGCGTGGGCGATCGGACGCAGGTCTGAGGTGATCTGATTGGCGAGCTCGCGGGTGGGGGCGAGGATCAGCGCGGCGGGCCGGGGCCCGTCGGATGCGATCCGGTCGACGATCGGGATCCCGAATGCGAGCGTCTTGCCCGAGCCGGTGGGGCTGCGGACGAGCACGTCGTGGCCGGCGAGCACGTCGCCGATCACCATTTCCTGGATCGGAAACGGTTGCTCGATACCGCCCGCGCTGAGCGCGTTGACGGAGGCGCTCGACACGCCGAGCTGCGAGAAGGACTGCATGATGGACATCACTCCTGAGGCGGCGCGTACCGCCGCATTGTGTTTCGGGAGAGGCTGATGCTGACCCGAAACCGCTGCGAGCGGGACTCAGAGATAGCTGCCTCGCGGCCACAGGAAGCGACCGCTGGTGCAAGAACCTAGCAGCACGCGGGCTGATTGCCCGGCATGCGCACGCCCAGCCGGGACGGTTATCGTCTCCCGACGCCGATGCCGGAAGCCTCCACCGACCACCACATCACGCTTGACGGCGAGCTCACGCTCGACCAGGCGGTCGCGATCGGCGACGGCGCTCGGATCGCGTTCGCGCCCGACGCGATGGAGCGCGTCGCGGCCAACCGGGCGACGCTCGAGCGGATCCTCTCCAGTGGGACGCCCGTCTACGGGATCTCAACCGGTTTCGGCGCGCTGGTGTCCAACACCGTCGCCCCCGAGCTGCAGCGCCATCTCCAGGTCAACCTGCTGCGCAGCCACGCCGCCGGGACCGGGCCGGAGCTGCCGCCGGAGGTCGTGCGCGCCGCGATGGCGGTCCGCTGCAACGGCTTGCTGCTCGGCCACTCCGGCGTGCGCCCGGTCGTGCTCGAGCGGGTCGCGGCGTTGTTGAACGGCGGCTACGTCCCGGCCGTCCCGCGCACCGGCTCGCTCGGCGCCAGCGGCGACCTGGCGCCGAGCGCACACGCGTTCCTGCCGCTGCTCGGCGAGGGCACCGTGCGCGACCGCGACGGCAACGCCGTGACGGGCGCCGAGGCGCTGCGGGCGCTCGGCTCAGAGCCACTCGAGCTCGACAGCAAGGAGGGCCTGGCGCTGATCAACGGCACCCACTTCATGAGTGCCGTCGGGGCGCTTGTGGCGGTCCGGGTCCGACGGCTGCTGGACACGATCGACCTCGTCACCGCGGCCACGATCGACGCGCTGCGCGGGGCGCTGCCGGCGTTCGACCCGCGCGTGCACGCGTTGCGCCCGCTGGCCGGCCAGCCGCGCAGCGCCGCCAACATCGCGGCGGCCCTGCACGATTCGGGCCGGATCGCCGGCGGGCGCGCCGGCCTGGGCTCGGGCCGGTTGCAGGATGCCTACTCGCTGCGCTGCGCGGCCCAGGTGCACGGCGCCGCCCGCGAGGCGCACCGGTTCTGCTCGGAGCTCGTCGTCGCCGATCTGAACGCCGTCACCGACAACCCGCTCGTGTTCGACGACGAGGTGATCTCGGCCGGCAACTTCCACGGCCAGAGCCTGGCGCTGGCGTTCGACACGATCCGCCTGGCGCTGGCCGACCTCGGCTCGATCTCCGAGCGCCGGACGTTCCGGCTGGTGTCACCGTCGCTCAACGGCCGGCTGCCTGCGTTCCTGACCTCCGACGCCGGCGCGTCCAGCGGCTACATGGTGATCCAGTACACGGCGGCGGCACTCGTCGCCGAGCTGCGGGCGCTCGCCCACCCGGTCTCGATCGACTCGATCCCGACCTCCGACAACCAGGAGGACCACGTCTCGATGGGGATGACGGCGGCGATGATGGCGCTCGACGCGGTCCCCCGGCTGGAGCGGATCGTCGCGATCGAGCTGCTGTGCGCCTGCCAGGCGCTCGACTGCGACCCCGGCGACGAAGCTCCGGCGGTGGCGGCGTTGCACGCGGCGGTCCGCGAGCTCGTGCCGACGCTGACCGTCGACCGGCCACCCGCCGACGACCTGGCGGCAGTGCTGCCGCTGATTCAGCGTGGGGCGGTTTCGCCGTCCCAGTAGTCGGCCGCGGCGTCCCGGCGGTGCACGATCCAGCCGTCGCGCGTGTCGGGTGTGTAGACGCCGATCTTGTCGCTGTCGGGGTAGACGGCGACCGACGGTTCGCGGGCGCTTGACCACATCATCACGTGGGCCGGCTGCTCGGTCCGGTTGATCACCTGGTGGGCGCCGTCCGGGCCGACGGGAAAGCAGACGATGTCGCCGCGTCTGAGCGACTGCTCGCCGTCGCGGTCGCGCAGCGTCGGCTCCCCGTCGACGACCAGCAGCCACTCCTCCTCGTACTCGTAGTGGTAGGGGCAGAGCGCCTGACCGGGAGGGGCTTCGTAGAGCCGGACGTTCAGCGCCTGACCGAGCTGCCTGAGGCCCAGCGCCTCCCCGGTGACGAAGCCGGCGGGCTCGGTGCCGTCAACGGCGAACGCGGCGTCGTGGATGTTGAACGCATGCATGCCCGCCATCCTCCCCGACGCAGCGAGCGATCAAACCGGCCAGGGAGGCCGGTTTGATCGCTCGCATCGTCAGCGCGGGCCCGCGACCGCCGCGGTTCTGGTCCTGACCGGCTTGGTCACCTGCTTGGCCACGCACGGCGCCATCCCCGCGGTGGCGTCGGCCGCGTCGCGGCGGTACGCGCTCGGCGGCATCCCGACCAGCTCGGTGAAGCGGGTGCTGAACGTGCCCAGCGATGAACAGCCGACCTCGAAGCAGACCTCGGTGACGCTGAGCTCGCCGAGGCGGAGCAGCGCCATCGCCCGCTCGATCCGCCGTGTCATCAGATAGCCATAGGGCGACTCGCCGTAGGCGAGCCGGAACTGACGGCTGAAGTGGCCGGCCGACATGTGCGCGTCGCGGGCGAGGACCTCGACGTCGAGCGGCTGCGCGTACTCACGGTCGATCCGGTCGCGGACGCGGCGCAGGCGCGCCAGGTCCGACAGCCGCTGTGCCGACGGTGGTCTGCCACTCACCCGGGAAATCGTGGCAGATCTTCGCTGTCGCCGGAGGGGTGTGTGGGGTTGAGTGCCATATGCGACCCCAATCCGCATCACCCCCGAGCGCGCATCCGTGCCGCCTGGCGCACCAGATCGTCATCAGCCACGCGCGCGGGTCACGCGGCGGGTGCGCGGGCCAGACCCGCAGTGCCTCGAGCAACGCCTCCTGCAGCGCGTCCTCGGCGGCGTCGAAGTCCTCGCCCCGCCGGAGCAGGCCCGCGAGCACCCGCGGGACGAGGACGCGCAGCGCGGCTTCGGGCGGGACCCCGATCCGCTGCCGCGCCGACTCGTCGGTCAGCGCAGCGTCCCGTAATGCTTGAGCAGCCGGTACTTCGGCATCGTGATCTCCTGTCTCGTGGCCTCGCCTGTCGTGGGGGTGGGCGGTGGGCGGTGGGCGGTGGGCGGCCTTTCTCTGCTGAGCGGAGCGGGTGAGCGCTTCTCGACATGCAATCACTGATCTACGCTCAGGACACGATGGAGAACGTCTGGGAATACCCGCGGCCGCCAGCGGTCCGGCCGTCCGAGCTGGTCGTCCGGATCGAGCTCGCCGCCCACCGGCTGGCCCGCAGCGAGCGGGCGGTGCGGGTGCTGGAGACCAGTCACCCGCCGACGATCTACGTGCCGCGCGACGACATCGAGATGTCACTGCTGACCGACAGCGCCCGGGGAACGACGTTCTGCGAGTTCAAGGGCCACGCCCGGTACGTCGATGCGGTCATCGAGGGCCGTCGCTTCGAAGAGGTGGGATGGTTCTATCCCGACCCGACGCCCGGCTATGAGTCGCTGCGCGATCACATCGCCTTCTATCCCGGGCGCGTCGACGGCGCCTGGCTCGGCGACGAGCGCGTGCAATCACAGGTGGGTTCGTTCTACGGCGGGTGGATCACCTCTGACCTGGTCGGCCCGTTCAAGGGCGCGCCGGGTACGCTCGGCTGGTGAACGACGCAGAGGTCCTCGATGGCGCGTGAGATGGACGGCGAGGAGATGCGAGCGTTTCTTGCCCGCGGCACTCGCACCGCGAAGCTGGCGACGACGATGCGCGACGGCAGCCCGCATGTGATGCCGGTCTGGTTCGTGCTCGAGGGAGACGACCTGGTGTTCAACACCGGCGCCGACACCGTCAAGGGTCGCAACCTGACGCGTGACCCACGCGCCTCGATCCTGGTCGACGACGAGCAGCCGCCGTTCGCGTTCGTGCACCTGCGCGGGCGCGTCGCGCTGAGCGAGGACCCGGACGAGCTGCTGCGGACCGCGACCGAGATCGCCGGCCGCTACATGGGCGCCGATCGTGCCGCCGAGTTCGGCACGCGCAACGCGGTCCCAGGCGAGCTGGTGGTGCGGTTCACGCCCGAGCGCGTGATCGCGCTGACCGACGTATCGGACTGACGGACGGTCTGCCCGGACGCCACGCTGGGCGCCCGGGCTCGTCGCCCCTATCGGTCAGGCGACGTCAGTCGCTTGCTGCGCCCCACGTTTGCGGGCCGGCAATTCAGGATCGAGGATCCGGGGCGTCGCAGCGGCCGTACTGAGCTCATCGTCACGAACGGGCCGCGGCCTGAGACCTTGGGCCCTTTCTGGCCAAAAATCGGGGGATCACGGCCGGAGGCGGGCGGATCGCGACCGCTACCAGGCCTGCGAGCCGCCGCAGTGCGGGCAGCCGACCGAGGTCGAGACCGTCGCCTTGAAGATGAACCCGCACTCGCACGAGTACATCGCGTGATCCTCGGCGGCCGGCTCGAGGCGCCGCTCGGCGCGCGCCGGCGCGCTCGTGAGCGGACGCTCGTCCGCGACGGCGTGAGCACGCGGCCGCCCGGTGGTCAGATCCGGTTGCGGCACCGGGCCCCCGGTCGACCTCCGTTTCGCTTCGTTGTTCCGGTGGCGTCTCAACATCGCGACGCCGGATTTGCTTCTGGCAAGCACTTGCATACTTGTAACGGCGACGGCGGGCAATGGTTTCGCGTCCGGGACATATTTTTT
This sequence comes from uncultured Solirubrobacteraceae bacterium, assembly GCA_963743985.1. Lineage (GTDB taxonomy): Bacteria > Actinomycetota > Thermoleophilia > Solirubrobacterales > Solirubrobacteraceae > Palsa-465. Next base: position 76,286 of record CAVUSD010000014.1, on the reverse strand, counting down.
GGTCCGCTAACGCGACGCTAATAAGCGACGCGGGCCGACCACCCCAGCGAACCCCAGCCCTGCTGTCAGATCTCCGTCGATGAACCGGGGTGCGGTGTGTTCCCTCTCGCGAACCTGCGAGAATGCCCCACGGCATGGATCCCAGTCGCAAGCGTGCGATACGCCTGACGGTCGCGCTGACGGTGGCAGTACTGCTCGCGTCGGCGCTCATCTACACGAGCTTCTCGGCCGGTCGCTCCGAGCTGACCGCGTCGCAGCTGGTCAACCGCGCCAAGCCGCACACTGAATACATCCTCGCCGGCACGGTGATCCAGAGCCGCCGGACGGCTTCGACGCTGTACTTCCGGGTGCGCGATCCCAAGCGCGACCTGTCGGTCCCGGTCAGCTATCAGGGCTCGATCCCTGGTCCGTTCGAGACCGGACGGGGCGTGCTCGTCAGCGTCCGTAAGACGGCGTCCGGGGTCTACGTCGGGCAGCCGGGCTCGCTGACCACCAAGTGCCCGTCCAAGTACCAGGCTGCCGCTGCCGGAGCGCCGGCGAACTGATGGCCCCCGCCGGTCGCGTACTGCTGATCCTCGCGCTGCTGTGCACGGTCTACGGCTTTGGCGCGTCCCTGTACGGGGCGCGCTCAGGCGTCCAGATGTGGGTCGTCTCGGCGCGCCGGACGATGTACTCGCTCTGCGGGATCGCGGCGACCGCGTTCGTGATCCTCGATATCGCGTTCGTCTCCAACGACTTCTCCTACAACATCGTCGCCAGCGGGTCGAGCACGACGACGCCGTTCGCCTACCGGATCGCGGCCGTCTGGGCGACGCAGTCGGGCTCGCTGCTGCTGTGGGTGATGCTGCTGTCGTTCTGGTCGAGCATCGCGCTGTTCATCACGCGCAACAAGGTCCGCGAGATGGTCCCGTACGCGCAGGCCGTGCTGTTCGGGCTGGCCGGCTTCTTCACGGCGCTGACGGTGCTGTTCGCCAACCCGTTCGCGACCAGCTCACCGAGTCCCACCGAGGGCGCCGGTCTGGATCCGCTGCTGCGCCACACGACGATGATGGTCCATCCCCCGATGCTGTACTCGGGTTACACGCTGATGCTGATCCCGTTCGCGTTCGCGGTCGGCGCGCTGATCTCGGGTCGCGTCAACGCGGAGTGGATTCAGGTCACGCGCCGGTTCGCGCTCGCCGCCTGGCTGTGTCTCGGCATCGGGATCATGCTCGGCGCCCGCTGGTCCTACACCGAGCTCGGCTGGGGGGGCTTCTGGGCCTGGGATCCGGTCGAGAACGCGGCGCTGATGCCCTGGCTGCTGTGCACCGCGTTCATCCACTCGATCATGATCCAAGAGAAGCGCGGGATGTTGAAGGTGTGGAACGCGTCGCTGATCCTGCTCGCCGGGACGATGGCGGTGATCGGCACGTTCCTCGTCCGCTCGGGGATCTTGAGCTCGATTCACGCCTTCGTCTCGGACCCGACGTTGAACTTCGCGTTCGTCTCGCTGATCGCATTCATGGCGATCGGCTCGGTGTTCCTGGTCACGCTCCGGCGCGATCAGTTGCGGACCGAGGCGCACCTGGACTCGCTGTTCTGCCGCGAGTCGATGTTCCTGCTGCAGAACATCGTGCTGGTGGCACTGGCGCTGGTGGTCGCGTGGGTGACGTTCTTCCCGCTGATCTCCGAGGCGATCACCGGAACCCAGATCTCGGTGGGGCCGCCGGCGTTCCGCCCGTACGTCGTGCCGTTGGCGCTGACCGTCGTCGCGCTCTCCGGGATCGGGCCGATCATCCCGTGGCGCCGGGTCACGTGGCCGAAGCTGCGGCGCAACTTCGCCTTCCCGGTCGCGGTCGGCCTCGTCACCCTCGTCGTGCTGGTCGCCAGCGGGGTGACCTCGCACCTGCTGGCGATGCTCATGTTCGTGTTCGGCGCGTTCGTGATCGGGACGGTCGTGCAGGAGTTCTTCCGGGGCACCCGGGCGCGGACGAAGATGGCGTCAGAGCCTCCGCCGCTCGCGCTCGTGCGCCTCGTGCGCCGCAACCGGCGACGCTACGGCGGCTACACCGTGCACGTCGGCGTCGCCGTCGCGCTGATCGGGATCGCCGCGTCGACGTCGTTCCAGCACGCCCGTCGCGCCGACCTGACCCCGGGCCAGAGCGTCATGGTCGACGGGTATCGGGTCACCTACGTCCGCCCGACCGCGACCGCGTCCTCGCAGAAGCTCACGTTCGGCGCCGTGCTGGCGGTCCACAAGGGCTCGTCACTGGTTACGACCGTGCATACGACGGCCGGGCTGTACCCGTCCGAGACCTCGGAGCAGCCGATCGGCCGATTCTTCAACGGCAACACCGAGAGCCGGGTGGGTCTGGACTCGCGCCTGTTCCGTGACATATGGATCGTGATCCAGCCCAACACGCAGCCGCTGGCGCAGCAGATCCAAGAGGGCAACGTCAAGTTCGCCAAGGTGATCGCGGCCGCCGACGGGCTGCCGGCCAAGCAGCGAGCCCAGGCTCTGAACACGATCTACGGCCTGCGAGACCAGTTCATCGTGGCGCTCGACCGCCGATTCGTCACGCACCCGTGGACGTCGCAGTTCCTGATCGAGGTGTCGCCGCTGGTCGCCTGGCTGTGGATCGGCGCGATCATCGCTGCGTTCGGCGCCCTCGTCTCGCTGTGGCCTGCTCCGCGGCCGTCACGCCGCGGCTCACGTCGCTCGGTCACCGACGGTGCCTCGGGTACCGCGGGGCGCCCGCCAGAGCCCGATGCGGTGCCTGAGCCGCGTGAGCGGGAGCTCGTCTGATGGCGGTGCTGCAGTACCTGCTCGTGCTCGCGGTGTTGGCAATCGCGCTGTACACGATCAGCCAGCCGCTCCTGTCGGCCCGGCGCGCCTCGGCGATCGCCTCGGACGACGTCCGTGCGCTCGAGGCGGCGCGTGACTCCAAGCTGCAGGAGATCCGCGACGCGGAGATGGACATGCGGACCGGGAAGCTGTCTGACGAGGACTACCAGGCGATCGACGGGGCACTGCGGTCAGAGGCGGTGTCGATCCTGGAGCGGCTCGATCAGGCGCTCGCGCATGAGGACGCGGTGCGCGCCGCGGAGGCCGCCGGCGACGATTCGACGCCGGAGGCGACGCCGGCCGATTCCGCCGGCGAACGGCTAGGATCGCCACTATGACGGTCGTCCTTGATTTCGTGCAGGTGATCCTGTGCGTGGCGCTGATCTTCCTGATCCTGATGCACTCCGGTAAGGACTCGGGCCTGTCGGGTGCGTTCGGAGTCGGGACCGGTCAGGGTCCGCTCGGTGGCGGCTCGCTGGTCGAGCGCAACCTGAACCGCTGGACGATCGCGTTCGCGCTGCTGTTCGTGCTCAACACGATCGTGTTGATCAGACTCGGCTGACACGTCCGGGCGCCCCGAAGGTGCAACTTTCGTTGCGCCGGAAGGCGAAATGCTCCCGCAAAGCGACGCCTTGGTAGCGTCGCCGGGCCGTATGACCCGCGTTTCCCGCATCGTTTCCGGATCAGCCGTCTGCGCCGTTCTCGTGGCCACGGTGGTGGTCGTGCTGGCGCTGCGTGCGGGGCCGGCAGCGGCCGATCTGTCGTCCCGATACGCGGCCGGTCAACAGCGGGCGCAGCAGCTGCAGTCGGAGATCAACAACGCATCCCAACAGATCCAGCAGTTCCAGGGATCGATCTCGACGCTGCAGCAGCGGCTGTCGGGCGTCCAGACGAGCGTTGACATCCAGGAGCAGCAGCTGCGCGCGACGACCGACGAGCTGACCAGCGCCCGGGCGCGCCTGAGGTCGCTGCGGGCCGCGTTCAAGCACGATCGCGCCGCGCTGGCGGCCCAGCTGCGCGCCCAGTACGAGTCGCCGCCGCCCTCGCTGGTCAACGTCGTCGTCAGCGCCGGCGGGTTCAACCAGCTCGTCAACGGCCTGTCCGACATGAGCAAGCTGCGCCACGCCAACGCGCGCACGATCGCCGCCGTCCAGACCGCGAAGGCGCAGCTGGCGGTCGAAACCCAGCGACTGGAGAAGGTGCGAGCGCGGCGCACGCGCTCGACCGCCGCGGTCGTCGACGAGCGCGACAACCTGGCGCAGCTGAAGCTGGCGATCGTCGACAAGCAGCTCAAGGTGCAGGCCGCCAAGAATCACGACGCGACACAGCTGACCGCGCTCAAGCGCCGGCTGCAACGCCAGGCGAACAAGCTCGACGCCGAGGCCAGCCAGGCGGATCTGATCTCCGGGGGCGCGCCGGTCGCGGCGCCGGCGGGCTGCATCAACACGCCGTTCGTCGCGCACGGCGGCGACTACGGGTTCTTCCAGGCCGCCGGAACCAACTACAGCGTCAACCAGGAGCCGGTGATCGCCGCACGTCTCGACGCCCTCGGTAAGGCGCTGAAGCTCCATCTGATCGGCCTGTCCGGCTACCGCACCCCCGAGCACTCGGTCGAGGTCGGGGGGTTCGCCGACGACCCACACACCCAAGGAGAGGCGTCGGACACGCCCGGCGTCGAAGGGGTCGCCGAGTCGGTCCTCGAGCAGTTTTGCCTGACGCGGCCGTTCGGCGGGGCGGCCGAGGCCGATCACATCCAGGAATTCCCGCTCACGACCGGCTGAGTGGCCGTGCCGAAAACGCCAACGGCGGGCGGATCCGAAGACCCACCCGCCGAAGCGTCACGTGCATCCGTGTCCCGTAGCGCGTTTCAGCGCGACCGGGAGGACTACGAGACGATGAAGCCGGTGCCCTTGACGGCCGCCAGCACCTTCGCGGCGGTCCAGCCGGTGTCGAACGGGACCGGGGCAATCGCCTTGCCGAGGTAGATGCCGATGGCGCCCGAGTGGCGCGCCTCGACGGTCACGATCGACGCGGCAGCCAGCAGGTAGGCCGGGTTGGCGATATTGCCCGCCTGGCCGAGGTAGGCGTGGACGCCGGTGTTCTCGAGGACGTACGCCGTCGCGGCGAACGTCGCCTTGTCGGTGACGGCCTTGCCGAAGTTGAACTTCGGCTCCTTGACCGCGGCGCTCTTCAGCCCGGCCTTGAGGAACTTGACGTGGGCGTTCTCGTCTGTCTGAGCCGTCTTCAGGAAGGCGGTCAGCTGCTTGTCGCCCTTGGCGACGCCGTTCTTCGCGGCGGCGTTGTAGAACGACGACTCGAGGTACTCCAGCGTCAACGCGTAGTTCAGGATGCCGATGTCGCCCTTGCCGAATGCGGCAGGCGGAGCACCCTTCGTCGCGGCCAGGGCGGTGCCCGGCAGCAGTGCACCGAGAATCGCGCCGCCGGACATTGCAGCACCGCCGGCGAGTGCACCCTTGCGCAGGAAACTGCTGCGAGTGTGGCCCGAGTCGATTGCCTCTACGGCAGCCGCATGAGTCTCGGCGATCGCGCCATCAGCGTCGATCGACTTCAGATCAATGGGATCCATATGTAATGCGTTCCTTTCCGAACAAGGGGGTCCGGCGACCCTGACGGGCTCGCCGATCGGTTCGGCGCCCCGCATTCGGGCCGCTCACACGGGTATTCGGACCGTCGCGACGACTGGATCAGTCGACGGTGAAAGAATTGCTAAATCGAGCTGTGCACTGCGGCTGCAGCGGCGCTGCTGGCACTGTGCACGTGGCCATTGAGCTGTGCGGCCCACCGGGGCTTAGCGAGCAAAAGCTGCACATCGCAGATCCGTCGCTCCGCGAACCCGCCCTCGCAGTAGGAGAGATACAACGTCCACAACCGGTGAAAGCGCTCGTCGTACCCCAGCCGCTCGAGTTCGGACCGTTCGCCGGCGAGGTTTTCACGCCAGAGGCGCAGGGTCTCGACGTAGCTGGCGGTGATGTCCTTGAGCCCGACCGCCTGCAGATCGGTATGGCGCGCGACGTTTCGCATGATCACCTCCATCGACGGCAGACAGCCACCGGGGAAGATGTACTCCTTGATGAACGACTTGGAGGCTTTCTCGACCTCGTAGGCGCGGTCGTCGATCGTGATCGCCTGCAACAGCATCGCTCCGTGGGAATGCAACAACTCCGAGCAGCGATGAAAGAACGTGCCGATGTGCTGCCAGCCCACCGCTTCGATCATCTCGATCGAGACCAGCTTGTCATAACTGCCGCGCAGATCCCGGTAGTCCGAGAGCAGGACCTGCACGCGATCCTGCAGTCCAGCTTCACGTACACGCTGCACGGCATACGCGTGCTGGTTGGCGGAGATCGTCGTCGTGGTGACCCGACAGCCGCGCGTGGCGGCGGCGTGCACCGCCAGCCCGCCCCAGCCGGTGCCGATCTCGACCAGGTGATCGCTCGGACCGAGTTGCAGCTGCTCGCAGACGCGCTCGAGCTTGGCGACCGACGCCTCCTCCAGGGTCATCCCCGAGCGCTCGAACAGCGCGCACGAGTAACTCATCGTCGGATCGAGCATCCGCTCAAACAACTGTTCGCCGAGGTCGTAATGCGCGGCGATGTGGCGCCGGCTGGCGCTCCGGGTGTTGCGGTTGGCGAGCGCGCGCAGGCGTTGCTGCGGCGTCCACAGCGGCGCGGTATAGCGCCGGACATCGTCGATCAGCGACGCGTTGCGAGCGGCCAGGCGAATCACCGCGACCAGGTCGGGCGAATCCCACACCCCCTCGATGTAGGACTCCGCCAGCCCCCGGCTGCCGCGCATGAGCGTCCGCCAGAAGCTTCCGTCGTGCAGCTCGATCGTGGCCGCCGGCGCGCCCGCGCCGAACGTGTGCCGGTGGCCGGATTCGACGACGGTCAACGAGCCGACGCGGATCCGCGCCAGGAGGCCGGAGGCCACCGATCGCCACAGCGTTACCTCGGCCGGTCTCATCACGCCGGGACCGAGGTGGGGTGGCGGTGATATCGGGCGCCTGCCAGTTTCAGCGCCGCGGCGTGACCGTAGATCAGCGCCAGCACGCGAGCGCTGGTGGCCGTCATGCGAGCGACCCCCCGAGGCGTCAGGGGCACCCGGGTGAGGTTGAGCGTCGCCTCGAACACCTTGTCGTCGTGGCGGAGGTTTTCGATCTGGACCGACAGCGTCTGCCCGGGCGTCGTCGCGCGCGCCCGGTACACGTGGTCCATCGACATGAACGGCGACACGTGCAAGCGCTTGTCGAACGTGCCCGTGACGAGCGATGAGCCGTCCGCCGTGTCGTCCAGCGCATAGGCGTGGCGCTCGCCCCAGGGGGTGTTCGTGACCTCGGCGAGCACCGTCTGCACGCGCTCGGCGTCACGGTCCATGCAGTAATAGAAGCTGACCGGGTTAAAGCAGACCCCGAACGACCGCAGCTGCGTCAGCATCCGGATCGGGCCCTCGGGACGGGCGCCGGTCAGCTGCGCGACGCGGTCACGGACGGCCGTTGCCAGCGGCGTCGAGCGCGGACCCAGATAATCGGAACGGCGAAAGCGAAGCGACCCCGGCCCGCGGCGCAGCAGCCGCCCGCCGAGCAGCCGCGGCAGCTCGTCGAGATCCACGTAGGCGAGCGACAGGCGGTGGGTGAAGTCGGTCGCCGGCGTCCCTCGGCGGTGACGGATCGTGCCGCTGTAGATGCAGCTGGCGGTGCCGGCGTCGGCGGTGCTCACAGCGTCGCCCCGAAACGGTCGGCGATGCGGAGCGCCGACACGACCCCATCCTCGTGAAAGCCCGAGCCCCAGTAGGCGCCGGCGAAGTGGGTCCGGTTGTGACCGCTGATCTCATGCAGGCGTGCCTGGGCGCGGATGCCCTCGCGGGTGAACACGGGGTGGGCGTAGTCGATCGTCGCGATCACACGGGTGGGGTCGATCTCCCCGGTCCGATTCAGCGTGACGCAGAACTCCCGATTGGCGGTCAGCGACTGCAGGCGATTCATGTGATACGTGACAGTGGTGCGGTCTCCGGGTGCGTCCGTCAGATGATAATTCCAGCTCGCCCAGGCGCGCCGCCGTCGCGGCAGCATTGCGGTATCGGTGTGCAGCACGGCCTGGTTGGCCTGGTAGGGGATCGCGCCCAGCAGCTCGTGCTCGCGCACGGTGGCGTCGCCGAGGATCCGGAGCGCCTGATCGGAGTGGGCGGCGAGCACGACCTCGTCGAACCGACGGGGCTCGGCACCGCGCGGCGTGACGAGCACGTGATCGTCGGCGCGCGTCACCTGCGTGACCGGCGTGTTGAGCCAGATCCGCCCTTCGAAACGGCTCAGCAACGCTTCCACGTAGCGATACGAGCCTCCCCGGACGGTCCGCCAGTTCGGGCGATTGCGAAACCCGAGCATCCCGTGGTTGTCGAAGAACTCGACCAGGAAGCGCGCCGGGAACGTCCACATCTGCCCGGGGTCGGCCGACCACACCGCCGATGCCTGCGGGACGATCAGCCGCTCGATGAACGGCTGGGAGAACTGCTGCTGCTCGAGCCAGAGGCCGAGCGACGGGCCGCTGTCGCCACCGGCGAGGAGCTCCCGAGCGCTGCGCTGAAACCGGCCGAGGTCGGCGATCATCCGGTGAAACCACGGGGTGACGAGGTGCGCCCGCTTGGCGAACAGCCCATTCGGCGAGCCCCCGGTGTACTCGAAGTCCCCATGGCCGTCGCTGACCCCGAACGACATGTTCGACGACTGGCCGGGAACATCCAGGTGGTCCAGCAGCCGTTCGAAGTTCGGATAGTTGCGGTCGTTGAAGACGATGAACCCGGTGTCGACGTGGTGCGTCTCTGATTCGGTGTCGACCCGGATCGTGTTCGTGTGGCCGCCGGCGTGGCTGCCCGCCTCGAACACGGTCACCTCATGTTCACGGGCGAGCAGGTAGGCGGTGACCAGGCCCGACACCCCGCCGCCGACAATCGCGATCTTCATCGGATGTAGTGGTGGCGAGGTTCGGGTCGTGAGTTCCGGCCGCGCTCAGGCGCGGTGTGACGTGCTCTGCGCAGCGACGGGCGTGGCGACCGGGGTCGCGACCGGCGTGGCGACCGGGGCGACCAGCGGCTCCGGGACGGCGGCGGTCAGCATCGTGCCGGGGGAGACCTCGTCGGCGGGCTCATGGCCCTGCAATGAATCTTTGAAGCCCCGCAGACCCTGGCCCATCGATTTGCCCATCTCGGGCAGGCGCTTGGCGCCGAAGACCATCAGGACCACGATCAGGACGAGGGCAATGTGCAGTGGGTTGTCAAGTCCGACCATCAGTGAAGCTCCGTTCGTTTGCTTGCGCGGCGGTTACGGATCAATACGGCGACAATGCCCATTCGGATCACCGTACTGGGCCGCTGTCGTCGGCTTGTGACGTTGCCGGCCCGGGCGCCTTTGCTCGAGCCGGATACCGTGCCGCAGCCGTGGACTACCCCGCCATCGATCAAACAATCGTCGCTCAGGCGCCGACCGACGCTCGCGACCCGCTCGGCCTGGCCGCCGACGCGCCGCTGCTGGCCGGCTATCTCGCCGCCCTCGACCGCCGCGCGGCCGGCGAGCACGCGTTCTGCACGCCCGGTCACAAGGGCTTCACCGCGCTGACCGGCTCGGTGGTCGCGGGCGATGTGGGCGTCTACGGCGGGCTCGACACGATCAAGACCGCACACGCCCGTGTGGCCCAGGCCGAACAGCGGGCGGCTCGACTGTTCGGCGCCGACGTCTGCCGGTTCTCGGTCGGCGGCTCGACGCACTGCAACCAGACGTTGGCGTTGTCGCTGGGCGAGCCCGGCGACGAGGTGGTCGTGTCTCGGACGTTGCATCGGTCGGTGCTGTTGGGACTGGTCCTGGCGGGCCTGCGACCAGTCTGGGTGACGCCCGAGGTCGATCGAACCACGGGCCTGTCGGCCGGCTATGGGCCCGACCGGGTCGCCGCGGCGCTCGCCGAGCACCCCGCCGCGGTCGCCGTGTTCCTGTCGGATCCGTCCTACGTCGGTACCTATTCCGACATCCGCGCCCACGCCACGGTCGTCCACGACGTCGGCATCCCGCTCGTCGTCGACGCCGCCTGGGCGGCCCACTTCGGCTTCCACCCAGCGCTTCCCGGTCACGCGCTGTCGTTGGGGGCCGACGCGATGGTGACCAGCGTCCACAAGACCCTGCCCGCCTACAACCAGGCCGCGATCCTGGCGGTCAACTCGCAGCGGATCGCCTCCGACCGGCTGGCGCGCGCGTTTGACGCGACCCATACGACGAGCCCGTCGGGAGCGATCATGGCGAGCATCGACGCGTCCCGGGCGCTGCTGGAGCATCACGGCGAACGGCTGATCGACCGGATGCTCACGGCCGTCGTCGCCGCGCGCCGGCGACTGGCGGCGATCGACGGTCTGCGGGTGCTCGACGGCCCAGGCGTCGATCCCGCAAAACTCACGCTGGCGCTCGCGGGGACCGGGGCACACGGCGTGCAGGTCGAGTCCGATCTGATCGCCGCGGGGCTGCCCGTCGAGATGGCCGACCGCGACACGATCGTCGCCGTCGTCACCGTCGCCGACGACGAGCCCGCGCTGCGGCGTCTGACCGACGCGCTGGCGGCCTCGATCAGCCGGCGTCGCGGGGTGCCGCGGGCGGTGGCGCCGACGGCGGCGTGGATCGTCGAGCCGAGCCCCGTGGTCGCCCCGCGGGAGGCGTTCTTCGGACGCGCGGAGACGGTCGCGACGGCGGCGGCGGTCGGCCGCGTCAGCGCCGAACTGATCGCGCCCTACCCGCCCGGGGTGCCGGTGCTGGCTCCGGGCGAACGCGTGACCGAACAGGCGCTGGCGGCGCTGCTGGCCGCTCGGGACGACGGGCTGCGGATCGCCTACGCGCGCAGTCCGTCGCTCGAGACGATCGACGTCCTCGTGCTGCCGGACGCTAGTCGAGCTGAGCCGCGATCACCGGCGCGTGCGTCGGGACCTTGGAGCCGCCGGCCGGCTCGGGGGTGACCAGCACCTGGCTGACGCCGTCCAGGCTGCCGGGCACGTTGACATCGGTGTTGCCGTCGGCGTTGACGTCGAACAGCGCGTTGGTCGGCTGCGGCGCTTGCTTGCCATGGACCAGCCAGACCTCGTAGATCTTGCCGCTGGGCGGCGGCGCGACGTGCTGCACGATGAGCTCGCCGCGATGCCCCGAGATCTTCAGGCTGGCGCTGCCGTGGCCGGTCACCTGGGCCTCGACGACCCGAGTGCTGGAGCCGCCACCGCTCAGCACGATGACCAGCGCGACCGCGATCACCGCCAGCCCGGCAGCGACGCCGAGCGCCGGGCGAGTGACCCATTCGGGCCGCCAGCTGCGGTGCGCCCGGCTCGTCTGACCGGCGGGCGCCCGGGGCTCGTCGAGAGCCGCGCGACGGATGCGCCGGCGCAGCTTGGGCGAGGCCTTGAACGCGGGCGCGGTCATCGGCAGCAGGTCGACGACCTGCTGGAAGGCCTCGAGCTCGTCCCGGCAGACAGCGCAGGTCTCGAGATGGCGTGCGAACGCTTCGGCCTCGACCGGGTCCAGCGCCCCGAGCGCGTAGGCGGCGACGTCCGCGCCACAGTGCCCCGGTCCCGGCAACGTGTCCTCGTCGCTCACGTGATCATCCCGATGTCCGCCTGCAGTGACACGCGCAGTTTCGTCAAGCCGAGACGCATCCGTCCCTTCACCGTCCCGGCGGGGAGCGACAGCATCTCGGCGATCTGGCTGTGGGAGAACCCGCCGAAGTAGGCCAGCTCGATCACCTTGCGCTGCTCATCGGGCAGACCCGATAGCGCAGTGCGGACCTGCGAGGCTTCGTCGCGGCGTTCGGCTTCGCGCTCGGTGCTCTCAGCCGAGGCCAGGCGCTCCACCGCACCCTCGTCGGCGACGTCCTTGGAGGTGCGGACGCTGTCGCGACGGAACAGGTCGATCGCGCGGTTGTGAACGACGCCCAGCACCCAGGAGCGGACGCTACCGCGCGTCCGGTCGTAGCGGGCGCCGCTTCGCCACAGCGACAGAAATGACTCCTGGACGATGTCCTCGGCCATCCCCCGCCGGCCGCACATCCGGTAGGCGAGCGAGAATGCCACGTCGGAGTGGCGGTCGACGATGATCTCGAACGCGCTCGCGTCGCCGGTGCGTACCCGCTCCATCAGATCCTCGTCGGCGAGCGAGCACAATTCGGCTTTGTGCTGGCGGCGATTGAGTGGGGGTCTGCGCATCGGTCGGATGATCCGTATGTAGCAGCGGCCGCCGAACGGACGGACCACTTTCTGTTAGTACGGACCCGGAGCATGGTTGGATCACCGGTTCATGCGAACGTAGAATCGGCCGGGCTCAGACCGAGCGAGGGAGATCGAGAGAGGCGATGACGGAGTCCTATTCACGCGGCCCTCAGACGCCGCCCCTGCTGGAGCAGACGATCGGTGCCAACCTCGACGCGACGATCGGCCGGTTCGGGTCGCGGGAGGCGCTCGTCTCCTGTCACCAGGGCCTGCGCTACACGTGGTCGCAGCTGGGCGAGGCGGTCGAGGCGGTGGCGCGCGGGCTGATCGCGGCCGGCCTGGTCAAGGGCGACCGGCTCGGGATCTGGAGCCCGAACTGCGCCGAGTGGACGCTCGTGCAGTACGCGTCGGCGCGCCTCGGCGTGATCCTGGTCAACGTCAACCCGGCCTATCAGACGTCCGAGCTGCGTTATGTCCTGCGCCAGTCGGGCGCCCGCATGCTGGTCTCGGCGGTCTCGCACAAGAGCTCTGACTACCGGGCGATGATCGCCGAGGTCAGACCTGAACTGCCCGGGCTCGAGCGCGTCGTGTTCCTCGGCACCGACGATTGGGGGTCGCTGCTCGCGGATGGGGCCGAGGTCGGCGGCGACCGGGTGTCGGCGATCGAGGCGGTGCTCACCTGCGACGATCCGATCAACATCCAGTACACGAGCGGCACGACCGGCTTTCCCAAGGGCGCGACGCTGACGCACCGCAACCTGCTCAACAACGGGTACTTCGTGGGCGAGGGGGTCGGTTACTCCGAGCACGACCGGGTCTGCATCCCGGTGCCGTTCTATCACTGCTTCGGCATGGTGATGGGCAACCTCGCGTGCTCGTCGCACGGCGCCGCAATGGTGATTCCGGCGCCGTCGTTCGAACCCGAGGCGACGCTGGCCGCCTGTGCGAACGAGCGCTGCACGTCGCTGTACGGGGTGCCGACGATGTTCATCGCCGAGCTTGACCATCCGCGCTTTGCGGAGTTCGACCTGCGTTCGTTGCGGACCGGGATCATGGCCGGTTCGCCGTGTCCGGTCGAAGTCATGCGGCGGGTGATCGAACGGATGCACATGAGCGAAGTGGGAATCGCGTACGGGATGACCGAGACCAGCCCGGTCAGCCTGCAGACGGCCGTCGATGACCCGATCGAAAAGCGGGTCGGGTCCGTCGGCCGGGTCGGACCGCATCTCGAAGTCAAGATCGTGAGCCCGGACGACGGCGCGACCGTCGAGCGCGGGACCGCCGGCGAGCTGTGCACGCGCGGGTACAGCGTGATGCTCGGCTACTGGGAGGACCCCGAGCGGACCGCCGAGGCGATCGACTCCGACCGCTGGATGCACACCGGGGACCTGGCGACGATGGACGGCGAGGGCTACGTCAACATCGTCGGGCGGATCAAGGACCTGGTGATCCGCGGCGGCGAGAACGTCTATCCCCGTGAGGTCGAGGAATTTCTCTACACGCACCCGCAGGTCGCCGACGTGCAGGTGATCGGCGTCCCCGACGAGCGCTACGGCGAAGAACTGATGGCGTGGGTGATCACGCGTGCGGGCGCGTCACTGACGCCTGAGGAGCTGCGCGAGTTCTGTCGCGGTCAGATCGCCCACTACAAGATCCCGCGTTACGTGAAGTTCGTCGACGGGTTCCCGATGACGGTCACCGGCAAGGTTCAGAAGTTCAAGATGCGCGAGCAGGCGATCGACGATCTCGGCCTGGCTGCGGCGGCGAGCGCCCGGACCGCTTGACGTCCCACGAGCTCGGCGCCGTGGCATGATCTTCCGCGGCGCCGACCGACGCGAGCTGGCCGCGATCTTCGCCGGCGGGATGGTCGGCGCGGTGCTGCGGGTCTGGATCGTGCGGCGGCTCGTGACCGACCCCACCCAGTGGCCGTGGGCGGTGTTCGTCATCAACGTGACCGGCTCGGCGGCGTTGGCGTACTTCGCGACGCGGCTGCAGGAGCGGCTGCCGCAGTCGTTGTATCAGCGACCGCTGCTGGGGACGGGCTTCTGCGGCGCGTACACGACGTTCTCGACGGTCCAGCTGGAGATCGTCGAAATGCTCGACCATCATGCCGACGGGCTGGCCGTCGCGTACGCGTGCGCGAGCATCACGGCCGGGCTGACGGCGGTGTGGCTGACGACCTCGCTGGTCAGGCGCACCCGGATGCTGGCATGACCGTCTGGACCTGGATCGCGGTTGCGGTGGTCGGCGGGGCGGGGGCGATCGCCCGGTTCGTCGTCGACCGTGCGGTGGGGCGCCGGCTCGGCGGCGCCTTCCCCTACGGAACGCTCGCGATCAACCTGAGCGGGTCGTTTCTGCTCGGGCTCGTGACCGGGCTCGCACTGTCGACCGACGCGGCGCTGATTGTCGGCACCGCAACGATCGGCTCCTACACCACGTTCTCGACCTGGATGTTCGAGACCGACCGGCTGGCGGAAAGTGGCGAGCTCCGGGCGGCGGCCGCCAACGTCGTCGCGAGCATCGTGCTCGGGGTCGCGCTGGCGGCGCTGGGCCGCACGATCGGAGGGTGGCTGTGAGGATCGGGTCGCTCACGGCCACGTCGAAGACAAACATTTCACAACGTTAACTCGATCTGGGTGGCCGGATGTCGTATTCTTACGTAGCCGTAGGAATCGTAACGATTGTCCACGTTTGAGTCCGGGGGTTCCTGCTTGAGATGGTCGATGAAGGGGCTGGCGGTCGCGCGCCCGCTTCCCGTTGATGGACAGGCGGGTCCATGATCCTGGACCGCACCAGCCAGAGATCCACACGCCGTGCGCCGGGCCGGGCACCCGCCGGACCGCCGGTGATGATCTTCGAGATGGACGGGGCCGGGATCGCGCAGGATTCCGCGCCGGCGCGCCGGATGAACGTCCGCCTGCTCGGCTGCATCCGTGACACCGAGCCGGACGACGGATCGCCGGACGCGGACCTGTCGGCGGTGCTGGTGCTGCGCGGGCTCACCCCGTCACGGCTGCTGGCCTGCGTCAGAGCGGTCACGCGCGGGGGCGCCTCGATTCCGCCTGAGCTGTTCTGCCGGATGCTGCCGCCCGAGCCGCCGGAGCCCCGTCAGCCGGACGATCGCACGCTCACGGGCCGCGAGCTCACCGTGCTGCGGCTGCTGGCCGACGGCGAGGTCACGCGCAGCATCGCCGAGGAGCTCAACTACTCCGAACGGACCGTCAAGAGCATCGTCGCGGGCGTGCTGGTCAAGCTCGAATGCCGCACGCGGGCTCACGCGGTCGCGCTGGCGACCCGTCAGGGGATGATCTGATCTCCCGGGTCGCCGTCATCGGGTTGGACTGCGCCGAGCCCAAGCTGGTCTTCGAGCGCTGGCAGGATGAGCTTCCGAACCTCAACTCGCTGATCGAGCGGGGGATATCGGGACCGCTGCGCAGCGTCGATCCGCCGATCACGGTGCCAGCGTGGAGTTGCATGACCAGCGGGCTGGATCCGGGAGAGCTCGGGATCTACGGGTTTCGGAACCGGATCGACCATGGCTACGACTCGCTGGTGACCGCCGACGCGCGAGCGGTCACGGCGCCTCGTGTCTGGGACCGCCTGGGAGATGCCGGGAAACGGGTGATCGTGGTGGGCGTGCCCCAGACCTCGCCGCCGCCCGTCGTCAACGGAGACCTGGTCTCGTGCTTTCTGACCTCCGACACCCGGACGGACGCGTACACCCATCCGCCCGAGCTGCGCACCGAGGTCGAGGCGCTGGTCGGCCGTTACCAGGTCGACGTCAAGAACTTCCGCAGCGATGACCGGGACCGGATCCTGGCCGAGGTCTATGAGATGACCGAGCAGCGGTTCCGGCTCTGCGGCCATCTGCTGGATACCCGGCCGTGGGACTTCTTCATGATGGTTGAGATCGGCCTGGACCGGATGCACCATGCGTTCTGGCGGTTCCTGGATCCGACCCATCCGCGCTACGAGCCCGACTCTCGTTACCGCGACGCGATCCGCAACTACTACGCCTATCTCGACGAGGAGATCGGCGAGCTGCTGGAGCGCTTCGACGACGACACCACGGTGCTGGTCGTCTCCGACCATGGCGCGCGCCCGATGCACGGCGCGATCTGCGTCAACGAGTGGCTCGTGCGCGAGGGCTACCTGGTGCTCGAGGAGACGCCGACCGAGGTGACCCCGCTCAGCGCGGTGCGGATCGACTGGAGCCGGACCAGGGCGTGGGGGGAGGGCGGGTATTACTGCCGGCTGTGCCTCAACGTCCGCGGGCGGGAGCCGCAGGGAATCGTCGATCCCGACGAGTTCGAGGCGCTGCGCGACGAGCTGGCGAACGGACTGGAGCAGTTGCCGGGACCCGACGGAAAGCCGATCGGGACGCGCGCCTTTCGTCCGGCGGATCTGTGGCGCCAGCAGCGTGGCATCCCACCCGATCTGATCGTCTACTTCGGCGATCTGGGCTGGCGCAGCGTCGGCAGCCTCGGCCACGGCCGTCACTGGACGCTGGAGAACGACACCGGCCCCGACGACGCCAACCATGACCGTGACGGCATCTGCATCCTTGCCGCGCCCGGGGTGCCGCCGGCCCGGCGCGACGATCTCGCGATCTATGACATCGCTCCGACGATTCTCGCGGCCGCCGGTGTGTCGGGGGACGCCGAGCTCCGGGGACGCGCGCTGGTCTCAGCAGATGGTCTGAGCCTGCGCTAAATGCTCAAGTAATCGGCCGGGCTGTCCGATGGACGGAGGATGGACGTCCGTCCCGGCAGACTCGCGCTCCGCTGCGCGCTCGCATTCGGGCTGCTGGTTTCGGCGCTGGCCGTCACGGCAGCGTCGGGAGCCTCCGCCCGCCCGGCGGTCCACCGGGCGGCGCCGGCGGTGTACGGGGCGGCGATTCAGCGCCCGGGCCGGCATCGTTCGGCCAAGCGCCGGCACCACCGCCGTCCGGCTCATGCGGCGGGGGCGACCAAGGCCAAGCACAAGCCCGGGCATCCGTCGCCGGCCGCGCCGATCCCGGTGTCGACGGTGGCCCCGACTGCGGCCCCGTCACCGACCGCACCGCTGCCGTTCCTGCACACGAGCGGCACGCAGATCGTCGACACCGCGGGGAATCCGGTCTCGCTGCAGGGCGTGGATCTCGGAGGCTGGCTGCTGTGGGAAGGCTGGATGTTCGGCGGCGGGTACACGGGCGAGACCGCGATCGTCGACCGGCTCGCGACCCTCGTCGGGATGCCGGCCGCGGAGCAGTTTCACGCCGAGGTGCAGCAGTCGATGATCCAGGAGTCCGACATCGCGCAGATCGCCAGCCTCGGCTTCAACGTCATCCGGGTCCCGTTCGACTACCGGCTGCTGGAGGACCCGGGGTTCCCCGGCGTCTACAAGGCTTCGGGGTGGGCGATCCTCGACAACCTCGTCCAGTGGGCGCAGGAGAACCACGTCTACATCGTGCTCGACATGCATGCCGCACCCGGCGGCCAGGCGCTGGGGTTCACGGCCGACAACGACGACCCGACGGGGCCGCTGCTGTGGAACTCGCCGCAGGACCAGGCCGACATGGTGGCGATGTGGCAGGCGATCGCCGCCCGCTACGCGAACGACAGCGCGATCGCCGGCTACGACCTGCTCAACGAGCCCTACGGCAGCCCGACCGACCCTCCCCCCGGGCTGGGCGTCAGCGTGCCGCAGATCTACGCCCGGACGATCGCCGCGATTCGTTCGGTCGACCCGAACCACATGATCTTCCTGGAGGGGGCGCGGGACAGCCGCGATTTCTCCTGGGCGACCACGCCGATGGCGTCGAACATCGTCTACAGCCCGCACATGTACCTGTGGTCTCAGACCGACGTGCAGGCGCAGCTCGACGCGTACGCGCAGATGGCCGACGCACAACAGGTCCCGCTGTGGATCGGCGAGTACGGAGAGAACCTCGCGTCGCAGGACGCCGCCCAGGTCGCGATGTTCAAGGCCCAGAGCGCCGTGGCGGGATGGTCGTTCTGGACGTGGAAGGAGACCAATGGCCTGGGGGTGTACCGGATCCCGGTCTCCGCGGACTGGCAGATGCTGATCAACTGGCTGTGCAGCAGCACCGCGCCCGCACCGACGGTCGCCCAGGCAACGCAGGGGATGCAGGACTTCGTCTCCGACGTCGCGCTCGGGAACGATACGCCGAGCCCGGCCGTCATCTCCGCGCTCAGTCCGCTGGGCTGAAACCGGCAGGTTTTCCCCTTTGGGCAGGCTCGATTGCCAGCCCGCCCCAGTTCCGATATCAATCAGCCGATGGCACGTCCGACGACTGGACAGGCGCGTCGGCGCGTGTGTGCAGCGGTCTTCTCGATCGCGATCGCGCTGGGATGCGCCCCCGCGGCGAGCGCGGCGATCGCCCACCGTGCTGACGCCCCGGCCGCCGCCTCCGCCCTGCAGATCACCGCCCAGCCCGCGTTGCAGCCGGCCTTCAGTCCCAACGTCCCGAACTACGCGGTTCGCTGCGAGCCGTCGGAGAAGGTGGCGCTCAACGTCACCGATGGCGGCGGTTCCCCGGTGTCGGTCGACCGCCAGCCGGTGCAGCACGGCAGCTTCCGGACCTCGCTACGGATGGGCGCCGGCCAGAGCTTCTCGGTGGTCGCCGGGTCGGGCTCGAGCCGCTCCACCTACACGGTGCGCTGTCTGCCGGCCAACTTCCCCGGCTACACCGCCCAGGTATCGGGCCGGCCGCAGGCCGCCTACTACCTGGTGACGCCGACGGCGGCCACCGTGAACGGAGCGCCGGCGGCACCGTACGTCGTCCTGTTCGACAGCAACGGCGTTCCGGTCTGGTGGTACGAGGATTCGACGGGCACGCCGGTCAACGCCAATCTGCTGGCCAATGGCAACCTGTCCTGGTACGAAGAGAAGAACCTGCTCGGCTCGCACGCTCCGCCCGCCCTCAGCTATGAAATCTCAACCGGGTTCGGCGTGCCCGGAGAGTACGAGCTCGTGCAGCATCGCCTCGACGGAACCACCGTCGGAACGCCGCTGGTCACCGCGGGATCGCCGACCGACTTCCACGAGGGACTGCAACTCGCCAACGGGGACACGCTGATGACCAGCTACGTGCCGCGTCAGAACGCCAACCTGTCACCGGTGTTCTTCGGGCTCGGGACCGCGATCGACGCCTCGTTCCAGGAGATCCGCCCGGACGGCTCGGTCGCGTTCTCGTGGAACGCCGCCGGCAAGGTCGGCCCCGCGGAAAGCGCCCGCTGGCCACTGGCGCTCGACCTCGACTATCCGAACATCACCGGCTTGGTCTGGGATTACCAGCACATCGATTCGGTCGTCCCCGACGGCAATGACTTTCTCGTCTCGCTCGCCCACACCGACGCGCTCTACCTCGTCAACGGGAGCACCGGGGCGATCGAGTGGAAGCTCGGCGGCACCGCGACGCCCCAGAGTCTGCGGATCATCGGCGATCCGTCCGCGACGACGGATTTCGGGGGCCAGTCCGACGCCCGTGTGTGGCCGGACGGCACCGTCTCCCTGCTGGACAACGGCATCAATCGCAAGCGTCCGCTCCGCGTCCTGCGCTTCCGCATCGATCCGCAGGCCCGGACCGCGACGCTGGTGCAGACGTTCACCGATCCGACGCCCGTGACCTCCTCCTGCTGTGGCAGCGCACGGCTGCTCCCCGGCGGCGATTGGGTGGTGTCGTGGGGCAGCACGCCGGACATCGATGAGCTCACCGCAACCGGCCAGCCGGTGATGTCCCTCACCTTGGCCGCTCCGTACTTCACCTATCGGGCTGTGCCGATCCTCTCCAACCAGCTCCGGCCGGCAGCGCTGCAGGCGGCGATGAACAAGATGAACCCCCGTACGCCGAGCGGAAACCGGCCACCCGCACTGACGAAGCTGCGAGCCAGCTACGGCAAGCGCGGGCTCCGGGTTGGCTTCACGCTGCCCTGGCGCGCCTCGGTCAGGGTCACCGTCGCCTCGGCCGCCGTCGGGCGCACGGTGGGATGGCGGTGCTTGCCAGTGGCTCATGGGCGCCCACAGCACCCCTGCACCCGTTTCGTCTCCGTGGGGGCGAGCGTGCGGGTGACGGGCCGGGGGGGCGCCAACAGTGTGAACCTCGGCGGACGGATCGCCGCCCGCCGGCACTCGGCGGGGACCTACCGGGTGACCGCCACTCCGCTTGTCGATGGTCGCGCCGGCGACTCGGTGTCGGCGCGCTTCGTCGTCGGCCGCTGAGCGGCCGGCGAATCAGGCTCACGATCCGCTGAGCGCCTGCTCCATCTGGGGGTTGGGGAGCGTGTTGGCGAACTGCATCGAGGTGATGAAGTCGCTCATGCCCTGCGTGGCCTGGGCCACGGTCGGCTTGGGCCGCGAGGTGTTGTCCATCCAGGCGAGCAGCAGCTTTGACGCCGGGGTCTCCTGGATGGTCTGCATCGCCGCCAGGCCGGGCGCCTGCTTCCATGTCCAGTCCGCCCATCCGGCGAACAGCGGGTCCTGATTGAACGTCTTCACGTAATTCGAGATTCCGCCAACGACGTCCTGGCCGAACTCTCCCGCCCAGATCGGAGCGTTGATCGCTTTGGCGGCGGCGTCGTAAGACGGCATGCGGGCGCTCAGAGGCTGGCTTCCGAATGACCAGGAGTAGTCGTGGACCTCCAGCATCTCGTTGGAGTCCAGCGGCTTCGTGAACATGCTGAAGTCCCGGGCCAGGTTGTTGCCCTCGTAAATGATCATGTGGTTGGTGTCGACTGACCGGATCGCGGCCGTGATCTGCTGGTAGAGACCGAGCAACTGGCTGTTGCCGATCATCGGCTCGTTGATCAGGTCGTAACCGGCAATGACGTTGGCAGAGGCATAACGCGCCGCGATCGCCTTCCACAGCGCGACCGTCCGGGCCTGACATTGGGCGTTTGACCAGAGAAACGGACCGCCCGCATAATCAGCGGTGAAGGAATAGGTCTGACTACACGGCGTCACGTGCATGTCGAGCACCAGGTAGACGTTGTTGGCTTTTGCCTCGGCAACTGCCTGATCGAGGACGTTCCATCCCGACTGCTTGTAGACGAAGGGGTTGGCGTCGTCCTCCAGCATGCGGTAGTTGAACGGGACACGGGCGACGTTGAGCCCGTCCTCGGACATCTGGTGAAAGTCGGCGCCAGTCACGTAGTTGTTGTACACGTTGGTCTGGAACTGACTGGCCGGCGTCGCGCCGACGAGGCTCGTGAGATTGTTCATCATCGCCGTCTCGCCGATGTAGTCGGTGCCCTGGCCCCACAGCCAGCCCTCCCAGCTGAGCCATCCGCCGAGGTTGACCCCCCGCAGCCGCAGCGGCTGATTGGCGCCGTCGAGCAGTTGCGTGCCCGATTGATGCACGAAACCGGCGGGGATTGCCGAGTTGGTCGCCGGCGCGGTCATCCCGGCGCTCGCCGAGGCGGTGACCCCCTCGAGATACAGCCGGCGCGCACACGCCGGGTAGACGTTGAACGTGTAGTTGGTGAACGCAACGCTGACGGTGTGGGTGCCGGCGTCCAGACGGGTGGTGTCACTGACATTCGTCCAGGAAGTGCTCGACATGACGCCGCTGGCGACGGGAGTGCCGTCCACGGTCACGGTGTAGGCGGGAGCGCCGGAGCACTGGTCTCCGCGCAGCCCGAGGGTCAGCGTGTCGGCGTCGGCCGGCAGCGTCAGCTGGACGCTGGCGGCGCCGTTGTTGCCGTAGCGCACCGCCGTGCCGTTGGTCGCCGAGGCATCGCTGATGACGGTGGTGTTCCAGCCTGAGAGCGTCCCCTGCGCCGCCGGCGCGCTGGCCACGGCGGTCGCTGCGGCGTCCGCCGGCGCTGCGCAGAGCGCGGTCGTCGCGGAGCAGGCAAGGGCCAGGACGAGCGCCTGGACCGACCGGCGGGCTGCCGTGCAGTGTGAGAGCATGCCTCGTTCATCGGGCTGCTCGTGTCGCGGCGCGAGGCATGACCGCAAAGGTCATATAGCCGTCCGGTTGGCGTCGCGCGCGACCGGACGTTTATTGGACATCCTCCGCCGCTCTCACAGAGCACGGAGGCCACCGGTCCGTTGTATTGAATGTCAGTTATCTACGGGCGCGGGTATTGGGCGTTCATGCCGGCGCGTAATTGCGCCGCGGTCACCTGCCCGGGCAACACCGGAATGGCCCGGTAGGAGGCGAGCTGAGCGAAGCTGAGTTGGAAGATCGTGGCTCCGCTCGCTGACTGCTCGGTGACATACCGGGTCGATCCCCAATCGGTTACCCAATCACCGCCGGGCAGCATGCGGGTCGACCCGCAACACCAGGAGTGAGTGAGCGGACGGGTGAGCGACTGAACGAGCGTCGCGGTCATCGACGTGGTATCGACGGCGTAGCGCACGCTGCGCGCGGTCCGCCCACACCCGGTCCCGTCGTCGAACACCGTCACGGTGCCGTCCGGCAGGACTCGAGCGTCGTGCTGGCCACAGAACGTGCTGACCGAAGAATCGGGGTCCCCGATCACCGACAGGCTCTCCGGTTCGGGCTTTCCGCCGAGCTTCCAGATGGGGTCGCCGGTCGCCTTATCGATGTCGTAGACGGCATCGAGGTTGCGAAACGACAGCACAAAGCCGTTTCCATCTGGCTCGACGGAGTTCCAGTGATAGATATCGCCGCCGAACCCGCAGTTGCCCTTGAATTGGGCCGCCACTTCGGAGACCGGGATGTGGTCTGAGGCGAGCCACGACCAGACGAGCGCGCCGCTCGGCGTCAGCTCCTGCAGCTCGAAGTCTCTGAGAGTGCCGCGGGTGGAGCCCCCGCACGAGGACATGTCAACTCCGGTGCGCATAAAGCTGCGACCGATCACGTAATCGCCGTTGGGGAGGAGCAGGATGTCGTGGTGATCTGCGCCACCCCCCACGGTGTTGATCCGCGCCAGCGTGCCGTCGAGCCGATGTTCCTCCGCGCCGGCGCCGCCGATCCCGTAGGAGTGTGTCCAGACAACGTCCCCGTTGCTCAGCAGGTCGGCGTCCGCCGGCTCGCTGATGCCGGCCGACTTCATCCACCACAGCGGAACGCCGTTGTCGTCGAAGAAGGCCACGTATTGGTGCGACACACCCGCAGCCTGATACTGATGCGGAGCGACGATGTAGAACTGCGCCTGCGTGGTCCCGGTGCGGGTCGCCGTGAAGGCCGGAAAGTCTGACGGCAGACAGCGAACGTAGTACGTCTGGGTCTGCGCACCGTCGCTGGAAGCGATTTGGAACTCCTGCCCTGGGCCGATGCTGACGGTTTGCGTGAAGCTGCCCGTTTGCGGTGGCCCGTTGTCGACCGAGACGGTATCGCCGGCGGGGGCGTTCACCGACACCTGAACCTGGTCAGACGGCCCGCACCTCGTGACGTAATCCGTGGCCTGCGCGTTGAACGCCGGGAACAGGGCGGGTGTCGCCGAGATCGACGGCGTCTGCGCCGCGGCCGCACCGGCTGAGATCAGGGCCACGCCGACGGTGGCCGTGAGCAGCAGACAGAGTCGGCGCAGCCCGTGCCGGGTGGCCGCGAAAACCTGGGGGAGATCCGTGCGTGTCGTGTCCATGTATGCGAGACCTCCGAGGCTGACGGCGGCCACACCTAGTGAACGCGTTCGGCGGTGCCGGGCCGCCGCTCGACGGCACCGTTTGGCGATGACTGCGGGATGATCCCCATGCGTACCTGCGCTTGACGCGCTTTCGCCCACGACCCCCTCCAGCGGGAGTCCACGGCTCGCTGCAGCGCCGAGGCGCGGGTGTGCACGCCCCGATCGGCGAACAGACGCCGGGTGAACGCGTCCGCCAGCGCCTGGGGATCGAGCAGATGCGCCGCCCACGCCGCGCCCGCTTCGGGGTCGGCGCGCAGCTCGTCATAGGACAGCAGCGCGATCCGGTCGGGCGGAAGTCGGCCGACGCTGTCGGCCAATTGGCTGACCTTGCGCCACAGCATCAGCCGGTAGGCCAGCAGTTGCAGCGGCCGCCGCCACCGGGACCCGAACTGTCGTTGGTAGCGACGGTGGCCCTGCTCGTCGGCCTCGAGGGCGGTGGCGTACGCCGAGGACCGCGCGCGCAGCAGCGCGTTGGCCATGCTCACCTCGACGTCGGCCACCCGGCGGCGCAGGATGATGATCGCGGCCTCCGGGAAGTCCTCCAAGAGCTGGGCCTCATGGCCGAGATCCCACGGATTCTTGAGTACCACCACTCCGTCCGGCGCCTCCGCGGCGAGCTCGGCGATGTGATCCCGGAGCAACCGGACCCCGTCGGGGTGCGCATAGGTCGCGCGGGCGCGCGTCCGGTAGTGCAGCAAAAAGCCGTACTCCTCGGCCGTCTGTGCGGTGATCGGGAGCTTGTCGACGCCGCGGTCAGCACCGGCCGAGCCGCTCTCCAGGAAGGCCTGCAGCGTCGGGATGTGCCGGGCCAGCACGCCCACCGTCGTCGTGGCGGCAGCGAGCGCCTCGGTCACCGCAGCCGCGGTGACGGTGGTGCCGCTGCGATGCAGGCCGTTGACGAAGATGACTCGCGGCGCGGCGGGCATCGCGTCTCGTCCTAGCTCTTCTGAAGCGCGAAACGGAGGTAGATCCACTTCCCCTGCGCGAAGGCCTCGTACATCGGACTCCCCTCGACCGCCGCAAAGGCGGCCGCCTGCTGGCGCAGCGGACGCGGCACCCGCCGCCCGATCTGGGCCAGCCGGCGGGGCGTGTCGAGCGCCAGCGCGTGCACCACGTTGGCGGTGATGTCCTCCTCCTCCAGCGTCTGAAAACCGGCTTGGGCCAATTGCTCACGCAGGCGGCGGGCATCCTCCTGGGGCACCAGGGCATCCTCCGCGTCGTCCGGCAGCACGGCGTGGCGGAAGTCGACGAGCAGCAGCCGGCCTCCCGGTCTCAGCACCCGCTGCGCCTCGCGAAAGAACCGGGGGGTGTCGGAGTAGCAGTGCGTGGTCTCGACGCTGATCAGCGCGTCAAAGCTCCCGTCGCCGAACGGGAGGTTCTCGGCGTCGCCGGCGATGAAGTCCAGGCCCGGCCGCGCGTAGCGGGCCCGGCAGCGCGCCACCGCCTTCTTGGCAAGATCCAACCCGGTCATCGAGCGAGGACCGAACCGCTCGAAGACGAACGCGGTGCCGCCACCGCGTCCGCATCCCACCTCGAGCACATCCTTTCCCGCCAGGTCGACGCCGCCCACCGTCGCCGCGTAGAGGTCCAGCCCAAAGCTCTCGGCTCCGGCCACCGGCGCCGCGGTCGCCTCGAGATCCGCGTAGCCGTAGTTCATCAGCGTCGTGCCGAGACCACGACGGCCGGCGCTGGCCAGCTCGTAGAACCCTCGCCACAGCAGCTTCTCGATCCGAGGCGTCAGCTGTGGCGCGGCGCGCAGCAGCGCCGCCACCAAGGCCCGGACCGGCCGCGGACGGCTCCGACCGGCCGGCCCCGGGATCGACGACTCCGGAGCTGCCGCTTCCGGGGATGTGCTGGCCATCACGTCACAGCTCTGAGCGCAGCCAGTTGAGACTGCTGATCAGCGAGTAGGGCGTCGTGCTGGGGGGCGCGAACGTGGGGTCGAGGCCGCTGATCGTCGGGTCCAGCGTGCAGCCGTAGAAATGCTTATGCACCGACGTCCAGTAGCAGTGGTCGGCGATGCCGTCGGCGACCTGCGAGTTGGCGACGATGTAGTACCCCGAACCGTCGGGCTGCAGACAGTTATAGGTCGATCCGCAACTGTCGCCGGTCAGCGCGGTGAGGGCGCTCGTATTCAGCGGACCGCCGCCGCCAGCGGTCACGTCGAGCTGGCCGAGATCGTCGCGTATCTTGTCATCGGGGAGCGCCCGGGTGCCGGCCGGTGGCGCGAGCCCGATCGTCGGCGTGGGTCCGTTGACGCCCATCACCCAGGCCGCCTTCGCGCGTGAATCGTAGTTGGCGGCCAAGATCGCGATCGCACCTCCCTGGCTGAACCCGGCCACGCCGACGCCGCCCGAACAGTCGGCTTCGGGGAGCGAGCAGGCATAGGAGATCACGTTCGTGCTCGTCGTCTGACCGAACATGCACTCGGCGTGTCCGATGACGCCGGGCAGCGACAGGCTGAAGGAGCTGTCGTAGGTCGGGGCGATCGCGACGAAACCCTGGGCCGCCGCAAGCTGGGTGATGACCTGCCCCTCCTGGTTTCCACCGAGATCCCCGAAGGTGCTGTGCAGGTACACGACCACGGGATACTTTCCGCTGGTCGACGGCTCGCTGCCGTAGATCGTCTGCGTCTGGGTGCACTGCGGCTGCGGATCGTGCTTGAGCAACAACGTGAACGGGTTGAATCCGTGGTATGTGCTCTGGAACTGCGTCGTGGGCAGCGTCTGTGCCCCCGCGGTCACGGCTGCGCCCAGCAGTACCGTCACCGCAACCAAGATCGCCAGAATGTGCCTGTGCGTTTTCATCGCGTCGGACCCCCGGAGCCGGCGTGACAGGGAAGGAGAGTAATCGGCGGCATCGTATAGGTTTTGCCGGCCGTGGACCACTGTGCGACGGTCGGTTTCATACCGTCCGCGGCGGCGACCGGCGTGCCTGCAGCCACGGCCGCAATCCGTAGCGGATCGTCTCGAACGCCTTGCGTGGCAGCAGCGCGTTGACCCGCACGAGAGCGGCGAGCGACTTGGGTACGTACACCTCGAAACGGCCGGTCTGGAGCCCCTCGACGATTGCATTGGCGACCTCGTCGAGCTGGACGAGCTCCAGTCCTCCCGGGTTGCGGTTGTTGGACCGTGCCTCGGTGTTGACGGTCGCCGGCATCACCAGACTGACGCGGATGCCGGTGTCGCGCAGTTCAGCCCGCAGTGCCTCGCTCAAGCCGACGACCGCGTGCTTGGTGGCGCAATACGTTGCGCCTCCGGCGTAACCCCCTTTGCCCGCCAACGACGCCATATTGACAATGTGTCCCTGCCCGCGCGGCCGGAAGCGTTCCAGGGCAAGTTTCGAGCCCAGGATCACGCCCGATACGTTGACGGCCACTGTCTGCTGGGTGATCTCATCGGGTTCGTCGGCGAGTGCGCCGACGGGCGTGATGCCGGCATTGTTGATCAGGACATCCAGCATTCCGAGTCGGGCCTCGACCTCATGGAGAAACGCGTCAAAGCTGGCGCGACTGGTCACATCGAGCGCGAGGCCGAGCACGCCAGAACCAAGAGTGCGCGCGGTGTCCTCGGCCAACGATGCTTCGATGTCCCCGATTGCGACCTGAGCGCCGTGTCCGACCAACGCGGCGGCCAGCGCGCGTCCGATGCCGCGTGCGCCGCCCGTGATCACGACGACACGACCCTGGAGAGATGGGACCGGTGTGCTCATGCCGCTACAGAACCCAGATGCCTAGCCGGCGCGACACGGGATCGGGTTGGCGACCGTGGCGCTCGTTCCGTTGGCAAAGCCGAGGCTGACCGAGGCGGCCCAACTGCCCGAGCACTGCGACGGGTTGTGCAGGAGGTCGTAGCGCTTGCGCGTGGTGGTCGTCTTGGTCTTGTTTCCGACCTTGTGCCGCGTACGGGTGACCAACACCTGGCTGGTGCCGACATTGAGTTTGATCGAGTCCAGCGTGAGGGACAGGCCGGGGAACGGCGGAATCGCCGGGAGCGGGTTGAAGCTCAGCACGAGACCCTTGGAGGTGCTGATCTTCGCCGGCACCACCTTCGGTCCTCCGATGAACGCGACCGCGAGCACCTGCGTGTTGGTCTGCAAGTAGATGTTGAGGCTGAGGTGCGCCTCGCGGTTGGTGTTCTCCTGGGCATCGACCACGTGTACATCCAGCACGCCGGTGCCGATCCGGCTCTTCGCCGGACACTCGTCCAAGATGGCCTGCTCATGGGTGCAGCGCTTGGCCACCGCCTTGGGATCGAAGGTGAAGCCGGGCGCGGCAAATGCCAGCGAGGTGGGAATCGCTCCACTGATGGGAGGCGCCGTCGCATTGACGGTGAACGTCACGTGCGCGGGCTTGCCCGGCGTCCCGGGGGCGGCGCTGGCTGTTGCGGCACCCGCCGCTGATGCCGCGACGGCCAGGGTGACCACGGCTGTCCTCAGGATTCTCGGTTGCATTTGCTCTCCTACGGCGGGCTAGGCCCGGACCGGCGATCGGGGGTGGATAAAGCTGGCGGAGTCCGTCCGCGCGACGGTGCGTTCGAACAGCTCGACGGCCCGCGCCACACCGCTCTCTGCGTCGATCTGGGCTTTGACCGCAGCCGCCCGTGACCGCATCTGCGCGTCGGTCGTGGCCTGTCGGATCGCCTCGGCCAGTCGCTGCGCGGTGAGTTCACGGCGCGGGACGGGCGCTGGGCTGACACCCAGATCCTGCAGCCGACGTGCCCACAGGAACTGATCGGTCATGTGCGGAATCGTGACCGCCGGCACGCCGGCGCGCAGCGCCGCGGCGGCGGTCCCGACCGCCGCGTGGTGGACCACCGCGGCGCACTGGGGAAACAACCACCGGTGTGAGATGTCCGCAGCGGTGAACACGTCGGGTGGCAGCGGAACGTCGCGGAGATCGTCGGCCGACCCCTGCAGGAGCCCGCGCACGCCGGCGAGCCGCAGCGCCTCGACCGCGAGCCGGGCGCGGGCCGGCGGGTCCTCGTCGATCATCGTCGAGAATCCGATCGATACCGGCGGCGGCCCGGCCGCGAGAAACTCCCGCAGGGCGGCCGGCGGCTCGGGATCGATCGTCTCCTCCAAAAACCAGTAGCCGGTCACCTGACCCGGTTGGCCGACCCGCGACGAGGCCGGCAGGACCGCGGCGCTGAACGCGTAGAGCGTCGGCGCACCGCTGCGGTCGAGATCGAGGAACGGCTCGCGCAGGGGGACCGGCGGCAGTCCCAGCGCGCCGCGACGGACGCGGTTCAGCCACGGCCGGGCGCCCAGCCAGGCAAGCTGCCGGATCACCGGGGCGACTCGCTGGGTCGAGCGTTTGGTCAGCATCCACGCCGGTGGCTCGATGAAGGCGCGCACGAGCGGCACGTCCCGGTGGGTCGCCATCTGCCACCCGAGCAACATCGCCAGGTTGGAGGCGATGATCGCCTCGGCTCCGTAGCAGGCGGCGGCAGTATCGATGAGCCGGCGCGAGGCGACCGAGCGAGCGTCGCGCAGGAAACCGACCCAGGTCGGCATGCGCTTGCTGCCGGTCTGGATCCAGCGACGCCCGGCGGCCGTCTCGACGCCGCGGCTGAGATCGCCTTCCGCCAGCGGCGCAAAGTCCAGACCCTGGTCGACGACAGCCTGGCGGAACCGGGGGTGGGTCGCCAGCAGAACTTCATGGCCGCTTGCCGTCAGCCCGCGGCCGAGGGCGATCATCGGCTGGACGTCACCCCGTGAGCCGACCGCCAGCAGCGTCACCCGCATGTCAGGCTCCCCGTCAGCGGTCCTCCCGCGAGGTTTCGGTACTCGAGCCGCCGTTGCAGTCGGTAGGCGAGTTCGCGTGCGTCTTCGTTGGAGGCGCTGCGCGCCAACCGTCTGAGGTCGGCGAGCGTGCGGGGACAGCTGGCGACCTTCGCCATGTCGGCGACCACCTTGCCCTGGCTCGCGGGAAGCGCCGAGCCAAGCTGGCCGAACGTCGCCGGTGGACGTGGATCAGGGACGACCTGCACGTTTGAGCCGATCGACTTCTTGCCGGAGGCGGACTCGGCGACCACCTGGTAGAGGTACTTGGCGCCCGGCCGCCGGGTGGAATCGACGAAGTGACTGCTGTCGGTCGTCCCCAGCGTTTTGAAGTTGCCGGGGAACGTGAGCTTGGTGGACGCGCTGTCCTTGGATCCCGGGGTCGCCGGCACGGGGACCGCGTCGTCTGACTCAAAGCCATCGGGGTAGACGGTCGGCTTCTGGAACGTGTACGGGATCGACGTGTAGGCGGCGCGCATGACCGCGTATTTCACGTCCTGCCCGGTCGGCTGCCACGAGAGGACCGTGCCGTTGCGCTGCGCGTCGGTCAGCAGGTCTTGCGGCGCGGCCGGTGCAGCGAGGCTCGAGACCGATGTCGAGCGCGCCGCCCGCGTGTCTGGCAACGACTGGCAGACGTTGCCCTGCTCGTGAAAGATCCGCGTCCCGTGGGCGTGGTTCGCCGTCCCGACGTAGTAGCCGCCCTTGACGCCGAGCAGGGTACGGACGCCGAAGTCGTACTCATCGACCCCGAACGCGTCACGCGTCACGGGGAAGAAGTCGTGGCCGTCGCAGGTGGCCCACATGTCGAACCCGAGCTCGCCGGCGAGCACTGAGCTCAGGACCCCCGGATGTCCGTTGAAGAGCGTCTTGTCCTTCTGCAGCAGCCAGCTCCAGTCGAGCGTTCCGACGTACAGCGCCTTGCCGGACACCGCCATCCGCCACATGTGCGAGTTGAAGATGTTGTCGAAGCCGTCGCCCAAGCCGCTGATCGGGGCCTTGGACCTCGACTGGCTCGCCACGAAACGCTTGGCGCCGACCACGACCTGCCAACGGCCCTTGGCGTTGATCCGAATCATCTCGGTCGTCGGCAGGGCGTTACAGGTGACGCAGTACCAGCCCACCGCCCCCACGTACAGCTGGTTGCGATACACCGTCATCGAGATGACCGACGTCACGAGGTGCCCCCGGCCGGCGCCGTGGGTGACGATCGGCGTGAAGTGATACGGGCGCTTGGAGCGCTGCAGCTTCCATACCCCGTATCCGGTGTTGCCGTTGCCGGAGCCGAAATACATGCTCCCGTGGAACGTCTGGAGCTCGAACACGTACATCCACGGGGGGCTCACCTGGGTGAAATGCGAGTGCTTGCTCCACGGGTTGTCGACGCGGAACACGCCGCCGTCGCCGGTCAGGCTGGCAGAGGCCAGCACATACAGGTGGCCGCGCCACACCTGCATGCCGCGGAAGCCGATCGCGCGGTGATCGGTGTAGTTGCCGGTCCGGCGCACGATGATCGACCTGGCGATGTTGTGGAAGTGCCGGCCGTCGAAGGTGCGCAGCAGCCGCGGCGGCTGCTTCTGGGCGGCCTGGGGAACCCACTCGTCGGCTGAGACCCCGGACACGAACAGCGCCTGATGGCCCTTCTTGTTGGTCACGACCGTCATCCCGCGGTAGGCGATGTCCGGCGAGAGGTGGTAGCGGCGATCTCGCGGGTTGCGGATGCCGACGGGCGCGCGGTAGACCATCACCCAGTGATTGGTCCGCGGGGTGTACTGCCAGATCTCGGCCCGCAGGTTCATCGCGTACGGATTCTTCGGGCAGTGCACCCCGGGCTCGGGGTGGGTGACGTAGCGGTGAGCGAACGGGTAGTAGTAGTCCGAGTCCTCCCGCTCCGTGCAGACGACGTCACGCCCGGTCCCCACGTACAGCTTTCCCTTGAACCACGCCATACCCCAGGCGTAGCTGTTCTGGGTGGAGTCAAAGCCGTTCTGGGCGATCACGCTGACCGAGTCGATGCCGCCGCCGAGCTCGCCGACCTCGGCCACCTGCCTGGTGGACAGCGGAGCGAACGACGAGCGCAGGGAGACCGTGCCCGTGGACATCTGGGAGTCGAGCGCCTGACGCGCCGCCGCGGGAGCGCCCTGGGCGCGCGCCAGCGACGCCATCGAACCGGTCCCGAGGGCGGCGCATACCGTCGCCAATAGGACCCCTAGCCATCGCCGCCTGATCATCGTCCGGTCGCCTCCATCGTGATATTCCGCGAGTTCCGTTCGCGGCTGCTTGCCGCCAGTCGTTCGAGCTGCTCCGCAGCGCCGGCAGGGCCGGGAGCCGTGGCCAGCCGCTCGGCCAGCCGGCGCGCCTTTTGCGTATAACGGGGGTCGGCCAGGACGCGCTGCACTGCGTCGCGCAGGCGCTCCGGCGAGCAGTGCCGGGGAGCGAGTCGCACGCCCACGCCGGCATCGACGATCAGCTGGGCGATCAGTGGCTTGTCCCAGTTGGTCGGGACCACCACCAACGGCACGCCCGCGCGCAGGGCGGCCATCACCGTGCCCATCCCGCCGGTGGTGACGAGCGCCGCGCAGCGCGGCATCAGCACCTCGTGGCTCAGCCACGGAGCGACGTGGACGTTGGCCGCTGCGGGCGCCAGGCCCAGCGCCTGCGGGTCACGGTCGCGACCGGAGGTGAGGATCGCCTCCCACGGACCGTCGGCCAGGCCGCGGGCGGCCGCCCGCAGGACGACCGGCTCCTGGAAATGCGACGTTCCCTCGGTCACGTGCACCCATGGCCGGTCGCTCGGCAGCCCATCCAGCCAGTCACGCGTGCCCGGCGGCTCGGTCGGGTGCCACAGGCACGGCCCGACGTACTGGACGGACGCCGGAAGGTCACGGCGCAGGTAGTCGAGCTCCGGCACGCTGAGCACGAGGTAGAGCGGCAGCCGTGCCCAGGAGGCGGTGACCGAGCCGCCCAGCGGCCCGAGCCCGTGCGCAGCGCGGATCTCGTCGATCCGCCGACGCATCGGCCGCGTCAACAGCAGCTTCAACTGCTCGACGCCCGCGTTGAGCAGCTGCGCGCGCCGCGTCGCGGCGGGTACGAGCCCACCCGGGGCAGGAGCTTGCGGTCCGGGAAGTTGCGAGGTGATCAGGGGCGACACGAGCGCGACGGGCACCGTCAGCAGATCGGCGAGAACCACGAGCGGCCCGAACATCGAGGCCTCGCATCCGATCACGTCCGGTTGCCACTGCGACACGACATCCCGAATGTCGGCGATCTGGTCGGGGATCGTCCCGACGACCCAGTCACGTGACTCGCGCATCAGCCGCACCGCCTCGCGCCGGCCGCCGGTGCCGCGCGCGCCCTCATGGACCCGCTGCCAGGCGGGGCCGACGCGCTGGAACGGGAACAGCTCGAAGCCCTCGGCTTCGATCAGCTCACGTTGCGATTCGGCGGTGAAGAACGCGACCTCGACGCCACGGGCGCGCAGCGCGTGGGCCATGCTCATCTGCGGATAGACGTGGCCCTCGAACGGCCAGCAGGTGAACAGCACCCGGGTGCTCATGCCGGCTGTCCGCCGGCCGTGCGCGACGGTCTCGCTGGGGCCCGTTCCGCGAGTTCCTCGATCAGCTCGGCCGCTCGGGGTGCCCCCGGCGCCTGGGCCAGCTTCGCGGCGACCGCCTGCGCGGCCGTGCGATACCGCGGCTGCTGGAGCACGGCGTTGACCGCATCGCGAAGCGTCTCCGGCGTGAGGCGGCGCGCCGACAAGCGGATCCCGGCACCCGCCTCGGTGATCCGTCGCGCGTTGTCGGGCTTGTCCCACGTCGTCGGGACCACCACCGCCGGCACACCCGCTTGCATCGCGGCGAGCAGCGTCGCCTTGCCCCCGACCGTGACCAATGCCGAGCAGTGGGGCAGCAGCTCACCGTGGCTGAGCCAGCGTGCGACGTGGATGTTGGGAGCGTCCGCCGCCTGACCCAGGCCGCTCAGGTCACGATCCGAGCCGGCGGTGAGGATCACCTCGACCGGAGCCCCCGCCAGCGCCTGCACCGCGGTGCGCAGCAGGAACGGGTCGCCGGAGGCCAGCGTGCTCTCGGCCACCGCCACCCAGGGACGCCCGCGCGGGATCTGCTCCAGCCACTTGATCGCGGACTCGCCTTCCGGATACCAGATGCAGTTGCCGACGTAGTGCACGCTGCTGGGCAGATCGTGTCGCCCGTAGTCGAGCTCACGCACGCTGCCGACCAGGTACAGCGGCATCCGCGCGGTGGCCCGGTTGACCGATTGACCCAGCGGTGCCAGGCCGTAGCCGGCGCGGATCTCGTCCAAGCGGCGGCGCAGAGGCCGTCCGGCGGCTTCGGTCACCGCCGTGAGCAGCTTCGCGCCGATGCGCGCCGGCGCGTTGTGCGGAGGGCGCAGCCCGAAGCCGAATGCGGGCGCCTGCGGCCCCGGGATCAGCGGGCCCATGAACGTCGACGACAGGGCCACGGGCGTCGGATCGAGGTCGGGCAGCACGGCGACCGGGCCCCACAGCGACAGGTCGGTGGCGATCACGTCCGGCTGCCAGTCGGCGATCACCGGGCGCAGGTCGGCGAGCTGGTCGGGGATCGTCTCCACCAGCCAATCGCGAAGCAGGCGGACCATCCGCCCTCCACCGGGACGGCTGCGCCGGTCACCGGAGTCGACGGAGCGCATCGTGGCGAAGCCCCGCTCCTCGTCGAGCTGCTCGAACGCGAAGAAGGTGAAGCCGTGCTCTTCGACGATCGCGCGCACCGACGGGCCACTGAAGAACGCGACCTCGTGCCCGCGCTCGCGCAGCGCCAGCGCGATGCTGATCTGGGGCAGCAGATGGCCGGTGAACGGCCACAGGGTGAACAGGACCCGACGGCTCACTCAGACCGCCTCCGCCGCCGATGTCGCCGGCGACGATGGGGCGCGTGACTCCAGACGCCGCAGCTGGCCGCCGAAGTAGAGCCGTTCGAACAGCGCCTGGGGCAGGTAGCGACGGAGCATGATCACGACCGCCGCACCTCGTCCGACGACGTAGCGCAGTTTCGGCTTCTCGGCGATCAGCGCCTCGTGGATGGTGGCGGCGACGTGCTCGGGCCGGGTCGGCGACCGCTGGACGATCTTGTCCGCGATCTCCTCGCTGGCCCAGAACAGTCCGTGGTACGGGCTCGACGGATCCTCGGCCCCCTGCGCCGTCCCCCGATGGCGCGACCAGCGGGTGGTGTTGATGATCCCGGGCTCCACGATCACCGACTGGATACCGAACGGCGCCAGCTCGAGCGCCAGTCCCTCGCCGATCCCCTCCTGGGCGAACTTGGTCGAGCAGTACATGGTCACTCCGAAGCCGCAGACCCGGCCGCCCACCGACGAGATCGTCACGATCCGTCCACAGCCGGCCCGGCGCATGTGCGGCAGGACCGCCTTGGTGAGCGCCACCGTTCCCAGCACGTTGGTCTCGAACAGGTGCCGGATCTCGTCGACCGAACAGTCTTCCAGGGAGCCACGCAGCCCGATCCCACCGTTGTTCACAAGTCCGAAGATGCCGCCTGCGGCATCGAGCACGTGGCTCACGCTCTCCTCGATCGTCGTCGGATCCGTCAGGTCGAGCCTGAGCACCTCGACACTCACCCCGCGCGCTGCAGCAGCCCCCAACACCCCATCGCGCTGGCTCAGATCGCGGATCGTGGAGAATACCCGGAAGCCCTGGGCGGCGAGCTGCAACGAGGTCTCGAGTCCCAGGCCGCTGCCGCTACCGGTCACGATCACCGCGTCACCGGCGCGCCCGCGCCGGCCCGTCTGCCGCGCGCGGATCATGACGTCAGGCCTTCGGCCGCCTCGGCTCCGAGCAGGCGGGTCACGATCTCTCGGATCACGACCTCGGGCTGCTCGAGCGGGCCGAAATGACCCCACTCGGTCTGGGGCAGCAGCACCGGGTGGGGGTCCGGAAGGTGGGTGTTGAGATAGTCGAACGTCTCCAGGAACGCCGAGCGCTCCGCGTACATCAGCGTCACCGGCGGCTGGATCTCCGCGATCCGCTCCAGCGGCAGGCTGCCGACCTGGCGGTACTCCTCGGGCAACGACGTCTCCTCCAGCAGGCGCAGCAGCGGCTTGGGGTTGCGCGGGAGCCCGCGCAGCGGCCCCCACTGCGTCGGCAGGTCGATCGTCGCGCGGATCAGATAGCGCAGGTCCGAGCGGGAGTCGGCGGGTACCGCATGTCCGGCCTGCTCGAGCGCCCCGCACCAGTAGGACCAGCCGACCCAGTCCTCGCCGCGGCGCTCGTCCTCCAGGGCCGGCAGCGCCGACTCGATCGCGATCACCTCCCGGGTGCGATCGGGATGGTTGGCCGCGAAGTACAGCGCGATGTCGGCGCCGTAGCTGTGCCCGACGATGATCGGCCGCTCGATCTCCAGCGCGTCCAGCAGTTCCAGCAGGTCCTGGGCCATCGCGTCGAGGCTGTAACCGGTCGGCGGCGCGTCGCTGTAGCCGTGGGCGCGCAGATCGTAGGTCAGCACCCGGAAGTGCTCGGACAGGGCCGGCGCCATACGGAGGTGCCAGACCGCCAGGTTGCCGGTGATGCCGTGCACCATCACCATGTCGGGGCCGTCGCCGATCTGCTGGCTGTGCAGCCTGATGCCGCTGGGTAGAACTGTCTTGGCCACGGTCAGAGCTCCATTCGCACGGTCATTCCACGTACCCGAGCGCGCGCAATCGCTCCATCACCGCGGCCTGCTCCTCGGGTTCCAGCTCGACCCTGACCGACCGCGTGAGCGCCGGCTCCGGCGCCGCGGCGGGCATGCTGGCCGGTGGATGACGGTCCAGCTCGCCCGGCTCGAACAGCTCCTGCGCCAGCGCGCCGGCGATGTCGGTGGGAATCGGCAGCCCGAGTCGATGCAGCACGAGCGGTGCGATGTCGACGAGCGACATCTCGGGACCGGTGACCCCGCGCTGGATGCCGGGCCCCGCGGCCACGTAGATCCCCTCCCAGCGATGGTGCCCGCGCACCTGCTCGCGCTGGGTGATGATCGCCTCGGCGGGCAGGATCGACATCGTCCCGCCCTCGGCCAGCACCATCGACAGGTCGGGCCCGAGCTCCTCGAAGGGACCGACGAACGCCTGCTCGCGGGTCCACAGATCCTGGATCAGCGGTTGGCCGCTGTCGGGATGGCGGAGCTCCATCAGCCCCGCCGCCAGCTCGAGCGAGATCTGCGCGCGGACGTCCTCGGGCAGCGGATCGTCGGTGCCGGGGACCTTCTCGACGATGTGGATCCCCTGGCTGGACGGGGTCGCGGCGTAGGCCAGCGTCCGCGACCAGTCGACCGCGTTGACGTGACGGGTCATCTCGGCGAAGCCGACGTCGGTACCCGAGCGCTTGGGCGCGTTGCTCTCGTCCTCGGCCCAATACAGGTAGCCCTGCTGCTCGAGCCAGGCGTTGACGGCGAAGATGTCGCGGGTGGGTCCGAAGCCGTGGTCGGACGCGAGGATCACGGTCGCGTCGGGTCCGGCGCGCTCCACGGCCTGGGCGATCAGGCCGTCCAGCGAGCGGAAGTAGCGCTCGCACCGCTCGATCATGTCCTGCTCCCACTCGGTGGGGTGCTCGGGACGGAAGGCGGGGTCGATGAACCGCCAGCACAGGTGCTGGAGCTTGTCGACGCCGTCGAACATGATCGAGATCAGGTCGGCGGGCTCCTCGTCCATCAGGTAGCGCAGCACCTCGCCCCAGCGCTGCTCACGACGGATGTGGAGATCCACCCAGTCGGCGTACTCCTCCTCCGGGCAGCCGTCGATCGCCTTGACCTCCATCTCCATGTCGAGCATCTCACGGGGGATGAACCCCGGGAGATCCTTCAGGCGCTGGAACAGGCCCGGCGGGTGACAGCCCATCCGCAGCTGACGCCACGGCATCATCCCGCCCGGCACGACGGACCCCTGCACGGCCGGTGCGGGGAACATCAGCGGGAAGTTCAGCGAGATGATCCGCCGCCCCTGGTCGGAGGCGAGCGTCCAGATCGTCTGGCTACGGACGTCCTGCGAACTGGTGTAGGAGAAGTAGATGCTGCCGGGCTCCTCCTTCTGGAAGAAGTCGAACACGCCGTGCTGGCCGGGGTGCTTGCCGGTCACCAGCGACGTCCACGCCGGCGGCGTCAGCGGCGGCATGATCGAGCGCAGCACCCCGCTCGTGCCGCGCTCGCGCAGCGCTCCGAGGGTCGGCATCACGCCGCTCTCGATGTACGGATCGAGCACCGTGAAGGTGGCCCCATCCAGGCCGAGCAACAGCGTGGGCGGGCTTGCCGTCATCTTCACACCTCCTGCCGGGTCGGTTGGCGATGCAGCGAGACGAAGCGCGTCAGGTCGGCGACGCTGACGTCGCGCTCCTGCACCGAGCGGCGTCCGATCTCGTCGAAGTACTCGGGAAACGGCAGCCGGCCGTAACGCTGCTGGATCATCGTCGAGAGGACGACGATGTCCAGCGACTCGAGGCCCAGATCGGCGATGAACCGGGTGTCCGGCTCGATCTCGCCCTCGTACTCCCAGTCCTCCTTGAGTTCGTTGAGCAGCGCGAAGATCGCGCCCAACACCTCCGGGTCCAGTTCTGTCATCCCGCCGCCTTCTCGCCGATTGTGGTCGCCAGCACGAGAGGCCCCTCGCGCCGCGTATGGACTGTCATTCGGGCACCGCCGACGTCGACCAGCACGCGGCCGCCGTCGGTGTGCACCGCCGCGATTCCCGGCCGCGCGAGATCGCCGAGCCCGGTTCCCGCGGACTTGCCGGCGGCTTCCTTCGCGCACCAACAACGCAGCAGCCACTCGTCGGTCTCCGAGGCGGTGACCGGCGGCAGCCGATCACGCTCGGTCGCGGTCAGCGCCGCTTCGGCGAACCCGGGTGGCCGTGGCCGGATCCGCTCGATGTCGATTCCCGGGCGGCCCGCGTCGGCGGGCACGAGCGCGGCCAGCGCGACCGCCTCGCCGGCGGTATGCGCCAGCGACACCACCGGGACCGCCGCCTCGAGGCCCTCGATCGACGGCAGCACCACCACCGGCGCGCCGCGATCGTCGGTGAGCAGTTCGATCTCGGCCGGCCACAGGTCGATCCCGGTCGCGTCGCGCACGAGATCGGCGACCGCCTCCTTGCCGGCGGTGCGAGCGGCGAGCCATTCCAGACGCCGTGGCTCGGGGTAGCGCAGCGTCGCGAACAGCTCCCGCTCGCGT
Organism: uncultured Solirubrobacteraceae bacterium; assembly: GCA_963743985.1. Taxonomy (GTDB): domain Bacteria; phylum Actinomycetota; class Thermoleophilia; order Solirubrobacterales; family Solirubrobacteraceae; genus Palsa-465. The sequence goes on along the minus strand of CAVUSD010000014.1, from coordinate 37,641 downwards.
CGGCTCAGCACCCGGGCGGCCCAGACCTGCTTCCAGAGCGCCGCGTCGGCACCGAGCCGCGCGTCCAACCGCCGGCAGCGGATCGCGGCGGCGGGCAGGTCGCGGTAGGGCTCGAGGGGGGCCTCCCAGGGGCTCGAGAGCGGCGTCAGCCGGTCGGGCGAGCTCAGCGCGCGGAACCGGTCGGGCACGTCGTAGCGCTTGTCCTCCCAGCCCCGGATTCGCATCACGCTGGCGCCGCCGGCGTCGGTGACGTCGATCTCGGAGCTGACGAGCTGGTCTCCGTCGAGCGTGATCGCCGCCACGCAGCTCAGCTGCGCTCCGGCCTGCGGCACCGGCGCGTGCAGGTCGAGCGCGGCCATCCGGAACGGGAAGACGACCCGCGCGCGGTCCAGCTGCTGCGCGGCCCAGAAGCCGATCAGCTGACCGGCGGCATCGAGCAGGACCGGGTCGAGCACGAACTGGGGCGCGTCGTCGTCGCTCAACATCCCGCCCCGGGGCAGCGCCCGCAGCCGGGCGGCGGCTCCGCCGGGGGCGACCGCGTCGACGGCGGCGACGCCCTGCCAGATCGGCTGGTGGAACATCGCCTCGTCGTAGAGCTCGTGCGGAGCCCAGCGGCCTGGCGCGGCGCCCGCCAAGGGCGGTTGCAGCGGCGCCGGTGGCGGCTCGAGGCCGGTCGCGAGCACCACGATCCCCTCGATCACCGGCGACGCTTGGCCTTTGTCGTCGATTTCGGCCAGCGAAACGTGGACGCGCTGCGGCCCTCCGGCCTGCGCATCGACTCGCCGCGCATGCAGCTGGACGGTCGTCGGCCGCTCGCCGACCGCCAACCAGCGCGCGGCGCGCACATCGCGCAGGCCCGTGACGACGAGCTCGGGGAGCAGGCAGGCGCCGGCCTCGGCCAGCATCTCGATGCTCATCGCCAGCGGCATCACCGCCAGCGCGCTGAGCTGCGGATCGGTGCGGCTCACCGCCCGCCCGAGCGTGTGGTGGCGCAGGTACAGATCGCGGTCGAGGTCCAGCACGCGGCTGGTCACGAGCTCGGTCTGATCGGTCCACTGCAGGATCGTGCCGAGCAGCGGGCGCCGTGCCTGCTCCAGTAACACGGGCGCGGCACCGCTCAGGTAGGCGTCCATCACCTCGGCGCCGGTCTGCAGGAACTGCCCCATCGTCTGCAGGTGCCCGTCGACCAGCGCGTCGATGTCGTCCGGGGCTGCCGTCGCCGGAGCCGGCGGGGCCGCGGCTGCGGCCGGTGGGGCGACAGCTGGTGCGGCCGCCGCGACGACCGGTGGGGCGACGGCCGGTGGGGCGACGGCCGGTGGGGCGACGGCCGGTGGGGCGACGACCGGCGGTGGGGTGACCGCGGCCATCGGCTTCGGAGCCCCGGCCGGCGCGGCCGCGGTTGACGCGGATGGGGCCGGTCGCGACGGCTCGGCTCCGCGGGCGTCGTCCAACCGAGCCATCGCCGCGTCTGACAGCTCGATCATCGGCCAGCGCGTCGAGAGCGGGATAATCGGTCCGGCCGTCGCCGCCGACGGCGGTGGCGGGACGCGCCAGTCGACCAGATCGGTGGGACGGTGCTCGAACAGGTATCCCAGATCCAGCTCGACGTCGTTGACGGCGAGCATTCCGGCGACGTGGTTGAGCTGGGTGACCCCCGAACGGCGCCGGTTGTCGGCGGCGACCGCGCAGAACTCGCGCCCGCGCAGGATGTCCTGCACGAACGTCGTCATGTTCCCGCGCGGCCCGGACTCGACGAACACCCGCGCGCCGCCATCGTGCAGCGCTTCGATCGTCTCCCGGAACAGCACGGGGCTCGTCCAGTGCTCCACCATCAGCTCACGGATCTGCTCGGGATCGTCCGGGTACGGGGCGGCGGTGGTGCATGACCACAGCTCGGTGTCGGCGCCCCGGACCGGGAGCGTCTCGAAGATCTGACGCAGATCCTCGGCGAACGGCGCGAACTGGGGCGTGTGGACCGCGCGGTCGTACGGCAGCTGCTCGCACATGATGCCCTGACCGGTGGCAATGACGCGGGCCCGCTCGGCGGCGTCGGCGTCGCCGACCAGGATCGCCTGGTGCGGGCAGTTGTCCATCGCCAGGTACAGCTCACCGCCCGCTTGGTCGGCGATCGCGCGGACCGCGTCGGCGTCGGCGCCGATCGCCAGCAGCACCGCGCCCGGCACGTCGTGGCGGGCGGCGGCGTCGGTGTAGGACTCGTTCAGCCCCAGGCAGAACCGCTTCAGGTCGGCCTCGTCGCGGAGATCGAGGGCGCCGGCCGCCATCGCCGCCGAATGCTCACCGGTGCTGTGGCCGAGCATCGCGTCGATCCGCGGTACCAGCCGTCCGAGCACGGCATGGACCGCGGCGTTGGCGGTCAGCACCGACTCGACCGCGACGTCCAGCTCCATCAGCCGACGCTCTGAGAACTCGCGCTCGGCGTCGGAGAACGCCGCCCGCGGGAACACCCAGTCGCTGAGCACGTGGCCGCGAGGGTGGTCGGTGTAGAGGCGATCGATCCGGTCGAACACCTCGCGCGCCTCCGGGAAGTGCAGGCAGAGGTCGGCGAGCATGCTGGGGTACTGCGAGCCCTCGCCCGGGAAGACGAGCACGACCTTCGCGTCGCGGCCGAGCGGCATCGATTCGTAGTAGATGCCGCTGACGGTCCTGATCCGCTTGCAGGCCGGATCGGCGAGCTTGTCGATCGCCTGGCGCAGCTTCGCCACCAGCTGCTCCGGCGAGTCGGCGACGATCGCCAGCCGCCGTCGGCCGGGCAGGTTCCCGAGCGACGTCGACAGCGTGAACGCCAGCTGCGCGAGCGTGAAATGGCGATCGCGCTCGAGCGCCTCGATCAGTTCGGTGGCCTGCTCGGTCAGCTCGGCGGCAGAGTCGCCCTCGAGGATGAACAGCTCGGTGTCCCACGCCGGCCCATGCGCGGCGGCGGCCGGGTCGTCGTATTCCTCGAGCACCGCGTGCGCGTTGATCCCGCCGAAGCCGAACGCGTTGACGCCCGCGCGCCGGGGCTCTGAGCCGCCGTGGATCCACGGTCGCGTCTCGGTGTTCAGGTAGAACGGGGTCCGCTCCAGCTCAAGCGCCGGGTTCGGACGGTCGGCCAGCGTCGGCGGCAGCACGCGCTGGTGCAGCGCCAGCGCCGTCTTGATCACGCCCGCGACTCCGGCGGCCGGGATCGTGTGGCTGATCATCGACTTGACCGTGCCGATCGCGGTGCGCGCCAGCGGCTGGTCGCCGCGTTCGCCGAAGACCCGTGTCAGGGCCTCGATCTCGGTCGCGTCGCCGACCGGGGTGCCGGTGCCGTGCGCCTCGAGCAGGCCGACGCTCTCGGGCGACACGCCGGCTTCCCGGTACGCGCGTCGCAGTGCCAGCTCCTCGCCCTCGACGCGTGGCGCCATCACGCCCAGGCCGCGGCCGTCGCTGGAGACGCCGACGCCTCGGATCACGGCGTACACCCGGTCTCCGTCACGGACCGCGTCCTCGAGCCGCTTGAGCACGATCATCCCGATTCCCTCGCCGAGCAACGTGCCGTCCGCCTCTTCGGCGAACGCCCGCAGTCGCTGCCGGTGCGACAGCGCGCCGAGGCGGCAGAACAGGTTCATCGTCGCCACCGGCATCCAGACCTGCGCGCCGCCGGTCAGCGCCAGATCGCAGTCGCGTGCCAGCAGCCCGTTGACGGCGTGCTGGATGGCCACCAGCGACGAGGCGCAGGCCGCATCGATCGTGTACGACGGCCCCATCAGGTCCAACCGGTTGGCGATCCGCCCGACGATGATGTTCGGGATCAGGCCGGGGACCGTCTCCGGTCCGAGCGCCGGCAGCGACTGCTGCATCTCGTCACGCAGCGCCTCCAGGAAGTCATCGGAGTGCTCGGGGTGCAGGCGCCGCAGCAGGTCGATCGTCTGACCGACGACGAGCCCGCGTTGGACCGCGATCGCGTTGCCACCGTTCAGGTACGTGCCCTTGCCGAGAATGACCGCGGTGCGCGCGCGGACCTCGTCCGATAGATCGGTGGCGCCCGCGTCGCGCAGCGCGTCGTGGGCGATCCGCAGCGCCAGCCACTGATCGGGCTCGCCGCCGACCGAGACCGGCGGCACCCCGTAGCGCAGCGGCTCGAAGGTCGCCAGGTCGCCGAGATAGCCGCCGCGCTGACAGTAGGTCCGGTCGTGATCGGTGAACTCGGGGTCGTAGTAGACGTCGGGGTCAAACGCCTCGGGCGGCGGCTCGGAGGTCGAGTCGACCTTGCCGAGGATGTTGCGCCAGTAGGCGTCGACGTCGGGGGCGCCCGGGTACAGGCACGCCATCCCGGTGATCGCGATGCCACCGGGCACGGTCTGGGCGGTCGCGGTCATGTGCCGGCCGCCGCCAGCCGGTTGAGTGCTTTGGTGCCGACTCCGACGACGCCTGCGAGCGTCGCCAGCAGGCGCCCGTCGGCGCCGAAGAACCAATGGTCGGCGTGGCACATCGGCGGCGCGCTCTGACCCTGGATCCGCAGCTCGAGGTGGACCGTCTCGCCCGGTCGCGGAGCGTCGAACCGCTCATACCCCGCGATCTCGGCCGGTAGCAGCGTCACGTCCCATTGCAGCCTGGCCCACAGCACCTGGGCCTGGAGAGCTGAGTCGAGCATCACCGGATCAAGCTCCCAGCTGAAACCGTCGCTGTCGCTCATGCAGTCGGCCGGAACCGACGGGTGCAGCTGCGCGGTCGCGCCGCGGCCGTCCATCCCGGCGATCGCGCCAATCCCCTGGAAGATCGGACCGTGGAACAGCAGCTCGCGATAGGCGTCACGGAGCGGCAGCGGGAACGGGGGCAGCTCGGGCAGCGCGGCCGGTCCGGCCGGGGCCGCCGGGCTCGTGCCGGCGCCGCGCAGACACGCGACCGAGCGGTAGTGCAGGCGTGAGCCGTCGGCCGCGCCGATCGTCACCTCGACCTCGTTGTCGGCCGGCAGTGCGGTGGCGCTGACGCGGACGCCGAAGCGCCCGCCGTCGGGTACGACGACCCCCTTCAGCAGACGAATCGCCCGCAACCCCGACAACGACTGGCCCGGGCTTGCCGCGACAGCGCTCTCGGCCATCATCTCCATCGCCGCCGCGAACGGGAACACGGGCTGGCCGTCGACCCGGTGGTCGCCGAGGTAGCGGTCGTGCTCGACGTCGAGCTCACGGACGAACGTGATCGCGCCGGCGGCATCGGGCTCGGTCGTGGTGGCGCCGGCCAGGAGCGGGAGGCGCGCGGCGGCGACCCGGGGTGACGGGAACGTTGTCGATCCGCCTCGCGTTTCGCGAAGTCCATCGACAGAGTTCCCGCCAGGCCCGGTGGGCGCGTGGCTGGCGGGCGCGCCGCCGGCGGGCGCGTGGCTGACGGGCGCGGCGCCCGATGGCGCGCCCTCGCTCAGACCCGATGCGGCGCCGACGACCAGCTCGGGCTCGCCGGCACGGCCGCTCGCCAGCTCGTCGGCGAGGATCCGTGCGCCGGCTTCGATGTCGATCAGGGCGACGCCACGACGTTCGAACTCACGCTCGAGCGCCTCGGAGACCATCCCAGTCCCCGACCAGGGACCCCAGTCGATCGCCACGACCCGGCCCGGCCACGCGCGGTCCAACTCGTTGGCCAGCTGCGCGAGCGCCTCGCTGGCGGCCGCGTAGTCGGCCTGTCCACGATTGCCGAAGCGGCCGGACACCGAGCTGAACAGCACCAGGAAGCGCAGTGACTCGGGACGTAGCCGCCGCGCCAACGTCCGCGCCGCGCCCGCCTTGACGCCGAGCACTCGCGCCAGCGAATCGGCCGACTTGTCGGCGATCAGGCGGTCCTCGATCACGCCCGCCCCGTGGATCACACCATCGATCCGGCCGTAGGTGGTGTAGACGTCGTCGATCAGCGAGCCGAAGGCGTCCGCGTCACCGACGTCGCAGCGGCGGTAGTCCACCCGGGACCCGGTCGCCTGGAGCGCCGCGAGGTTCTCGCCGACCTCGCGCTGGGCGAGCAGCCGTTGCAGGTCGGTCTCGATCAGCACCGGCGCCAGCGGCGCGCCGTCGCGTCGGCGCGTGGCGATCAGCGTCCGTCGCAGCTCGGCATGGTCGGTGATGCCGATCGTCTCAGGGGACTCCTCGCCAGGCGGTGTCCGGCCGACCAGGATCAGCGTCGGGTGGTATCGGCGAGCGAGCTCGAGCGCGGCGGCGGAGGTGATGCCGCGGGCGCCGCCGGTGACGACGACGACGCTGTCGGCGTCGATCGGCTCGCGGGTGGCGATGTCGCCGAGCGGGACGGGGGAGACCGACAGCGTCGTTCGGTCGCCGTTGCGATACCCGACCTCGACCAGTCCATCGCCCGCGTACAGCTCGTCGGCGAGCTGCCCCGCCGCGAGCTCGGGGTCGACGGTCCGCTCCAGGTCGACGGTTCTGACCCGGACCGCCGGCCACTCGATCGCGAGCGTCTTCAGAAAGCCGCTGAGTGCTCGCTGGCCGCCGCCGGTCGGGCTGTGATCGCCGGGGTCCGCGACGGCGCCGTCGAGCCCGAACGCTCCGCCGAGCCGGGTGACGCCGATCACCGCCGCGCCGCCGCCGTCGGCCGCGCGCTGCAGATCCGGCGCCAGCTCCTGGACCAGCGCGAGCAGCGCCGCGACGCCCCCGGAGCCGTCGTCGTCGGCGGGGAACACCAGCGCTTTGATCGCGCTGCGATGCCGCCGCAGCTGCGTGACCAGCTCGCTCGGTGACCGTGCCTCGCCGGTGGACGAGACGCGCGGGATCAGGACCGTCTCGTCGCGGCCGGCGATCCGCGCGGCCAGCTGTGCCGGCGGACCGGATCCATCGTCGATGATCGCGACGACACCGGCCGCGTGCAGACCGGCCGTGGTGGTGATCGCTGGAGCGCTTGTGGGGTGCACGACGAACCGGCCGATGCGCTCCGTCTCGGCCGGTCGTGATTCAAAAGGGGCGATCGCCTCCGCGGCGGGAGACGGTGGCGGGGCGTCTGCTCCGGGTGGTATCGGTCCTGTCGGCCGGATCCCGCCCTCCAGTACCGCAATCACCTCACGCAACGTCCGGCTGGAGGTCAGCAGCTCCATGTCGATCGCGGCTCGCTGCTCCTCGGCCAGCGTCTGCGTGAACGTGCCGGCGATCTCGACGCGCTTGATCGAATCGATCCCGAGGTCGCCCTCGAGATCGGCATCGAGCGAGAGCATGTCGGTCGGGTAGCCGGTTCGCTCGCTGACGACGTCGAGCAGCCTCGCCTCGATCTGCTCGTGGGTGAGCTCCACCGCCGGCACAGCCGCCGCGACCGGGGCTGGGACGGCGGCGGGGACCGGCGCAACGGACGCGGCCAGCGGCGCAGGCGCAGCCACCGCGGCGGGCGCAGCCACCGGGGCAGGTGCGGCCACCGCGGCGGGCGCGGCCACCGGGACGGGCGGTGCCGCGGCCACCGGGGCGGGCGCTGCGACCGGGAACGCGGGCGTGGCGGGGGCCGGTGCCGGCGCGGCTGGCGCCGGCGCCGCAAGCTGTTGCATCGGGGTCGAGACCGACAACGGCGCGAGCGACACCCGGGACGACAGCGGCGCCGTCGGCCGGCCGCCCGGGTCCTGGCGTGCAGCCCCGAGGTAGCCGAGCATCACCGACCGCTCGGTCTCCAGGAACTGCTGCATCACCTGGTGGTAGTGGAGCATCACGTCGGCGACGCGGTCGCCGGTCGGCGGCGCCGGGTGGGGCGCCGGCGGCGGGGGAGCGGCCTCAATCCATCCTGTCGTCGGCGACGCGACCACGTGGCCGTTGCCGTTGCCGTTGCCGTTGTGTGGCCCGTCCGGCGGTGGGGTTGCGGCGGCGGGCATCGGCGGCCCGGTGCCGTTGTGAGTAGTGCTGGTCACAGCTGGCGGCTCCTGGGGAGGGGTGATTGGGGTCGGCGACGATGTGACCGGCTCGGTCGCCGGTCGGGCGCGACCGCCGTCGACGAGCCACTGCCCGGGTGGCGGCGGTGATGCGGCGGCGGCGAGCCGGGTGAGATTCACGCGCTTCGCGGGGCGACCGCGCAGCAAGCGGTCGATCCGGACGGGGACGCCCTCGGTCGCGAGCGTCGCCAAGCCCTGCAGCAGCGACAACAGACTGGAGCGCCCGCTGCGGTCGACGGCGACCGCGACGTGCTCGCGCTCGGCCAGGATCTGTCCGGTCAGCCCGGTCAGGACCGAGCGTGGCCCGACCTCGACGAACACGCGCGCGCCGGCGTCGTGCATCGCCTCGATCTCGTCGACGAACTTGACCGGCTTGACGATGTGGCGGCGCAGGACCTGCGCGATCGTCTCGGGGTCGGTCGCGTGCGGCTTGCCGGTCGTGTTCGAGAACACGGGGATCCCGGGCGAGGAGATCGTCGCGCGTTTGAGCTCGGCCGAGAACCGGCGCCGAGCGCCCGCCACCTGAGGCGAGTGAAACGCGCACGAGACCGGCAGCACGCGGGCGCGCAGATCCCGCTCGGCACACCAGGCGACGGCCTGCTCGATCTGCTCACGCGGGCCGGAGATCACGGTCTGGTTGGGGCCGTTGAGGTTCGCCGCGACCACACCACCCTCGCCCAGCAGCGGAGCGAGCGCCTCCGCCGAGGCCTCCACCGCCGCCATCGCGCCCGCCTCGCCGGCCGCCGCCTGGGCCATGTGGCGGCCCCTGGCCTCCGACAGGATCAGCAGTTGCTCGGCGTCGAGGCTGCCGGCGGCCGCCAGCGCGACGAACTCGCCGTAGCTGTGCCCGGCGGTCATGTCCGGCCGCACGCCGAGATCGCTCAGTACCCGCAGGTAGGCCAGTTCGGTCGCGCCGAGCGCCGCCTGCGCGACATGCGTATCGGTCAGCTCGTCGCGCCGGGCCGACGCGTCCTCGTCGGTGAACGTCGGCGGCGGGAACACGTACCGGCTGAGCGGCTGCTCGTAGCGGTCGGCCAGCATCCGGTCCGCGAGCTCGAACGCCGCGTGCGCTTCGGGGAACGCGATCGCCAGTTCCCGACCCATGTCCACCTTCTGGGAGCCTTGACCGGGGAACAGGAAGGCGACGCCGCCGTCGGCGGCGAGCGGGGTCGGCGCGTAGTGGATGCCGTGCGGGGCGTGCAGCCGCGTCGGCTCACCGGCCAGCAGCTTGCGGGCCACGGCGAGCTTGGCGCGGAGGTCGTCGAGCGACTCGACGACCAGCGCCAGCGCGGCCTGGTCGACGGTCGGCTCCGGCGCGGCCTGGCCGAGCGTCAGCGCCAGGTCGACCAGCTCCGGTTCGGCGCCGGCGTCGAGCTGCGTCGCCAGCGAAGCCAGCGAGCCGGCGATCTCGTCCGGCGTGCCGCGCCACAGCAGCAGCTCGCCGGGCCAGCGTTCGACGGTCGCCTCGGACGCCGGCAGATAGCTGCCGGTGTATTCCTCCAGCGCGATGTGAAAGTCGGTGCCGCCGAAGCCGAATGCGCTCACCGACGCGCGCCGGGGGGTTCCGTCTGCGCTTGCGAGCCACGGCCGCGCCTCGGTGTTGACGTAGAACGGGCTGTCGGGGAAGTTGGCCTTCGGGTTGGGCTGGGTGACGCCGATCGTCGGCGGCAGCACCCGGTGGTGCAGCGCCAGGGCCGCCTTGATCACGCCCGCGACCCCGGCGGTCGCCTTGGTGTGACCGATCATCGATTTGATCGAGCCGATCGCGCACGTCTGCTGGGCGGTCCCGAATTCGCCGAACACCTTCGTCAGCGCGGTCACCTCGGCGCCGTCGCCGGCGACCGTCCCGGTGCCGTGCGCCTCGACCAGCCCGACGGTCGCGGGCGAGTAGCCGGCTTGGGCGTAGGCCCGCCGCAGCGCCCGCATCTGGCCCTCGGGACGAGGCGCGGTCAGGCTGCGGTCGCGGCCATCGCTGGCGGCCCCGACGCCGCGGATCACGGCGTAGATGCGATCCCCGTCACGTTCGGCATCGGCGAGGCGTTTGAGCACGACGGTCGCGAAGCCCTCGCTGATCGCGATCCCGTCGGCGTCGGCGGAGAACGGTCGACAGTGTCCGGTCGGAGAGAGCGCGTGCGTCTTGGCGAAGCAGAGGAACGCGAACGGATTCTGGATCGCGTCGACCCCGCCGGCCAGCGCCATGTCGCTGCTCCCCAGCCGCAGCTCCTTGACCGCCATCCCGGTGGCCGCCAGCGACGATGCGCAGGCCGCGTCGACGGTGAAGTTGGTTCCGCCGAAGTCGAGCCGGTTCGCGATCCGGCCGGCGGCGACGTTCATCAGGATCCCGGCGAAGCTGTCCTCGGTCCATTCCGGGAGCCGGTCGAACACCTGCTGCTGCAGTTTCGGGTCGTCGATCAACGACGGGAACGCCGAACGGACGGTGTAGCCGACCGACAGGTCCGCGCCGCCGCCGCCGGCGCCCAGGATCACCGACGTGCGCTCGCGATCGAACGGCCGGGTCGCGTAACCGGCATCGCCGAGCGCCGCCTGGGCGGTGATCAACGCCAGCAGCTGGAACGGCTCGATCGACGCCACCGACTTCGGCGGCATCCCGATCTCGATCGGCGAGAACGCGACCGGTTCGATGAATCCGCCCCAGCGGGAATAGACCTTGTCGGGAGCACTCGGGTCGGCGTCGTACATGACCCGCCAATCCCAACGGCGCGCCGGGATCTCGGTGATCGCGTCGACCTTGCCGAGGATGTTGGACCACAGCGTCCGGGCATCGGGAGCTCCGGGCAGGATGCACGCCATGCCGATGATCGCGATGTCGGCCGGCGGCGGCGGCGCGGGGTCCTCGACCGCATCGATCGCCACCAGCGCTTCCAGCAGCTCGCCGCTGCCGGTCGACACGTCCGCATGCAGCTCGGCCAGCGTCGTGATCTCATCGCGCAGCGTGGCAACCTGGCCGATCATGTACATGCCCTCGTCCCACTGACGATCGCGGTCGATCTCGGTCAGCTTCGGCGCGGTCGGATCGGTTGCGTAGGCGGGGTTTCGCTCGGTGCCCTTCGACGCGATTCGCAGCCGGCCGATGTTCAGCTCCTCGAGCCGCTGGCGCAGCTCTTCGGCGTCGACGCCCTCCTCCCGCAGCCGCCGCTTCTCGGCCGCGAAGTGGTCGGCGAACGGAGATGGCAGGCAGCGGGTCGCGTGGCCGGGTCCGCTCTCCAGCGTGACGGTATCGGCCGCCGCGACCGACGCCCGCTGGAAGGTGTCGGTGATCGCTCCCGCTTGGACGGCCTCGCGCGTGAACAGATACGCGGTCCCGATCAGTACCCCGATCCGGATGCCGTGCTGGCTGCCCGCCGTGGCCGCGGCCGCGACCATCGCGGCCGAGCGCGCGTCGTGGATCCCTCCGGCGAACAGGACGTGGCAGTCGGTCGTACCGGCCGGGAGCTCGTCGAGCAGGACCCGCAGCATCGAGTCCCACAGCACGAAGCTCGTGCGAGGTCCGACGTGGCCGCCACACTCGCGCCCCTCGAAGACGAACCGTCGTGCCCCCTGCGCCAGATAGAGCTTCAGCAGCCCCGGTGATGGCACGTGCAGGTAGGTGGCGATCCCCTCGTCCTCGAGTTCCTTGGCCTGGTCCGGGCGCCCGCCGGCGATCAGCACGAACGGGGGACGATGTCGGCGCACGACCGCCAGCTGCTCGGCCCGCAGCTCGGGCGGGACGAAGCCGAGCACGCCGACGCCCCAGGGCCGGCCCGCGTTCAGTTCATTGGTGCGCTGCAGCAGCGCGTCGGCCTCGGGTTCACGCATCAGCGCCAGGGCGAGGAACGGCAGGGCGCCGGCCTCGGAGACCGCCGCCGCGAACTCGGCGGTGTCGCTGACGCGAGTCATCGGGCCTTGGACGATCGGGTACCTGGTCCCGTGCGACCGCGCGAGCGGCCCGTCCGGAGCGAGCGGGCTCTGGCTGCCGGCGAGCGAAGCGGTTGCGCCGGCGATCGCACTGTGCAGCGCCGCGAGCACCCCCGCCACGGTCTCGAAACGGCTCCCGAGGTCGGCTGCCAGCGCCGCGTCCTGGCCGAGCGGCGGGAGTCCGTCGGCCGTGGCGCTGTCGACGATCACACCGCGGGCGGCCGCGCGCCAGCTGGCGATCGAGTCAGCGCTGTCGGCCGCGTCTGAGAGCTCGCTCACACGCGCGCTCCCGGGGCGGCCGTAGACCCTGATGGACTGACCGTGACGATCTCCGAGCAGCACGGTCTCCGACCCGTCCATGCCCGCTACCGCGGCACGCGCGCCGGCCGCGAGGGGGCTCTCGCGCGTGAGCAGCAGCTGTCCGTCCAGCACGGCTCCGGCGGCCCCACCCACATACGCGGCCGCGACGGTGTGAAGGCCGATCCCGCCCTGGACGTAGACCGGAACCGTGAGCGCGGCGACCAGTCGCTGCAGCAGGATGAACGCGCCCTCCTCGCCGACCCATCCGCCCGCCTCCAACCCCTTGCCGACGACGGCGTCGGCGCCGGCCTCCTGCGCCGCGAGCCCTTGGGCCACGGAGGTGGCAACCGCCAATGTCCGCTGCTGTGCGCCGCCCGCCTTGGCGATCAGGTCGGCTAGTTCGTCGTCCGTGGCCGCCGAGACAAGCACCGTCTCGAGCCCTTCAGGTTCGGCTGCGAGGACCGTCTGCAGCAGCCCCGCATCGTCGACGTGCACGCCCCACGGTCCGCGGCTGTGCTCCGACATCCGTCCAATTTCGCCACGTACCAGCCGAGGATCGGCAAACTGCAGATCCAGAACGCCCGTGGCGCCCGCGCGTGCGCCAGCGATCGCTACAGCCGCATTTCCGTCAACAGCGTGCGTCGAGATGATGAACTCGAACAATGGCGCCCCCCGGCCCGGGTCGGTCGTCGGTCGTCGGACCGAGCAATTTGCCCGTCGGGCTCCGGATCGTCAAGGACCTTTGCCCAAACGGGCAACGGACTTCGAGGCATGTGGTACGAGCGCGTTCCGGAGAGCGGCCAGCTGCCGGGTGGCCGGGTGCTGTCAGTTGTCGATGCCGACCGCGCCCAGCATGAACGCCTGGACGCGCGCCTCGTCGCGCCACGCCTCGTAGCGGCCCGACGGCCCCTGGTGGCCGGCACCCAGCTCGGTCTTGAGCAGCAACGTCGGGGTGGCGTCGACGCGAGTTGCGCGGAGCTTGGCCACCCACTTCGCCGGCTCCCAGAACCCGACCCGCGGGTCGTTAAGCCCGGCCGTCACGTACATCGACGGGTAGCCGACAGGGGCGACGTTGTCGTAGGGGGAGTAGGACCGGATCGTCTCGTAGGCGGCGCGATCGTGCACCGGGTCGCCCCATTCCTCCCACTCGGTCACGGTCAACGGCAACGTCTCGTCGGACATCGTCGTCAGGACGTCGACGAACGGCACCTCGGCGACCACCGCCTGCCACAGGTCCGGGCGCATGTTGGTCACCGCACCCATCAGCAGCCCGCCGGCGCTGCCGCCGCGGATCACGAGGCGCTCGGGAGCGGTCCAGCCGTCGGCGATCAGGTGCTCGGCGCAGGCGATGAAATCGGTGAACGTGTTGCGCTTGTGCTCGAGCCGACCCTGCTCGTACCACCCCCGCCCCAGCTCACCGCCGCCGCGGACATGGGCGATCGCGAACACGAATCCCCGCTCGAGCAGGTTCAGCCGCGCGGCCGAGAACGTCGGATCGATCGGGATCTCATAGGCGCCGTAGCCGTAGAGCAGGCACGGAGCGCTGCCGTCGAGCGCGACTCCTGACCCGGCGACGAGCGAGATCGGCACCCGCGTGCCGTCGGCGGCGGTCGCCCACAGCCGCTCGGAGCGGTACGCGGCCGGGTCGTAGTCGCCCAAGACCTCTTGTGTCTTGACGACCGTGCGTCGACGTGCAGCGAGCTCGTAATCGACGGTCGAAGGTGGCGAGAGGAGCGATGTGTACGTGAACCGGAACAGCTCGGTGTCGAACTCGGCGTTGAACCCGCCGCCGGTCGCGTACACGGGCTCGGGCTGATCGATGACGTGCTGCTCACCGCTCGGCAGATCGACGATCCGGATCCGCTCGAGCCCCTCGGCCCGCTCGGACACGACGGCGTGTCCGGCGAATGCCTCCACATCGGTGACGGTGGCATCGTCACGGTGCGTGACCAGCATCTGGGGGGTTCCGTCGAACGGGAGCAGTTGCACGGAGAAGTTGGGGCACGGGCTGCCGTCGGGGGCCGGTCCGTTGCCGCGCACCAGCCATGCGTCGCCACCGGGCAGGATCGCGTGATCGGCCTGGTACTCGACGCCCTGACGGCGGGGTGCGATCGCGACCGGCTCCGCGGTCGGGTCCGACGCGGCGATGAAACGGACCTCCGAGGTCTGCTTGGACTCGATCGCGATCAGCACGAAGCGCCGCGAACGCGTCAGGCCGACCGAGACGAAGAACCGCTCGTCGGGCTCGTGCCACACGCGTTCGTCCTCGTCGGCGGGCCGGCCGAGGCGGTGGCGCCAGACCTCGTGAGGCCGCATCGTCGCGTCCTGGCGCGTGTAGAACAGCGTCTCGCCGTCGGCCGCCCACGCCGCGGTGTAGCTGGCATCGTCGACCGCGTCGGGCAGGTCGGTTCCCGAGGCGAGGTCCCGGAACCGCAGCGCGTAGCGCTCGGATCCATCGTGGTCGACTCCGTACGCGAGCAGTCGCTGGTCGTGGCTCAGCGAGAACACCCCGAGATGCAGGAACTCGTGGCCGTGCGCAAGGGCATTCTCGTCGAGGATCACGTCGCCGGCCCCGTCGGCGGCTTCCGCAAGTGCCGTGGCGGCGTCGAGCGTTCGCTGCGGATCGGCCAGGCGGCAGTGGACGCGGTACTGGCTGCCCTCCGCGGTCCGGCTCCAGTACCACCAGCCGCCCTGCCGCGCCGGCGCCGACAGGTCGTCCTCCTTGACCCGGCCCTTGATCTGCTCGTACAGCCGTTCACGGAGACCGGCGGAGGGCGTGGTCATCGCCTCCGTGTAGTCGTTCTCGGCCTCCAGGTAAGCGATCACCGCTGGATCGTCGCGGTCCCGGAGCCAGTGCCAGTCGTCGACGCGCACGTCCCCGTGGGCCTCGAGGGTCGTCGGTCGTCGGGGGGCCTCTGGCACGTCGGGCATCCCCGCATTCTGGCGCGTCCGGCGTCCGGCGTCCGGCGTCCCGCGCTCACCGCGCGGTCAGCCGTGCCGCCAGTTCGTGGGCCGGGCATGGGCGACCGAGGAAGTAGCCCTGGGCTTTGTCGCAACGGTATTTGCCCAGCACGTCCAGGGCGACGTCGTCTTCGACGCCTTCGGCCACGACGCTCAGTCCCAGGTTGTGGGCAAGTTCGATCGTGGAGCGCACGATGACCGAGTCGTCGTCGCCCTCGGCGCGGTTGGCCAGCCGGGTGACGAACGATTCGTCGATTTTGATCTCGTCGACCGGCAGTCGTTGCAGGTAGGGCAGGGACGAGTATCCGGTCCCGAAGTCATCGATCGACAGCTTGATTCCCATGTCATGGATCCGCCCGAGCAGGCGCGGGGCTTCTGATTCGGTCAGGGCGCTTTCGTTCAGTTCGAGGATCAGACGGTCGGGTCGGGTCTCCCAGGCCTTCTGGGCGCGCTCGAGCGTGCCGAGGAGCGTGCTCCTCGACGTGAGGCTGCGTGCAGAGATGTTGACCGCCATCGTCAGGTCGATGCCACCGTCGTCCCAGGCTCGCTGCTGGCGCAGCGCCTCGTTGAGAACCCACTGGGTCAGTTGCCCGAGCAGTTCGGTGCGCTCCACGTCGGCCATGAACATCTCCGGCAGCAGCAGACCCCGCTCGGGATGCTGCCAGCGAACGAGTGCTTCGACCCCGCAGATCATGCCGGTGCCGACCTGGATCTTGGGTTGGTAGTGGAGAACGAGTTCGCTGCGGGAGACGCACTTGCGCAACTCGAGCAGCAGCTCGAGTTGGCGCGTCGCCCGTTCTTCCTGGGCGTTGTCGGCGACCGCGTGTCCGCTACCCGATCGCTTGGCCTCGTGCATCGCGACGTCGGCGCGCCGCAACAGCTCGGCCGGGGTGCTCCCGTGTTCGGGGAACATCGCGATGCCGATGCTGGCCGACACCTGCACAACTTGCTGATCGAGCTCGAATCCGTCGGCGAACAGGTGCTGCAGCTTCCAGACCACTCCGGCGGCGGCCGGGAGGTCAGCCGCGTCTCCCGGCAGGATCGCGAACTTGTCGCCGCCGAGCCGGGTGATGGTGTCCGACTCACGCGTGGCCGCGACGAGTCGGTCGGCGAACTGCTTGAGCAGAAGGTCGCCCTGATCGTGGCCGAACGAGTCGTTGATCCACTTGAGCCCGTCGAGGTCGATCACCAGGATTGCCCGTGACTCGTGGTTGCGTGCTGCGGACGCGAGCGCCAGTGCAACGTGCTCGGTGAACAGCACGCGGTTCGCCAGGCCGGTGAGTCCGTCGTGCAGTGCTTGGCGCGAGAGCGCTTCGGCGTGCGCCAGGCGTTCGGAGCGGTCGCGGACAAACGTCAGGGTGAGTGCTCGATCACTCAGCGTCAATTGCCGGTGTTCGACCTCAATGGCAAATGTTGACCCGTCCTGACGACACCCGAGTGACTCGGGTGATCCCGGTGGAGGTTGCGGTGCGATCAATCTGTCGACCGGTTGACCGAGCGCCTCGCCGTCGCGGTATCCGAACAGATCTTGCGCCGATCGGTTGATCGCTTCGATCACGCCGGTCTCGCCGGTCGTCAGTACTCCGTCGGCGACGGTGTCGAGGACCACTCGTACGGTGGCCTGGCAATCGCGGATGGCCTCGATCTCCTCTTCCATCAGGAGACGGACGCGGTCGCTTGCGTCGGCGGCGACGCCTGCAGCGCGATCAGCCGGGGAGTCAGTTCGTCGGCGGGGCAGGGGCGACCCAGGAAGTAGCCTTGGGCGCGGTCGCAGCGATATTTGGCGAGCATGTCCAGCGAGCTCTCGTCCTCGACGCCTTCAGCAACGACGGTGAGACCGAGATTGTGGGCGAGTTCGATGGTCGAGCGGACGATCACCGGATCGTCGTCGTCCTGCTCGCGATTGGCGAGTCGCGTGACGAACGATTTGTCGATCTTGATCTCGTCGACCGGCAGACGTTGCAGGTAGGACAGAGACGAGTATCCGGTCCCGAAGTCGTCGATCGACAACTTGATTCCCAAGTCATGTATCCGACCGAGCAGGCGCGGAGCCTCCGCTTCGATCAGCGCGCTCTCGGTGAGCTCGAGGATCAGCCGGTCCGGCTTGCTATCCCAGGCCTTTTGCGCTTGTTCGAGGCCATCGAGCAGGGTGCTCCGCGCGGTGAGGCTGTGCGCGGAGATGTTGACCGCCATCGTCAGGTCGATCCCGTCGTCGCACCACGCCGATTGCTGACGCAACGCCTCGTTGAGGACCCATTGGGTCAGCGGACCGAGTAATTCCGTGCGCTCCACGTCGGCCATGAATATCCCGGGCAGTAGCAGACCCCTCTCGGGATGCTGCCAACGCACGAGTGCTTCGACTCCACAGATGACACCGGTGCCGACCTGGATCTTGGGCTGATAGTGGAGCACCAGTTCCCCGCGGGCAACGCACGTCCGCAGCTCGAGCAGCAGCTCGAGTCGACGGCTCGCCAGTTCCTCTTGCGCGTTGTCGGCGATCGCGTGTCCGCTGCCCGATCGTTTCGCCTCGTACATCGCGACGTCGGCGCGACGCAGCAGTTCGGCCGGGGTGCTGCCGTGTTCGGGAAACATCGCGATCCCGATGCTCGCCGACACCTGCACGGTCTGCACATCGAGCTCAAACCCGGACGCGAAGACGTGTTGCAGCTTGCAGACCAAGGCGGCCGCCGCCGGGAGGTCGACGGCGTCTGCCGGCAGGATCGCGAACTCGTCGCCGCCGAGCCGGGCAATGGTGTCCGACTCCCGCGTGGCCGCGACCAGACGCTCGCTGAGCTGGTTGAGCAAGCGGTCGCCCTGATCGTGCCCGAACGTGTCGTTGACCCACTTGAACCCGTCGACGTCCAAAACCAGGACCGCTCGTTCCTCGCCGTTGCGGGTGGCCGACGCAATCGCCTGCGACAGATGTTCGGTGAACAGCGCGCGGTTCGCCAGGCCGGTCAGACCGTCATGCAGTGCTTGGTGTGAGAGCGCAGCGTGGTGCGCCTTGCGTTCGGAGATGTCACGGACGAAGGTGAGGGTGAGCGACCGGTCGCCCACCTTCAATTGGCCGTGTTCTACCTCGAGAGCGAACGTCGACCCGTCCTGGCGGCGCCCGAGCATCTCGGTCGTGCCGGCTTGCAGAGTGGGTGTCGCAAGCTGCGAGCTGACCGCCGGATCCGATGACTTCGGCTCGCCCAACGGATCGATCAAAGTGGCAATCGGCTGGCCGACCACCTCGTCTTGCCCGTATCCGAAGAGGCTCTGCGCCGATCGATTGATGGATTCGAGCACACCGGTCTCGCTGGTCGTCAGGATTCCGTCGGCGACGTTGTCGAGGACCGCCTGCGTGCTTGCCTGACTGTCGCTGAGGGCTTGGTTGAGCGCGGTAATCGACGCCAACGACTGCTGCAGCTCCGCCGACTTGCGGTGCAGCTCCTCGGTTCGCACGAACCCGTCGACCCACACTGAGACCTTCGCCTGGAGCACGTCGGGCACGATCGGCGTCATCACGAAGTCGACCGCACCGCTGGTATAGGCCGACAGGATCTGCTCGTCCTCACGTGAGTACGCGGTCAGGAAGATGATTGGTGTCCGGCTGGACGAAGGCCGCTGTCTGATCAGCGCTGCGGTCTCAAATCCATCCATCGTCGGCATCCGGACATCCATCAGGATCAACGCGAACGTCTGGGCCAGAACGGCCCGCAGGGCGGCAACTCCGGAGTCGGCGGCGACGATCTCGAGATCGAGCGGCGCGAGCATCGCGGCGATCGCAACCTGCTGGCTCTCACGATCGTTGACGACCAGGACGGCGGCCCGTGCCCGCCCTTCGGTCTCGATGGGGACGTGACTCGTCATCAGCGAGCGACCTCAGACGATGCGCCCGCCCCGGTCTCCAAGAACTGGGTGAGGCTCTGGAGGAACTGAGATCCGCTCTCGACGGGCTTGGAGATGTATCCGGTGGCGCCCGCGGCAAGGCAGCGAGCCCGTTCGTCGGCTCCGGTCTTGGCCGTCAGCGCGACGACCGGCAGCTCCCGTGACCACGGCAGTTTGCGGATGGCCCGCATCGCGGCGTAGCCGTCCATGATCGGCATCATCACGTCCATCAGCACCAGGTCGACCTCGGACGTCCGCCCCAGCGCTGCGAGCGCATCCTCGCCGTTCTCGGCCCCGAGCACCTCGCTACCTGCCCGCTCCAGCAGGACGGTGACCGCGAAGATGTTGCGAATGTCATCGTCGACGACGAGAACCTTCTTGCCCGCCAGCACGCTGTCAGCGGCGTGCTCAGCCGGCGGCGGCTCCAAGTTGACGGCGCCGGCGACGACCAGCGCAGGCGGCGGCGGCCGTTCGCCGCGCTTGGCGGCTGGCTCCGTATCGACGCCGCGGCTCTGATAGCCGTGAGGCACCGCCGGCAGGTAGACGGCGAATGTGCTGCCCTCTCCGAGCGTGCTTTCGAGGCTCATCTCGCCGCCCAGCAGGGCGACGAGCTCCCGGCTGATCGACAGGCCCAGACCGGTGCCGCCGTACTGCCGAGATGCGGTGCCGTCGGCCTGAGCGAACGCTTCGAAGATGAGCTGCTGCACCCCGGGCGCGATACCGATCCCGGTATCGGTGACTCGGAACGCGATGACCGGGGTGTCCATCAGTTCAGCGTCACCTGGGCGCCAGCCGCTGTCGGGCCGGCCGATTCGCAAGGTCACCGCCCCGCGCTCGGTGAACTTGAACGCGTTGGCCAGGAGATTCTTGAGCACCTGCCGCAGCCGTCCCGGGTCGGTGGCGATGATCGGCGGGGTGTCGGGGTCGAGTTCCACGGCGAACGACACGCCCTGCTGGTCGGCGACGTGCCGGAACTCCCATTCCAAGGCCTCGCACAGCTCGTCCACGGGAAGCTCTGAGACCTCGAGGGTGACGGTCCCCGACTCCACCTTCGCCAGGTCAAGCACGTCGTTGAGCAATCGCAGCAGGTCGGTACCCGACGACTGGATGATGCTCGCGTACTGCACCTGAGCCTCGGTCAGGTTCTCCGTCGCGTTCGCCTTCAGCTCGCCGGCGAGGATCAACAGGCTGTTGAGCGGCGTTCGCAGCTCATGGGACATGTTCGAGAAGAACTCCGACTTGAACGCCGACGAGACGGCCAGCTGCTCGGCCTTCTCCTCGACCAGGCGCTTGGCGGACTGAACCTCTTGGTTCTTGGCCTCCATCTCGATGTTCTGCTCCGCCAGCCGGCTGGCCTGCTTGGCGAGGTCTTCGTTGGAGGCGTGTAGATCCTCTTGACGCGACTGCAGCTCCTGGGCCTGGGACTGCGATTGCTTGAGCAGGTTCTCGGTCAGGGTGTTGGCCTCGATCGTGTTGAGCACGAGCCCGATGGTCTCGGTGAGGCGGTCCAGGAACGTCTGGTGCGTCGGGCTGAAGCGGCTGAACGACGCCAGTTCGACGACGGCGAGCACGGAACCCTCGAACAGGATCGGCAACACGATGATGTTCAGCGGCGTCGCCTCGCCGAGTCCAGAGTTGATCGTCACGTAGTCGCTGGGGACGTCGGTCAGCAGGATGCGCTCCTTCTCCTGGGCGCACTGGCCGACCAGACCCTCGCCGAGGCGGAATTCGCTGGCCAGATGCTTGCGTTCCTTGAAGCCGTAGCCGGCCTGGTAGCGCAACACCGGTTCGCCGTCGTCGTTGGCGGCCAGCGTGTAGAAGACGCCGTGCTGCGCTGAGAGCAGCGGCGCCAGCTCAGACAGGATCATGCTCGAGACGGTCGGCAGGTCTCGCTGTCCCTGGAGCAGGCGGGTGAACCGCTCGAGATGGGTCTTCAGCCAATCCTGTTCGGTGTTCTGACGCGTTGTCTCGCGCAGATTGCGAATCATCTCGTTGAGCTTGTCCTTGAGCACGGCGACCTCGCCACTGGCCGCAACGCCGACCTGTCGAGTCAGGTCGCCCTCGGTCACCGCGGTTGCGACATCCGAGATCGCTCGCACCTGGTTGGTGAGATTTGCCGCCAGCTGGTTGACGTTGTCGGTCAGGTCCTTCCAGACCCCGGCAACCTCGGTTGATCGAGCCTGGCCGCCGAGCTTGCCTTCGACCCCGACTTCACGCGCGACCCGCGTGACCTCCGACGCAAATCGATTGAGCTGGTCGACCATCGCATTGACCGTGTTCTTCAGTTCGAGGAACTCGCCCTTGACGTCGGCGGTGATCTTCTTGCTGAGATCGCCGTTGGCCACCGCGGTCGTCACCTCGGCGATGTCACGCACCTGTCCGGTCAGATTGCCGGCCATCACGTTGACGTTGTCGGTCAGGTCTTTCCACACGCCCCCGACCTCGATCGTCACCGCCGCGGCCTGACCCAGCTGACCCTCGGTGCCAACTTCGCGCACGACGCGGGTGACCTCGGAGACGAAGCCGTTGAGCTGGTCGACCATCGTGTTGACGGTGTTCTTCAGCTCGAGCATCTCGCCGTGAACATCACCGCTGATCTTCTTGCTCAGATCCCCCTCGGCGACCGCCCCGACGACACGCTGCATCTCGGTCGTGGGATAGACGAGATCCTCGATCAGGCTGTTGACCGATTCGGCGCTCTGTGACCAGACCTGGTCGGACCCTCTCAAGACCAGGCGCTGGGAGAGCCGGCCTTCCTTGCCGACGAGGCGGCTCACGTTCGCCAATTCGGTGCCGAGGGTCTGATTGGCGGCGATGATGTTGTTGAGCCGGTCGGCGATCTTGCCCGCCACACCCGTCCACTCGAGCGGCATCCGAACGCTGAAGTCGCCGCGCTCGACGTCGGCCAATACCCCGAGCAGCAGCACGGGGTCAAGCTGGTCAGTTTGGGTCATGAGCGACCTCCTGGGTGCTGGGTACCCAAATCAGGGCCGTTTGCCGCGGTCCGCGGTCGGGCCGGGATGATCAGAACAAGAAGTGGTCTTGGCTCGCGTGCGCAGCGGGGGTCGGGCTGGGCACGACTCGTCGGTCGCCTCCCGCGATGGTGTCTTCCATACCTCGCTGGACATCTATCGACACAAACCGGTTGGACCTTGACACCCCCTGATCACATGCTGGGCGCGCCTGCTGTGGAGGCCGGTTAGAGATGTCTGACCAGGAGCTGTCGTGCGGCTCTGGTCGTGGTGAGCACTGGGTTGATGACGCCGATCTCGCGGACGCTTCCGTGCTGGGCCTTGAGTACCCATGCCGTGCCGCGGGGGTGGGCGGGGCGATCGGCGTCACCGAGGCCGGCAGGCTGGAAGTCCCAGGTCCACTGCTGTTGACCGCACGCACCCGGACGATGTAGCTGACCCCGTCGGTGAGCCCGCCGACACTGCCGGTCAGTGTCCCGTCGGTCGTCGAAGTGGTGATCGGCTGCCAGGATGCGCCGTCGTCGAGGCTGGTCTGGTAGCCGGTCACGGGGCTGGTGCCGGGGTCGACCGGCGCTGTGAACGAGAGGGCGGCTGAACCATCCTGAGCTGTCAGCGCGACGTCTCGGGGCACGCCCGGGGTGGGTTGGCCGATCCGGTCGACCGCGCCCCAGAGAGCCTCGGCGACGTACACGGTCCCGTCACTGTTGACGGTCAGCCCGGCTGGATAGGCGAGATCTGAGCTCGTCGCCGGGCCGCCGTAGCTCGGGGGGCCGGACGCCCCGGTTCCGGTGAGGACCGATAGCGTTTCCGACGGATCGACTTCGTCGATCTGTTCGCCCTCGAGATTGGAGATGTACAGGTCGCCGGTGGCGTCGACCGCCAGCCCGAACGGGAGGGCCAACGGCGAACTGGTGGCCGGACCGGGAATCTCAGTTGCGCTTGTCCCGTTGATTCCCGCATAGGGGGTGATGATCGATCCCGGCGCAGCTGTCGCTGGAGAGGCGGCGATCAACCCGATGATCAGCAACGTTGCCGATGCCGTCGCGGCACGGCGCCCGCAGAGGCCCATCATTGGTCTGCGGCCGGTCCGGACCTCACACGGCTGTATCGGCCGCGTTTGGGCACCGCTTGAATGCGCTTCGGCTCATTTTGAAATCAGGTACACGCGTGCGTATTGGCATAGTTGTGGTTGTTTGCCTATCGTGCATCACTGTTTTGGAGGGCGCATTTGCTGTGCGCTTGACTTGTGGTGTGTGGGGGGTACGGTCGGGTGGATGTAAGAGGTGTTGCAGTGTTTGTCTGGTTTCCGACTGGCGTGGTCTGGGTGGGTTGTGTCAGTTGGGTTTGTCGTCTTCTATCCGGAGTGTTTAATCGTGTTTGTGCGTGGTCGTGGGGGTTGGTTGGGTGTGCTTCGGGCGTGGGGTTTGGCGTTTGGGGTGTTGGCGGCTGCGTTGTTGGTGGGGTTGGTGGGGGCTTCGGGGGCGGCGGCGAAGTCTCAGAAGAAGTTTCATGCGTGTGTGAACAATGTGACGGGTGTGGGGGCTTTGGTGGGTGCGAAGGCGACCTGTCCGGCGGGTTTTCATATGGTGAGTTGGTCTCAGCATCCGGGTAAGCGGGGGCCGGCGGGTGTGACGGGGCCCAAGGGGTCGAAGGGTGCGAAGGGTTCGTTGGGGGCGACGGGCTCGCAGGGTGCGCAGGGTGTGCAGGGTGTGGTGGGGGTGACCGGTTCGGTGGGTGCGGCGGGTCCGACGGGCGCTACGGGTGCTCCGGGTGGACAGGGTGTGGCTGGGCAGACGGGTGCGACGGGGGTGACGGGTGCGGGTGTGGCCGGGGCGACGGGCGCGTCGGGTGTGACGGGGGCGACGGGCGATATTGGTGTGACGGGCGCGACCGGTGAGAGCGTGACCGGGGACACGGGCGCGACGGGCGCGACGGGTGAGCAGGGTGATACGGGCGCGACGGGCGATGTTGGTGTGACGGGCGCGACGGGTGAGAGCGTGACCGGGGACACGGGCGCGGTCGGGGATACGGGCGCGACGGGCGCGACGGGTGATACGGGTGTGACGGGCGCGACCGGTGCGGATGGCACCAACGGGGTTGACGGGACCAATGGTGTGGATGGGACCAATGGTGTGGATGGGACGAATGGTTCAGATGGTGCGCAGGGTGTGCAGGGGGTGACCGGTGCGCAGGGTCCGCCGATCGTGTTTGCGGGGGGGTGGGATGCGATCACGGTGTATGCGATGGGGGATGCGGTGAGCTGTCCGTCTGATAGTGGGATCGCGGGGTGTGAGGATGGGTCTTCGTATGCGTCGACGATCGACGCCAATCAGAACCACACGCCGCAGACTGATACGGCCGATTGGACGTTGTTGGCTGAGGGTGGTCAGACGGGTGTGACGGGGGCGACGGGTGTGCAGGGCAGCGCGGGTGCTGATGGTTCTGATGGTGGCCAGGGGATCCAGGGCTCCACCGGGTCGACCGGGTCTGCGGGGGCGACGGGTCCGATCGGGCTGACGGGAGCGACGGGCGCTCAGGGGCCGCCGATCACGTTTAAGGGGGCGTGGAGCGCGGTCACGGTGTATCAGACCGGTTGGGCGGTCAGTTGTCCTTTGAACGGGCCGACGGGTTGTAATAACGGGTCTTCGTATGCGTCGACTGCGAACGGCAACCAGAACAACTTGCCGCCGAGCGACACGGCGCACTGGACGCTGCTGGCCCAAGGCGGCGCAACCGGACCAACAGGCGTGACCGGGTTTGGCGCGACGGGGCAGACCGGCGCGATCGGTGAGATCGGGGTGACCGGTGCGACCGGCGCGACGGGCAACATCGGTTTGACCGGGATCACCGGCGCGACCGGCGCGACCGGCGCGACCGGCGCGACCGGTGGCACAGGTGCGATCGGGCAGATCGGCTTGACCGGGGTTACCGGCGCGACCGGTAGCACAGGCGCGACCGGTAGCACAGGCGCGACCGGTAGCACAGGCGTGATCGGGCAGATTGGTTTGACCGGGGTCACCGGCGCGACCGGGGCGACGGGCGCGACCGGCAGCACCGGCAGCACCGGCAACACGGGCAGCACCGGGCTGACCGGGCTGACGGGTCTGACCGGCCTGGGCAGCACCGGAAACAGCGGGACCGCCGGCGTGACCGGCGCCACCGGACCGACCGGCGCGACCGGCGCGACCGGCACTTCCGGTGCCCGAGGCACCACCGGGACCACCGGCGCGACCGGCAACGGCACCACCGGCCCAACCGGCGCCACCGGCCGTGGTGGTTCAGCTGGGTTCGCCGAGTTCTTCGCTTTGATGCCGCCAGACAATGCGTCGACCGTTTCTCCCGGAAGTGATGTCAACTTCCCCCAGAACGGCCCAACTAGCGGGACCACCATTACGAGGACCGGGCCGGGCTCGTTCAATCTGGCGGACATCGGCACCTACCGCGTGGCCTTCGACGTGTCAGTCAGCGAACCCGGGCAACTCCTGCTCACGCTCAATGGAGCCGATCTCGCGTACACGGTCTTCGGCAGGGCATCCACGACGACCGAGATCACGGGCGAGACGCTCGTCACCACCACCGCGGTCAATTCAATTCTCACGGTCAGAAATCCGGCCGGGAACACCAGCGCGCTGACCGTCACCCCGCTGGCCGGCGGTACGCGCCCGGCGGCGGCGTCTCTCACCGTCGAAGAGCTCTCAGCAGGAGCCGCCGGGTAGCGCTCGCTCAGGAGGGTCGCACTGCGGCACGACGCCGGCTACTTGAAGGGGACCGTGACTGGCCCGGGCACCTTGGAGAAGACCGCCATGAAGTCGCGGTCATCGGGGGTGAGGTAGCGGTCGGGCGACTGCTGGGACTGGGGCTCGACCATCTTGGGCCCCAGGCCGTCCGTGTGCGAGTAGGTGATCATGGTGTGCCATTCGGGGTTGATGTCGAACTCCATTCCGCGGACCGCGCCGATGTGCTGAAGGATCTGGGCGAGCGAGATCACGGTCGCCTGCGACGCGACCACGAACATCGCGTCGCCGTGAGCGTCGACCCCGACGGCAGTGCGCGGAGTGAAGGTGACCCCGCCCAGGGTGTAACCCCACTGGATGCTGTTGGGGTCGGTGTCCAACTTCGGGTTGAGTTTGCCGTTCCAGAGGATCGGGGTGAGGCTTTGACGCGCCCAGGCCACCTTGCTCGGCGCGTTCGGGCCGCCGGCCCACTTGACGATGTTCACGGCGCCGTCGCGGTAGCCGACGAGCGTGGCGTTGCCGTCAATCAGCGGCTCGTTGGTGTGACCGTTGACCGCCGAACCATTATTGGTGTCGACGTGGGTGAAGGCACCGTTGAAGGTGGCGAGCAGCCGGTTGCGTTGATCGACGGGAACCATCATCGGACCGCGATCGACCGCGCTCGGTGGCTCATAGCGGCCGGGGTAGTAGGCGAGGTCGGTGCGCGTGTGGTCGATCCACAGGACGTAGGCGACGATCGAGGGATATTCCGTGCTCGGCCGGTAGGTCGTCACCAGCACCGGCGGCCCGCCATCGACTGACGGCCCCGTTCGGCGCCAGATACCTTCGCCGGGCAGTGGCCTGGCGAACACCGGTTTGATTGGCGGCGGCGTGTAGGTGACCAGCTTGGCGTGCTTGACCCGAGGCCGGGCCGAGCTGAGGCCCACGCTGGGCAGACGCGTCAGTCCGGGGCCGCCCTTGCGGGGCGCACTCGCGGTGTAGTGCTCGGCGGTGTCGATAATGAAGTTGCCAAACGGCGCGTCGTCGCGCACCCACTCCGCGGAGCGCTCAGAGAAGGTCTCGCTCGTCGGTTTGAGCATGTAGTTCGCGTAGGAGACCGCGAAGTAGACGAACACCACCACCAACGGAGTCAATATCCCGAACAGGATCCACCTCCGCCGAACCCTCCGTCGACGCTGCGCAGCCCGCTGCGCGAGCAGTTCGCCATGGCCAAGCACCGGCCGGGCAGACCGTTGACGCTCCCGTGATGGCCCGTCGGCCCGTCTGTTTCGGTGTCGGATCGCCATCGATTGGGGCCGACCGTATGTGCGGGGGATAAACCGGTCCGGCGATAGCTGGTGAGAATCCGCTCACACGAGGCGGCCATGCGACCAGCCAGAGACAGCGATCACATCAACCTCGAAACATGCCGCTCAGCGGTCGGTTTCGAGGACCAGCGCAAGCGTTGGGCAGGCGTTGGCAGCGCGCCGCGCGTGCTTGAGCTGGTCGGGCGAGAGGACCGAGCCGTCCACGATCGGGTATCCCCACTCGTCGAGCGTGATCCGCTCGGGCAGCAGTTCGGCGCAGAGACCGTGGGCGACGCACTGGATCGGGTTGACGCGGACTTTCGCGGGTGCCGGGGCAGTCTCGAAAGACAGGGACGGTCGCATTATCAGCTGAGCATCGCCATCGGGGACGGGAGAACCGCCGCGGCTGAGCATCGCTCACACGGGCCGTGGCGCCGGTGGTCATCGAAGTCGTCGGCGAACACCCGCAGCGCGCTCGCCACGAACCGGGTCGCGCCATCGGGAAATTGGCAGGCGCCCCGGCCGGCGAGGGAGCTGCTCCAGCGCGCCAGGTCGCGTTTGGCGGTGGCCGCGGCCCTGCCGTCGGCGACCTGCGCCATCGTTTCGGCGATCGCCCCGAGGCCGTTGACGCACGGGCCGCACTGCCCGGCTGACTCGGCCGCGAAGTAGTCGGCGATCCGCGAGGTTTCGGCCACCGGGCAGGCCGAGTCGCCGAGCGCGACGATCACCCCGGCGCCGAGGCTGGCGCCGTGCTCGGTCAGCGCGCGGGGCGACAGGCGAATGCGGCCGATCAGGCCTGCCGGCAGCCACGAGCCGAAGTAGCCGCCAATCAGTACTGCAGTCAGGTCATCGGTCAGCCCGGCGTGCTCAAACAGTTCGGTCAGCGGCGCGTCGTGTTCGATCTCATAGACACCGGGAGCGCTGACCGCGCCGGAGAGGGTGACCAACGTCGAGCCGGGGTCTCGGTCGGTTCCGGTTTCACGGAACCATTTGGCGCCATGACGTGCGATCAGGCCGAGGTGCGCGAGCGTCTCAACGTTCTGAACGAGCGTCGGGCGCCGACGCACTCCGCTCTGAAACGGCCGCGGACCGAAGGTGGGTTTGGCTTCGCCGCCGTTGATCGCGTTGACGAGCGCCGACTCGTTGCCGGCGACGAAACGATCCTCGACCGCGAACAGCTCGAACCGAACCCGGTCTCCGAGGCGCGCGACGCGTCGTTGCTCGAGTGCGTCGCTCAGGCCGGCGGCGATCGCGTCGTCTCCAGCAGAGAAGGCGATGATCGCCTCGCTCGCGCCGACGGCGCGGGCGGCCACGGCCGCGCCATCGAGGACGAGCTGCGGGCGGGCGGCCAGCAACAGGCGGTCTTTGCCGCTCGCCGGCTCGCCCTCGGTCCCGTTGGCAACCACGACCTTCGACCCTCGGCGCGCGGACACCGCTTGCAGCTTTTTCGCCACGGGAAAGGACGCCCCGCCCCGGCCGCGCAACCCCGATCGCCCAATCTCGTCGATCAGCTGTGCCGGCGGCCAGCGACGGAGGTCGGGCAGCGGCCCGTCGAGTTCGAGGTGTGATCCTAGGTCGGCGACGTCGCCGTCGGCAATGCCGCTCAGCAGGCGGGGGAGCCGGGTCATTCGGTGACCTCCGGAGTTGCGGTGACGGTCCCCGAGGCGGTCCCCGGACCGGGCGAGATCTGCAGATGAGTGACCAGCGAGAGCGTGGCGTTGCGAGCGTTCGAGACGCGCGCCACGATTGTCGTGCCCGCCAAGCCGGTGATCTGCCCGTCGTACTGGCTCGGGTTGGTCGCCGGTCCGAGCGTCACCCGGCTGGCGGACATCTGAACCCCGCCACCATTGATCGCCTGCCCCTCGATCCGGATATGCAGGGCGCTGAGCGGTGTGCCGTGAACGCTCAGCGAGAGGTCGACGCGCACCAGCCCGTTCGCAAGCGCGACTTGGCGTACCCGCCCGCTGACGGGCTTGGTGAACGCATTGACCGCCGATGCGCTGGTTGCCGTCGCCGGGGCATTTCCGGCGGTGGTGCTCGCCGTCGCGGTGCGCGCGCTGCCCAGCAGCGCGGCCGGGGTTCCCGCTCGCGCCGCCCAGCCGCGACCGAGCGGTCCGCCGGGAAGCCAGACGAGCAGGCCAAGGGCGAGCACCGCGGCCGCTCCCAGGGCGGATACGCGAGTCGCCAGATGATCAGGCCAGCCGGTACGGACCCGGACCACGACCCCAGCCAGCACGGCAGTCACGCACACGCCCGAGAGGACCAGCAGCCAGTGCGTCCTGGCGTCGCTGCCGGTACCGAGACCGTGGACGAGCGCCACCGGCCAGCTGGCATAGGCCAACCAGTGGATTGCACGCCAGGGGCGGTGACCGAGCCGGCGCCGCAACAGGCTCGTGATGGTGATCGCGATCAGCAAATCGAAGGCAACGGTGCCCAGGCCCAGCCACACCGGCCGATAGGCAGAGCCGAACGGGATCACGACATCGAGCAGACTGATCGGCGCGTACCCGTCCAGGAGGGTCGTGACAATGTGGACGACGACGAAGGCGACCGCGAGCAGCGATGCGGTGCGGTGCACCGAGTCCAGCACGAACCGCGGGACGCCGGCGATCTGCGTCCGCCGGACATGGACGATGCCCACTGTCACGCTCAGCGTCAACAGGACGAGCGAGACCGCCCCGGTCGCTCGGGTGATGAACCACAACGGGCTCGGGCCCGCCGCGGCCGCGAGCAGCATCATGAGCCGCCGGAGACGACTGGTGCGGGTGCCGCGGCAGGTGCGGGCTCCGCGGCGGTCGGCGCCTTCGACGGTCCCTGCAGGCCGGTTCCGTGACCCGACGAAGCCGTCGACGTCCTCGTTGCCGCGGCGGAACTCGCCGCCGCCGGGCTATGCGCGTGAAACGCGTGCGCCGTTACCGCCGACACTCCGGCGGTGAGGACCACCGCGCCGCCGATCATCCAGCGGTTGACCCGGCGGCTGAGCGCCAGCCCCATCTCGCGAGCGCGGATCGGACCTGAGTCCCTCGGCGACTGCGGCGGTGCAATCGGGTGGTTTGACATCGCACGATCAGTGTCGGCAGGTGGGGGAAGATCGCCGTAATAACGCGGTGAGAATCCCCTCATCGGCCTCGCGCTACGGTGACCGTTGATTGAACCGAAACAGAGACGTTGAGGAGCGCGCGCAGTTCGCGCCTGTCCACCGGAGGCGCCCTCGATGGTGAGGACGCTCCGGTACCGCGGCTTGGCCGGTGCCGGTATCGCGGCGCTCATGGCCGTGGCGGGATGCGGCGGCTCAGGTGGGCATCGCGTGGAATCCGGGAAGGCAGTCTTCAGCAGTGAGTGCGGCGTGTGTCACTCGTTGTCGGGCCGCCGCTCCCCACGGCAAGAGGGCGACGATCTGAGCGGCCTGAGGATGCCGCGCGGGATTCTCCTGCAGTTCGCCGCCGAGATGCCGGTACCGCATCCGCTGACTCGAGCGGACCTGAACGCCGTTGTGCGGTACATCCTCACGGTGGAGAGGCAGGACCGTGTGAGGGGGCCGCAGTGAGCGGCCCCGCACACACGAACGGCCGGGTCGCACGGGACCCGGCCGTTGGCGCCGCAACCGAACCGAGGCTAGGCCGTGGTGAGGAAGCCGAGACTCTGCAGCGTGGCCGCGGCTTTGGCGGCGGTAATCGGCTTGGGGCCAAACGCCGGCAGGACCGCCGTGGCACCAGGCAGGATGGCGTCGAAAAACGAGTAATGCGTCGCCTCGTTGGCCGCGACACCGGCGGCGATCGTCTTCAGCTCGATCGAGCTGAACTCGCTCACAGCGCCGATGTATGTCGCCACGAACGCCTCTTCCAGCGCGACGCCGGTCGCTGCCAGGGCGTTCTTGCTCGCGACGTACTTGGCCGGAACCGTCAGTTTGAAGCCCTTCGGCGTGTTCTTCGGACCGAGCGCCTTCTTCCAAGCGGCCAGGTGCTCCTGCTCGTCCTTCAGAGCGGCCTTGAAATAGCCGAGATTGCCTGGATCGAGCTTCAACTTCGCGAAGTACGTCTTGACGATCGCGCTGTAGACCGTCACCGCGAGCGTCTCCGCGATGTAGCCGGTCTGCAGCACGGTGATGTCGCTCTTGGTCGTGGATTTGGCGAACGCGACCCCGTCCATCGTGGCCAGCACGCCGCCGGTGCCGACGAGGACCACGCTGCCCTTCGCCGCATTGCGGATGAACTGTCCACGGCTCACTCCACTCGTCGCTTCAGTCATGCAGTTGCTCCTTGAGGTTGTGTCCGGCCGTTGCTGATGCGTTCGCAGGTGCGGACCGTCCGGATCACCCTCGTGCTGGACCAGCCGCGCCAACGGCGCACACATCGGTCAGACTCAACCCACCTGAGATGACGGCCGGGATCGTGCTCCCGGCTTCCATGGCGCGCTCAGGCGCTGCCGAGCACGACTCCGGTTGCCACGATGAGCGCGCCGCCGAGGGCGACTTGGACGAGGCTGAGGCGGAGTGGGACGTCGAGGAATCGTTTGCGGATGAGCGAGATGATCGTGAGCTCGCAAGCGACGACGATGCCGGCTACGGCGAGTGCGGTATGCACGTCGGAGATCAGGAAAGGCAAGGAGTGGAAGATCCCTCCAATCGCGGTCATCACGCCGGTCACGGCGCCGCGCGCAACCGCTGTGCCGCGTCCGGTTTGCTCTCCGGTGTCTGACAGGCCTTCGGAGAAGGCCATGCTGATGCCGGCTCCGATTGCCGTCGCGAGGCCGACGAAGAGCGCCGCGTGTGATCCCGACAGGATCGCCGCCGCAAAGATCGGTGCGAGTGTGGACAAGGTCCCGTCGATCAGGCCGACCAGCCCGGGCTGGACGAACCGCAGAACGAAAGATCGTTCGTCGACTCCTTGGAGTTGTGCGATCAGTTCAGCCACGACGGAGATTATAACAACTGATTTAAAAGAACAACCGAGATGCTACTGTTAGGTACACCTAATGGTGCGTGCCCAATCCGATACCGCGG
Organism: uncultured Solirubrobacteraceae bacterium; assembly: GCA_963743985.1. GTDB lineage: Bacteria > Actinomycetota > Thermoleophilia > Solirubrobacterales > Solirubrobacteraceae > Palsa-465. Next base: position 5,713 of record CAVUSD010000014.1, on the reverse strand, counting down.
CCCTGACGGAGGATGATCAGGGGCTCGTCGATCTGCTGCGCTCGCGGGGACAGCGGGTCACATCGCAGCGTCTCGTGATCTTGCGCGAACTGCGGCGGCGTGAACGCCATGCCACTGCCGAGGAGATCGGCGGGGCCGTTTCGAGGGACCTCCCCGGAATCTCGGTCCCGACGGTCTACGCCACCCTTGATCTGCTCGTTGAGCTTGGCTTGGCACGTAAGGTCGATGTCGGCACCGGCGTGTCGCTGTTCGATGGGCGCAGCGATCCCCACCAGCACACGGTGTGCCGGTCGTGTCGCCGAGTCGACGACCTCGACGTTCGGTTTGACCCAGGCGTGCTGATCGACGCCGCGGCAGACCATGGTTTCGTTGGCGATCAGGTGGATGTCGTTCTCCACGGGATCTGCGCCGACTGTCGCGCCGAGTCCCACTAGCCGCGCTTCAGACCGACGCCCGACGCGCGCAGCCGGTGCCGTGGGAGCATGAAAAAAGCCCCGACGAGCGGGGCTTCTGTTCATGCGCCCGAGAGGACTCGAACCTCCACGGACCATTCAGTCCACAAGGCCCTCAACCTTGCGCGTCTACCAATTCCGCCACAGGCGCGTGGGCGGCGAGTATAGCCCTGAGGCCGCTCTCGCCCACGCGGTCTCGTCCGGGGCGGTCCGGTTCCGTCCGTGAATCGCGCTAGATTCACGAACACACGTTCGATGGCCGCGAATCGGCGGCTCACCCGTAAGAGGGAGCAGACCAATGGACCTGACCAAGCGACAGCAGGAGATCTTCGATTTCATCAAGCGCTACTCGGCGGTGAACGGGTATCCGCCGACGGTGCGTGACATCGGCAAGGCGGTCGGGCTGGCGTCGTCCTCAACGGTGCATGCCCACCTTGCCAATCTCGAGCGGATCGGCCTGCTCCGCCGAGACCCGACCAAGCCACGAGCGATCGAGCTGCTTGACCGGGCGGCCGCGGGCATGCGCGGGTTCGTCAAGCCGGGATTGCCGCTCGTCGGGCAGGTGGCCGCCGGCCAACCGGTCGTCGCCGAGGAGAACATCGAGGAGTACATCCAGACGCCCGAGTTCGCCGGCGGCGGTGACGGCCAGTTCCTGTTGCGGGTCCGCGGGGAGTCGATGATCGACGCGGGGATCCTCGACGGCGACCTGGTGGTCGTCAAGCCGCAGGAGGTCGCCTCCGACGGGGAGATCGTGGTTGCGCTGGTCGGTGACGAGGCGACCGTCAAGCGGTTCTACCAGGAGGTCGACCACGTTCGCCTGCAACCCGAGAACGCCTCGATGGAGCCGATTCGCAGCAAGGAAGTGAGCGTGCTGGGCAGAGTCGTCGGCCTGATGAGGAGCATCACATGACCCCCGTAACCACCAGGAGACGCGGTTCGCCGCGTGTCGACATGCGGCGTCGTCAGGGCGTCGGGCGTAGCGCCGGGCAGCTGCCGACGCTGTTCGACGCGGCGCCGGCTGGAGCGCTGGCGCCGGTTGCGCCGCCGGCGCTGGGTGCGCCGCCGGTGCTGGGTGCGCCGCCGGCGCCGGGTGCGCCGCCGGCGCTGGGTGCGCCGCCGTGCCGGTCGCCGCCGGTCCGGGTCGACGCCGGTGAGCGCGCGGCCGAGCCGGCGATGACCGCCGGCCACGGCGAGACGCTTGACCGGCTCGTGGTCTCAAGTTGGGAGCGGCTGGCTGCCCATGCCGACGCGCCGTGCCTGCTGTGCGGTGGGACGATGGAGCCGCGCTACGGCGCGCATGCGGCATCGATCGGTGGCCGCTGCCGCGACTGCGGGACGACGCTCGGCTAAGCGCGTGGGGCCAGCATCGTCGGCCGAACCGGGTCGACGGCGGTGCGGCCCATGCAGGCGGGCGGGACGGCTGGGGTATGCTGGACGGCGCAGGCTGAGCAGTCGCGGAGGTTGATGCCTTCGAGGAAAGTCCGGACATCGCAGGGCAGGGTGGTCGGTAACGCCGACCCGGGGAAACCCGCGGGAAAGTGCCACAGAAATGACACCGCCTAAGCCCGAGGCCTGCTGCAGCGCTTCGGGCCGGTAAGGGTGAAATGGTGCGGTAAGAGCGCACCGGCGTCGCGGTGACGCGGCGGCCAAGGTAAACCCCACTCGATGCTAGGCCAAGCAGGACCGTTTGTAGGTTGCCCGCCAAGGTCCGGGTAGGCCGCGTAGATGGATGACTGTTCACGACAAGATCCGGCTTATAGGTCTGCTACCGAGAAGCCCCGCTCCGGCGGGGCTTCTCCATTTCTCCGTACTGACAGCGCGGGCCCGCACTGCGGCCGACGTGTGCGCAAAAGAACGTATCGGCGCCCAAATCGCACAACTGGCAGCGCCAGCGTCTGGGTCGCGACTCAGCCCGAACCGGCGAGCTCGTGCAGCGCGGCGCCGCTGAGCCGGTGCAGTCGCTCGCGGCCGACCATCTCCGCGCCCAGGCCCGCGTAGAACCGCATCGCCGGCTCGTTCCACTCGGCGCGGTGCCACTCCAGCCGAGCACCGCCACGCTCGACGGTCAACCGCGCCAGCTCGGCCAGCAGCGCCCGCCCGACGCCGCTGCCGCGGAAGCGGTCGCCGACGAACAGGTCCTCGAGCCACAAGCCCGGCAGGCACTCGTAGGTCGAGAACGTGGCGTGGAACACCGCCATGCCGGCGATTTCGGCATCAATCTCCGCCACGAGCGCCTCGGCGGACGGCGGGTCGCCGAACAGCGCCCGGGAGAGCATCGCCGGCGTTCCCGTGATCTGAGCCTCGCTGCCGTGAAACCGGGCCAGCTCGACGATCAAGCCGTGCACCGCTTCAACATCGGCCGGTGCCGCCGGGCGGACCCGCACCGCCATCGCGTCTACTCGCCGGTGAAGTGCGCGGGGCGCTTCTGGACGAACGCCGTCACGCCCTCGACGAAGTCCTTGGACTGCGCCCGTTCCTGTTGCAGGACCGCCTCGAGCTCGAGCAGCTGCGCGAAATCATCGTAGGCGCGGGCGTTGATCGTCCGCTTGATCGTCGCGTAGGAGCCGGGCGGGCCGGCGGCGAACCGCTGTGCCAGCTCGGCGACCACGTCCCGGAGCTGGTCGTCATCGACGACCTGGTTGACCATGCCCCAGGCAAGCGCCTGCTCGGCATCGACCCGCTCGCCGAGGAGCGCCATCTGAAACGCGCGGGCGTGGCCGATCCGTTCACGCAGCAGCTGCGACGCGCCACCGTCGAGCCCGAGTCCGATGTTCACGAACGCCAGCAGGAAGTAGGCCGAACGGGCGGCGACGATCAGATCCGCGGCCAGCGCCAGCGAGCATCCGATTCCAGCTGCCGGTCCGTTGACGGCGGCGATCACCGGCTTGTCGACGGTGCGCACGCGCAGCAGCAGCGGGTTGTAGCTCTCCCGCAACGGGGTCAGAACGTCGAACCCGCCCTCCGGGCCGATCAGCTCACCGCCGGCCTTCAGGTCGGCTCCGGATGAGAATGCCCGGCCGGCGCCGGTGAACACGATCACGCGGACGTGCGGATCGGCGGCGTGATGCTCGAGCGCCGCCAGCATGTCGTCGCCGAGCCGACGGGTCCACGCGTTCAGGGCCTCGGGCCGATTCAGCGTGATCGTGCCGACGCCGTCGTCGCTGCTGCACCGGACGGTTTCGAGCTCGAGCACGGACATCCGGCCCGAACATTACCCGTGGACCCATCCCGATCACAGATCCGCGAATATGCGGCGTCGCGATGGAGCTGCCGCCTGTCACGTTGCCGAAGGGGATCACGCAACCGCTGAGCCGACTCGGCGTGGCGGCGCAGACCGCGCTCGAGGTCGCCCGTTTCGGCGGCCTGGTCACCGATGAGGACCCATCGCCGTACGAGATCGTCGCCGAGCACCCCGTCTACCGGTTGCGCCACTACTACCCGGGCTCCGATGCAGGCGCTGGGGTCTCGCCGATCGTGCTGGTGCCACCGATGATGCTCGCCGCGGGCATCTACGACGTGTCCGCCGCGACGAGCGCGGTGACCTCGCTGCACGAGCGCGGGATCGACCCCTGGGTCGTCGACTTCGGTTCGCCCGAGCATGAGCGCGGCGGTCTGGAGCGGACGCTGGCCGACCACGTGCGCGCGATCTCAGACGCGGTCGACCGGGTGCGGGAGCTGACCGGCTCAGAGATCCACCTGTGCGGCTATTCGCAGGGTGGGATGCTCGCCTACCAGGTGGCCGCCTACCGTCGCAACGAGGGGCTGGCGTCGCTGATCACGTTCGGTAGCTCGGTCGACACCCGCGCCGGGACGCCATTCGGCCTGCCCGAGTCGTTCGCGTCCGGCGCCGCCGGGCTGCTGGGCGACCGGCTGTTCCGTGGCCGTCAGCTGCCCGCGTGGGCGAGCCGGACCGGCTTTCAGCTGCTCGATCCGGTCAAATCCGCGCGCAACCGGTTGGAGTTCATCTCGATGCTCCACGACCGTGACGCGCTGCTGGCGCGTGAGGGCCAGCGACGGTTCCTGGAATCGGATGGCTGGGTGGCGTGGCCGGGGCCGGCGATGGCCGACTTCCTGCGGCAGTTCATCGCGCACAACCGGCTGCTCGAAGGCGGCTTCGCGATCGACGACCGGCTGCTGACGCTCGCCGACATCGCCACGCCGATCCTGTCGGTGGTCGGCACCGTCGACGAGATCGCGCCGCCGGCGGGCGTCCGCGCGATCCGCCAGGCGGCGCCGCGCGCCGACGTCTACGAGCTGACGATCCGCGCCGGCCACTTCGGTCTCGTCGTCGGCTCGCTGTCGAACCACGTGACCTGGCCGACCGTCGCCGCCTGGGTGCGCTGGCGCGACGGCAACGGCGAGCGACCGGGCGCGATCGCGCCGGCGCCCGACGATCCGCGGGCCGAGCTGGAGCCCGAGACCGGACACAACCCGGTGGCGCAGGGGATCGAGCTGGCCGGCGAGGTCGGCACCGAGGTCGTCCGCTCGATCGCCGCGACCGCGTCCCGGACCGCCCGCAACGTCAGCGAACTGTCACGCGAGGCGGCCAGCCAGCTGCCGCGGATCATCCGTTCGGAGCAGGTCCGCTCGAGCACCCGGATCTCGCTCGGGCTGCTCGTCTCCGAGCGGGGACAGCGCGACCCCGACGAGCTGCTGTTCCTGTTCGAGGATCGCGCCTACACCGCCAAGGACGTGAACCGACGGATCGACAACGTCGTGCGCGGCCTGATCTCGATCGGCGTGCGCCAGGGCGAACACGTGGGCGTGCTGATGGAGCCGAGGCCGAGCGGCCTGGCGGTGCTGACCGCGCTCAGCCGGGTCGGTGCGGTGGCGGTGCTGCTGCGCCCGGACGGCAACACTCGCCAGGAGGCCACGCTCGGGCAGGTCCGGCGGATCATCGCCGACCCCGAGCACGCCGACCGGGCGGCCGGAGAGGGGAGCGTCCACACGTTCGTGCTCGGCGGAGGTGGCGGGGCGCGTGACCTGGGCGTCGAGGTCACGACAGACATGGAGCAGATCGATCCCGCCGCCGTTCGCTTGCCGGCGTGGTACAGCCCCAACCCCGGGCGCGCTTCCGACCTCGCGTTCGTGCTGTTCACCGGCGAGGGGCAGACCACGCGCATGAGCCGGATCACGAACGGCCGCTGGGTCACCTCGGCGCTGGGGACCGCGTCGTCGGCGGGCCTGACGAGCGATGACACCGTCTACAGCGTGACGCCGCTGCACCACCCGTCCGGGCTGATGATGTCGATCGGCGGCGC
>CAVUSD010000013.1:0-20569 GCA_963743985.1 uncultured Solirubrobacteraceae bacterium | reverse complement strand
TCGCCGGCGACCGCCGGGGTCGACGGTGACGTCGATGAACGTGCCGGCATCAGCTAGATCCGCTCCTTGACGAGGGCGGGGATGTCCTCGATCCGCTCGGCGACGACGATGCCGGCGGCGGCGAGCCGCGCGATCTTCTCGGTCGCGGTGTCCTCCTTGCCCTCGACGATCGTGCCGGCGTGGCCGAAGCTCATCCCCGGCATCTCGTCCATGAAGCGGCCGGCCATGAACGCGACCACCGGCAGCCGCGAGTCGTGCTCGGTCACCCACGCCGACAGCTCGGCCTCCATCCGCCCGCCGGGCTCGGTGTAGATCACGATCGCGCGGGTCTGCTCGTCGGCCTCGAACAGCGGCATCAGCTCCGCGTAGCTGGAGCCGATGATCGCGTCGCCGCCGATCGAGACCGCGGTCGACTGACCCAGACCGGCGGCCGACAGCGTCGAGGACATCTCGGTGGTCATTCCGCCCGAGCGTGAGATCACGCCGACCGGGCCAGGCGTGTAGGACTTCGCCGCGTCCTTGGCGGGCCCGCCGATGCCGCCCATCTTCAGCACCTCGGGGACCATGATCCCCAGGCAGTTGGGGCCGATGATGCGCGCGCCGCGCTCGGAGGCGACCTCGACCATCTCGGCGACGTCGCCGCGCGGGATGCGCTCGGTGACGATCACGACCAGCTTGACGCCGTTGTAGAGCGCCTCGAGCACCGCGTCCTTGGTGAACGCGGGGGGGACCGTGACGACCGATCCGTCGATCGGTCCGCCGTGGTGCTCGACGGCCTGGGCGACCGTGTCGAACACCGGCACGCCGTGGACGTCACGGCCGAGCCGGCCCGGCGTCACGCCGCCGACGATCTTGGCACCGGCGCCGTAGTCCAGGCACTCACGCGTGAGGTTGACGGCCTCACGGCCGGTGATCCCCTGGACGATGAAGGTCGTGTCGGCGTCGACGAGGATGCTCATGCCGTCGCGCTTCCCTGGATTCGCTCCACGGCGCGGCGCGCGGCCTCGTTGAGCGACACCGAGCGGTCGGCGTAGCTGACGCCGTAGTGGTCGAGGATCTTGAAGCCCTCCTCCTCCCAGGCGCCGGGGATCCGGAAGATCGCGATCTTCTCGGCCGGATCGAAGCCGAGCTCCAGGCAGGCCTTGATCACGCCGCGGGCGACGATGTCCACGCGCGTGTTGGAGACGATCGACATCATCACCGCGATCTTGTCGACGCCCGGCTTCTGCAGCACGAGCTTCGCCAGGCCGGACGTCTTGGAGACCGACGGGTTGCCGCCGATCTCGCAGTAGTTGGCGGGATGTCCGCCGTGGGCGCGGACCGCGTCGAACAGCGTCAGCGACCCGCCGCCGGCGCCGATCACGAGCCCGAGGTTGCCGTCGAACTCGGTCACGTTGCCCGCGACGCCGCGGTGGTCCTGGGCGTCGACCTCCTCGCCGGCGAGCTCGAACGGCGTCGCCTCACGCGCCTGGCGGGTCTCCTCGTCGCCGACGCCGAGCTCGGTCAGCAGCTCGCTCTGGCGCGGGCGCGCCTCGTTCTCCATGTCCATGTGGGCGTCGAGCGCGACCACGCTGCCGTCGCGCAGCGCCCCAGCGGGTTGATCTCGGCGAGCGTCATGTCGTCCTGCAGGAACAGCCGGGCGAGCCGGGCGAGGATCGGCGTCAGCCGGTTGAGCGACGCCGCCGGTCACCCCGAGCGACGCGATCAGCTGCTTGGCCTGCCAGTCCGAGAACGGGGTGCGGGTGCTGAAGTGAGCCCGCGCGACGTGGTCGGGATGCTCTTCGGCGACCTGCTCGATGTCGATCCCGCCCATGTCGGAGAACAGCATCACCGGCCGCTTGCGGATCCCGTCCCAGACGACGCCGGCGTAGTACTCGTGCGCGACGTCGGCGCGTGAGTCGACCAGCACGCCGCGCGGCATGTGGCCGTTGATCTCCAGCTCGAGCACGTCCGCGGCCTTGGCGGCCGCCTCGTCGGGCGTGTCGGCGAACTGCACGCCGCCGGCCTTCATCCGGCCGCCGGTCAGCACCTGCGACTTGATCACGACCGGGCCGGCGATCTCGGTCGCGATCGTGCGGGCCTGGTCGGCGGTCGTCGCAAACCCGTGGCGGGTGACGGGAATGCCCGCGCGAGCGACGATCGCGCGTGACTCGTATTCGAAGAAACGCATCGGCGGCGGGGGAGCCTACCGGTCCGGCGCCTGCGTTGCGGGCGTCCTCCGGCGGGCGCTCTAGCATTGCCACAGCCGAAACTGGACCATGTTGATGGGAAACACCATCCGGGTATAGATAGTTATTCGCTTGGGTAATATCGCGAAATCCAATCGACAATCTTGTATTTCCACGCTGAGAGGACTTGATGAACAAACGACTCGATCACCCGCGTCTGCGGGCCGTGATCGCCCTGGGGCTGGCCGTCGTCGCCGCGCTGGTTGTGGCGGCGTGTGGCGGATCCTCGGACGCCACGACCAACACGAGCGGCAGCTCGGGCGGGTCGGGTGGTACGCAGGGCGGCTCGGGCTCGAAGGCGACGCTGAACCTCGTCGGTTACTCGACGCCCGAGAAGGCCTACGACGTGCATCAACAAGGCCTACGCGGCGACGCCGGGCGGCAAGGGCATCGCGTTCAAGACCTCGTTCGCCGCCTCCGGCGCGCAGAGTCGTGCGGTCGCCGCCGGCCAGCCGGCCGACGTGGTCGCGTTCTCGACCTCGCCTGACATCGACCGCCTCGTGCAGGCGGGGCTGGTCGACTCCGACTGGACCAACGGCCCCACCAAGGGGATCGTCAACGACTCGACCGTGGTGATGATCGTCCGTCCCGGGCAACCCGAAGCACATCACCGGCTGGGACGACCTGATCAAGCCGGGCGTCAAGGTCGTGACGCCGAACCCGGCGACCTCGGGGTCGCGCGCGCTGGAACATCATGGCCGCCTACGGCGCTCAGCTGAAGGAGGGCAAGAGCGCTTCGCAGGCGCTCGCGTACATCGCGACGCTGCTCGAGAAGAACACGGTCACGCAGCCCGACTCGGGCTCGGACGCGCTGCAGGCGTTCGTCTCCGGTCAGGGCGACGTGCTGCTCGACTACGAGTCCGACGCGATCGCCGCCAAGAAGGCCGGCGACAAGATCCAGATCGTCTATCCGTCGTCGTCGATCCTGATCCAGACGCCGATCGCGGTGATCAAGAAGTCCAGCCACCTGCCGCAGGCCCAGGCCTACGTCAAGTGGCTGCTGACCCCGGCGGCGCAGACGCTGTGGGCGCAGCAGGGCTATCGCCCGGTGGACCCGAGCGTCGCCAAGAAGACCGCGAGCATGTTCCCGAAGCTGGACCTGTTCACGATCGACAGCCTCGGCGGCTGGACGCAAGGTCACCAAGGACTTCTTCACCGCGCCCGACGGCTCGGTGATCAAGATTGAGGAGAAGGCGGGTGTCCCCACCTCCTCCAGCTGAGACGTACGCGGCGCCGGTCGGCGCCCCGTCGTCCGCCGGCAGCCCCGGGCGGCCGCGTTCGAGTCGCTCCGGCGCCCGCTTCGGCGGGCCCGGCGCGCTCGGGCTCGGCCTGTCGACGCTCTACCTGAGCATCATCGTCCTGATCCCGGTCGCGGCGCTGATCAGCGTCGCGCTCGGGTCGGGGCTGCATGCGTTCTGGGACTCGTTCACGAGCCCGCTGGCGCTCAAGGCGCTGTGGCAGACGCTGGTGCTGTCGGCGATCGTCGCCCTGATCGGCTCGGTGATGGGCACGCTCGTCGCCTGGGTGCTGGTCCGCGACCAGTTCCCCGGCAAGCGGATCCTGAACGCGGTCATCGACCTGCCGTTCGCGCTGCCGACGATCGTGGCCAGCCTGGCGCTGCTCGGTCTCTACGGGACCGAGCAGCCCGGTCGGCATCAACATCGCGCTGACCAGGACGATCGTCGGGGTCGCGCTGCTGTTCGTGACGCTGCCGTTCGCGGTCCGGTCGGTGCAGCCGGTGCTGCTCGAGCTCGACAGGACGTCGAGGAGGCCGCGGCCTCGCTCGGCGCCTCGAACTGGACGGTGTTCCGGCGGATCGTGCTGCCGGCGCTGCGGCCGGCGATCCTGTCGGGCACGGCGCTGTCGTTCGCGCGGTGCATGGGCGAGTACGGCTCGATCGTGCTGCTCGCCGGCAACTTCCCGATCGCCAGCCTCGTGATCTTCGCCGACGTCGAGAGCGCGACCGGCTCGGGCAACTCGGCCTATCAGCCGGCGGCCGGCCTGTCGGTGGCGCTGCTGGTGATCGCGCTCCTGGTCCTGTTCGGCATCCGCAAGTGGGGGAGCGACGGTGGTCGTTAGGCGCCCGTGGAAGTACTCGCTGCGCGTGGTGGCGCTCGCCTACCTGGCGTGCCTGCTGCTCGCGCCGGTCGTGTTCATCTTCATCAAGACGTTCGAGCACGGGTTCAGCACCGCGTGGAACTACATCACGACGCCGGCGGCGGTCAGCGCGTTCTGGCTGTCGGTGTTGATCGCCGCGATCGCTGTGCCGCTGAACACGATCTTCGGGGTCGGCACAGCGATGGTGCTGGTCCGCTCCAAGACCCGCGGACGCAAGATCCTCGACGCGCTGATCGACATCCCGTTCGTCGTCTCGCCGGTGATCATCGGCCTGTCGCTGATCCTCGTGTACGGCATCCACGGGTGGTTCGGCTCGTGGTTCATCGACCGCGGGATCCCGATCATCTTCAACCCGCTCGGGATGATCCTGGCGACGGTCTTCGTGTCGCTGCCGTTCTGCGTGCGTGAGGTGGCGCCGGTGCTGATGGAGGTCGGGACCGAGCAGGAGCAGGCGGCGGCGACGCTCGGCGCCTCCTCGTGGCAGACGTTCTGGCGGGTCACGCTGCCGTCGATCCGCACCGGCGTCGCCTACGGCGTCGTGCTGACGACCGCCCGCGCGCTCGGCGAGATCGGCGCCGTCGCGGTCGTCTCCTCGAACGTGCTCGGCTCGACGATCTCGCTGCCGCTGCTGGTGAAATACCGTACGCAGACGGTCGGGCCGGGCGGCATCTCCGCCGCCTACGCGACCGGCACCGAGCTGGCCGTGATGTCGCTGATCGTGCTGGTCGGGATGACGCTGCTGACCCCCCAGAGGAAGGATGCCTGATGCGGATCGACGCCGAGGCCATCAACAAGCGATTCGGCGAGGACTTCGTCGCGCTCGACGACGTCACGCTCGAGGTACCCGAGGGCTCGCTCACGGCGCTGCTCGGCCCCAGCGGCTCGGGCAAGTCGACGCTGCTGCGGATCATGGCCGGACTCGAGACGCCCGACAGCGGCGTGATCAAGATCGCCGGCAACGACGTCACCCACGCCCGCCCGCAGGAGCGCGGGATCGGCTTCGTGTTCCAGCATTACGCGGCGTTCGCGCACATGACCGTCCGTGACAACGTCGCGTTCGGCCTGAAGATCCGCAAGCAGCCGAAGGCCGAGGTGAACGCCAAGGTCGACGAGCTGCTGGACCTGGTCGGGCTGACGCAGTGGGGCGGACAGCGCCCGCATCAGCTCTCCGGCGGCCAGCGTCAGCGGATGGCGCTGGCGCGAGCGCTGGCGATCGAGCCGCGGGTGCTGCTGCTCGACGAGCCGTTCGGCGCGCTCGACGCCAACGTCCGCACCGAGCTGCGCCGCTGGCTGCGCCGGCTGCACGACGAGCAGCACGTCACGACCGTCCTGGTCACCCATGACCAGGAGGAGGCGATGGAGGTCGCCGACACGATCGCGGTGATGAACAAGGGCCGGATCGAGCAGGTCGCGTCGCCGCGAGAGGTCTATGACCAGCCGGCCACCGACTTCGTGATGAGCTTCCTCGGCCCGATCTCGGCCGTCGACGGCAAGCTCGTTCGCCCGCACGACATCTCGCTGTCGCACAGCGCCGCGAACGGCGACGTCCGGGCGACGGTCAAGCGGGTCGTGCACCTCGGGTTCGAGGTGCGGATCGAGCTGGTGATGGACGACGGCTCGACCGCGCGCGTCCAGCTGACCCGCGCCCAGACCGCCGAGCTCGGTCTGACCGAGGGCCAGGAGGTCTACGTGCACCCGCCGGAGTCCAAGGTGATCGGTCGCGCCGACGAGCACCCGGAGGTGCTCGGCGCCTCCGACGACGACACGGTGCCCGAAGCGATCGCCTGAACGGCGACACGGTCGCGCCGGGGTTCAGCGGGTGACCCAGGCGCCCGGGTCTTCGGTCAGCGCCTGCACGGATTCGGGCAGGTCGGAGCTGGCGATGTCGGCGATCGTCGTCTGCTCCATCACGCGCCGCAGGTTGGCGCGGACGGCGATCCAGACGCGCGGCAGCGAGCTGGCGGCGCCGTCGTAGGCGGCCTCCTCCGGCGGGCCGCCGCGGACGCTGGCGAGCGGGCCCTCGACCGCGCGGATCACGTCGGCGACCGTCAGCTCCTCGGCGGGCTTGGCCAGTCGGAACCCGCCCTCGGCTCCGCGGTGGCTGCGGACGATGCCCGCGTGGCGCAACTCGCCGAGGATGTTCTCCAGGAAATTGAGCGGGATCCCCTGGGCGGTGGCGATCCGCTCGGCCTTGACCGGCTTCTCTCCGTCGGCGGCGGCCAGCTCGGCCACCGCGCGCACGGCATAGTCGGCTTTGGCGGAGATTCTCATCGCAACTGTGGAGATTACGCTGCGGCGCGGGCGAAACCGTATGCGTCGGCCAGATCGGGGTCACGGTCGGCCAGCATTTCGGCCAATTCGACCATCACCTTGCACTGTTTCCAGGTGGCGTCGTCCTGCATCTTGCCGTCGATCATGTGCACTCCGCGGCCGTCGGGAATCGCCTCCAGCACCCGCTTGGCAAACCGCACCTCGTCGGGATCGGGACTGAACACCTTCTTCGCGATGCCGATCTGGACGGGGTGCAGCGACCAGGCGCCGACGCAGCCGAGCAGGAACGCCGCCCGGAACTGGGTCTCGCAGCCGAGCACGTCCTTGATGTCGCCGAACGGTCCGTAGAACGGCAGGATCCCGGCGCTCGTGCAGGCGTCGACCATGCGCGCGATCGAGTAGTGCCACGGATCCTGCTGGACGCGAGACCCGCGGCGCCTCGGCGTTCTCGAGGTCCGGGTCCTCGATCGAGCGGTAGCCCGGATGGCCGCCGCCGACGCGCGTGGTCTTCATCCGCCGGCTGGCGGCGAGATCGGCCGGGCCGAAGCTCATCCCCTGCATCCGCGGGCTGGCGGTCGCGATCTCCTCGACGTTGATCATCCCCAGCCCGGTCTCCAGCAGCGCGTGGACGAGGATCGGCCGCTCCAGGCCCGCCTTGGCCTCCAGTTGGGCCAGCAGCCGGTCGACGTAGTGGATGTCCCACGGCCCCTCGACCTTCGGAACCATGATCACGTCGAGCTTTGAGCCGATCTCCGAGACCAGCGTCGTCAGGTCGTCGAGGATCCACGGCGATTCGAGGCTGTTGACCCGCGTCCACAGCTGCGTCTCGCCGAGGTCCATCTCGCGTCCGACCCTGACCAGGCCGTCGCGCGCGGCCTCCTTGCGGTCGACCGGGACCGCGTCCTCGAGGTTGCCGAGCAGGATGTCGACGGTCGGCGCGATGTCGGGCACCTTCGCGACCATCTTCTCGTTCGAGAAGTCGAGGAAGTGGATCATGCGACTCGGCTTGAACGGGATCTCGAGGATCGGATCGGGGGCGCCGATCGCCAGGGCCTTGCCGAAGTCACGCGGGTTTCGCACTGAATGAATCTCCTGGTCGGGGGCGTCCGAGCCTACCGGGAGCTCGTGCCTCTGGCATCCTCTGCCCTCTTTGCCGGCGAACCCCAGGAGCTTTAGATGCCAGAAGTCCAGTCCGTCGAAACCGATCAGGCGCAGCGCGAGGCGTCGGGTGCGCACCCCTACGGCCGTTACCTGGAGGAGTTCGAGGTCGGGGCGGTCTACAAGCACTGGCCCGCCAAGACCGTGACCGAGTCAGACGATCACCTGTTCTGTCTGATCACGATGAACCACCACCCGCTGCACCTCAACGACGTGTACGCCAGCCAGTCCCAGCAGGGCCGCAACGTCGTCGTCGGTCCGCTCGTCTACTCGCTGGCGCTCGGCATGAGCGTCTCTGACGTGTCGGGCAAGGCGATCGCGAACCTCGCGACCGAGGAGCTCAGCCATCCCGCCCCGGTGTTCCACGGCGACACGTTGTACGTCGAGTCCGAGGTGCTGGAGGTCAAGGAGTCGCGGTCCAAGCTCGACCGCGGAACGGTCAAGGTCCATACCCGCGTGCTCAATCAGGATGGCGTGCTCGTCGCCGAGTTCAAGCGGGTCGTGCTGGTCCCGCGCAAGCACCCCGGCAGCTGACGCCCTCGGGGCGGCGAGAAACGGCGATCTTTCAGACTCTGCGCCCGCTCGCGGTCGCCAGGGACGGCGCGCGAGGGCCTTTATCGTGCAGGAAATGCCTGCTTAGCGCTCGATTTTCACAGTTTGTGCGCACCTTGTGCGTTGCCCCGGTACGCTTCAGCGCCTCTTTCTTCAGTGCCCCATTTTCATACACCCGTTAAGGAGCGCCTGCTGATCATGGCCAACACCGCCCCGAAGCACCAAGCGACCACCGATCATGCAGGCCTGCGCGCGTGGGTGGAGGAGATCGCGGCGCTGACCGCAGCCGGACGAGATCCACTGGTGCGACGGCTCGGCGGATGAGTACGACCAGCTGGCGCAGACGCTGATCGACGCGGGAACGTTCCAGCGGCTGTCGGAGACCAAGCGGCCGAACTCCTACCTGGCGCTGTCGGACCCGGCCGACGTGGCCCGCGTCGAGGACCGGACGTTCATCTGCTCGGAGGCCGAGGCCGACGCGGGTCCGACCAACCACTGGCGCGATCCGGCGGAGATGCGCGAGCTGCTCGACGGCCTGTTCAAAGGCTGCATGCGCGGGCGAACGATGTACGTGGTGCCGTTCTCGATGGGCCCGATCGGCTCGCCGATCGCCTACCTCGGGGTGCAGCTGACCGACTCGGCCTACGTCGCGGCGTCGATGCGGATCATGGCGAGGATGGGCCAGCCGGCGCTCGACGCGCTCGGCTCCGACGGCCAGTTCGTGCCGTGCGTGCACTCGGTCGGCGCCCCGCTGGCCGACGGTGACACCGACCAGCCGTGGCCGTGCAACGCGGACAACAAGTACATCGTCCACTTCCCCGAGACGCGTGAGATCTGGTCGTTCGGCTCCGGCTACGGCGGCAACGCGCTGCTGGGCAAGAAGTGCCTGGCGCTGCGGATCGCGTCGGTGATGGCCCGTGACGAGGGCTGGATGGCCGAGCACATGCTGATCCTCAAGCTCACCTCGCCGCAGGGGGAGGTCAAGTACATCGCGGCCGCGTTCCCGAGCGCCTGCGGCAAGACCAACCTGGCGATGATGGTGCCGACGCTGCCCGACTGGAAGGTCGAGACGATCGGCGACGACATCGCCTGGATGAAGTTCGGCGCCGACGGCCAGCTGTACGCCGTCAACCCCGAGGCGGGCTTCTTCGGCGTCGCGCCCGGGACCGGCGTGCGGACCAACCCCAACGCGATCGACATGATCTCCAAGAACACGGTCTTCACCAACGTCGCGCGCACCGACGACGGCGACATCTGGTGGGAGGGGATGACCGGCGAGCCGCCCGAGCACGCGATCGACTGGCGCGGCAACGACTGGACGCCGGCGGCCGAGACGCCGGCCGCGCATCCGAACGGGCGGTTCACGACGCCTGCGGCGCAGTGTCCGTCGATCGCCGCGGAGTGGGAGGACCCCAAGGGCGTGCCGATCTCGGCGATCCTCGTCGGCGGGCGCCGCGCGACGGTCGTGCCGCTCGTGCACGAGGCCCGCGACTGGGAGCACGGCGTGTTCCTCGGCGCGATCATGTCGTCGGAGACGACCGCCGCGCAGGCCGGCGAGGTCGGCAAGCTGCGGTTCGACCCGATGGCGATGCTGCCGTTCTGCGGCTACCACATGGGCGACTACTTCGGCCACTGGCTGCGGACCGCCGAGCACGAGGGCGCCCAGATGCCACGCGTGTTCTACGTCAACTGGTTTCGCAAGGACGAGGACGGCAAGTTCATGTGGCCCGGGTTCGGCGAGAACTCACGGGTGCTGGCCTGGGTGTTCGAGCGGGTCGCGGGCCGCGCGCAGGCGGTCGAGACCGCGATCGGGCTCGTCCCGCCGGTCGGCGATGGCGGGATCGACACCTCCGACCTGGACGTCGCCGACGAGACGATGGCGCGGCTGCTCGAGGTCGACACCGACGGTTGGCTCGCGCAGCTGCCGCAGGTCGAGGCGCACTTCGCCAACGTTCGGCGCGAAGCTGCCGAGCGAGCTGAGTGAGCAGCTGCAGGGGCTCGAGTCGCGCCTGCGGTCCAGCTGAAGAGCTTGCGAATAATGCGGTCCTGACGGCCCGGATATCGGGCCGTCGGGCCGTGTTCGGCGCGTAACCTCAGGCGCCTATGTCGCTGGGCTTCATTCCGTCCGACGCCGCGATCCTGATCGTCCAGGCGGCCTGCGTCGCCGCGCCGCGCCGCGCCGCCACGGCCGGCGTGGATGGAGCGTCTGTCGGGCCCCGCCTGGGCGCTGGTCCCGATCGCGTCGATCGTCGGGTGCATCTTCGCGATCACGTACGTGTCGAACACCGCCAACGGCCTGACGTGGCTGGCGTTGATCGCGGTTCCGATCCTGGCGGCGGTCGCGCTCGGGTGGGCGGCGCGGGGCGCGCGGCCGTGGCTGGCGCTGCTGATGCTGCCGATGTTCGCGCTCGCCTGGTTCGATCGCCACACGCTGGTCGGGCAGGGTTCCGCGACGCTTCTGTGCGCGCTCAGCTGCGTGACGCTGGGGTGGTTGCTGGCCGCCGTGACGCCGCCGGGGTGGCTGAAGCTGGGGATCGTCGCGATGGCGGTGGCGGACTCGTGGCTGGTCTTGTCGGACCTGTTGCAGACGCCGAACAACACGCTCGTCACCGCTGTGGTGCTGCCGCACTCGGGCCTGCACCTGCCGCAGCTGCAATCCGAGACGTTCGGTCAGATCAACATGGGCTACGGCGACCTGTTCGTCGCGGGCGTGTTCGGCGGGGTGCTGGCCCGCGAAGGCCGAAAGCAGGGTTTCCCGGCGCTGTTGACGCTGTTCGTCGCCGGCGTGTTCGATCTGCTGTTCTTCGTGCTGTCGGAGCTACCGGCGACGGTGCCGGTGGCGCTGACGATGATCGCGCTCGAGGCGCGGCGGTGGCATACCGGGCAGGCGACCCCGCCGTGGCGCTGGCGCCCGTCCTGGGGGCGCTTGCGCCGCGGCGCCGAACGCGGGCTCAGTGGGGGGTGTCGCCGCCGGTCGAGGCCGGCGGACGCGACTCCTCGGCCAGCGAGGTGATCGCCAGCTGGCCGCGGGCGGCTCCCTCGAGCACCTCGGTGGCCTCCTCGGCCGAGCGGGAGTAGAGCTCGACGAGCAGGTGCACGACGATCCGGTCCTCGTCGTGCTTGTGAAAGCGGACGTGGGTGAAGAACTCACGGGTGCCGTGATCGCCGAATGCGGCGTAGGAGAGCGCGTCGCCTGCCTCAGGCCCGGAGCACGTCTCGACCTCTTCGGCGTCGACCGTGACCGTGCACGACGCGACCCACGGCGTGCCGGCGATCATCCGCTCCCAGCGGTCCTCGATCGGCTCCACGCGGTTGTTGTGGAACCCCAGATGTGGCTGGTCGTGCATGCATTCCAAGCACTGGACCACCGCCTCCTGCATCTCGTCCACAACCTCGCCGCGCTCGCCCGATTCCGGGTCGATCCGGTGGATCCCCTCGTAGTGCACCTGCACCTCGAGGTTCTGGGACCAGCAGCGGTAGCAGCGCAACCAGCTGCGAACCTCCGTCGAGCCCTCCATGCGCACTGAGTCTAGGACGCTGCCCTCAGGCGGCCGGGAGGGGTCCAGCTCCCGCTTATGCTGGCCCACGTGAGCGGGTTGCGACAGCCGCCGGTCGGGGTCGTGCTGGCTGGAGGCCGGGGACAGCGGATCGGCGGCGACAAGGCGGTCGTGACGCTGGCGGGTCGGCCGCTGCTGTCATACCCGGTCCAGGCGATGCTCGGCGCGCTCGACGACGTGGTCGTCGTCGCCAAGCCGTCGACGGTGCTGCCCGGGCTGGGTGACGTCGCGGTGTGGGAGGAGCCCGAGCACCCGTCGCATCCGCTGGTCGGGATCGCCGAGGCGCTGCGGCGGGCGGACGGCCGCTGGGTGCTCATCTGCGCGGGGGACATGCCGTTCGTGCCCGCAGGCGCTGCTGGTCTCGCTGCGTCTCGTTGGCCGGGGGCACCGATCTGACCGCGCGCGACGATCCAGCCAGGCGCGGCGCCGCCGCGCCGCCGGCGGTCGTCGCCGCGTCGGCGGACGGCGCGCTGCAGCCGCTCCTGGGCTGCTACGGGCCGTTCTGCCTGCAGCCGCTGGCCGCGGCGGCGGGCGAGGCGGTGGCGCCCGCCCGGGCCGTCGTGGCGGCCCTGGGGCCGCTCGTCGTGCCCGTGACCGATCCCCGCGCGCTGTTCAACGTCAACTCGGCTTCGGACCTGCGCGAGGCCGAGGCGTTGCTCGCGTCGGGCTGACCCGGCTTGGCGAATCCGGCGGGCGTTCCCCGCTGCCGCAGAGCGATGGCGAGCGGGTCGTCGCGGGGAAGCTGGGACTCTTGGCCTCGCCACGAAGCCAAAAGTTCCGGTCCGCATGAGCCCGCGCGTCGACGAGCCGGCGATCCCGCGACCGGCGTCCGCGGGAGCCCTCGGGTCAGTCGATCCCGATCCGGACCTGGAAGGTGCTGCGCTCGGTGTGGTGGCTTCCAGAGCACGTCGGCGATGTCCTCGGGCTCGTGGGCCTCGCCGGGGGCGATCCGGCCGGCGATCGCGGTGTGACCGACGTGGATGCCGCGGTCGGCCAGCTCGTCGTGCAGCATCCGCGCGTACGCGACCTCGGCGGCGAACGAGATCCCGACGCCGGCGCGCAGCGGGTAGGGGTTGATCGCGGCGCCGCCGGTCGTGAACAGGATCGTCCCCGACCCGCGCTCCAGCATCGGCTGCACCACCGTCGTCACCGCCGCGACCGCGCCGAGGACGCTGAACTCCAGCGGGCCGCGGACGTCGTCGACCGACGTCTCGAGGATCGGCTTCATGAACTCAGCGGGCCGGCAGCGGCGAGTACTCCAGCACCTCGACCGGCCCCAGCGCCTGAGCCAGGGATTCGATCGCCCCCGACAGCGCATCGGCGTCCCGGATGTCGGCGGTGGCGTACGCCGCGTCGATCTCGTGCCGCGGCGAGGTCGGCCTCGATCGCCGCGAGCTTGTGCTTGTCGCGCGCGACCAGCCCGACGCTCAGGCCCTCGCGGCCGAAGCGCCGCGCGACCGCCGCCCCGAGGTTCGGTCCGGCTCCGATGATGATGATCGAGTTGGGCATGGCCCTCAGATTAGGCCGAGCCCGGCCGACCGGATCAGCCGAACGTGAAGTCGTAGGCCGAGACGCCCGGCGGGAGCTTGACCGTGAGCGTCGCGGTCTCGTCGTCGGGCGCCGAGACGAGCGAGTACAGCCGCTGGCCGCGGACGGTGACGCAGCCCGTCGTGGACGTCGGAGCCCGCCTGCGACGGCGGGATCGGCTTGCCGTCGAGCAGCACCTGAACCGTGCGCGGGACGTTGCCGGCCGAGGTCATCACCAGGTAGACGTGCTGGGCCTGGAAGGTGCCGGTGATCGAGGCGCCCGACGGAGACGGCGGTGGCCGACTCGGAGTTGATGTTCCAGATCCCGTCGAGCGAGAACTGGTTGATCGTCGGGTTGGTGATCCCGTGGTAGGTGTGGGTGCCCTTCTGCAGCGTCTGCGACCAGTTCTCCTCGTACGCCGACGGCGCGTTCGGGGTCGATGTAGGTCTCGGGGGTCGCCAGGCCCTTGGACGGGACCATCGCCCCGGGGGTGACCGGCGGCGGCAGATGGCGGGCGCCGGCCTCGAACAGCAGCTGGCGGATCACCGCCTCGTCCTGCTCGTAGTCGCCCTCGCCGAACTTGATGTGGCGGATCTTGCCGTGGGCGTCGATGAAGTACTCGGCCGGCCAGTACTGGTTGTGGTAGGCGTTCCAGGTGCCGTAGTGGTTGTCCTGGACGACCGGGTACTTGATCCCGTCGGCCGAGATCGCCTGGCGGACGTTGGACGCCTCCTGCTCGAACGTGAACTCCGGCGTCTCGACGCCGACGATGTCCAGCCCGTAGCGGTGGTAGGTCGCGTACATCCGCTTCAGATACGGGCAGCGTGCGGATGCAGTTGATGCAGGTATAGGTCCAGAAGTCGACGAGCACGACGTGGCCGCGCAGCCCCGCCAGCGTCAGCGGCTTGTCGCCGGGGGTGTTGAACCAGTCCTGGTTGCCGGTGAACGCGGGCGCGGTGCCGAGCACCGACAGGGCCGGGGTCTTGACGCCCGGGATCGAGACGCCGACCCGCTCGGCGGCGGGCTTGGCGGTCGCCTCGGCCTTGGCCTGGCGCTCGGCGAACTGCGAGCGCGGGCGCAGCGAGGCGAGCTGGTTCTGGACGGCGTTCGAGTTCTCCAACGACTTCGTCGGGTCGGTGAAGATCGACGGCAGGCTGGTGTTCTGGGCGAGCGTGTCCTCGAAGCGGACGTCGAGGTTGAAGACCATCGCGACGGCGGTCGCGACGAGGATCGCGCCGAGCACCCGTTCGACCACCTGGCCGCGCATCGTCCCGCGGATCCGGCCGATCACCGCGCGTCCGGCGAACGCGTAGACGAGCAGGACCGCGCTCAGCCCGACCGCGTACGAGAGCGCCACCAGCACGATCTTCGGCGTGGCGCCGCTCGAGGCGCTGACCGAGGTGACGGCGGCCAGGATCGGGCCGGCGCACGGCGCGACCACGAACCCGAGCGCGGCGCCGACGCCGAGGCCCGACCAGAAGCCGCTGCCGCGCGTCTTCGGACCGAACCGCGCCAGGCGCGAGAGCGGCGCCTCGAGCCGCGCCGACAGCTCCGGGATCAGCATCACGACGCCGAACACGAGCAGCACGATGATCGCCAGGTCACGGGCGCCGGAGGCGGCGAGGCCGACGCCCTTGACCAGCTGCGCGAGCGCGACGATCGCGATCGTGAACGTGATCGCCAGCCCGAGCACGATGCCGATCGGACGGCGGCGGCCGCCCGTCGGCGCCGGCGGCCAGGATCGCCGGGAGCACGGGCAGCACGCAGGGGGTGATGGCGGTGCCGGCTCCGGCCAGCAGCGCGAACAGCATCAACAGCAGCATCAGCTGCTCACATCATGCTCGAAAAAGGTTGCGCGCATATGAACAGTGCGCGCGGCTGCGCACGGGCGGATCAGCCGCCGATGGCGGACATGCTGCGCGCCGGCTGGATGAAACCGGGCTCGCCGACGTGGTGCTTGAGCTCCTTGCGCCAGACGGCGTCGCGGATGATCGCCTCGAGCTCGAGATCGGAGGCGCCGTCGCGCATCGGCGTGCGCAGGTCGGTCTCGTTGAGTGAGAACAGGCAGGTCCGCAGCCGGCCGTCGGCGGTCAGCCGGACGCGGTTGCAGTCGGCGCAGAACGGCTCGGAGACGGGGTTGATGAACCCGATCCGGCCGTGGCCGTCGGCGAACCGGTAGACGCGAGCGGTGGCGTTGGGCTCCCGCGGCTCGGGCTCGAGCGGGTACACCGCGCTGATCGCGGATCGGATCTCGTCACCGCTCAGCATCTGAGACGGGGTCCAGGCACGGTCGGCGTCGAGCGGCATGAACTCGATGAAGCGCACCTCGTACGGGGTCTCTCGGGCGAACCGCGCGAACGGGAGCACCTCCTCCTCGGTGAACCCCCGGATCGCGACCGCGTTGATCTTGATCGGGTGGGCCTCCGGGAACGAGGCCAGGTGCTCGAGTCCCGCCAGCACCTGCTCGAGCGCGTCGCGGCGGGTCAGCTCGTAGAAGCGGTCGCGCTGCAGCGAGTCGACCGAGACGTTGAAGCGGTCGACGCCGGCGCGTACGAGCGCCTCGGCGTCGCGACCGAGCAGGAAGCCGTTGGTCGTGACCGACAGCTCGTGCAGGTCCGGGACCGCGCGCAGCATCGACACGAGCTTCGGGAACTCGCGCCGGACGAGCGGCTCGCCGCCGGTCAACCGAACCTCGCCGACGCCCATCGAGGCGAAGATCGACACCAGCCGGGTGATCTCCTCGAAGCGCAGGATCTCCGCGCGCTCCAGCCACGGCAGGCCCTCGGCCGGCATGCAGTACTGGCAGCGGAAGTTGCAGCGGTCGGTCACCGAGACCCGTAGATCGCCGATCACGCGGCCGTGCCCATCGCGCAAAAGCTCTCCAGTCACGGGTTTAAGGCTACCCCGGACGCGACGCCCGGCACACCATCGATGGATGCTTCCTGGGCGTTGCCTATGCACGCGTCGTCCACGGCGCCCGCTCGGTCAGCGGTCGCCGGCCAACAGACCGAAGCAGACCATGTCGTGGCGTTCGCCGCTCGAACGTCGCCCAGCGAGAGCGCAGGATCGCCTCACGGGTGAACCCGGCTCGCTCGGCGACCCGTTGCGAGGCCGGGTTTCCGACCGCTGCCTGGAGCTCGATCCGCTCCAGACCGAGCGCCGCAAAGCCCCAGGCGCAGATCAGCCGCACCGCGCGGGTGGCGTGGCCCTGGCCGCGCGCGGCGCCGACCCAGCCAGTAGCCGACCTCGCCGCGCCGCTGCTCCCAGTTGAAGTGCGCCAGCGCGATCGAGCCCAGCAGCGTCGCCGCCGCCGGTGGCGACGATCGCGAACGGTGCGCGGACGCCGGCGTGCACGCCGTCATAGCGAGACATCAGGTAGGCGCGGGCGTCGGATTCCCGGTACTGCCGGGGCAGTCCCATCCAGCGCGTGACGTCCGGATCGCGGCCGGTCTCGACCAGTGCCGGCAGATCGTCGTCACGCCACGGGCGCAGCGACGTGTCGCCATCGACCAGCGGCTTGGCCGGCAGCACGATCCGGCGCGGCGGTCGCCGCGTTCACCGATCCGCCCTGCCGCTCGCCGCGCGCGAGACCTGCGCCGTGAGACTCCAGCCCGGCGACGAGCGCGAGGGCGTCGAGCCCGGCCGGCTGGTCTCGCAGCCACGCCCAGGCCGCGCGGCGACCGCCGAGGCCACGGAGCCCGCGTTCGCCGTGCTCGACCGTGAACTGCGCGAGCGCCGCCGCCCGCCGGCCGCGCAGCCGGTGCACCGGCAGATCCAGCGCTCGGTGCCGCTGATCGAGCGCTTCGACGAGCTCGTCGAAGCCCGTCGGCGGCGGTACCGAGGAGACGGCGACGACCGGCACCGAGTCGGCCCCCAGCGAGCGCAGCGCGGCTCGCAGGTCCGCCAGCGCCCGCTGCGCGACCGCGCCGAGGTCGGACTTGGTCACGACCAGCACGTCCGGGATCTCCATGATCCCGGACTTGAGGAACTGCAGGACGTCGCCGGAGCCGGGCTGCACGACGACCGCCACCTCGTCGGCGACGTCGGCGATCTCGGTCTCCGACTGACCGACGCCGACGGTTTCGATCACGACCACGTCGAACGCCGCGGCCAGCGCCGTGGTCGCCGCGCGCGTGGCCGGAGCCAGGCCGCCGAGCCGGTCGCCGGCGGCGGTTGAGCGGATGAACACGTCCGCGTCGCCGGGCTCACGCTCGATCCGGGCGCGGTCGCCGAGCAGCGAGCCGCCTGAGCGGCGCGAGCTCGGATCGACCGCCAGCACCGCCACCGACCGACCCGACGCCCGCCAGCGGGCGAGCAGTCGCGACAGCAGCGATGACTTGCCGACTCCCGGTGGTCCGGTGACGCCGACGATCTGGGCGGGAGCCTCGTGGCCCAACGTCGCCACCGAGACCGCCTCGAGCAGCGCCGCCGTCTGTTCGGCGGCCGCTGGGGAGCGGTTCTCGACGAGGTTCAGGGCCGCCGCGGCCGCGGTCAGGTCACGCGCCGCCAGCCGACGGCCGAGGTCCCGCCCGACGGTGTCCGCGTCGCCGGGCCCCACAGAGGTCAAGCCGGGGCGGCCGCCCCGACGCCGTAGCGCTCGCCGACCAGCGCGACGATGTCGGCGATCGTCCGGTTCAGATCCCAGTCCTTCGGCGTGTAGACGGCCGCGACCCCGGCCTGCAGCAGCGCCTGGGCGTCAAGCTCCGGGATGATCCCGCCGACCACCACGGGGATCTCGCCGGCGCCGGCGTCGCGCAGCGCCGACAGCACCGCCGGGATCAGCTCGGCGTGCGAGCCCGACAGGATCGAGAGCCCGACGACGTGGACGCCCTCCTGCACCGCGGACGCGGCGATCTGCCCCGGCGTCAGGCGGATCCCCTCGTAGACGACGTCCATCCCGGCGTCACGGGCCCGCACCGCCAGCTGCTCGGCCCCGTTGGAATGGCCATCGAGTCCGGGCTTGCCGACCAGGAACTTGATCCGGCGGCCGAGCGCTTCGGAGATCCGCTCGACGTCGTCGTGCACCTTCACGAGATCGCCGCTCGGCGACCCGGACGCCTCGCCGACGCCGGTCGGACCGCGGTAGGAGCCGAACACGCTGCGCAGCGTCTGCGCCCATTCACCGGTCGTGACGCCCGCGCGCGCGGCGGCGATCGTGGCCGGCATGATGTTCTGCTCGGGGTCGTCGGCGGCAGCGGCGAGTTCCTGCATCGCCGTGGCCACCGCATCGGCGTCACGCTCGGAGCGCCAACGCTCGACGGCGGCCCGCTGGCGCGTCTCGACCTCGGGGTCGACGACGAGGATGCCTCCGTCGCCATCGGCGGTCAGCGGCGACGGCTCGGTCGTGTCGAACCGGTTCATCCCGACGATCGTCTGCTCGCCGGACTCGATCCGGCTCCAGCGCTCACGGTGGGATGAGACGAGCGCCGCCTTCATGTAGTCGACGGCCTCGACCGCGCCGCCGAGCTCCGCGACGCGCGCGATCTCGGCCCGGGCGCCGTGGACGAGCTCGGCGACGAGGCCCTCCATCACGTGCGAGCCCTCGAAGATGTCCGGATATTCGAGCACGTCGGTCTCGAACGCGAGGATCTGCTGCAGACGTAACGACCACTGCTGATCCCACGGCCGCGGGAGGCCGAGCGCCTCGTTCCAGGCGGGCAGCTGCAGCGCGCGGGCGCGGGCGTTGCGGCCGAGCGTGACCGCCAGCGCCTCCAGCGCGATCCGGTAGACGTTGTTCTCTGGCTGAGCCTCGGTCAGCCCCAGCGAATTGACCTGGACGCCGTACCGGAAGCGACGCTGCTTGGCATCGGTGACGCCGTAGCGATCGGCGCCGAGCTCGTCCCACAGCTGCGACATCGCGCGCAGCTTCGCGTGCTCCTCGATGAACCGGACGCCGGCGTTGACGAAGAACGAGATCCGCCCGAACACGTCGCCCATCAGGCTGTCGTCCTCGAGTCGCTCACGGACGGCGTCGAGTACGGCGATCGCGTTGCTCATCGCGTAGGCGATCTCCTGCACCGGCGTCGCTCCCGCCTCCTGCAGGTGGTAGGAGCAGATGTTGATCGGGTTCCAGCGGGGAACGTGGGTGACCGTGTAGACGATCGTGTCGGCGATCAGCCGCATGCTCGGGCCGGGCGGGAACGCGTACGTGCCGCGGCTGAGGTACTCCTTGAGGATGTCGTTCTGGGTCGTGCCCTGCAGCAGGGATTCGGCGACGGGCGGGTCCTGCGTCTCGGCGGCGACGATGTACAGCGCCAGCAACCAGGCGGCGGTGGCGTTGATCGTCATCGACGTGTTCATCTGATCCAGCGGGATGCCGTCCAGCAGCGCGCGCATGTCGCCGACATGCGCGATCGAGACGCCGACCTTGCCCACCTCGCCGGTCGCGAGCTCGTCGTCGGGGTCATAGCCGGTCTGGGTCGGTAGATCGAACGCGACCGACAGGCCGGTCTGGCCCTTGGCGAGGTTGCGCCGGTACAGCTCGTTGGACCGTTGCGCGTCGGAGTGCCCGGCGTAGGTGCGGATCAGCCACGGCCGGTCGCGTTCGGGCAGGCGCACGGTCGAGGGATCCGACATCGCCGTCATTGTATGGGAGCCAGATCGGCCTGAGCATTTGCGCTCAGCCCCGGCAGGAACCGGCGTCCCGGCTCCGAAATACCTGCTCAGCCATGCCAGATCAGAGTTACGCAGCCACCGAACATGCCCTCCTGGAGGAGATCACCGGGCCGCTGCAGCGGCTTGCCGAGGAGCCGCTCGAGCTCGCTCCGGCGGACTTCCCGACGGCGATGCGCGGATACGACCGCGAGGCCGTCGACGATTACATCCGTTACACCACCCGGCTGGTCGCCGAGCTGCAGGCCGTCCGCTCGCCCGAGTCAGCGGTGCGCCGCGCGCTGGTGCGCGCCGGCAGCCAGATCTCCGGTGTGCTGCGACGCGCGCACGAGACGGCCGCGGAGATCACCGCCAAGTCCCGCTCGGAGGCCGAGGACCGGCTCGAGCGCGCCCGCGCCGAGGCCGACGAGTTGCTCGAGAGCGCCGAGCGACGGGTGCGCGACCTCGATGCCGACACCGACCGGATCTGGCTGGATCGCCAGCGGATCATGGCCGACGCCGAGGATCTGTCCAACCAGCTGCTGGGGCTCGCCCGGCAGGCCGGC
>CAVUSD010000012.1:0-89600 GCA_963743985.1 uncultured Solirubrobacteraceae bacterium | reverse complement strand
AATTCCGCCGATCACGAGCGAACGATCGGTGAACGACTGAGCCGGTGTCGAGGGGGGCGCGGAGTCGCACCGCAGGAAAAACAGGTTTCCGACAGCGAATGCCCGGATCGACGGTCGCGTCAACTTTTATCACCGCGACCGATGCGCGGTCCTCGTCACTCCATGCGCTTTGCGGTCGCGGCGATCAGTGCGGGAGCGAAGCGGTCTCCTGTCGTGCGTCCCTCGACCACGGTCTGACCTGAGTCCCCCCTTCGGTGCTGTCGTTACGGGCCCCGCCCAGCCTGTGGGTGATCAACTACCCCGGCGTGGCCAGCGCGGTGCCGCGCGCTGTTCACCCGGCGACGACCCACAGTCGCCGGCCGGCTTCGACGGTTCGACAGCCAGCGCACGGTAGGCCGCGTCTCGGGCTCTTCCGACTCCTCGTCGTGGCCGATCACGGAGTTGTAGATTTGTTGTCGGACGGTGAGGGCCTCGGCGGCGTGGTGTGCGAGGAGCTGAAAGTGCTCGGTGAGCCTGTCGAACAGACCGCCCTCGGTCTGTCGCTGGAGCTGCAGTAGCGGAAGTCACTGATCGGAGGAGCCAGGCAACGACAGCGTGACCCAGCATCTGATCGCCAACCCGAACGAGCGCCTAGCCCGGCGAGGCTTCGAACACGCAGGGGTGAAATCCGCTCCTGACCGATCAGCGGTCCAAGCTCGCGGCCCCGGGGCATAAGTGAGCACCCGGACGCGGCGCCCGCCCAGAGCACGCTCACACAACGCGTCCGTCAGCCCGGCGGTGCCGTGTCTGTGGACGTCAGCGGGTAATCGACCTAATCGGTCTCCGCCGTCGCGATACTTGAAATGCCTGCGACACAAGCACATTGCTCTGAGGCCGCGAACGATCCGCGACTCGGCCCGTCAAACCGTTTCGCTCAGAGCCGCGGATGGCGGCAGGCTGGTGTCTGTACTGCCCTCGTGTTCTTCGAGCGATCCCGGCTGACGGCCAAGAACGGCGAGCAGTCGCTGGACGATTCTTTCGCGACGTGCACGGTAGAAAGCGAGAAATCCAATGATGGTCTCAGGCACGTCATCCATGTCGTTGCGCGCGAGATAGCCGGCGAGAGCGTCCAGCGGTGGGAACTGCTGATTGGCCCACTCAAGCGGGAGCTGGTCGCTTTTGCCGATGTTCTCGCCACCCTCCAAGATCTGGAGGTTTGCGAGTCCGTCGCGGCAAAGCTGGACAATCTCGTTCAGGTCGGACTCGTTGTAGCCCTCGTCGCGCAGACGCTGTGGCGTGAGTTTCGCACGCGGGAAGATGTGGTCGACGTGAAACGCCTGCCCGGTATGCACGTGTCCGTAGAGAATGGAGAGCAGCGGCACCACGCCAGTGTCGCCGTATCGCATGTCGACGAGGCCCTCGATGATGCCCTCGTCGAACACGAGTGACTTGCCCAGGCTCGCCATCACCCTCTCGATTTCGGCCGATGGGAAGCCATCGGATCCGTACTCGTCTATCGTCCGCCGCAACCGCCCGAGCAACGTGTCGGGGCCTGAACCCCACACGCCGGGGCGGACGAGCGACCGGATGACCCAGTCGCGAACGCGTTCCCGGTCGACGGCATGATGGGTGCTTGTGAGATACGGGTCCCCGAGCTGCCGCCTGTGCAGGTAGTAAGCGACCGGGATGATGACGTTGTTCGCACTAATACTGTCGCGCGACAATCCGAACGCCGACAGCAACTCCACGGCGCGATAGAGCGTCGAGGTGATGTCATCCCATCTGGCTTCCAGCTTGGCCATGTTGTCACGGTCAAATGTCTTCGCCTTAAAGCCGATGTCTGTGATACCGGCGAGAACTAGGCCGGCCTTCAGGACGTTATCTCGGCTAAAATCGAAGCCCGGTCTGACGTTGTTGATGCTTTGAACAGTCGCGGGGATCTCTTGGCGGGCGTCGCGCTGCCATTGCGCGGTCGCAATGCTCATGAGGAGGTCGCTCTTGGACAGCGGCTCGCCGTCGCGGTTGACGCGGATGAAGATCTCCAGCACGCGGTCGAGATCTTGCGCCGTTTCCAAAAAGTAGCTGATGTGCGACTTGGTGTGCACCGCCTGCCAAAGCCGGTTGAGAGTGTTGAACGCGGCGGGATGGCCCGGGATGCCAAGCTGGTTGAGCAGGTCGTTGAACCGAACCGCGAACTCATCCTCGGCGATACCCATCACCTCGCCGACCCGGAACCATCTGACCTCGTCCTGCTGGCTTTCCTCCTTGGCTTGATCCTCGGTCAGGAACTGCAGGCGATACGCGAGATCCTCGGACCTATCGTCGGCCTCGCGAGGAGCGGCGCATAGATCAACGTAGAGCCGCTTGACCGGATAGCTGGAAGGCTTCCCAATACGTTGATATCGGCCGCGCTCCGCGTGGCTGCCGCGAAGCCCGATGTTCAGCGCGGTGAGGCGCTGCTGTCCGTCGAGAACCGCAGTCCGCTCCTGCGCAGGTAGCCCTTGCAGCGGCGGACATCCAGGCGCGTTGAGCTGGTGATAGTTGAGGACGAAGTTGTAGAAGCGGTATTTGCCCCCGTTCTCCTCATCGACGCGCCAGTAGAGCAGCGAACTGATTGGATAGCCACGCAGGATCGAATCGAACAACTTGCAGATCTCGTCCGGATGCCAAACGAACTCGCGCTGGATCGCCGGAAGGACGTACTTGTGACGGCTGATCGCGTCTAGCGCCTCGGCGATGGTCTCATCGCGGTAGTTCGACATGGCGGTCCTTTCCCAGCATCATGAAACCTTCCCCACACGAGAGTTGGTCACCTCGCTCCTCGATCGCGTCTCGCGACGGACACCGACGCGGCGAGTCCACCAGATGGCCGAGAGCTGATTATCGCCCTTCGGTGCGTCGACCGGTTCAGTGGCGGCCTAGGCTCAGAGCCTCGGCCCTTGCATTCCTCGCTCGTCGCGCACCCACTGGAGTCAAGTTGGTCCGCAGCAAGCGCTACCGCGGATTCGATATGGTTAGGGTCGGTCGACCGCACCCATCAGAACGGGCGACGCTCATCGCCGAGCGTGAGGTACTCGAACGTCTGCGCCGAGACGGAGGAGCCCGGAGTGGCCGACATGCTCCTAGGCAGTGCTGCGCATCTGGACCGTCAGCGCACGCCCTGCTTGCGGCACCACGAGCGGGACCGAGCTGACGATCTTATTCGTCTCCGCAACTACCCGAGCAGGCTTTGCTACGTCAACGCCGAATCGGTGCAGTCCATTCGACCCGGGACGTGAGCTGTGCGCCGGCGGGGCGCTCGCCCGTGGTATCAAGGGCAGCGGCTGGATGTCTGCCTGCCCAAGGACGGCATGCCGACAGCGTCAGCGCTTCAGAACGCACGATGACGCAGCTGCCCGACGTGCATCTCGGTTCGCCATAACCGTCATTTTCGAGCCCCGTTTGGTACTCCAGAGTGGTACTCCACCTTCACCAATCTTGTCGAAATTGCACTCCAGAAAATAGAAAAGGCCCGCAAACGCGGACCTTTTCGAAGTAGCGGGGGCAGGATTCGAACCTGCGACCTTCGGGTTATGAGCCCGACGAGCTACCAGACTGCTCCACCCCGCGGCGGACTTCTACTAATAGCACAGCAGCGCTTGTGATCTCAAGCAAGGTCGCGCTCAGCTGCCGAACGACGCGGGCTGACAGCTCCCCGCGGGCGGGAGGAAGCTCGGGACCGTCGGCGCTACCCGGGGGAGCCGAGGGCTACAGAACCCGTGAGGACCAGAGCACGGCAGCCAGCACGACCGACACGAGCGAGACGACCAGCCCGATGATCCACCCAGCCGAGTTGCTCGAAGCCATGATCGCGGCGATCGCGACGCAGATGCCGACGATCCCGCCGGTGGCGATCACGCGGACGAAGGTGCGCTCGAGCACGCCCCGGGTATGACGGGCGGGCAGCATGTTCGGCGACGACGAGCCGCCCTTGGAGCCCTTGCCCTCGCGGCGTTGAGCGCTGCGGGTCGCGGCGGCGGACGGCTCGGGCTCGTACGGCGTCGACAACGGTTCGGATGACGCACGCGAATCGGCCACCGACTCGCGCGAAGGCTCGGGCTCGGCGGGTTCGTCGAAGCGTCCGACCTCGTCGCCGCCGGCCTCCGAGACGTCGGATTCGTCGCCGCGTCGGGCGATCAGCGGGTCGGGATCGTGCTCGGGGGCCATCGTTCGTGTATATCACCGGTTTGACACAAACCGAAACCGTGCAACACGCAAACCACTACAACTTGTGAACCCCAGCCGAGACCACGCCACACAGCTCGACGCCGACGACCCGCTGGCGCCGTTCCTGGACCGGTTCGAGCCCATCCCGGACGGCCTGATCTACCTCGACGGCAACTCGCTCGGCCGGCTGCCACGACAAACCAAGAAGGAACTCGAACGGCTCCTCACGCACGAGTGGAGCCAACGGCTGATCCGCAGCTGGAACGAGACGTGGATGGAACTTCCGCAGACGGTCGGTGACCGGCTCGGACACCACCTGCTGGGCGCCGCCCCGGGCACGACGCTGATCGCCGACTCCACCTCGGTCTGCTTCTACAAGCTCGCCGCCGCGGCACTCGCCGCCCGCCCGGGGCGCAGCACGATCATCACCGACACCGACAACTTCCCCACGGACCGCTACATCCTCGAAGGGCTCGCGGCGCAGACGGGCTGCTGGATCGAGTGGCTGCAATCGGACGAGCGCACCGGCCCGCAGCCCGAACAGCTGCAACCGATGCTCGACGACGACGTCGCGCTGGTCACGTTCAGCCACGTCTCCTACCGCTCCGCCCAGATCGCCGACATGTACGAGATCACGCAGATGGCGCAGGAGGCCGGGGCGCTCGTGCTGTGGGACCTGAGCCACTCCGCTGGCGCGATTCCGGTGAACCTCAAGGACAACGGCGTCGATCTCGCGGTCGGGTGCACGTACAAGTACCTGAACGGCGGGCCCGGCGCGCCCGCGTTCCTGTACGTCGACGAAGCCCTCCAGGACGAGCTGCGCCAGCCGATCTGGGGTTGGCTCGGTCGCGCCGACGCGTTCGAGATGGGCCCTGGGTACGAGCCGGCGCCCGGGATCACGAAATACACGACCGGCACGCCACCGATCCTCGGGCTGACGGCCGCACGGGCCGGGATCGAGCTGTCGATCGAGGCCGGCATCGACGCGATCCGCGCCAAGTCGACGAAACTCACCGAGTACGCGATCGAGCTCACCGACGAACTCCTGCAACCACGAGGCGTCACGCTCGGATCGCCCAGGGACGCGGGCAGACGAGGCGGCCACGTCGCCCTCGTCCACGAGCACGCCCGCACCCTCACCGCCCAGCTCGCGGACAACAACGTGATCGCCGACTTCCGCGCCCCCGACGTGATTCGCATCGGCCTGTCGCCGCTGACGACCCGGTTTACCGACGTCTACGACGGCCTGCACGCGCTCCGAGATCTGCTCAACTAACGCCCGTGGCCAAGATCTTCGTCACCCGACAGCTGCCCGGCCCCGCGCTCGATCGCCTCAGCCAAGAACACGACCTGGAAATCTGGCCCGACCGGCTGCCACCGCCCCAAGAACAGCTCACGGAACACGTCAAGAGCGCAGACGCGCTGCTCTCCACGATCTCGGACAACATCGACGCGCCGCTGATCGAGCAGGCCACCAACCTCAAGGCGATCGCCAACTACGCCGTCGGCTACGACAACGTCGACGTCGACGCCGCCACGAAACGCGGCATCCCGGTCGGCAACACCCCCGACGTGCTCACCGACGCGACCGCCGACCTCGCGTTCACGCTGCTGCTGGCGGCCGCGCGCCGGCTCCCGGAGGCCGCCGCCACCGTCATCGACGGCAGCTGGGACACGTGGGACCCGACCGGCCTGCTCGGCCGCTCGGTGTACGGCAAGACGCTCGGGATCATCGGCGCCGGACGGATCGGCCAGGCCGTCGCCAAGCGCGCCACCGGCTTCGACATGGAGGTGCTGGTCGCCGGCCGCCAGGAAGGGCGCACGCCGATCATCGAGCTGCTGCGACGCTCGGACTTCATCTCGATCCACTGCCCGCTGACCGAGCAGACGCGTGACCTGATCGATACCGAAGCCCTGCGGCTGATGAAGCCGACCGCGATCCTGATCAACACCGCGCGCGGCCCGATCGTCGACCAACGAGCCCTGGCGAACGCGCTCCACCAAGGAGAGATCGCGGGCGCCGCGCTCGACGTCACCGACCCCGAGCCACTGCCCGCCGACGACCCGCTGCTGGCCGCTCCGAACCTGATCGTCGTCCCGCACATCGGCTCGGCCACGCACGAGGCCCGTGAGCAGATGGCCGAGCTGTCGGTCGACAACCTGCTCGCCGCCCTCAACGGAGATCCGATGCCGAACCAAGTGAACGACCTGTGAGCAGCACCGTCGCAGTCGTCGACATCGGCTCGAACTCGATCCGGCTGCTGATCGCCGACAAGACCGACGACAACGAGATCACCGAGCTCGACCGCCAGGCGAACGTGACCCGCCTCGGCCAGGGCGTCGACACCTCCAACAAGCTCTCCGACGAGGCGATCGAGCGGACCTACAAGGTCCTCGCCGACTACGCACAGAGGATCGACGAGCACCACTGCGACACCAAGATCGCGGTGCTGACGAGCGCCGTCCGCGATTCGGACAACGGCGAAACGTTCGCTCAAACGATCAGAGAACGCTACGGCCTCGTCCCACACGTCCTTCAGGGCGACGAGGAAGCCCGCCTCACCTACCTCGGCGCCACCAGCGAACGCGACCCGCAGGACACGACCCCGACGCTCGTGCTCGACATCGGCGGCGGCTCGACCGAGATGATCATCGGCGCCGGCCCCGAACTCACCTTCCGTGTCTCGACCCAGGCCGGAGTCGTGCGCCAGACCGAGCGCCACCTCCCCGACGACCCGCCGACACAAGCGCAGATGGACGCGCTGAGCCAAGACGTCCGAAACATCCTCGCAAGACAACGTCCCTGAAGAGCTCCGCACGAAGGTCGAGAAAGGGATCGCCGTCGCCGGCACCGCCACCTCACTGGCGGCGATCGCCCAGCACCTCGACCCCTACGACCCCGACAAGGTCCACGGCTACGAGCTGTCCACAGACCGAGTGCGACCGGATCCTCGAAGAACTCAGCGCGATGACGCTCGAGCAGCGCCAGAACGTGCCGGGCCTGCACCCCGACCGCGCGCCGACGATCATCGCCGGTGTCCTGATCTTCAAGCAGGTCGTGCAGCTGTTCGGGCTCGAACAGATCGAGGTCTCCGAGCACGACATCCTGCGCGGCGCCGCGCTCGGGCTCAGTCCCCCGGCTTGACCGGCTTGAGCCGCAGTGCGTTGACGATCGCGCCCGAGAGGATGATCAGCGCCAGCAGGTAGAACCAGATCAGGATCACGATGATCACCACGATCACCGTGCCGAAGCTGGCGATCGTGTTGAAGTGCTGGATATAGATCGGAAAGCCGTAGTCGATCACGCCGATCGCGATCGTCGCGCCCAGCGCCCCCGGCCAGACCGCGCGCCAGGGCACGCGGAAGTTGGGCACCCGGTAGTAGATCAGCACCAGGCAGAGGAACAGCAGCGCCAGGCCGACCGCGAGCGAGCCCGCGTAGACGACGATCCCGACGTGCTCGAGGTCGAACGGCAGGTGCTTGACCCCGTTGCGCAGAATGCTCTGGGCGGTCGGCACCGCGACCGTCGCGATCAGGAACAGGATCACGACGAACACCATCCCCAGGCCGAACCGCTTCTGCTTCAGCCACGGCCGGGACGGGCAGCCGTAGATCCGGCTGAACGCGGTGTCGAGCGACCCCCAGAACATCGCGCCGAGCCACAGCGACCCGACGAGCGCAAGGATCCCGGTGCCGGTCGTCGAGCTGCGGACGTGGTCAAGCAGCGTGTCGAGCGTGCCCTTGGCGGTGCCGGGGAAGATCTCCTGCAGGTCGCGGAGGACGCTGTTCTGCACCGAGTTGGACGCCAGTACGTGGCCGCTGATGAACAGCGCCAGCAGCGCCACCGGGATCACCCCGTAGAGCAGGTTGTAGGCCAGCATCGAGGACATGCCGGTGATGTTCGCGTCCCAGGCGATGCGCCAGAACCGCCGGATCGGCCGGGGGACGAAGCGCCTCAACGCGTGATGGGTCGTCCGAGCGACCGGTGCCTCATCGGCCCAAGTTTGCCAGTGACGCCGGTCTCCAGCGAGCCCCCGGCCGGGTGGGGCCGCGCCCCGCGGCCCCACCCTGCCCCCTGGAACGCGCCCCCGGCGCCCCCTGCGTGCCCCCTGGCGCCCCTCGCGGTCAGCCAGCCGGTGCCAGCGGGCGTTGCGCGCTGACCGCCTGGCGCAGCTGCGCGCCCGCTGTCATCAGGCCCGCAACGCCGCGGAACCAGTGCTCGCCGACCGAGATCACAGGTGTTTCAGAGACCCCCTGAGCCCAGAGCATGCGGCCGAGCTCCCGCAGCTCGTCGTCTCGCCAGGCCTCGCCCGCCGCGTCCAGACACGGCGCCAGCGGCACCCCGGCGGCGGCGGCCGCCTCGGCCAGCGTCTCCGGGTCGTCGATGTCGAAGCCGCCGCAATAGGCGAGCCGTCCCGCGGCGAGGGCGAACGCCGGACCGGCGCCGAGCTCACACGCGAACGAGGCGGCCCGGCGGGCCCGCGTGCCGCCGGCCGAGAAGGGCTCGGGCCAAATCAGCGGCAACCGCAGCGCCCGCGCGTGGCGCTCAGCGACGGCGCGCGTCAGCTCGTCGCCGCCGATGTCGGCGCCGCCACCCCGCGGCGCCGATCCGTCGATCGCGATCCAGTCGACCTGCCCCAGCGACCGCTCGACGAGCTCGGCGGCCAGGTAAGACATCGGACAGGCAACGTCGAAGTAGTACACCGGATCCACGCGAACCGGTTGGGCCCGCTGGGCACGGCGCAGCTGAAGGTCGATCAGGTCACCCATGTCATGAATACGCGTTGCGCCCTCCGTTAGATCAGTGACATCCATGCCCTCTGAAACGACAGGTACAGCTGAAACTGGCGGAAAAATTCCAAAGATGTGAAACTGCTCCGTTATGCTGTTTCTCGGTAGGTGGCCGGCCTACGTCGTCCGCAGACCACTCGAGGAGTTTGATGCCGCACATTCCCCCCGCTAAGCGCCATCCATACGACCAGTGGTCACCGGATGCGCGCGCGCTCGATCTGGTCGGCGACAAGTGGACGTTGCTGATCGTTCGTGACCTGATCTCCGGGCCACGGCGGTTCGTCGAGCTGCAACGGGTGCTGCCGGGCATCTCCACCGAGCAACTGCGCTCGCGACTGAACCGCATGGTGGCCGACGGGATGCTGACCCGTAAGCGCTATCGCGAGGTCCCACCGCGGGTCGATTATGAGCTAACCGAACGCGCAATCGCACTCGCTCCCGTGCTCGGCGAACTGGCCCGGTGGGGCTATGACTGGGCCTGGAGCACGCCCCGCCCGCTGGAGGCCGTCGACGTCGGGGCGGTCTTCCGGCTGCTGCCTGGCCTGCTCGCCACCGGCGCCAGCGTCACCGGCAAGGTCGATCTGACCGTGATCGACGGCCGCGAAGGCGACGAAACCACCGTCTACACGGCCACGATCGCCGCCGACGGCGTGCGGCTGACCGAGCATGGGCCCGACCAGGATCCGCGTGACGGCGCCGCCGACGCGACCGTGCAGGGCAGCGCGACCGCGTGGATCCGAGCACTCGGTCCGCGGCCTGACTCCGACGGGCTGCAGTTCTCCGGACGCCGCGAGCTCGCGTCGTTGGTGCTCGATACGTTGTCGCCGGCCGAGCTGCACGCCGACGAAGCGCCGATCGAGTCCGCCGCGTCCTAGACCGCGGCGCGCCTGATCGCGCGCCCGAAACCCGCGCTGAGCCGGTAGCGTTGCGGACCCGCGCCCGGGTGGTGAAACTGGTCAGACACGGCCGCCTTAAGAGCGGCTGCCCTGCGGGGCATGAGGGTTCGAATCCCTCCCCGGGTATCACCCCCACCGCCCACTTCCGATTGCCGCGTCCACCCCGACGCGGCCCGGTCGGACCCGCGCTGAAACCCTTATAGAGCGCAACTTTTCCACTGCTACGGTGTCCAAGCCCGTAGCGCTGGGAATTGCCGGATCCGTACCTCGATGGAAGTCTCTGCACTCAAATACCATGGCCATGCGGGAACCGGCCTTCATGGCCGTTCACCGCTGCTGCGCCTGCAGTCCGACGAACGTCTGATCGCGCTGCTGCGGCGCGGCAACACATCCGCGTTCGAGGTGCTGGTGTCCCGGTATGAGAGCCGGCTGCTGGCGTTCTGCCGGCACCTGCTCGGCTCGCGTGAGGACGCCGAGGATGTGCTGCAGGAGGTGATGACCGCCGCCTTCAACGCGATCATCGCCGACGAGCGGCCGATCAACGTCCGGCCGTGGCTGTACCGGATCGCTCGCAACCGCAGCCTCAACCATCTGCGGCGGACCCAGGCGATCGCGGTCGACACGATGGACTTCCAGCTCTCTGAGCACGGCGCGACGACCGCCGACAAGGTCCACGAGCGTGAGGCGTTCCGGCTGCTGGTCGGCGACATCCACGAGCTGCCCGAGACCCAGAAGACCGCGCTCGTCCTGCGTGAGATGGACGCGATGTCCTACGAGCAGATCGCCGAGGCGATGGAGACGACCGTCTCGAGCGTCAAGTCGCTGCTGGTCCGCGCGCGGCTGTCGCTGGCCGAGGCCGCCGAGGCGCGCGCGCTGACGTGTGAGGAGGTCCGGATCGAGCTGGCCGAGATCGCTGAGGGATTGCTCAAGCGCCCCAGCCCGCTGGTCAAGCGCCATCTCAAGACCTGCGACCGCTGCAGCGCGTTCCGGACGCAGCTCAAGCACACCAACAAGGCGCTGGCGGCGCTGCTGCCGGTCGGACCGCTGGTCGTCGCCAAGAAGTTCGCGTTCATCCACTTCGGCCACTCCGCGGCGACCGCGGGCGGCTCGGGCGCCACCGCGGCGGGCGGGGCCACCGCGGCCGGCGGTGCCGGTGCCGGCGCGCTGGCCGGCGCCGGCGTGTTCTCGGGCGGCAGCGGGTTCATCGGCGCCGGGATCGGCGCCGTCGCGACCAAGGCGGTGGCGGGGCTCGCAGCCGCCGCGCTGGTCACCGCCGGAGCGGTCGAGGTCAACAACACCGGCGCCACCCACCAACATCACCTGCAGCCGACGCAGAGCGCGGTCGCCCAGGTCACCCCGACGCCGCCGGCGGCCTCATCGTCGGCCGCCACCCCGTCCGCCGCGCCGACCGTCCCCCACGCCGAGGCGCCGTCGACGGTCGTCACCGCCCACCCGCCCCATTCGGCGACCGCCGCCGCGCTCGCCAAGCTCGACGCCCAGAAGAAGCTGGCCGCGACGACGACCGCCGCGACGAGCTCGACCGCGACCGACCCGACCGCGACGGTCCCGGCCACCGCAGTGGCAACGACGCCCGGCGACACGACCGGCACGGGCACCGATACGACGACGGCCCCCGGACGGACGCTGACCGAAACCTCGCCGTCGGTCCCGCCGACGACGACGGTGACCGCCGCGGCGCCGCCGGTGATCCTGCCGCCGACGACGGCTACGCCCGCCGACGATCACGACGACGGCGGCCCCGACGACCTCGACGCCGGACCCGACGACGACCGTCGTCACGACCACCGATCCGGTGACGACCACCGCGCCGACCACGACCACCGTCGTGACGACGACCACCACCGCGCCTGCCGAGACGACCCCGACCGATCCGAGTCAGACGCCGTCGCCGGCCGACGCGCAGACGGACGAGTCACCGACCGCCACGACGACGACGTCGGCGAACGTCGGCCCGTAGTCGCGCCCGCGCGAGCGATGATCGAGTTCGACCAGTTCCTCGCCGTCGACATGCGCGTCGGCCGGGTGACCGTGGTCGACGACTTCCCCGAGGCCCGCAAGCCCGCCTGGAAGCTGACGATCGACTTCGGAGCCGAGATCGGCGTCAAGCGCTCGTCGGCCCAGATCACCCACTACACGCGGGAGCAGCTGCTCGACACGCTGGTGGTGGCGGTGGTCAACTTCCCGCCGCGACAGATCGGGCCGTTCATGTCCGAGGTGCTGGTGCTCGGCGCGCTCGATGACGCGCTGGACGTCGTGCTGCTGCGGCCCGACCGCGACGCGCAGCCCGGCTCACGGATCGGCTGACCCCGGCGAGCGCCCGCTACGGCCCGGCCTGGGCGCCGATCGTCAGCGTCCCGCGCGGCTTGCCGTCGAGCACCACGTTGTAGGTCGCGTTCGGCAGCGCCGGGAGCTTCACCGTCGTCGACCCGGTCGGCAGCGACCGGCCGAACACGGTCTTCGACCCGTGTGCGAGCACCAGCGTGACCGTCGAGCCCGAGTCATTGGCCACCGACAGGTCGACGAGCGTGTGGCCCCCGATCGCCACCCCGGGCGGGGTCAGCGTGTCGCCGGCGCCGATCTTCAGCTTGACGACGAAGTGCGGCGCCGGGTTTGGGGTGTGGGTGTGGCTCGCACTCGAGCTAGAGCTGAGCGCGTCGTGCTGGAGCCCGAGGAGCGCGCCGGGGCGGTCGCCGTGCTGCTGGCAGCAGTCGACGTCGACGCCGACGTGGCCGCCTGAGCCGCCGTCGAGGCGCTCGACGACGACGTCGCCGCGGGCGCGGTCGTCGAGCTCGAGCTCGAGTGGCCGCCCGACCCGCAGGCCGCCACCAACAGCGCCGGCGCGAGCGCCAAACCGATCCGCTTGCGCATCGGTCGAGGATAAGCCGCGCCCCGGCCGCCATCATCTGACGAGATGCGTATCGCGCTGGTCACCACCTACCCGAGCGACTACCGGCTCCCGCTGTACCGGCTGCTCGCCGCCCGCGACGGGCTGGAGGTGCTCTGCTACGGCCGTGGCGCCCGCTATGCGCCCGCCTGGTCGGCCAGCCTGGATGCCCAACTGGCGGCCGCCGACTTTCCGGCGCGCCGGATCGACGGGCCGCGCGCGGCACTGACGCTCGGCCGCGAATACGACGCGGTGATCGCCCCGTTCGCGGGCGGCTCGATGCTGCCGGCCGCCTACGTGGGCGCCAAGCGGTTCGGCACGCCGTTCGTGCTGTGGGCGTCGGTCTGGCATCAACCGCGCTCGGTCACCCACGCGCTGGCGCTGCCGGTCACCCGCCACATCTACCGCCACGCCGATGCGGTGATCGCGTATGGCGAGCACGTGCGGCGGTTCGCGGCGAGGCTGCGCGGCCGCGACGACGACATCTTCGTCGCCCCCCAGGCGGTCGAGCGTGACCTGTTCGGCCGCCCCGTCGCCGCTGCGGAGATCGCGGCGTTCCGCGCCGAGCACGAGCTCGGCGACGGGCCGCTCGTGCTCTACACCGGCCGGCTGGTCGCCGAGAAGGGGCTCGCGGTGCTGGCCGAGGCGTGGCCGCAGGTGACGGCGCCGGCGACGCTGGTGCTCGCCGGCGACGGCCCGTACGCCGAGTGGATGCGCTCGGTTCCCGGCGCGCGGGTGCTCGGACCGATCGCGCGGGCGCAGCTGGTCGTCGCCTACGCCGCCGCGCAGTTCACGGTTGTGCCCTCGATCCCGACGCCCCGGTTCAAGGAGCCGTGGGGCCTGGTCTGCAACGAGGCGTTCGAGCAGGGCCGGACGGTGATCGCGACCACCGCGGTCGGCGCCGCGGCCGGGGGGCTCGTCCGCGACGGCGTCACCGGCGTCGTCATCGCTCCCAATGACCCGCGCCAACTCAGCGAGGCGATCGACACGCTCCTGCACGACGAGCCACGACAACGACGACTCGGTGCCGCCGCCCGCGCGGCCGTGCAGCCGTTCACCTACGAGGCGATGGCGGCCGGCGTGGAAGCGGCGCTGACCTCAGCCGCCGCCGGCTCCTGGCGCGGCCGCTGACCTCCTACTTGGGAATCAGCGCAACCACCGGGATCGTGCGCGCCGTCTTCTTCTCGTAGTCGGCGAACTGCGGGGCGCGCTCCATCTGCCCACGAAAGATCCGGTCGCGCTCCTCGCCGGCCAGCTCGGTCGCGGTGACGTCGATCGTCTCGGTGCCGACCTCGATCTGGGCATCGGGGTGCGCCTTGAGGTTGTGGTACCAGGCGGGGTTCTCCGGGGCGCCGCCCTTGGAGGCGAAGATGAAGTAGCGCCCGCCCTCGCCGTGGTACACGAGCGGATGGATGTACGGCTTGCCCGACTTCGCGCCCTGGTCGTGCAGCAGCAGCAACGACATGCCCTCGAACATGCCGCCGACGACGCCGGCGTTCTCCCGGAACTCCGCGATCACCTGCTCATTGAAATCCGGCGGCAGCGACGTCGACATTGCGGCTCCTCGTGCAGGGGGGGTGGCGAGCGTTGGTTCCCGGCCAGTCTAGGCTCACAGGAGCGGCAGCACCTCGGCCGCGAACCGCCGCAGCTGCGCCAGCGGATCGTCGCCGACCGGACTGACGACGACCGCGTCGGCGCCGGCCTCGGCCAGCCGCCGCACCCCGTCCGCGCACGCTTGCCCCGGCCCGGCCAGCGACACGATCGGTGCCAGCGTTCCGTCAGCGCGGGGCTCGGTGCGGGCCAGCTTCAGCAGCTGCGGGTAGCTGCCGGCCTGCTCCCAGCTGTCGATCCGCGGCGTCAGCACATCCAGCGCCTGGGCCGGCGTGTCCTCGATCCGCATCCAGCTGTAGACGATCAGCCGTGGCTGCGGACCGAGCAGGTCCCGCGCCCACCGGACCGCGGCGACACCTGAGCCCTCGGGCAGCAGCAGCCCGTCGCCGTGTTCGGCGGCGATCGCGATCCCGCGCTCGCCGGTCGTGCCGACCACGAGCGGAGGCGGGACGGTGGGAGGCTGCTCGAGCGTGACGTCGTCGAGGTGGGCCCAGCGCCCGTCGAGCGTCACCGTCTCGCCCGCCAGCAGTGCCCGGACCACGGTCAGCAACTCCTGCAGCGCCACCAGCCGGTTCGTCGGCCGCGCGTCGATCTGGCGCATCCACGACTCGACCCCGTGGCCGATACCGGCGGTCATCCGGCCGGGGAACAGCTCGGCGATCGTCGCCAGCTCCATCGCCAGGATCGCCGGATTGCGCACCGCCACCGGAAACAGCCCGACGCCGACCCCGATCCGCTCGGTCGACGCGAGGATGGCGGCGGCGCTGGAGACGCCGCCGTACAAAAAGCAGTCCTCGACCAGCCACAGCTCATCGAAGCCGGCCGCCTCGAGCGCGCGACCCTGGGTGATCAGCTCCCGGTGGGGTACACGCGGCAGCGAC
Organism: uncultured Solirubrobacteraceae bacterium; assembly: GCA_963743985.1. Taxonomy (GTDB): domain Bacteria; phylum Actinomycetota; class Thermoleophilia; order Solirubrobacterales; family Solirubrobacteraceae; genus Palsa-465. Next base: position 74,331 of record CAVUSD010000012.1, on the reverse strand, counting down.
GCGCCGATCGCGGTCACTGGCCGACGGAGAACAGCGCCTCGAGGTCGTGCTTCGAATAGGCCTCGAACGCGACCATCGTCTGCGTGCGCCGGACGCCGTCCAGCTGCGACAGGCGGCCGGTGACGACCTGCGCCAGCTGGTCCTGCTCACGCAGCCTCAGGATCGCGACGAAGTCCCATTCGCCGGTGACCGAGTACGCCTCGGCCACCCCCTCGATGCCGGCAAGCTCCGAGCCCAACGAGCCGAGCTTGGAGCTCTCGGCCTGGATCAGGACGATCGCGTGCGTCATGCCTGATGGACCGCCCCGGGCTCGAGCACCACGGCGACCGCGTCGAGCGTCTTCTCGATGTCGGTCTGGAACGCACCGGCGTCGGTCTCGATCGCCGGGAACGTGTTGTAGTGGCAGGGGATGATCGTCTTGGCGCCGACGAAGTCGGCCGCGTCGACGGCGTCGTGGCGGTCCATCGTGTAGTGGCCGCCGATGCAGATCAGCGCGATGTCGATCGCCCGGCGCTTGCCGACGAGCGCCAGATCGGAGAACAGGGCGGTGTCGCCGAGGTGGTAGACGACCGTGCCCTTGAAGTCGATCACGAGCCCGGCCGGGAGGTTCGAGCCGCCCTTGGGGGTGCGGGAGTCGTGCAGCGCCGGCACGAGCTTGACCGAGCCCCAGTCGAACGTCGCGGTACCGCCGAGGTTGACGTCGAGCGCCTCCACGCCGTCTTCGGCGAACTCGTGGGCCAGCTCGGTCGAGGCGACGACCGGCGCGCCGGTGCGCTTGGCGATCGAGACGACGTCGCCGGTGTGGTCGGCGTGGCCGTGGGAGACGAGGATCGTCGCCGGATCGAGCTCGTCGGCGGACACGGCCGCCGTCGGGTTGCCGGTCAGAAACGGGTCGATCAGAACCTTCGTGTCGCCGTCTGAGAGCTCGAAGGTGGCGTGGCCGAGAAAGCGTATGTCCATGGGTTCACTTCTCCTGTGCTGGGTCTGGTTCTGGTTCGGTGGCCGCCGGCGCCTGTACTGGCTCGTCCGCGCCCGCGTCGAGCCGGCGCGCCAGCTCGAACCCGACCGCGACGCCGACGAGCATCCCCAGTCGGGTCTCCTCGGCGAGCATGATCTCCAATGCCCGCATCCGCGTCTCGGGATCGGGGTCGGAGACGATGTCGCGCGAGGCCGCCTGGTGGGCGGAGTCGAAGTAGCCACCGTCGGCCATCGCCGCCGCCAGCACGCGCTGCAGCGAGGGCGCGGCGCGCATCACGACGTCCTGGCCGGCACGCAGCGCCGCCGGATCGGTGAGCTGCTCGATCGTCGCGTGCAGCTCCTCGTCTGTGTAGGAACGCGGCGGCACGGGCCGGGCTGACTATACGGCGGCTCGAGCGCTCAGCGCGGGACCGAGCGCGCTAGCGCCAGCCCGGCTCCGAACCCGACGATCACGCCGACGACGTCGGCGACCCAGCTGGCGTGCGGGACCGCGAGCGGCATCAACAGGACCGCGATCGCGATCGCCGCGGTGCCGATCAGGTCGCCGTCGACCTCGCGCCGCTCGCTCAGCGACAGCAGGTCGGGCACCGCCCAGGCGCAGATCATCGCCAGCGCCGCGCCGGGGGCGCCGAGCACGATCGGAATCGCGTACACGCCCGTGGTGGCCGCCAAGCCGCCGATCCCGCCGAGCAGGAACAGGAGCACCACCACCAGCGGTCCGTGGCGACGCTCCAGCAGGTAGCCGTAGAGCGCGATCGCGAACAGCACGACGAACGCGTAGCCGGTGTTGTCGTACGTGAACGCCGCCGTGAACAGCCGCCACCACTGGGTGCCGGGCTTGCCGACGATGATCAGGTTCGAGCTCATGCCGCCGACGCCGGTGCGCCACAGAACGCAGCCGATCATCCCCAGGGCGACCAGGATCATCGTCGCGTACGGCCGGCGGTCGGGCGCGATCCCGGGGATCTCGTTGCGGCGCAGGCGACCGAGCAGCGGCGCCGGCGTGCGACGCGGCTTGGGCTCGGTCGGACGCTGATCGCGATCCAGCTTCGGCGCCCGCTTGCGCAGGCGATTACCGCAGTACGGGCACTCGGTGATGTACGGGCTGACCTCGGATCCGCAGTTCTTGCAGACCACGAACAGGTCTTGGCCGCCGGTGCTCACGTTCCGATTGTAGTTCCGGGCCAGCCTCCCGGAGCCCGATTTTGCTGTCAGGCCTTCGTGGCCTCGACGATCTCGGCGACAACCTCGTGCAGATCGTGGTTGGCCTCGTAGACGACCACCTGGCGGGCGGCCCCATTGCCGCGGGTCAGCAGGTCTTCGAGCGCGTCGAGTTCGCTCTCGGATCCGAGGTCCTGGCAGTGCTCGCGCATCCGGTCGAGGATCCGCCGGGCCAGCGTTCGCGTCGCGATCCGATCCGAGCTCGGCAGGTCGACGATCTCCCCTTCCAGGCCATGACGGGCGGCCAGCCACTTGTTCTCGTCGAGCATCTCCCACGGGTATTCCGACAGCGGCTGGCCGGCGTCGAAGTGCTCAGCCAGCTCCTTGACCATCGCCTGTACCAGCGCCGCCAAGCCGATCGCGTGCTCGATGTGGGTCTGGGAGTCCATCACCCGGATCTCGACGGTCCCGAACTTCGCGTGCGGGCGCACGTCGTGCCACAGGTAGGTGTAGTCCTGGATCACGCCGGCGCGGATCATGAAGTCGATCTGGCGCGCGTAGTCGTCCCAGTCGGCGTATGTCGGCGGGATCCCGACCCGCGGGAACTGACGGAAGATCGGGGTCCGGGTCGAGGCGAGGCCGGTCGCGGCCGCACGCCAGAACGGAGAGTTGGCCGACAGGCCGAGCAGCACCGGCAGGTGGACGCGCATCCCGTTGGCGACGTGGATCGCCTTGTCGGGGTCATCGACGCCGACGTGGACGTGCATCCCGAAGATCAGCTCCTGGCGGGCGACGAACCGCAGCGCCGAGATCAGGTCGCGGTAGCGCGGGCGGGCGACGATCCGCTGGTCCTCCCACATCGCGAACGGATGCGTGCCGGACGATCCGATCGCCATCTCCTTGGAGCTCGCGGTCGCACAGACCTGCCGGCGCAGCGCCCGCAGCTGCTCGCCCGCCGCGGGCACCGACGCGCACGGGTCGGTCGAGATCTCGAGCACCGATTCCATCAGCTCGGGCTTGATCTCGCCCGCGGGCGCGGGCTCGAGCATCGCTTCGATCGCGTTGACCAGGTCCAAAGACCGGCCATCGACGATCATCAGCTCTTCCTCGATGCCGATCGTGTAGGCGTGTCCGGCGAAGTTGTGGTCCATCCGTGCGCCGCAAGCGTACGCGACGCGGTGGCCGTAAACTTCCAAGGTGGCGATCAGAAACGACGAAAAGGCGGTCCCCATGGCTCTCGGCTACGACGGCAAGCTGTACATCCTCGCGTTCGACCATCGCGGGTCCTTCCAGAAGAAGATGTTCGGAATCCAGGGTGACCCGACGCCGGAGGAGACCGCCAAGATCGCCGACGCCAAGCACCTGATCTACGAGGGGATGGTCGAAGCCGTCAGCCGCGGCGCCGAGGCCTCCGCGACCGGCGTGCTGGTCGACGAGCAGTTCGGCGGCGACATCCCCGAGCAGGCCCACGCCGCCGGCCTCAAGCTCGCGATGCCGGTCGAGAAGTCCGGCCAGAACGAGTTCGACTTCGAGTACGGCGACGACTTCGGAGCGCACATCGAGAAGTTCAACCCCGATTTCTCCAAGGTGCTGGTCCGTTACAACCCCGAGGATCCCGACGTCGACATGAACCGCGAGCAGCTGGTCAAGCTCAAGCGGCTCGCCGACTGGCTGCACGAGCACGACCGCAAGTTCCTGTTCGAACTGCTGGTGCCGGCCACCGAGGCGCAGCTGGCGAAGGTCGACGGCGACACCGACCGCTACGACGCCGAACTGCGCCCCGAGCTGATGCGTCGCACGATCGAGGAGACGCAGGACTTCGGCTGCGAGGTCGACATCTGGAAGATCGAGGGCGTCGACGAACGCTCGGACGCCGAGATCCTGGCCAAGCAGGCGCGCAAGGGCGAGGGCCGCGAGGGCGTCACCTGCGTGCTGCTGGGCCGCGGCGCGGCGACCGAGAAGGTCGAGCAGTGGCTGCAGGCGGCCTCGACGGTCGACGGTTTCATCGGCTTTGCGATCGGTCGCTCGATCTGGTGGGACGCGCTCAAGGGCTTCCTCGACGACGGCGTCGACCGCGCCGCGGCGGCGTCGCAGATCGCCGACAACTACCTGCACTTCGTCGAGGTGTACAAGGGCCAGAAGGTCGCGTAGCACCGTCGACACGGCGGCGCACGATCTGTTGCGCCGCCGTCGCCTGCAACGTTTGATGCGACATTGGTAGGCTCGCCGCATGGCGATGCGGATGCGTCAGAGCCTGGCTCAGCTGGAGCAGGAGTTCCGGCAGGAGGCAGAGCTCGACCGAAATCGACGGGAATCGCTGCGGCGGCAGGCCGTCCGTCGTTCCCGTTCGCGCGCCCGTGACCACCGGCGTGCCAGGAGCTCGGTCCGCTACTGGCTGCTGGTGTTCTCGCTGATCGCGACCGCCGTGTTCGTCACGGCCGCGATGTTCGAGTGCCTCTACCTGCTGCTGCGTTAGCCGTCGCTGCGGTCGCTAATCGGTATCGCTCAAGCTGCGCAGCGCGGCGTCGACCTCGCGCCGGCCGTTGGGAGCGGCCTCGTCGTCGGGCGCCGCAGATGACCCATCCGGCTCGACCGGCTCGACCGGCGCGGCGGCCGATGGATCCTGCTCCTCGGCCTGGATCTCGAGGTAGACCTCTTTGCGGAAGACCGGGACGGTGCGGTCCGCCTGGATTCCGATTCGCACCTTCTCGCCCATGATCGCGAGCACCGACACCTCGATGTTGTCCCCGATCATGATGCTCTGATTCGACTTGCGCGTGAGTACAAGCATTCAGCCTCCTGCTTCCCGCGGTTGCGCTCTGGACGACGCGATGGTGGACCGGTTGGTCGGCGTCGCGAGTCGAGCATATACGTCTGGTGGCAAAACGAAACAGTTCAATTGTGATAGCCCGCGACGGCGAACGCCACCTGATTACGGCCTGTTTTGACACCCGAATGCGGTTCGTGGGACACGTGAGCAACCGTCGCCTGTACTACTCTCGGGACCCAATGCCACGACGCTCACTTAAACCTGAACTCAACAAGATCCGCGCCTGGGTGCGCCAGGGCCGGACCGATGCTTGGATCGCCCACCAGCTCGAGGTGACGGTTCAGCAGATCGAAGCTTTCAAGCGCGACCAGCGGCTCGACGCCGACGACGCCGACACCAACGGCGCCACCCCCGATCACGACGACGATCTGGACCTGCGCGCCGAGGACGACGCGATGATCGCCGCCGAGCTCGACGAGGCCGCCGCCAAGGCCGCCGAGGAAGCCGCCGCCGCTGAGGCCGCCGCCGCCGAGGCCGCCGCCGCCGCTGCCGAGGCCGGCGAGTCCGACGACGACGACGATGAGAAGCCGGCCCGTCGCCGGCGCAGCCGCCGCGGTGGTCGCGGCCGCCGCCCCCGCGCCGCCGGCGCGCTCGAGGCGACCTTCGATCACGGCGAGGAGGGCTACGGACTGTGGCTCGACCCGGCCGTCCAGGACGATCCGGTCTACGCCGAGTACTGGGCCGGCCATCGCCCCGTCGAGGTCGCGATCGAAGAGGATCAGATCATCATTCGCCGCGCCGGCTCGACCAACGGTGACGGCGACAGCGACGCCGACGCCGACTGACACCGCCGCCCTCAGACCGGGCTGTGACCGTGGCCGGTGAGCCATCCTATGAGGAGCTGATCGGGCTCTGGCTGGAGGGTCAGAGCCGGCTGCGGGAGACCGAGCCGCGCGACCGCGAGGCGTGCGAGCGGGTCGTCGACGAGCTGCTGATCGCCCTGCGCCGCCGCCTGGGCGGTCCGTTCACCGTCACCGAGCTGGCGTCGCTGTACCTGCAGCAGGGCACCGACTGGTGCTTTGAGATCGCGGTTCGGGTGGCCCCGAACAACCCGGCCGCGTGGGACATGACGACGGTCGCCGGGGCCGCGTTCGCGCGTTATGCGCGGGAGGCGATCGACTACACCACCGGGCGGCGCCTCGTCGAGGAGTGACTGGCGCTAGCGCGCCGGCTGGCCGGTGATCGCGTACGGCTGTTCGCCCGGGCGCACCATCCCGAGCTTGCGTGCCTGGGCGAGGATCGTCGACAGATCGTTGAGCGACCGCTGGCGCTGTTCGAAGTAGGCGTTCTGGCGCTGCAGATGCGCGACGATCGCCTGCTGGCGGTTAGCCTGCGCGCGGGCGGTGAAGTAGCTGATCGCGTGGTCGGCGTAGAGCCCGATCACGACCGCCAGCACAACCAGGAGGCCGACCCGGCCAAGGCGCTCCCAGCGCACCCGCAGATGCGGCGAGCGCAGCGTGACCCGCCGCGGTCGTTGCGCGGGCTGGGCGCGAGCCTTGCGTCGCTCAGCGGCCGCCGCGGCGGCGCGGGCCGTCTGCGGACGCGCGGCGGTGGAGCGAGGGGTCGCGGCGGAGCGCGACGTCGAGGCGGAGCGGGGCGTCGAGGCGCGCGCCCCGGACGCGCGGGCGGACGCTGATCGTGCGGGCGGCATCCCCGTACACGTTCGCGGCCTGCGCCGGGACTCCTCCCCGGTGCAACGCCGGTATCAGGAGCGGAAGGCGGAGCGGCCCGGGTAGGTCGCCTCGGCGCCGAGCGCCTCCTCGATCCGCAGCAGCTGGTTGTACTTCGCGACCCGATCGGAGCGCGACGGCGCGCCGGTCTTGATCTGCCCGCAGCCGGTGGCCACCGCCAGGTCGGCGATCGTGACGTCCTCGGTCTCGCCGGAGCGGTGCGACATGACGGCGGTGTAGCCGGCCTCGCGGGCCATCCGGATCGCCGCGAACGTCTCGGTCAGAGTGCCGATCTGGTTGACCTTGATCAGGATCGAGTTGGCGACGCCGGCATCGATCCCGCGCTTGAGCCGTTGCGTGTTGGTGACGAACAGGTCGTCGCCGACGAGCTGGACGCGATCGCCGATCCGGTCGGTCAGGTTCGCCCAGCCGTCCCAGTCCTCCTCGTCCATCCCGTCCTCGAGCGACACGATCGGATAGCGATCGATCAGCTCGCCCCAGTAGTCGGCCAGCTCCGAGGCCGACAGCGTCCGGCCTTCGTGGGTGAGCTCGTAGCCGTTCTCGGTGTGCAGCTCGGAGACGGCCGGATCCATCGCGATCGCGACCTGCTCGCCCGGCACGTAGCCGGCGGTCCGGATCGCCGCCACCAGCAGCTCCAGCGCCTGCTCGTTGGACTCGAGGTCGGGCGCGAAGCCGCCCTCGTCGCCGACGGTCGTGCCGTAGCCGCCCTCGTGCAGGGTCGCCTTCAGGTGGTGGAACACCTCGGCGCCGATCCGCAGCGCCTCCGAGAACGACCCGCCGCCGACCGGAACGATCATGAACTCCTGAAAGTCGACGGCGTTGTCGGCGTGAGCGCCCCCGTTGAGGACGTTCATCATCGGCACCGGCAGGACGTGCGCGGTCTCGCCGCCGAGATAGCGCCACAGCGGCAGCCGCTCCTCGGCGGCGGATGCGTGGGCGGCCGCCAGCGAGACGGCCAGGATCGCGTTGGCCCCCAGCCGGGACTTGTTCGGCGTGCCGTCGAGCGAGATCAGCATCCGATCGAGCGACGACTGGCTGGCGGCGTCCTGACCGCGGACGGCGGTCGCGATCTCGCCGTTGACGTTGTCGACTGCGCGCGTGACGCCCTTGCCCATCCAGTCAGAGCCACCGTCGCGCAGCTCGGTCGCCTCGAACTCACCCGTCGAGGCGCCCGACGGGACAGCTGCCCGTCCCCACGCGCCCGAACGCACGCTGAGCTCGACCTCCACCGTCGGGTTGCCGCGGCTGTCGAGGATCTGGCGGGCGTGAACGTGCTCGATCTGACTCATTGCGAAGGGGGATCTCCTTGGTTCAAGCGGGCGCTGGCGTAGTACTGCAGTTGCTGCACGGCCGGCAGATCGTCCCAGCTTCGCCCGTCGGATGCGGCCAGCTCGGTCGCCGCCTCGACGCGACCGCGGAACCGGCCCGATGCGGCGCGCAGCGCCAGCTCGGGATCGAGGTCCAGCTTGCGGGACAGGTTGACCGCCGCGAACAGGACATCGCCAAGCTCATGGAAGCGCTGATCCCGGTCCTCGCGGTTGACCGCCAGCTCCAGCTCGGCGACCTCGTCGCCCAGCGCCCCGAGCGGACCCTCGATGCCGGGGAAGTCAAAGCCGGTGGCGGCGACGCGGCGTTGCAGCTTGCGCGCGTGCAGCAGCGCGGGGAGATTCTCCGGCACCTCGCCAAAGATCCCGGGCTCCCGGCCCGCCTCGGTGCTCTTGATCTGGTCCCAGTTGCGCAGCACCTCGCCGGCGTCGGCCACCTCGGTCTCCCCGAACACATGGGGATGGCGGCGGATCAGCTTTTCGGTGACATGCCGGGTGACCGCCGCCAGGTCGCCCGCGCCACGCTCTTCCAGCAGCAGCGACAGGAAGTGGACCTGGAACAGCACGTCGCCGAGCTCGTCGAGCAGCTTGGCGTCATCGCCGCGCTGCGCGGCGTCGGCGAGCTCGTAGGCCTCCTCGACCGTGTGGGGCACGATCGTCCGCTCATCCTGCTCGCGGTCCCACGGGCACTCGCGCCGCAGCCGGTGGGTGATCTCATCCAGCCGGGTCGTCGCGGCCGCGGCGTCAGACGCCGATCGGGCGTCGTCCGCCACTTACTTCGAAGAGCTGGAGCTCGTCGTCGAGGACTTCGCCGACGACTTCGCGGCGCCGGTCTTGCCGGTGGTGCCGTTCTTGCTGGTGACGGTCGGCGCCGGCGTGGTCGTCGGCGCGGTCGCCGAAGCGGTCGTCTTCGGCTTGACGTAGTTCGAGCAGTCCGTGATCGCGAACAGCTTGTTGCAGACGGTCGAGCTCTTCCACTGGCTCGACGCCAACTTGTTGACGGCGGTCTGGGCGGCGGTCTGCTTCTGCGTGGTCAGCGTCGACTTGATCGCCTTGGTCGCCTGCGCCAGCGTCTGCTGGGTGGCCGCCGTCTTTGACAGGACCTCGTACACGTAGTAGCCGAACTGGCCCTTGACCGGACCCTCGAGCTGGTTCAACGGAGCCGAGAACGCCGCCTTGGACAGCGCCGCGTCCTCCTGCTTGGCGGTGATGCCCTTCAGCAGACCGCCGCTGTCCTTGGTGGTCGGGTCGATCGAGTACTTCTTGGCGACCGTGTCCCAGCTCTGGCCACTCTTCAGCGCCGCCTTGGCCGCATTGGCGTTGGCGAGTGTCTTGGCGAGCACGATCCGAAGATTGAGCTTCTCGGCGGAGCCGTAGCTGGCCTTGTGCGCGTTGTAGTAACTGGCGATCTCGGCGTTCGTGACGGTCGTCGGATGCTGCTTGATCAGCTTCATGAACAGCGTCGAGATCCGGATCCGGAACGCGATGTCGGCGGCGGTGTACCCCGACGTCTTCAGGAACGTCTTGTACGCGGCGGGCGTCTTGATCCCTGATTCCGTCTTGGCCTTGGTGATCGCCTGCTGCAGCTGCGCGTCGGTCACGTTGATCCCGGCCTTGTGCGCGGTGCCCTGATACCAGTAGCCGGTGATCAGGAAGCCCATGACCGCTTGCGCGTACGAGGTGAACGCGCTCTGGCAGGCGGCGCGGATCTTCGTGTCCGACTCCTTGGCGAGGGTCGGGATCTGCTTGCGCACCTGCGCGATGCACTTGGGGAACTCCGGCGGGTCCGACGGGACGATCACCGGGGAGCCGGGAGACTGTGCGGCCTGGCCCTTGGCGTCGACGTACATCCAGTGCAACACCGCGCGCTTGCTGATCGGGTTGCCGGCGACGACCGCGGCGTCGTTGGACGGCACCGTGCCGGCGCCGCTCGACGAGGACGACGACGATGAGCCGCAGCCCGCAACGATCAAGGCTGCGACCACAAAAAAGGCGCAGAGCGCCGGGATGGACCTCAAAGACTTCATCAAGACGCTGGCGATAGTAGCGACAGATTCGGGCGGCAACGCCCGAAACGACAATGTCTTATTGACCTCTTAGTACGCCACGGCGGTCTCGGCGACGACCGGCTCGGACTCCGCCTCGCGGATCACGGCCAGCAGCACGTCGGCCGCGCGGACGATCGCCGGGAACCGCTGTACCGGGTCCTTGGGGATCCGGACCGACAGCTGTGACTTGCCCGATTCGTACAGCGCCTCGGGAATCTGGGCGCGGATCGCCTTGGCCTTGACCGAGTCGAGTTCGATCGGGGTCACCGACAGCCGGTCAGCCCGGACGGTGACCGCCTGCGCCCCGGCCTGGCCGAGCTTGATCCGCGCCTGCTGGAGCAGAATCAGGTTGTCGAGCGGCTCGGGCAGCTCGCCGAAACGGTCAGACAGCTCCTCCCGCAAAGCCATCAGATCGGCGACCTCACGGGCGCCGGCGATCCGGCGGTGGACGTCGACCTTGGCCTGCTCGTAGGGGATGTAGTCGGCGGGCACGTACGCGTCGACCGACACGTCGAGTCGGACCGGCTCCCAATCGTCGTCGAGGTCTGAGCCGTCCCCGCCGGCGGCCGCGACGGCCTCGTCGAGCATCTGCATGTACAGCTCGAACCCGAGCGCTGCCACGTGCCCGGACTGCTCATCGCCGAGCAGGTTGCCGGCGCCGCGCAGCTCGAGGTCGCGCATCGCGATCTTGAAGCCGGCCCCGAGCTCGGTGTAGTCGCTGAGCGCGCTCAGCCGTTGGCCGGCCTCGGGGGTGAGCGCCGCCGCACTCGGGTACAGGAGGTAGGCGTAGGCGCGCTCCCGCGACCGGCCGACGCGACCACGGATCTGGTAGAGCTGGCTGAGCCCGAACTGGTCTGAGCGCTCGACGATCAGCGTGTTGGCCTGCGGGATGTCGATGCCCGACTCGATGATGCTCGTGCAGACGAGCACGTCGGCGTCACCGCGCAGGAACGCCATCATCCGCTCCTCCAGCGTGCCCTCGTCCATCTGCCCGTGCGCGACGAGGAACCGCATCCCGGGGCACAGCCCGCGCAGCCGGACCGCCGTCTCCTCGATCGTCTCGACGCGGTTGTGCAGGAAGAACGCCTGCCCATGGCGTTCCTTCTCGCGCAGCAGCGCGCGCTTGACGAGCTCCTCGTCGTACTCGCCGACGAACGTCTTGACCGGCCGCCGGCCCTCCGGCGGGGTTTCGATCACGCTGATGTCACGGACACCGGCCATCGACATCTGCAGCGTGCGCGGGATCGGCGTCGCGCTCATCGCGATCACGTCGACGCGCAGCTTGAGCTGGCGCAGCAGCTCCTTCTGCTTGACGCCGAACCGCTGCTCCTCGTCGAGGATCAGCAGGCCCAGGTCCTTGGCGCGAACATCGCGGCTGAGCAGCCGATGGGTGCCGATCAGGATGTCGACCTCGCCCTTGCCGAAGCGCGCGATCGCCGCCTTCTGCTCGGCGGCCGAGCGGAAGCGCGACACGTAGTCGATCGTCACCGGGTAGTCCTTCAGCCGCTCGGAGAAGGTGCCGTAATGCTGCTGGGCGAGAATCGTGGTCGGCGCCAGCACCATCACCTGCATGCCGTCCTGAGCCGCCTTGAACGCCGCCCGCAGCGCGACCTCGGTCTTGCCGTAGCCGACGTCGCCGCAGATCAGTCGATCCATCGGGCGGGCGGTCTCCATGTCCGCCTTGACGAACTCGATCGCGTCGCGCTGGTCCGGCGTCTCGGTGTACGGGAACGCGTCCTCGAACTCACGCTGCCAATCGGTGTCGGGCGGGAACGCGTGACCCTCTCGGCGCTTGCGCTCGGCGTACAGGTTCAAGAGCTCGCCGGCCAGCTCCTGGGCGGCGCGGCGGGCGCGCGACTTGACCTGGTCCCAGCGGGTGCCGCCGAGCTTGGACAGCGGCGGGTGCGCGCCGCCCGCGCCGACGAAGCGGCTGATCTTCGCCAGCTGGTCGACCGGCACGAACACGCGGTCCGAGCCCGCGTACTCCAGGTACAGGTAGTCGCGGGTGATGTTGGCGACGGTCTTCGTGTCAAACCCGGCGAAGCGCGCGATGCCGTGGTCCTCGTGGACGACGATGTCGCCGGTGCGCAGCTCGGAGAAGCTGCGCAGCACGCCGCGCCGGCGCCCGCCGCCGGCGCCGCCGGTTCGCTCGACGCGGCGACGCTGGAACAGGCGATGGTCGGGGATCACCGCCAGGTGGAACTGGGGCGCGATGAAGCCGTGCTCGATCCGGGCCTGGGCCAGCGTGATCCGGCCGGCCTTGGCATCCGGCACGGTCGCGGTGCTGCCATCGCCGCCGGGACCGTGGCCGCCGGGCCCGTCGTCGTCGAGCCAGTCGACCTTGAGCCGGCCGAGGTTGTAGCCGAACCGCTCGCCCTCGCCGCGGCGCGCGAATGCGACCACGGTCCGGTATCCCGAGCGCGACAGCTTCTCGAGCTCGGGCTCGGCCTCCTTGAGCCCGCGGGCGGCGACGTTCGCCGCCTGCCCACGGAACGCGTAGGTCTGGTCCTGGTCGATGCTCGACAGCCGCACCTTGACGCGTTCGGCGAGCGCGGCGATGACCTGCGCCGGGTCGACGTACAGGTGCTGGGCGTCGGCGTCGTCGATCGCCGCGGTGACGTCCTGCCAGTGGTCGGCCAGCGCCGGTTCGACATCCTCGGCGCCGGCGATCGTGACCGAGGCCTGCTCGCCGATCAGCTCCAGCAGCGGATGGAAGTTCTTCACCGGGAGCAGCTCGGCGATGTCGGGACGGTCGCCCGGCTCCTCGAGCGCCGCGATCTCGGCGAGCTCGCGGTGCTCGGGCGCCAGCTCGGCCGCGGGCGCCACCTCGACGCAGTCGGCGTCGCCGAGCGAGCGCTGGGTGAACGTCGAGAACCAGCGCAACGACTCGATCTCATCGCCGAACAGATCGACCCGAACCGCCCGGTCCTCGGTCGCGGAGAACAGGTCGAGCAGGCCGCCGCGGACGGCGAACTGGCCGCGGTCCTCGACCTGGTCGACGCGCTCGTAGCCGGCGGCGACGAGGTCGAGTGCCGTTTCTTCGAGATCGATCAGCTCGCCGGTGCGCAACACGAACCCGTGCGGGCGCATCGTCCGGTCAGGCACCTTTTCGGACAGCGCGACCGCCGAGACGACCACCACGGGGGCACCATCGCGTTGCTGAGCCTCGTCGACCAATGAGTCCAGCGCCGCGATCCGTAGCCCGACGAGATGCGGCGGCGGCGTCAGATGCGACTCATAGGTGACCCCGCGGCTGGGGTAATAGCGGACCGAGCGGGGGGCCAGCCAGGTGCGCAGACCGGCAGCGAGATCGCGGGCGGCGCGATCGTCGCCGGCGACGACGATCGCCGGTCGGTCTGGGTCTCGCGCCAGCAGTGCGGCGATCAGGTACGGCCGCAGCGACAGCGAGACGAACGCGTCGCCGCCGGCGGCGGCCAGCGCCTCGGTCTGCGGATCGTCAAAGGCATGGGCGAGGAGAGCGTTAAGCATCGATGGCTCTTCTCACTCTAGGAACGCGCGCTGTTATGGATAGCCGTCCTGGAGCACCCGTTCGGCTGCGTCCGCGCCCCGCGCCACGAGCGCCTCGACATCGGCCTTGGGCTCGGCGAACTTGCCGAGCACATAGGCGGCAACGAGGTCGGGATCGGTCGTCGGTGGACGGTCGACGCCGACCCGGACACGGCCGAAGTCGGTCGAGCCGAGCCCGTCGCGCAGCGACTTCAGACCGTTGTGGCCGGCCAGCCCGCCACCGAGGCGGACTCGGATCTCGCCGAACGGGATGTCGATCTCGTCGTGCAGCACGAGCACGTGGTCGAGCGTCTCGATCCCGAGCGCGCCGCGCGCCGGGCCGACGCTGCGACCGGCGTCGTTCATGTACGTCTGCGGCATCAGCACCGCGACCCGGACCGGCGTGTCGACGCCGGGCGTGCCGATCCGCCCCTCGCTCAGCAGGCCCTTGAATTTGGTTTTCGGCTTCGACAGCTGCCAGCGTTCGATCAGCAGCTCGGCGATCATGAACCCGACGTTGTGCCGGGTGCGTGCGTATTCGGCGCCGGGGTTGCCGAGGCCGACGATCAGCCAGTCGGCGGGGGCGCCGCGGCGACCCGGGAGTGGCACGGGGGCCTACTCGGCGTCGGCGCTGGAGTCGCCCGAGTCGTCGTCGCCCGCGGCCTCGGCGCCTTCGCCGACAACCTCGGTCTCCGACTCGATCTCGTCGTCGGACTCGACCTGCAGGCGCGGCGGGCTGAGCGTGGCCACGACGGTGTCCGGCTCGTCGAGCAGCGTCAGCGCGGCGGGAATCGTCAGCGCCTCGGCGGTCAGCGTGTCGCCGATCACCATTTCGGACACGTCGTGCGTGAGCACGTCGGGGATGTCGTTCGGCAGCGCTTCGATGTTGAGCTCGCGCAGCTGCTGCTCGAGGACGCCGCCCTCTTTGGTGCCGGGAGCGTCATCGATGCCGGTCAGCTCGAGGAAGACGGTCGCCTGAATCTTGACGTCGAGGCGGACGCGCAGCAGGTCGATGTGCATCGTCGCGTTGGTGACGGGGTGGCGGATCAGTTCCTTGACGACGACCGGGGTCGAGCCCGCCCCTTCGATCGTCAGATCCATCACCGCGCCGGCGTCGGCCAGCGCGTGGCGCAACGTCCGCTCCTGCACCGAGAAGCTCAGCGGGTCCTCGCCGCCGCCGTAGACGACGCCGGGGATCCCGCCGGTGCGGCGCAGGCGCCGCGCCTCACGTGAACCGGCGGCCTCACGGGGCGAGACCTGCAGGGCTGTTGTCTGACTCTGTGCCATCGGCGGCGTCCGATGGTAGCGACCGATTTCACCTGGTGACGGAACGAGCCGTGTGCGGGCGGTCGTGGACGCGAGCGCGCTGACCTCAGAAACATCGGGCCAACCCCCTTGTCGACGCGTAAGCCTGCGGTAAGCTCCACGCATGACCGAAGGGGTCAAGCTGATCTTCTGGATCGCCGCGGTTCACATCGTGGGTCTGGCCTGTGTCGGCGTACTCCTGCTCCCCGCGCTGCGTGACGACTCCGCGGCCACCCAGTGGACCGACGGCGAGGCCGACGACGGCTGGGGCGGCGGGTCCAAGAAGCCACCGTCACGGCCCGAGTCGCCGACCGGCGGCATTCCGCTGCCGGACGCGGTTCCAGCCGGCGTGCGGCTGCGCGACCACGATCGGCTCGGCGACAAGTTGCCGGCGCGTGAGCGCCGGACGATCCGTGAGCCGGCTCGTGAGCCGGCGCCGCGGGTTCCGGCGCGCAACGGCTGACTCGGCGTACGACTGAAGTTCTGAAGTCGGGCGGTCGCTCGCAGGTGCTGGGACCGGCGTGCCGCCTCAGGAGTCGCTGAGCTCCATGAACCGCATCACCGACGCCTCCTGGTGATCGAGCCGCTCGGCGAGCGAGCGCGCGTGCTCGGCGGCGAGCTGCAGGAACTCCTCGACGCAGCGCTCGGGATCGTCGGCCAGCGGGTAGATCCGTGAGAACTCCTGTTGCGCACACGCGATCCCCATCGGCGGCCGCCCGTCGGCCAGCGTCCGGGCGCTGCACACCGGGGTGACGACGATCTGTGACTCGGTCGCGACCAGCGCGGTGGGCAGCAGCCGCGGCGCCGGCAGCTTGACCGTCAGCCGGGTGGAGTGGTCGACCGCGACGCCGGAGCCGGCGAGATCCGACAGCGGCTCACGCCAGACGTCGAGCACGGTGTCGGCGCCGACGAGCGCATCGCGCAGGTTGGTCGCCTGGTCGACGTACAGCTGCTCGGCCTCGGCCCGGTCCTCGGCGTCGGCGAGGTCGAGATCGCACGGGACGCGCAGCAGCGCGCCTGCTGAAACCGTCGATCCGGCGCCCAGCGCGCCCCAGGTGACGTACGTCTGCAGCGTTCCCAGGTCACGACGACCGTGGAAGATGACCGTCACCGACTCGCTCAGCGGCAGCCCGTGCACCTTCAGCGAGACCGCGACCGCGGACGAATCGTCGAGCAAAGCTGCCCTCAGCAGCTCCTCGGCCGTACCGTCGTCGTTGGGTTGACCCTGATCCACCATGGGCGCTCCTTAAACAGATCGGCAACTTCGTTGTGAATATTTAGCCACCTGATGCGGTCGTTGGCAATCTCCAGATGGAGCATCGGGTGCCCGATTGCATAGCCAGCGGGCGTAGCGACTCAGATCGGGACACTCCTGGCGCGCGCCGTGGCCGGGTCGGGGCGAGATCCGGGGTCCGGGTGCGGCCGAACGCGGGACCGGGGCCGATTGCGGGCCGGATAGGCCCGTTTCTCGCCTCGCTGCCGCAGTCAAACCATTAGGCTGCCGAGGATGAGGCTGCTCTACAAACCGTTCGGCATTATCGGCGCAATCATCGCTTCTCTCCTCGGCCGCAAGGCGTTCGATTCGATCTGGGCCAAGATCGACAACGAGCAACCGCCGAAACCGGGAACCGGCCAGAGCAGCTTGGTCAAGGTGGTCGGTGCGCAGGCACTCCGGGCGAGCGTCATGGCCGCCTCTGCGGCGACCGTGGACCGCGTGCTGGCACGCGGGTTTCACTACACCCTCGGGATCTGGCCCAAGAAGGTCAAGAAGCCCAAGGAGGACCAGCAGAAGTCGTAGTCACGCCTCAGGCGCGTACCACGGCTCGAGCCCGGCGCGCGCCCAGTCGGGGATCGGCGTCTTGACCCCGGTCTGCCGATCGACCCAGACATGCCGGGTCTCGGCCTGCATCAGCACCGCACCGTCGCCGGGGTCGAGCAGACGGTGACGTGAGCGCAAGCTGGTCGTGCCCAGGTGCGTGACGAGCATCTCGGCATCGACCTCCTGATCGAACCGGGCCGAGCGCAAAAACCGCAGTTGCGCCTCGGCGACGACGACGTCGACGCCCCGCTCGAGCATTCGCTCATAGCCCCCGTAGGCCGCGCGCCACATCTCGGTGACCGAGTGATCGATGTAGGTCAGATACTGGGCGTTGAACAGCACTCCCTGGGCGTCGCACTCGGCGTACCGGACCCGCAGGCGGTGCACGAACGGCTCACCCACTCAGCTCACCCCGCCGCTTGCTCACCCGGCGCAGCCGCGGGTCTCACCCGCCCGCGGGGCCGTCGCCCCGGCGGCGGACGACGAAGCCGCGCCGCTCGAGCTCTGCCAGCGCGTCTTCGAAGGCGCCGAAATCGCGCTGGGTGAGCGCATCGATCGGCCGGCCCGCGGGACCGGACGTCCTCACCCACCGCTGCAGCGCCGCCGGCGCAACCTTCTCGGACGCCTCGTCGAGCAACGTCAGCAGGATCGGGAGCTCGGGCCGGTGGTCCAGCTGGCCCGACAGCAGGCTCAGCGGATCGACCGCGAGCGTCTCGCACAGCTCGTCCTCAGACAGCCCGAGCAGGTCCATCAGGCGAGCCGCTCGTTCGGAATGGACGCGGTCGTACATGGGACGTTGCGGTCGCGTCCGGCCTCAGGCCGAGACGTCGGCGGCCCGCGGCGCCGCGGTGTCGTCGTCCTGGAGCGCTGCGTCATCGGCGGCGAGCCGTTCACCCATCGCCTGCGCCACCGCGATCAGCCCCGACAGCGGACGGATCATCACGGTCAGCTCGGTGATCAGGCCGTCGTCGTCGAGCTGCAGGTAGTCCCAGCCCTCGAGCGTCTTGTCGCCGACCCGGGCGGCGAACACGAGGCCGTGCGAGCCGTCGCCGCTGAGCTCGTCGAGGTAGCGGAAGTCCTCGAGCACCTCGAGCACGTGCCGCAGCAGCCGCATCGTCGCCTCGCGGCCCTCGTAGGGCTTGAACACCGCCGGGCTGTGGAAGACGACGTCGGGGTGCAGCGCCGCGGCCATCGCGTCGGGGTCCCGGCGCTCGACCGCGATGCGAAAGGGCTGTGCCATCTGTCGGACGCTATCGCGACCGGCGCGCGGCCGACATCGACCTCGGGTGGCGCGCGCCGATTCGACGTCACGCCGCATCCGGTCAGGTGATGGTGAAACCGATGATCCCCTCGATCCGCTCGATGAAGTCGCCACCGTCCAGCGCGGCCCGGCGGCGCCCACCGATCGAAAGGCTTACGCCTGCACACGCATCTGAGTACGCGGGATGCCAGGGCGCGTCGTCGACGAACCGCAGCACGGCAAGCGCGCCGCCGCTGGTGCTCGCGCGGAACGTCATCGTGATCGTCTTCGGGTCCATCTCTGCCGGGCAGTTGATCTCGACCGGCTGCGCGACCGGGAGCGCGTTCAGCAGCGCGACGATCGAGCGCACGTGGGCGGGGTTTGTGATCGTCACGCTGCCGCCGTGCGGGGCGCCGGGCACCGTGGACGCGATCTGAACGACCCGCGTCGCGGCTGGAATCCGCTCGCTCACCGACCGCGGCACGATCCAGACGCTCTGAGACTCGGCGAGCACGCCCGTCAGTCCGCGGCCGATGCGCGTGAACGTGACCGCGAGCAGCCGCGTCCCGAGCACGTTGCCGACCGGTTGCCACCCGTATTCAAGGGTCACTGCGGAGGTGCCCGTCTGGTCGTTGCCCGTCATCTGCGTGGCGCCCTGGCGGGCCCCGGCCGGCGGATCGGCCTCGACGGCGCCGATCACCGACGCCGGATCGCCCGGAACGGTCCACCACGCGTGCGCGGTCTCGCTCGCGAAATCAGCCTCCAGCCATGGCGACGGCCGCAGGTAATCGTTGTCGTCCGCCGGTTCTGACGGCACGCGCGTCGCTCCGCCGGGCAGGTGCAGCTTCGCCAGCAGCGACGCCGCGTCGCGCCGAGCGGCCCGGCGATTGGCGCGCGCCTTCGGTGAGGTCGCGCGCGGCGCCGGGAAGGCGCCACCCGGGGCCGGGAGCGCCGGGGCCGGGAACGCGCCGCCCGGGGTCGAGAACGCGCCGCGGGGCGCCGGGAGTGCGCCACCCGACGCAGCGGTCGCGCCGTCGAACGTCGCGGCCGCCGCGATCGCCGCCGCGGCCGACGCCACCAGCAGCGCAACCACGACCACTGCGATCACGAATCTGAACCGCACCATCCTGGCGACACTACGGCCCGGCGACCGATTCGTCACGCGCAGAGCCGTCGACCGACCGCGGCAGCCGCACCGAGCGACATAACCGGCCTATTTGGCCTGTTTGATCGCTCGGTCCTCGTCGGCCGCAAAACCGTAGGCTGCTGTCGACCCCCTCCCGCGAAAGGCGGCGACGTATGAGCGATCTAGAAACCGAGATCAAGGACCTTCTCTCCGGCCATCGGCTCAGCCCCGACCAGATCGCCGGCTTGCAGCACGGCGAGTCCGACGCGGAGACGGTGCGCAGCCTCCAGCGGATGCTCGCCAACACCCAGAACGCGCTCCTGCGGCTCGCCCGGGAGATCGACGATCTCCGGGCCCGCTAGCGCCCCTGCCTACTGCTTTCCGTAGTACTCCACGGCCTCGGCCTCACTCATGTGGAGAACGCGGGCGATCCGAGCCCACGGGACCTCGCAGTCCCGCGCATCGAGCGCGAGCGAGTCGATCTCCTCGTCGAGGCGCTCTCGTTCACCTACCGCGAGCCCTGGCTCGCTTCGTTCGGTGAGTCGCTCGCACAGCGCATCGAGGACGTTCTGTTGCCGTAGCTGCAGACGCTGAACAGGCGTGTTCACGTCTGCCGTTCGGCGATTCATGACCGATGGGTAGCGCACGGATAGGGCCTCGCGGGTCTTTATTCCGAAAAACAGAACGTAACCGAAACTTCGCCATCACGCCACCTTTTTGCCCATCGGTGTGGCTTGTGGCGGTCTCGCCGCGCAGGCACCATGAGCCAGTCGGCATGCGGGTATCTGCGTCAACGCCGGTGACCAATCCGCTCACCGCGAAGCCGTCGACCGCCTCAGAAAGCCCCGGTGAGCAGGCGGATTCGCCCGCGCGAGCGACGAGGCTCAGAAGAGCTGGTTCTCGCCGCCGAACACGCTCGACACCGACCCGTCGGTGAAGATCTGCCGGATCGAGTTGGTCAGCAGATCCGAGCAGGAGAGCACGCGAACGTTGTCCGGGGCGCCGGGGGCGAGCGGGATCGTGTCGGTCACGACGACCTCCTCGAAGCCGGCCTTGGCCAGGTTCTCCCACGCGGCACCGGAGAAGTTGCCGTGCGTGGCGGCCGCGTAGATCCGGCGGGCGCCGGCGTCACGAACGGCCTGAGCGGCGGCGGCGAGCGTGCCCGCGGTACCGATCATGTCGTCGACGATCAGCGCGGTCTTGTTGACGACGTCGCCGATCACGTAGCTGATCTCGGCGACCTGCTGGGCCGGCCGTTCCTTGTTGAGGATCGCCAGATCGGCGCCGATCTTGGCCGCGAACTGCTTGTTGAGCTTCACCCGGCCGGCGTCCGGCGCGACGATCACGAGATCCTCGAGATCGAGGTCGTCGAAGTACTGGGTGAGCATCACGAGCGCCGTCATGTGGTCGCACGGCTTCTGGAAGAACCCCTGGATCTGGCCGGAATGCAGGTCCATCGTGAGGATCCGGTCGATCCCCGCCGTTTCGAGCATCCGCGCCACCAGCCGGGCGCTGATCGGCTCCCGCGGC
This sequence comes from uncultured Solirubrobacteraceae bacterium, assembly GCA_963743985.1. Classification (GTDB taxonomy): domain Bacteria; phylum Actinomycetota; class Thermoleophilia; order Solirubrobacterales; family Solirubrobacteraceae; genus Palsa-465. The sequence goes on along the minus strand of CAVUSD010000012.1, from coordinate 53,771 downwards.
GCCGACTTCTTGTCCTGGCGGGAATACCCGTACCACGGCGTCACCGCGATCACCCGGTGCGCCGAGCCGCCGACCGCGGCGTCGACCATCGCCAGCAGCTCGAACAGCGCGTCGTTGGCGCTGAACCCCGCGGCGACGTTCGTGCAGGTCGGCTGAACGATGAACACGTCCGCTCCCCGCACCGACTCCTCGAACCGGCAGTAGACCTCGCCGTTGGCGAACGTCTTCGTGTTCGCGTTGGAGAGCGCGACCCCGAGCTTGTCGGCGATCTTCGCCGCCAGTTCCGGATTTGCCCGCCCGCTGACAAGCATCAGACGCTTGTCGTAGTCCCGCCGCATCACGGTGGTCATTGACGGGGTGGGCAAGACCTCCATCTCCATCGTCAGTGTAGGACCGTTGGTGGACGGCTCGGCCGGGCTCATCCGAGCTCCGGCGGGTCGGTTTCGGAAGCCTGATCGAGCCCGGCCTCGAGCTTTCGCTCCTGCACGCGCTGGGCGCTGACGCCGAGCCGGTAGGCGATAAATGCGTCGGTCCGGCCTTGGGCGACCCATTCGCGGATCTGCTCCAGCTCGGGATCCGGCGGCTCCGGCTCGGGCTCGGGCACCGCCGCCGCCGCACCGGCTCCGCCGAGGCCCGTCCCCCCGGCGACGCCCGTCCCTCCGGCGTCGTCCGCCGCTCCGGCGGGGCCGCCGTGCCCCGCGCCGGCCGATCCCGCGGCGCCCTCGGCCTGCGCCCGCTCGGCGCGCGCGCCGGCGTAACCCTCGACGTTGCGCTGCGCCGACCGTGAGACGCCGGGCGAGCCCGCCAGCGCCCCGTCGGGCACGTCGGAGCCGATCACCGAGCCGGCCGCCGTGAACGCATCGTCGCCGACGGTCACCGGCGCCACCAGGGTCGTGTCGACGCTGGTCTTGACGCGACTGCCGATCCGGGTGCGGTTCTTGCGGTAGCCGTCGTAGTTGGCGGTGATCGTGGCCGCTCCGAGGTTCGTCTGCTCGCCGATGTCGGCGTCGCCGATGTAGGAGAGGTGCGGGATCTTCGTCCCCGCGCCGACGTCGGAGTTCTTGATCTCGACGAACGTGCCCGCCTTCGAGCCGTCGCGCATCACGGTCCCGGGCCGCAGGTAGGCGAACGGCCCGACGCTGACGCCCGCGCCGACCTCGGCGCCGGTTACAAAGGAGTGGATCAGCTTCGAGCCGTCGCCGACGGTCGCGTCGATCAGGGTCGAGCCGGGGCCGATCGTCGCGCCCGCGCCGACCCGCGTCGCTCCCTGCAGGCTCGTGAACGGCGCGATCACCGTGTCCTGCCCGATCTCCACGCCGTGGTCGATCACGGTCGCGGCGGGATTGACGATCGTCACGCCCGCCAGCATGTGCGCCTCGTGGATCTGGCGCTGGGCAACCGCCGTGACCTCGGCCAACTGGACGCGGTTGTTGATCTGCAGGAGCTCCTCGGCATCCTCCAGCTCAAACGCAGCGACGGTCCGCTCGTGGGCGCGCAGGATCGGCAGCACGTCGGGCAGGTAGTACTCGCCCTGGGCGTTGTCGGCCTGAACCTGCTCGAGCGCCATCAGCAGCGCATCGCCGTCGAACGCGAACATGCCGGTGTTGACCTCACGGATCTGCTGCTCGTGCTCGGTGGCGTCCCCGTCGGCCTTGGTCTCGACGACCCGCTCGACCGTCCCGTCCGGCGCTCGGACCACCCGCCCGTAACCGCTCGGGTCAGCCAGCACGACGGTGACGATCGTCGCCGCCGCGGGCGACTGATCGTGGGCATCGATCAGCGCGTGCAACGTCTCGGGCCGCACCAGCGGCGCGTCACCGTTGATCACGACGACGGTCTGGTCGCCCTCGATCTGCCCGGCCGCCGCCTTGACCGCGTCGGCCGTCCCGCGGGGCTCGTGCTGGATCGCCAACTCGACGCCGTCGCCGGTCACCGACTCGAGCCGCCGCTCGGGCGAATCGACCACCACGATCCGCCCGGCACCCGCCGCCCGCGCCGCCGCGATCGGCCACTCCGCGATCGGCCGGCCACACAGCGGGTGCAGCAGCTTCTGCACTGACGAACGCATGCGCGTGCCTTGGCCAGCCGCGAGGATGACAACGACGGGCGCGGTCACGACTCGATCCTATGCGATCGAACGGATCGGTTCGGTGTCGGCCGCGACCGACGGGTTTCGAACTCCGCACCTCGGTCGATCACCGGGCCTCCGACGCGGTACCGGTGTCGGCCTCGACGCCCGCGGCGCCTGCGAGACCGGCATCCCCGGAGCCGTCCGCCCGCTCCCGCTCGGCCTCATACCAACGGACCCACTTGCGCACCGCGTTGCCGCTCACCCCGTGCTTGCGACCGACCGCGCTGAAGTTCGTCGCGGCCAGCTCGGCCATCAGTTCCTGGTACCCCGGACGCGGCACTTTGCGCTGTCCGACGTGCGACCGGGTGCTGCCGGGATGGCGCATGCCACACGACCGGGAGCAGTAGCGCTGCGTTGCGAAACGCGGCAGGAACTCCACCTGGCAGAGTTGGCACGCGCGCGCCCCGAGCTCCTGTCGGTTGTTGCGCCCGCAATGCGTATCCAGCGTGGCATTGCAGTTCGCGCACACGATTCTGAGATTCTCGATGCGGTTGTCTGTGGCGATCCCGTTGACGTGATCGAGGATCAGCGACATGTAGCGACCACGCCACAGTTCGCCCTGCCCACAGAGTTCGCATCGGCGCTGCTTGAGACCAGCGTCGTAGAGCCGGCGTTTCAGTTGCCTGCGGTTGTAGCCACAATCCTTCGACGAGCACCTCGTCGAGCGGAGTCAAAGACCGCTTTGCTGTCCCGGGGTCGCGGCGATATGGATCGAAATGGTCGGTCGGGATCTTCCAGATCTCGTCGACGTATCGCCTGAACAGGGCGTGGTTCCCCCCAGCAGGTCGCAGGCCGACCTTCCTCAGCGCTTCGGTGTACGACAGAGACGTGCGCACCGCCTCTCGGGCTTCTCGTTCGTCATAGCGAGGCACGAACGTATGTTCGCATTTGGCCCGGACGGAACGGCCCGATCGCACTGATAGATTCCGCTCAAGGTCTCTGTGGGGGATCGTATAATCGGCCAATACACCGGGTTTTGGTCCCGGGAATCGGGGTTCAATTCCTCGTCCCCCAACTGCGCTGATCGACGAGCTAGCTCAGTAGCGCTCGCAACTCCGCGTCGGTCATCGGATCCGCCCGCAGCGCGGCCACGTCGCTCGGCCCGCGCAGGCCGCGCTCGGCGCGGAGCAGGCCGACCTCCAGCTGCCGCTCCTCGACGACGCCGAACACGCGCGCCATCGCCTGGACGCCCTGCCAGGGCCGCTCGCCCAGGGCCACCAGCTCGGGGATCGGCTCGGAGAGCGCGAGCAGGTAGAGGGCGCCGTCGAACACCGGACCGATCGAGACCGCGCAGCCGGCCGCGAGGTCCTCGAGCGCCGCGGCGGCGGTCTCCGGCAGCCACACCGGCAGCTCGGGCCAGACGACCAGCGTCGGGCCGCCGCCGGCGATCGCCGCGGTCAGGTCCGAGGGCGCCTCGATCACGGCCTCGTCGTCGCCGGCGACGGCCCCTGCCCAGGCGAGCGCGCGGCCCATCAGCAGCGCCTCGATCGAATCCACCCGGGATCGATCGTCGAGCAGCGGCCCGAGCTCGGCGTGACGGCGCCGCGAGCCCTCGGGGTCAGGCGCCATCACCACCACCCGCGGTCGCTGCCCGCCCATCAAGACCGGGGGTCGCCGTCCCCGCGCAAGCCCCCCGTCCGTCAAGGCCGTACCCGACGCTCAGTCGCGCGGATCGAAGCGGAGCATGAACCCGGCCGGCGCCACCTTCGATGCCGACCGCGATTCGTCGGCGACCCGGCGCACGGCCGGCTCGAGCACGTCCGCGAACACCGCGCTGCTCGACGCCATCAGCTTCGCCAGCGTCGAGACCGGCGTCGGCTCGCCCGGAATCACCTCGTTGGCGTGGTCGGTGACGAACCCGATCAGCGCGTACGGCAGCTCGAGCTCGCCGCACAGGACGGTCTCGGGGCCGGCGGTCTGGCTGACCGCGACGACGCCGCACGCGGCCAGCGACGCGATCTCCGAGGGGGTGTTGAAGCGGGGCCCGTCGACGTGGCCGTAGGTGCCCCCATCGGCGGCAGGGTGCCCCGCCTCGGCGGCGCCGGCGACCAGTGCCGCGCGAAGCGCTGGAGCGAACGGACCGCCGTGCAGCACCCAGTGGCCGCGACCGGCCTCGCCGGGCGTATCGAAGAACGTGCACAACGAGCCGTCCGGCAGCCGGTTGGAGATGAAGTGGAGATCGTCGAACACGACCAGGCCCCCCAGCGACAGCGTCGGATCGACCGCGCCACAGGCGGTGCAGGCGATCACCGCGGATGCGCCGACCGAGTGCAGGGCCCAGATGTTGGCGCGGTGGGCGACGTGGTTGGAGAGCCGGGCGTGTCCGGCGCCGTGCCGGGATACGTGCAGCACCTCGGCGCCGGCGAACTCGCCCGACGAGACCTGCACCTCGCCGTAGGGCGTCGAGACCGACAGCGTCCGCGCCTGTTCGAATCCCGGGAGTGCATGCGTGCCCGAGCCGGTGATAATCGCAACCGACATGGTCGCGCGATCCTACTTCAGACAGTGAGCGACGCCGCCACGCCGAACGGCGACTGGACGGTCATCTACGACGGCGATTGTGGCGTCTGCAAGACGCTGCTGGCGATGCTGTTGCGGGTGGACCGCAACCGTCGCCTGACGCCGCTGGCGCTGGGGACGCCGGCCGCCGACGCGCTGCTGGGCGACCTCACCCCGGAGCAGCGCAACGCCTCCTGGCATCTGATCGATCCGGCCGGCCATCGCGAGTCCGCCGGCGCCGCGGCGCCGCCACTACTGGCGCTGCTGCCGGGCGGGGCGGCGCCCAGCCATGTGCTGGCGCGCTTCCCGAGCCAGACGGAGCGCGCCTACCGCGCCGTCGCCGACAACCGCTCGCAGATCGGCCGCTGGATCCCATCGGGCGTCAAGCGCCGGGCCACGGATGCCGTCCGGCGCCGCACCACATCCTGAGCCGCCTCACCAGGCGCCGCCCAGGTCCGGACGGTGCTGGGCCAACCAGGCGTCGAGCGCCGCCGACTGCTGCGTGTCCTCGTAGACCTCGTACTCGCGCAGCCTCCCCCAAGCCAGGCGTCCCCAGATCACGAACCGGTTCTCGTAGACGATCGCGCCCGACTCGTCCCGCAGATGGATCCGGCCGCGCACGCAGGTCGTCGTCTTCCAGGGAAAGCCGCGGGCGACGACCTCATCGGGATAGATCTGCAGACCGGTGGCGACGAACCGTCGCAGCCAGCGCTCGACTGCCGGTTTGCCGCGGTGGACGCCGGCCCAGCTCGAGTCGCCGGGGAACGTGAGCGTCACCTCGGGCGCGTCGAGCAGCAGTATCAGCCGGGGGTCGCCGGCGCGGAGCCGCCGCATCGCGTAGCCGAGTGCGACTCCGGCAAGCCACGACTGCACCGCTCAGCCCGCCAGTGCCGGTCGATTTTCACGCAGATACGCGTCGAGCGCCTCGGGCTTGTCGGTGTCCTCGTACACCTCGTATTCCCGTAGGCGCCCCCACGACATCCTGCCCCAGATCACAAAGCGGTTGTCGTAGACGCGGCGCCCGTCGGGCGCGTCGAGGTGGTCGTGGCCACGCACACACACGGTGCTGCGCCAGGGCGGACCGGTGACGACGACCTCATCCGGATACGTCTGCAGACCGACGGCGGCCAGGCGGCGGAGCCACGTCTCCACCTCAGCTTTGCCACGGAACACGCCCGACCACGAGTTCGTACCGGGGAACGTCAGGTGCACGTCCGGATGGTCGAGCAACAGCGTCGGCCGGACATCGCCGGCGCGCGTGCGCCCCATCACGAACGAGATCAGCTTGTGGCCGAGCCACGATTGCACCGCGCACCTCCAGTTAGATAGATCGCTCTAGTGAGTAAGGTACAGAAGATGCCCGAGACGGTGACCCCCGGCACCCGCGAGCGGATCGTCGGCGCCAGCGCCGAGCTGATGCGCCTGCAGGGCTACAACGCCACCGGGATCAAGCAGATCGTCACCGCCGCGCAGGCGCCGTTCGGCTCGATCTACCACCACTTCCCGGGCGGCAAGGAGCAGCTCGGTGCCGAGGCGATCCGCTCCTCCGGCAGGCTGTACGAACAGCTGATCCCGGCCGTGTTCGACAACGCCCCCAACCTCCCGAGCGCCGTGCGCATGTTCTTCGCCGGCGCTGCCGACCACCTCGCCGAGACCGACTACGCCGACGCGTGCCCGATCGCGACGATCGCGCTCGAGGTCTCCTCCACCAGCGAGCCGATGCGGATCGCGTGCGCGGACGTGTTCGAGTCGTGGATCACCGCCGGAACGCCACGCTTCACCGGCACCGGACTGCCACCCGACACCGCGCGGGAGCTCGTGATCGCGATGATCTGCGCGCTGGAGGGCGCGTTCGTGCTGGCCCGCGCCGCCCGTGACACCGAGCCGCTGCGCGTCGCCGGTGAGCTGACCGCCCAGGCGGTCGAGCGCGCGCTCGAAGCGGACTAGTGCGGGACGCGCCCGCCGCCGGCGCCCGGCTCGGTCGCGGGGCCACGCGGGCGCTGGATCCCCAGCACGCGCATTGCCTTGAGCCCGAGCGACAGCTTCTCGCGGCCGTCGGTGGAAGAGACATCGAGACCGGTCAGCTCCCGCACGCGCTCGAACCGGTAGCGGATCGTGTGGCGGTGGGTGATCAGCCGGCTGGCAGTCGCGTTGACGTTGGCGTCGCAGTCCAGGAAGGTCGCGAGCGTCCCCAGCAGGTCGGTCTCGTACTGCTCGTCGTAGGAGACCAGCGGCCGGACCGTCTCCCGGTAGAAGCGCTTGAGCTCGGCGGGATCACGCATATAGGGCAGCAGCAGCTGATAGGTGCCGGTCTCCTCGTATGCGAGCTCGATCCGCTCGGAGTCGCCCTCGACGACGTTGAGCGCCAGCAGCGCCTCGTCGAACGCGCGCTGCAGCTGCAACGGGTCCTCGACACGGCGGCTGCGACCCAGCCGGAAGGCGAACCCGACGAGACCCGCCTCGAGTTCGCGCAGGATCGCGGAGGCGACCCGGCGGCCGGTCTCGCCGCCGCCGTCGGGGACGAGCAGCACGACCTCGCCGTCGCCCTCGGTCGGGGTGGCGATCGCGCCGTTGGCGATCGAGCGGGCGCCGCGGGCGGCGACGGCCAGCAATCGCCGGCGCCAGTCGTCCTCGGTCGGGTTGCGGGCGTGGGCGCGGACCACCGCGACGCTGGCCCCGGAGGCGAGATCGGTGCCGAGCTCCTTGCCGCGCGCGATCAGGTCGTCGCGGTCCTCGATCCGCCGCGCCAGCACCGCTCGCTGGAAGGTTGCGGCGGCCTCCTCGGAGGCGCGCTCGGGAGCGCGAACACGCTCGACCTCGGACGCGATCAGCGTCGTCACCAGCCGCAGTAGCGCCGAGTCGCCACCCTCGGCGCGGCTGCGCATCCGCAGCTGCCCGACCGGCGCGTCGGCGACCTTCAGCTCGACCGTGGTGACGTCGTCGGCGTCACGCATCAGCGACCGCTCATCGGCCGGGGATCGTGCTGCGACCGCCAGCACCGCGGCCGAGCGGTCGATCAGGATCAGGCTCGCGTCCAGCGCCCGCGCCGCCGCGCGCAGGATCTCGGGCAGGCCGGCGCCGCCCTCGACGGCGTCGGTAATCGCCGCGAAGGCGGCCAGATCGGGGACGCGGGTCTCACCGCGTCCGGCACTCTCGGCCACGCCGCTCACCTCAGGGTCCGCAACGGGGCCACTAGAAGAAGTGGGGCCACTCGTAGATGATCAGCGCGCCGAGCAGCACGCCGAGCCCCATGAATGCCCCCAGCACGTAGAACGACAGCACGACCGCCCCGGCTCGCTGCAGCGGCGTCCGGTAGGAGGTGATCGCGGGTCCGAGCAGCAGAGTGCAGAACGCGATCAGCACGACCACGCCGCAGCCCGCACCGACCAGGTATGTGATCGTTGTGTTGCTCACGCCAGAACCACAAATTGTGACGAATCGACCGGTCCGGTGCCGATCACACCCTCGAAAAGGTCGCTGAGAGCGGTCGCGGCGGCGGACGCGCGGCGCTCGCCGTCGGCTCCGTCGAAGATCCCGATCACGGTCGGACCCGAGCCGCAGACGATCGCGTGGTCGGCGCCGGCGCCCCGGGCGGCGTCGAGCGCGTCGCCGATCTGGGGCGCCAGCGACAGCGCCGCCGGCTCCAGGTCGTTGACGATCAGCTCCGGGGTCGGCCACGGCGGGATCGCCGCGATGAGCGACCCGCGCAACGCCTCCAGCTCATGCGCTGAACGCGGCAAACCGAGGCGGTCGGCCTCGCGATAGACGTCCGGGGTCGACAAGGGAAAGCGCCGCGGGATCACCAGCACCCCGTACGGCGAGAGCGGTGGCAGCGGCTCGATCAGCTCACCGGCGCCAGTGCCGAGCGACGGTCCGGGGCGCAGCTGACCGGGAACGTCGGCGCCGAGGCCGGCGGCGATCTCGGCCAGTACCGCCGAGCTGACCGGGGCCAGCCGCGGGGCGCAGCGCAGCATCGCCGCGGCATCGGCCGAGCCGCCGCCCATGCCGGCGGCGACCGGGATCCGCTTCTCGATCGTGACCGTCAGCGGCGGCGGCGCCCAACCGGCCGCGCGCAGCGCGCCGAGGGCGTCGCTGACGAGGTTCGGGCCGTCCACCCCCTCGCAGACGACGTGATCGACCGCGTCAGAGGCAGTCACGACCAGCTCGTCGGCCAACCCGACCGAATCGAACAGCGTCACCAGCTGGTGGCGGCCGTCGGATCGGGTCGGCCCGAGGAACAGGGAGAGGTTGATCTTCGCGTAGGCGTACTCGCGTTCGACCACGGTCATCGCGACAACCTCTCCCCCAGCTCCCGGAACTGCGCCGGCGACAGGCGCTCGGCGCGAACGTCGGGCGGGTGCCCGAGCTCGGCCAAGGCGGCACGGACCCGGTCGCGGCCAGCCGCGCCGGCGACGCCCGCGAGCGCGACTGACGACCCCGCCGCGCTCAGCGCGAGCGAGCCGGCGAGTGTCTTGCGGCGGTGCGCGAACGCACCGTGGACGAGCGCGCTCAGGGCCGGCCCGGCGCCCGGCCCGGTCCGGATCAGCCCCAACAGCACCGAGTCGACGTTCGGGATCGGGCGGAACACCTGGCGGGAGACGGGCCGCAGCACCTTGACCTCGCAGGCGAGCTGGGCGAGCACCGACGGGATCCCGTAGGCCGCGCTGCCGGCCGTCGCGGCGAACCGCTCGCCGACCTCACGCTGGACCATCACGACCCACTGGGTCAGCGTCGGCAGCTCGTCGATCGTGCGCAGGATCACGGTCGCGGCGACCCCGTACGGAAGGTTGGCGACCATCTTCGCCGGGGCGGGATCGAGCGCCTCGAGATCGACGTCGAGCGCGTCGGCGAAGTGCAGCGTGACGTTCGCCGCGTCGGCGACCGCCGCCGTCAGCCGCTCACGCAGGCGCTCGTCGAGCTCGACCACGTGGACGAAGCCGGCGCGCGCGGCCAGCCGCGCTGAGAGGATCCCGGGACCACCGCCGACCTCGAGCACGACGTCGTCGGGTCCCAGCGCGGCGAGCCGCTCGATCACGTCGAGGATGTTGCGGTCGACCAGGAAGTTCTGGCCGAGTTCCCGCTGGCGGCCGGAGCGGACGCTCACCAGCCGAACACGGCCGCGGCCGCGTCGTCGACGGCGCGTTCGAACTCGGCGTACTCGACCCGGCGTTGCAGCGCGATCGCCTGCGCCGTCAGCGCGACGTAGGCGGGCGCGTTGGGCTTGCCGCGCCGGCCCTGCGGCGCCAGGTACGGGGCGTCGGTCTCGACCAGCAGCCGCGGCGCCGGCGTGCTGACCGCCGCCAGCATCAGCTCGGCGTTCTTGGGATAGGTGGCATTGCCCGCGAACGACAGCCACCAGTTGCCGTGCGCCAGGCATTCCCGGACCCGCGACCCCATCGAGAAGCAGTGCAGGATCACGCGGAGGTCGCCGGCGTGCGCCTCGAGCAGCTCCATCGTGTCGTCGTCGGCGTCGCGCGTGTGGATCACGAGCGGCTTGCCGGTCTCACGCGCCAGCTCGATATGCGCCAGGAAGGCGTACTTCTGCTCGTCGGGAGTGGCCCCCTTGCGGTAGTAGTCCAGCCCGGTCTCGCCGATCGCGACGCAGCGCTCGTGGGATGCGAACCTGCGCAGCTCGTCGAGGTCGGCATCGCCGAAGCCGGTGGCGGAGTTCGGGTGGCGGCCGACGGCGGCGTAGACCTGCGGGAACGCCTCGGCGGCGGCCAGCGCCTGCCGGCAGCTGTCGGAATCGGTCCCGACCGTGACCATCCGGGTGACGCCGGCCGCTCCGGCGTCGGCGATCAGCTCGGCCGTCGGTGCCTGGCAGAGATGCAGATGCGTGTGGCTGTCGAGCACGGTGGTCATGCTACGAGCCGTGGGGACGACGACCACGCTGACGACCGCTGTCCGCCAGGCCGGGCGGTTCGACCGCCGGGCGGTGTCCTGGCGCGGCGGTCTGATGGCCGCGATCCCGGTCGTGCTGGCGCTCGGGATCCCGATCGCCGCCGGCGATCCGGTCGCCGGCACGGCGATGGGCGCCGGCGCGATGCTGGTCGGGATCGCCTGGCGGGCCCAGGGTGGCCGTCCGCCATTGGGGGTGATGAGCGCCGACGCGATGCTGATGGCGCTGGCGACCTTCGCCGGCTGTGTCAGCGGCAGCGTGCTGTGGGTGCACCTGATCGTGCTGGCGGCGTGTGTCGTTCGGTGCCGGGATGCTGAGCGGCGTCGGGAACCGCGGCGGCGTGGTGGGAAACCAGGCGATCATCGCCGCGGTCGTGTTCGGGCGCTTCCCGCAGGATGTCGCCCAGGCGGCCGGCCTGGCGGGGCTCGTCCTGGCGGGCGGAGCGGCGCAGGTGCTGTTCCTCGCCGTGGTTCGCTGGCCGGCGCCGCTGGGCGCTCAGCGCCGCGCCACCGCCGCCGCCTACCGGGCGCTGGCGGCACTGGCGGGCGCGCCGGGGCGCACCTCGAGCCTGCCGGCCGCCAAGGTCCTCGACACGGCCCGGGAGGGGATGAGCGCCCCGGCGCTGTTCGGCGACTCGGCGCTGACCGCGCTGCGCGGCCTGCTCGAGGAGGGTTTCCGCCTGCGGGTGGCGCTGACCGCGGTCCGCGCGCTGAGCGAGCATGCCGAAGGCCACGAGCCGGCCCGCGCCGCTGTCGCGGCCGCGCGCCGACGGACGGTGGTGGCGCTCGATCTGGCCGCCCGGGTGATCAGCGGCGACAGCAGCCGCGGAGGCGAACTGACCTCTGAGATCGGCCGGCTCAGCCGCGAGCTGGATGCCGCGCGAAAAGACGGGGCTTTCGTGACCGATGATCCGGCGACCGCCATCCTGGAGCGGCGGCTGGCGGCGCTCGCCGGCCAGCTGCGCGCGGTCGCCGTGCTCGCGCCGACGGCGGCCCAGAGCGGCGGCCTGCGCAGCCGACGTCCGCACCGCGCGATCGACCGTCCGCTCCGTCAGCTGCGACAGGACCTCTGGCAGCTCCGCGCCGACCTCAACTGGGAGTCACCGATCGGCCGTCACGCGGTACGGCTGGCGGTGATCGTCCCGGCGGCCGAGCTGATCGCCCGCCAGCTGCCGCTGTCGCGGGGCTACTGGATGGTGGTGGCGGCCGCCGCAGTGCTGCGACCGGAGTACGGGGCAACGTTCACGCGCGGCGCCGAACGGGCGCTCGGGACCGTGCTCGGGGCCGGATTAGCCGGTCTGATCGCGGCCGCGTTGCATCCGACCGGCGGGACGACGGTCGCGCTCGTGGGGCTGCTGGCCTGGCTGGCGTACTCGACCTTCCCGGCGAGCTTCACCGCCGGGTTCGGCTTCATCACCGCGCTGGTCGTGTTCCTGCTCAACATCGTCAACCCCGACACGCTGGCGACGGCCGGGGCGCGGGTACTCGACACCCTGATCGGCGGCGCGCTGGGACTGCTCGTCTACGCGGCGTGGCCGACCTGGTCTGAAGGGCCCGCGCGCGACGCCGTGGCCGAGCTGCTCGGGGCCTTGCGTCGATACCTGTCCGACGTGCTCGGCGCCTATACGACCGGGACACGGCCGCCGACCGACGAGATCCGCCGGATCTCTCGCCGGCTGCGGCTCGCCCGGGTCAACGCCGAGTCGACGGTCGCGCGGTCCCTGTCAGAGCCGACGGGTCGCCAGGTCGATCCCGACCGGGCTCAGGGGGCGCTGGCGACGATCCTGCGGATGACCCAGGCCGCACACGTGCTCCGGCTCGAGGCCCAGGAACACGATCCTCCTGCGCCCAGCCCGGGATTGGCGGAGCTGTCGGCGCCGCTTGACGCGCAGTTGGCGGCCGCGCAGGACGCCCTGCGGACGGGCGAGCGGCTGCCGGCACGATCGCTGCCCGACCTCCGAGCGAGCTACGAGGAACTGGTGGCCCGCAACGGTGCGGTGACGCCGGAGCTGGTGGCCGAGCTCGACGAGCTCGTCGACGCCGCCAACGGTCTGGCGACGATTCTCGCCGCCCGGCCTCGCTCAACGCTTGGGGTAGAGCGGGGCAAGCTCCGCGACCGGGCGCGGCAGCGTGTGCTTGGCAAATCTGGCCCCGGCGAGCGACAGGTCGGGTGAGCCGAGCGCGTCCAGCGCCTTCGCGGAACCCTCGGGGATGTAAGGCGACAGCAGGACGCTCAGCACCCGGAGCGCCTCGGACAGCGACGCCAGCACCCGGTGCAGCTCGCCGTGGGCCTTGGGGTCCTTGGCCAGCTGCCACGGTGCGCGCTCCTCGACGTAGCGGTTGGCGCGACGCACGCGCTGCCAGATCCGCTCCAGCGCATCGGTGATCTCGGCGGCGTCGATCAGCTCGACCACCTCGCCGGCCAGGTTCTCGAACTCCGCCGCCAGCACGGGGTCGGTGTCGGCGGCGGGCACCTGGCCGTCGCAGTAGCGATGGAGCATCGCGATCGTGCGGCTGGCGAGGTTGCCGTACTCGTTGGCCAGCTCACCCTCGTAGCGGGCCTTGACGCCGTCGATCCCGACCGCTCCGTCAGAGCCGAACGAGACGTCCCGGATCAGGTAGTGACGCAGCGCGTCGACGCCGTAGGTCTCCAGCACGTCGGACGGGTCGAGCACGTTGCCCAGCGACTTCGACATCTTGCGTCCGTCGGCGCCCAGCAGGAACCCGTGGACGAACACGTGCTCGGGCACCGGCAGGTCGGCGGCCATCAGCAGCGCGGGCCAGAACACCGTATGAAACTTGAGGATGTCCTTCCCGATCACGTGAAACGTGGCCGGCCAGAACGTCGAGGTCAGGTCCTCCCCGGGCCGCGCGTAGCCCAGCGCCGTGTAGTAGTTCAGCAGCGCGTCGAACCAGACGTAGAAGACGTGGCCGGAATCCCACGGGACAGGGACGCCCCAGTGCATCCGCGCCCGCGACAGCGACACGTCCTGCAACCCCGAGTCGATGAACGACTTGGCCTCGTTGTAGCGGACGACCGGCATCACGAACGACTTGTGCTCGTCGAACAGCGCCTCGAGTCGATCCTGGAAACGGGAGAGCTCAAAGAACCAGTTCTCCTCCCGCTCGCGCGTCAGCGGCGAGAAGTGGATCGGGCAGAGGTTGCCTTCGAGGATCTCGTTCTCGACCTTGAAGTCCGCACACCGCGGGCAGTACCAGCCCTCGTAGGTGCCCTTGTGGGTGTACCCGTTGTCGTGAACGCGCTGCAGCACCTCCTGGACCCGGGCCCCGTGCTCGGCGTCGGTGGTGCGGATGAAGAAGTCATTGGAGATGTTGAGGTCGGCGTCCATCTGCTTGAACCGCGCCGCGTTCTGGTCGGCCAGCGCCTGGGGTTCGAGCCCCTGGTCCTTGGCCGCGTCGGCGACCGGCTCGCCGTGCTCGTCGGTGCCGGTCAAAAAGAACACGTCGGGGTCGCGCTGGCGCATGTGCCGAGCGATCACGTCGGTCGCGATCGCCTCGTAGGCGTGACCGAGATGGGGCGCGCCGTTGACGTAGTTGATCGCGGTGGTGATGTAGAAGGTCATGGCCGGATTGCAAGCCTATCCCGCGTCCGCCAGCCGGTAGATCGCCATCGGACGGCCGTGGGGCTCGAACGCCAGCGGCCGGACGTCGATCAGCTCGAAGCCGTTTCGCTCGAGCACGCGCCGTGAGACGAGGTTGGTGGCTTCGGGGGCGACGATCAGGCCGCAGCCAGGATGGTGACGGCGGATCTCGTCGACCAGCCGGGCGTTCATCTCGGTGCCGACGCCGCGGCCGATCGCGGCCGGATCGCCGATCGCATAATCGAACCCGCACTCACCGGGGCGAGCCCCGATGTCACGGGCTTCGTCGGGCGTGTCCTCCCAGCGGTACCACTGACACCAGCCGATCGCCCCTCGGCCGCGCTCGACCACCACCAACAACTGTGTGCCGTCGTCGACCTCGCTCCACCAGCCGCTGTCGATACTGCTCCAACTCCTCCTCGGCGGGGTTGTCCACCGCCCACCAGCGGGCGACGTGCGGCTGCTGCAACCAGCCGCGCAGCTGCGGCAGGTCAGCCTCGGTCATCGGCCGCAGCTCGATCAACGTCAGTGCGTCGACGCCGGGCAGCGCGTGCCCTTCGGCGGCGGCGTGCCGGTCAGCAGGTACTTCGTGCCGAGCGCGTCGCAGGGACCACCGATCCCGAAATTCGAGGTGTGGCCGGCATTGGACGCGGTCAGCAGCACGCCCGAGCGCAGCTCGTGGGCGAGGCGAACGGCGTCGCTGTACGGGGTGATCGGGTCCCGGGTCGATCCGATCACGACGATCGGCGGCGCGCCCTTCGCGGTGATCGGCAGCTTCGGCGGGTGCGCCTTCTCAGGCCAGTAGCCGCAGACGAGATTGCTGTAGAGGACGAAGCGGCCGAACCGGGGGGCGGCCTTGACGAACTGCGGCTCGAGCTTCTGGGCGGCCGAGAGGTTGCCGACGCCGCGGCCGTCGAGGCAGTTGATCGCGGTGTTGGCCGACTGCTCGGTCGAGTAGGTGCCGTTCGGCTTGCGCCCGACGTAGTCGTCGAACTGTTTGAGCAGCGGCGCGCCGTTCCCGGCGGCGGCCGCGGCGAGGTCCTTGGCGACCGCCGCCTGATCGTCACCGTAGAGCGAGTTGGCGACGCCGAAGTAGAACTGCGTCGGGCCGAGCTGGCGGTTGCCGACCGCGATCGGATGGACCTCGATTCGATGGACGAGCGCATCGAACGCGGCCTGCGGATGACCGCCGCTGTAGAACGCGCACTTCGACTGGCCAGCGCAGGTCGCGAGGTAGCCGTCGATCGCGTGGTCAAGCGCCCGGGCCTGGATCAGAAACGACGTCTGCGCGCTCTCGCCGGGGTCCGACACGCCGTCGAGGATCATCGCTCGCACGTGCGTCGGGAACATGTTCGCGTAGACGGCGCCGAGATAGGTGCCGTACGAGTAGCCGATGTAGCTGATCCGCTGCGCACCGATCGCGAGGCGGATGCGGTCCATGTCCCGGGCGGTGTCGACCGTGCCGACGTTGCCAAGGACCGCGCCCACCTTCGCCTTGCACGCCCTGCCGAACCGCTGGTCGCCCGTGACGAGCGCGGCGCGCTGCGCCGCGGTGACCGGCGACTCGTTGAGCAACGAGGCGCGGGCCAGGGCCGAGCCGCAGTTGATCGGGTCCGACGCGCCCACGCCGCGCGGGTCCCAGCCGATGATGTCGAACCGCTTTCTGATGCTGTCGGGAAAGCCGATCGCGGTCAGCTTGGCGAACTGCACGCCTGAGGAGCCCGGTCCCCCGGGGTTCACCAGGATCGTCCCGATCCGCTTCGACGGATCCTTGGCCGGCAGCCGGAACAGGGCGAGCGTGATCTGCTTGCCGGTCAGGTCCGCGTAGCTCAGCGGGACCTTCAGGGTCCCGCACTGGCCGAAGTGACACGTGCGCCACTGAATCTGCCCGGCCGTGGCCGTGGTGTTCGATGCGCCCGCGGACGGGCTCGTGGACGTGGAGGTGGTGGTCCTCGATGCGGACGTGGACGTCGATGTCGTCGTGGTCGTGTGACCGCCACCACCGCAGCCGGCCAACGCTGCCGCGACGACCGCCGCCACGCCCAGCAGCTGGATCAGTCGTCGCCGTGACATCGGGTTACTGCGCGAGCTTCAAGCGGAAGCCGGCGCCACCTCCGACGGTGACGATCGCCTCGTTGACATCGTGCTTCCAGCCCTTGGGCAGCGTCGTCCTGAGCGCCACCGCTCGCGCCACGTCCAGGCGAGCCTGCGGGCAGGACAGGTTGCCGATCGCCCAGATCTGATACTCGCCCTTGTCGAGCACGAAGTTGTCGATCCGGGCGTTGCCGGAGGTCACCGCGTACAGCGGCCGGCACGGTATGCCGACGGTCTCGCCGCCGCCGGCGGTCACCTTGGGACCGGTCTGGGGAGCGCCGAGCAGCGTGCTCGGCGCGACCCGGAAGCCGACGCCGTTGGTCTTCTGGGTGAACGTCCTCGTGCTCGTGGCGAGCGACCACGGGTAGGGCAGCGGCTTCGCGTAGCGGGTGTTGAGGAAGTACGCGAACGTCCGCGACGCGGTCTGACAGCTGAAGTGTGAGGTGGATGCCTTGAGCAGCGTGACCACGTAGTTGCCCTGCGCGAACGCGGCGGCCCCGATCCGGGTGTTGTGCAGCACGCTGAACGTCCCCGGACAGGTGCGGCTCGACGGTGCCGGAGACGGGGGCTTGCGATGCGAGCGCGTGACCGTGAACGCCGTCACGCCCCTGCGGAAACCGTTGGCGGTGACCACCCAGCCACCCGGGAGATCGCCCGTCCACTGGTTCAGGAACGTCGTGAACAGCGACGAGGCCTGCGTGCAGCTCAAGGTGCCGGTGATGCTGATGTCGTACGGGCCGGCGGGCAGCGATAGCGCGCCGACGTGGTCGTTGTTGAGGACCTGGAAGCTGCCGGGGCAGACCGTTGGCGCCGGCGCGCGCATCGGCGGCCGGGCGGCCGCAGCGCTGCCCGCGGCGGCGAGTGAGCAGATCGCCACCGCGATGGCGACGGCGGCGGCGGGAAGACGGCGCTTCAACGTTCAAGACTCCTGAATCGGGGGTGTCGTTGCGTGGCAGACCCGGCCAGACCGCCGACGGCACCCTACCGTGACGACCGTCCGAATTCGACCAAGAGTGGACGAATCTCGGGTCGTGCCGGGATGACGTTTACTACTCGTACGACACGGTGCCTGAGCGCGCGGCGCCGCCGCCGCTCACATCGTCTTGCCCACGCCCCAGGAGCTCTGACCCCGTATGACCGCCACCGCCACCGAGACCCGTCTGATCGACAACTACATCGCCGGCAGCTGGACGCCCGCGACCGCGGCAACCGGCGAGCTCGACGTCACCAACCCGGCGACCGGCCGGGCGATCGCGCGGGTACCGCTGTCGGGCCGGGCCGACCTGGACGCCGCGGTGGCGGCAGCCCGCGCGGCTCTGCCGGCGTGGCGGGCGGTGTCGGCGATCGGCCGGGCACGCCGGCTGTTCGAGTTGCGGGAGCGGTTGACGGCGCGCACCGAGGACCTGGCCCAGTCGGTCACGCTCGAGATGGGCAAGACGATCGGCGACGCCCGCGCCGAGGTGGCGCGGATGATCGAGATGGTCGAGGCCGCCTGTGCGGTGCCGACGACCATGCAGGGGCGGATTCTCGAGGACGTCAGCCGCAACATCGACGCCGAGACCGTCCGCCAACCGGTCGGCGTGTGCGCGGCGATCGTCCCGTTCAACTTCCCGGCGATGGTCCCGTTCTGGTTTCTCCCGTTCGCGATCGCGTGCGGCAACACGTTCGTGCTCAAGCCGTCTGAGCAGGTGCCGATGACCCAGCAGATCGCGTTCGAGGAGCTGCACGCGCTCGAGCTGCCGCCGGGGGTCGTGAACCTGGTCAACGGCAGCCGGGAGATCGTTTCCGGCATCCTCGAGCATCCCGGGATCGACGCGATCTCGTTCGTCGGCTCAGCGCCCGTCGCTCGGATCGTCTACGAAGGCGCCGCCAAGCATGGCAAGCGCGTGCAGGCGCTCGGCGGCGCCAAGAACCACATGGTGGTGATGCCCGACGCCGTGATCGACAAGACCGTCGACGGGATCCTCGGCTCGGCGTTCGGGGCCGCCGGGCAGCGGTGCATGGCCGGCTCGGTCGTGGTCACCGTCGGCGACGCCCACGAACAGCTGATCGGTCCTCTGATCGAGGCCACCAAGGCGCTGCGGGTCGGCGACGGCGGCGACGAGAAGTCCGATGTCGGACCGGTGATCTCCTGCGCCGCGCGCGACCGCATCGCCGACTCGGTCGGCCGGGGGGTGGCCGAGGGGGCGACGCTCGTCGTCGACGGCCGGGCGGTCGCCGCCGACGCCGCCGGTAAGTTGAACCCCGAGGGCGCGTTCCTGGGCCCGACGATCCTCGACGACGTCACGCCGTCGATGGAGATCGTCGCCGAGGAGGTGTTCGGGCCGGTGCTGTGCATCGTGCGGGCCGCGACGCTCGACGAGGCGATCGAGATCGTCAACGCCTCTCGGTTCGGCAACGGGACCTCGATCTTCACCGAGTCCGGCGCCTCGGTGCGCCACTACCGCCATCAGGTGGAAGCGGGCATGATCGGCGTCAACATCGGCGTCGCCGCCCCGGTGGCGTTCTTCCCGTTCTCCGGCTGGAAGGACTCGTTCCTCGGCGATCTGCACGCCCATGGCACCGACGCGGTCGACTTCTACACCCGCAAGAAGACCGTCACCAGTCGCTGGTTCTCCTCCGGCCAGGGGTCAGGGCAGCTACTTCGTCGAACGCTGAGGCAGGGCGGAGACGAACCTCGTCGATCAACTTCGGACTCTGCGAAGCTCATCGACAACGTTCGCGGGCGATCAGGCCTCGGCGGGCGTTCGGCACTCAGCGGGCGCTCAAGCTGCGGCGGCCCAGGCCGGCGCCGAGTGACGCGTAGGACCGAAACAGGTGCTCGTCGGCCTCGGCGAGCACCTCCTCCAGGGCGCTCGCGAACCGGCGGATCTCGGCCTCCGGCGTGATCAGCGGCGGCAGCGCCTTGATGATGTTCATGTGGTGGCCGGCCACCTGGGTCAGGATCCGGTGCTCGTGGAACAGCGGCACGGTCACCATCTGCGCGAACAGCCCCGGCTGCCGGCGCTCGATCGACTCCCACAGGCGCTTCGCGGCCCGTCCCGCGGGCGGCCCGAGCTCGATCCCCCACATCAGCCCGACGCCGCGGACGTCGCGGACGATCTCGAAACGATCGATCAACGGCCGGGTCAGCGACATCAGCAGGTCGCCGAGCTCCGCGGCGCGGGTCACCAGGCCCTCGCGCTCGATCACGGTCAGCGAGGCCAGCGCCGCGGCAGCGGCCAGCTCGCCGTTGCCGAACGTCGACCCGTGCACGACGCTGCGCTCCATCGAGTCGAAGGTCTTGTCGAACACGGCGCGGCTGGCGAGCATCGCCCCGATCGGCACGAACCCGCCCGACAGGGCCTTGGACAGCGTGATGATGTCGGGCCGGACGTCGCCGAAGTGCTCCAGCGCCAGAAAGCGTCCGGTCCGGCCGAGCCCGGTCTGCACCTCGTCGACGATCAACAGCGCCCCGGCCGACCGGCACAGCTCGCCGGCGGCCGCCAGGTAGCCGTCGGGCGCGACGTAGACGCCCTTGCCCTGGATCGGTTCGACGATGAACGCCGCCACGTCGCCGCGGGCCAAATGGGCGCGGAGGGCATCGAGATCGCCGAACGGCACCGGCTCGGTGGCCGGCAGCAGCGGTTCGAAGCGCTCCCGGAACTCGGCGTTCCCGTTGACCGACAGCGACCCGATCGAGAGGCCGTGGAACGCCCGGTCGCAGTAGAGGATCCGGGGCCGGCCGGTCGCCGCGCGGCTGAGCTTGAGCGCGGCCTCGACCGCTTCGGTGCCCGAGCTGCACAGGACGGCGGCGTCGATCGGGTCCGGCGCGCGCTCGACCAGCTCTTCGGCCAGCACCCCGGCGAGCGTCGTCACCCCGATCTGCGGCAGGTTCGCGGGGTCGGCCATCATCACCCCGATCAGCTGCTCGCGGACGAACGGGTGGTTGCGTCCGAGCGAGAAGACGCCGTAGCCGGCGTAGAGGTCGAGGTACTCGTCGCCCTCGGCATCGATCAGATATGGCCCGCGGCCATGGACCCATTCGCGATCGAAACCGAGCGTCCGTACGACCCGTCCGAGCTGCCGGTTTAGATAGCGCTGATTAAGCTCCATCGCTTCGCCCGCGCGGTCCTCGATGACCTGGGCAAGATCCGGTCGCTCCCACCGGCCGCCGGCAGCTGATGCGCTCATGGCCTCCAAACTACCGCGCGCCCCGCGGATCCCCGCAGTTTGGTGCTTCAGACGCCGCGCGAGTGCGCACCTCACACCAGTTGACTGCGCAACGGCCTATTGTGGCCGACTTGCCCCCGTCCCGACCGTTGCGACGTAACGGCCTGTGGTGACCGTCCTGCTCCACTTCCCGACCGTTGCGTGTGCAACGTGTTTAGATATTCCTAAGCTTTCCGACTACGAATGAGCGGCGCGATCGAAGACACCCCCGGGCTGATCGCGAGCCCGGCGGCTGATCCCGACGGACTCGTGACGCTGGATCGTGCCCGCTCCCACCTGCTGTCGCTGCAGGAGCCGGGCGGCTGGTGGAAGGGCGAGTTGGAGACCAACGTCACGATGGACGCCGAGGACATGCTCCTCCGTGAGTTCCTCGGAATACGTGAGGCCGGCAAGAGCGCCCGCAGCGCAAACTGGATCCGTTCCCAGCAGCGCGACGACGGCACCTGGAGCAACTTCGCCGGAGGCCCCGGAGATCTGTCGACGACGATCGAGTCCTACGTCGCGCTGAAGCTCGCCGGCGACGACCCGGTCGAGCCCCACATGCGCCGGGCGGCCGAATGGGTGCGTGCCCACGGCGGCCTGCAGCGGGCGCGGGTGTTCACCCACATCTGGATGGCGCTGTTCGGCGCCTGGGAGTGGGACCGGGTGCCGGCGCTGCTGCCGGAGATGATCCTGCTGCCACCGTGGTTCCCGCTCAACGTCTACGACTTCGCGTGCTGGGCACGTCAGACGGTGGTCGCGCTGTCGGTCGTGCTCTCGTTCCGCCCGGTCCGGCAACTGCCGTTCACGATCGACGAGCTGCACGGATCGGAGCCCTGGCAGCCGCCGAAGGCGAGGACGCCGATCGCCCATGCGGTCGTCGCGCTCGACCGGGTGCTCCAGGCCTACCAGCGTCACCCGATCAAGCCGTTGCGCCGCTTCTGCCTGCGCAAGGTCGACCGGTGGATCGCCGACCGCCAGGAGTCAGACGGCGGCTGGGGCGGGATCCAGCCCCCCTGGGTCTACTCGCTGATCGCGCTGCACCTGCTGGGCTATCCGGACGACCACGCTGCGATCGTCAACGGCCTGGCCGGGATGGAGTCGTTCACGATCGACGAGGGCGACGGACTGCGCCGCGTCGAGGCGTGCCAGTCGCCGGTCTGGGACACGTGCCTGGCGCTGGTCGCGCTGCACGACGCCGGCGTTCCCGACGACGACGAGGCGGTCCAGCGCAGCGCCAAGTGGCTCCTGGACGAACAGATCCTCGGTCGCGGTGACTGGTCGGTGCGCCGGCCGGCGCTCGAGCCCGGCGGCTGGGCGTTCGAGTTCGAGAACGCCAACTACCCCGACATCGACGACACCGCCGAGGTCGTGATGGCACTGCGCCCGCTCGCCGTCGCCGGCGCGGATCCACTGCGATTCGAGGCCGCGATCGCCAAGGGCGCCGCCTGGCTCGAAGGGATGCAGAGCTCGGACGGTGGTTGGGCGGCGTTCGACGTCGACAACACCCGCGCGATCGTCCGTGACCTGCCGTTCTGTGACTTCGGCGAGGTGATCGACCCGCCATCGGCCGACGTCACCGCCCACGTGGTCGAGATGTTCGGCACGCTCGGCCGAGCCGACGAGGCGGTGCCGCAGCGCGGTATCCGGTGGCTGCTGGACCACCAGGAGACCGACGGCTCATGGTTCGGGCGCTGGGGCGTCAACCACCTGTACGGGACCGGCGCCGTCGTGCCCGCGCTCGTCGCCGCCGGCGTGTCGATCGCCGACGTGCAGATCCGGCGGGCCGTGCACTGGCTCGAGCGCGTCCAGAACGAGGACGGCGGCTGGGGCGAGGACTGTCGCTCCTACGACGACCCGGCGTGGATCGGCCGCGGCGAGAGCACGGCGTCGCAGACCGCGTGGGCGCTGCTGGCGCTGCATGCCGCCGGTGAGCGGATCGACACTTCTGACAGCGTCCGTCGCGGCGTCGACTGGCTGGCCGCGACGCAACGGCCCGACGGCGGCTGGGACGAGCCGTTTCACACCGGGACCGGGTTCCCGTCGGACTTCTACATCAACTACCACCTGTACCGGCTGATCTTCCCGTTGATGGCGCTCGGACGGGTCCTGCGATGAGACCAGGCGAGATCCGCGCCATCAGGGCGCTGGGACGGGTCCTGCGATGAGCACGGCCGCGCCACCGACGGCTGCGGACCTTCCGGACCGCGACGGGGTGATGGCGCAGGCCACAGCGGAGAACTTCACGGTCGCCAGCGCGCTGGTCGGCCACCAGACCCAGCGACACCTGCGAGCGATCTATGGCTTCGCCCGGCTGGTCGACGACGTCGGCGATGAGGCGTCCGGGAACCGGCTGGCCCTGCTCGAGGTCGTCTCAGACGAGCTGGCGCGGGTCTACGACGGGATGCCCAGCCACCCGGTGATGGTCGAACTGCAACGGACCGTGCTGGCCTGCCGGCTGCCGTCCGAACCGTTCGAGCGCCTGATCGAGGCCAACCGCGTCGACCAGGTCCAGACCCGCTACGAGACGTTCGCGCAGCTGCTCGGCTACTGCCAGCTGTCCGCCGCCCCGGTCGGCGAGCTGGTGCTGCACGTGTTCGGCGCCGCGACCCCGGAGCGGATCGCGCTGTCTGACCGGGTCTGCGCCGGGCTGCAGGTCGTCGAGCATCTGCAGGACATCACCGAGGACTACGAGCGCGGCCGCATCTACATGCCGCAGGAGGATCTGGTCCGGTTCGAATGCAACCATGTGGACTTGGCTGGAGAGGTCACACCCCCGCGACGGGCGCTCGTTGCCTTCGAGGCCTCACGTGCCCGGGGTCTGCTCGGCGCAGGTCCCCCGCTGGCGCGCACGCTGGCTCCGCGGGCGCGGCTGGCGATCGCCGGGTTCGTCGCGGGCGGGCAGACGGCACTCGATGTCCTGCAGGGTGACCGGCGGGCGCCGCGACTCACCTACTGGCTGCTCAGATCGGCGCTCGGCCGGTGACCGTCCCGGCGCTGGAGATCGCGCACGCCTACAAGCGGTGTGAGCAGATCACGCGGCATGAGGCCGCGAACTTCTACTACGGCATCCGCCTGCTGCCCCGCCAGCGCCGTGACGCGATGTGCGCCGTCTACGCGTTCGCGCGGCGGATCGACGACATCGGTGACGACGGTCACGACCACGACGCCCAGCTGCAGGCGCTGCGTGAGCAGCGGGCGATGGTCGCGCGGTTGGACGACGACGACAGCTCGATCACCGACCCGGTGCGGGTCGCCCTGGCGCACGCCCGTCGGGTCTACGCGCTCCCCCTCGACGCACTGGAGCTGCTGATCGAAGGGGTCGAGCTCGACGTGATCGGCACCAACGAGTACGAGACGTTCGATCAGCTGGTCAGCTACTGCCGGCGCGTGGCCGGCACGATCGGCCGGCTGTGCGTGGCGATCTTCACCGACGGACGAGCGACCGAACGCGACTCGCGGCTGGCCGACGACCTCGGGGTGGCGATGCAGCTGACCAACATCCTGCGCGATGTCCGCGAGGACGCGATCGAACTCGGCCGAACCTACCTGCCGGCCGAGGACCTGCGGCGGTTCGGATGCGAAGATCTGGCCGCGATCGCGTCCGCCGCGACGGAGGACGGCTCGGGGCCGCTGAACGGATCGGCCGCCGGAGCGATCCAGCTGATCCGGTTCGAGGCCGACCGCGCCGCCGAGTGGTTCGAGCGCGGCATGGAGCTGAGCGGGTCGCTGGACCGCCGCAGCGCCTCCTGCCTGGAGGCGATGACCGGCATCTACCGGACGATCCTGCAGCGGATCGTGGCCGATCCCGTCCAGGTGCTGCAGCATCGCGTGTCGCTGACATCGTGGGAGAAGGGCCTGGTCGCGGCGCGCAGCCTGATCGGTGTGGGGTCGTGACCGACCAGCACGTGATCGTGATCGGCGGTGGCCTGGCCGGGATCACGGCGGCGCTCGATTGCGCCCGCGTCGGCGCCCAGGTGACCCTGCTCGAGTCTCGCGGCCGGCTCGGCGGCGCCGCCTACTCGTTCCAGCGCGACGGCCTCTGGGTCGACAACGGCCAACACGTCTTCCTGCGCTGCTGCACCGATTACCAGCGGCTCGTGCACGAGCTCGGCGCCGACGATCTGGTCACGATCCAGCCACGCCTGGACATCGCGGTGCTCGCCCCCGGGGGCCGTCGCGGGCGGCTGCACCGCTCGGCGCTGCCGGCGCCGCTGCACCTGGCGGGCGCGCTGGCCCGATATCCGTATCTGAACACCCGTGAGCGAGTCGCGCTGACCGCGGCGATGACCGCGCTGCGGTTCGTCGACCCCGACGACCCGGCCAACGATCGGCGCTCGTTCGGCGACTGGCTGCGCCGCTGGCGTCAGGATCGCCGGGCGATCGACGCGATCTGGGACCTGATCGTCCGCCCGACGATCAACCTGACCTCCGAGCAGGCGTCGCTGGCCCAGGCGGCGCTCGTCTTCCGGCTCGGCCTGCTGGAGCAGACCGACGCCGGCGACATCGGCCACGCGGTCGTCCCGCTCGGGCGAATCCACGACGTCGCCGGCCGCGAGGCGCTGGCGCGAGCGGGGGTCGACGTGCGGCTCAGAGCCGCGGCGGCCGCGATCGTCCCCGAGACCGACGGTTTCTCGGTGCAGCTGGCCGGAGGCGGCACGCTGGCGGCCGGAAATGTGATCGTGGCGGTGCCACACGGCCGCGCGAGCGCGCTGCTGCCCGACGGCGCGCGCCCGGACGGCGACGCCTGGGAGCGTCTCGGCACCTCGCCGATCGTCAACGTCCACGTCGTCTACGACCGCCCGGTGCTCGAGCTGCCGTTCGCGGCCGGGATCGATTCGCCGGTGCAGTGGGTGTTCGACCGCACCGCCAGCTCCGGGCTGACCGACGGCCAGTACCTCGTGGTGACGCTGTCGGCCGCCGACGCCGAGCTGGCCGTCTCCTCTGAGCTGCTGCGCGAGCGCTACCTGAAGGCTCTGGCGGAGCTGCTGCCGGCCGCGGCCGGCGCCACCGTTCTCAACTGCTTCGTCACCCGCGACCACGCCGCGACGTTCCGCGCGGCCCCCGGGCAGCGGGCGCTGCGACCCGGGCCGCCGACCGCGCTGCCCGGCCTGGTGCTCGCCGGCTCGTGGACCGACACGGGCTGGCCGGCGACGATGGAGGGCGCGGTCCGCAGTGGCCACGCGGCCTCTGAGCGGATCATCCAGCGGCTGAGCGAAGCTGGGACGGGCACGGCGCCGTCGTCCGCGGTCACGCGTTCACCGGTGACGGTGCTGACCCCGATGGGGCTCGAAGCCGCCGCCGTGCGCCGGGGCGCGAAGTGGGCCGACGTGCACCGGACCGGCATGGGCCCGAGGCGCGCCGCCGAATACGCGAGCACCCACGACCACTCCGACGCCGCCGCGGTCGTGATCGCCGGGTTCTGCGGCGCTCTCGACCCCTCGTTCTCGCCTGGCGACGTCGTGCTCGCCTCCGAGCTGCGCGGGCCCGACGAGACCGTTCCGTGCGCCGACGCGACGATCCTCGCCGGGGTGCTGCGGCGCGGCGGGATGCGCGTCCACGTCGCGCCGGTCGCCTCCGAGCGCAGCCTCGTCACCGGACCGCGCCGGCGACGGCTGGCGGAGAGTGGCGCCGCGGCCGTCGACCTCGAGTCGGCATGGCTGGCGCCGAGCGCCGGCACACGGCCGCTGTATGCGCTCCGGGTCGTGCTCGACACGCCCACCCGGGAACTGCGCAACCCGGTTACGAGCGCGTCCGGGACGGTCGTCGCCTGCCGCTCGCTGCGCCGCGCCGCCTCGCTGCTCGGAGAGTGGGCGTCGATGCTCGCCGATCGTGAGCTCGTGCTCGCCTCGCCGCGCGCGTCGTGTGCGGGGGTACAGCGCGCGGTCGAGATCGTCGAGCGAGCGCTCGACCAGTACGGCGCGCCCGTCTACGTCCGCCGCCAGATCGTTCACAACGTCCACGTCGTCGACTCGCTGCGTCGTCGCGGCGCGGTGTTCGTCGACGAGGTCGAGGAGGTGCCGCCGGGAGCGACCGTCGTGTTCTCCGCCCATGGCGTCTCCCCCGAGGTCCGGCGCCACGCCACCGCGCGAGAGCTGAATGTGATCGATGCGACCTGCCCGCTGGTCGCCAAGGTCCACGCCGAGGCACGCCGGTTCGCCGCCGGCGGCTTCGAGATCGTGCTCGTCGGCCATGAGGGACACGAGGAGGTCGAGGGCACGGTCGGCGAGGCGCCGGATCAGACGACGGTGATCACCTCGACCGACGACGTGGCGCGGCTGCAGGTCTCAGACCCCGAGCATGTCGCCTATCTGACCCAGACCACGCTGGCGGTGGACGAGACGGCATCGGTCGTCAGCGCGCTGCGCGAGCGGTTCCCGGCGGCGGTCGGGCCGCCGTCCGAGGACATCTGCTACGCGACCCAGAACCGCCAGACGGCGGTCCGCGCGCTGGCCGAGCACTGCGATCTGGTGCTGGTCGTCGGTTCGGAGAACTCGTCGAACTCGCGCCGGCTGGTCGAGGTCGCGCAACGGGCCGGATGCCGCAGCCTGCTGGTCGAGGACGCCTCCGAGCTGAGCGCCGATGCGCTGCACGGAACCCGGCGAATCGGCATCAGCGCCGGTGCTTCGGCGCCTGAGAAGCTCGTCGAGCAGCTCGTCGCCGCCGTCGGCGGCTTGGGCGACGCTACCGTAACGGAATCAAGCGTGGCTGAAGAGAACATGTACTTCAAGCTTCCCCCTGAGGTCAGGCCAAGAAGGAGCGACTGAATGCCGGTGCCAATGAGACAGGCTGCCCGGATGGGTGCCTATCTGCTGGAGCAGAAGCTCCGACGTGTAGACAAGTTCCCGCTGATCGTCGAACTGGAGCCGTTGTTCCAGTGCAACCTGGCGTGCGCGGGCTGCGGCAAGATCCAGCACCCGGAGGCGACGCTGAAGAAGCGGATGTCCGTCGAGCAGGCGATCGGTGCGATCGAGGAGTGCGGTGCCCCGATGGTCTCGATCGCCGGCGGTGAGCCGCTGATCCACCCGGAGATCGACGAGATCGTCCGCCAGCTGATCGCGCGAAAGAAGTTCGTCTATCTGTGCACGAACGCGCTGCTGCTGGAGAAGAAGCTGGACCTGTTCAAGCCCTCCCCCTACTTCTCGTGGGCGGTTCACATGGACGGTCTGCGTGAGCGCCACGACGAGTCGGTCAGCCGCGCCGGCGTGTTCGACAAGGCCGTCTCGGCGATCGGCGCCGCGAAGGCCGCTGGCTTCCGGGTCACGACCAACACGACGTTCTTCACGACCGACTCGCCCGAGACGGTCCGCTCGGTGCTCGACTTCCTCAACGACGACCTCGAGGTTGATCAGATGATGATCTCCCCCGCCTACGCGTATGAGAAGGCACCGGACCAGGACCATTTCCTCGGCGTCACCCAGACGCGGGCGCTGTTCAAGTCCGCGTTCGGCGACGGGCGGCGCAAGCGCTGGCGGTTGAACCACTCGCCGGTGTTCCTGGACTTCCTCGAAGGCAAGATCGACCTCCAGTGCACCGCGTGGGGAATCCCCAGCTACTCGCTGTTCGGCTGGCAGAAGCCGTGCTACCTGATGGCCGACGGCTACACCGAGACCTACAAGGAACTGCTGGAGACGACCGAGTGGGACAAGTACGGCCGCGGACGCGATCCGCGGTGCGACAACTGCATGGCCCACTGTGGTTACGAGCCGACGGCGGTCCTCAAGGCCACGGGGTCGATCAAAGAGTCGCTGCGGGCCGCGCTGCTGACCTAGGAGGACGCTAACGTCGCCGGCGTGCGTGGCATCGTCCGCGGTCTGGCGATCTCGGCGCTGGCCACGATCATCGCCGGCGCGGTCGTCTGGCTGATTGCGAAGGCAACCGGTTCGGTCGCGATCGGGCGCGCGTTCGATGACGTGCACGCGCCGTGGATCGTCGTTGTCGCGGCCGCCGAACTGCTGACCTATCCGGCGTACACGATCGCGTACCGCTCGCTGGCGCAGGTCCACGGCGAGGAGCCGATGTCGCGCGCGATCGCGGCCCGGATCGTCGTCGCCGGGTTTGGGCCGTTCGCGCTGCTGGGCGGGTTCGGGATCGACAAGCAGGCGCTCGCCGTCGTCCATGACGACGAGCGCGGCGCGCGGGTCAAGGTGCTGGCGCTCGGCGCGTTGGAATGGGCCGTGCTGGCGCCCGTCGGGTGCGCCTGCGCGATCGTGCTGCTGCTGCAGGGCTCGTCGATCATGGGAGCGCTGCTGTGGCCGTGGGCGATCGCGGTGCCGGTCGGCTTCGCCATCGCCGCGTGGGCGTCCTCGCCCGACCGCGCAGAGCGTCTGAGCACGTTTCGCGGCCGGACGATCAAGCCGCTGGCCGAGACGCTCGACGGCGTGGGAGCGCTGCGGACACTGGTGCTGCACCCGATCGAGTACTGGCAGGCGTGGATCGGGACGACGTTCTACTGGGCGTTCGACATCTGTTCGTTCTATGCGGCCGCCCGCATGTTCGGGATCCGGCTGAACCTCGGCGCGACCGTGATCGCCTATGCCTCCGGCTACGCGGTGACGCGCCGATCGCTGCCGCTGGGCGGTGCGGGGCTGACCGAGCTGTTGATGACCTACTCGCTCTACTGGGTCGGCGCGTCGTTGGCGCCCGCGCTGGCGGCGGTGCTCGTCTACCGGCTGTTCAACTTCGTGTTGGTCGGCGTGCCGGCGGTGATCGCACAGCGCCAGCTCGAGCAGATCCTCGACGCCAAGCTCAACCCAGGGCCCGGCGTCCCGGATGCGATCAGCCCAGGTCGGATCCGGGGCCGTTTCCGGTCCCGCGCTCGGCGGTGAGCGCCCGGTACAGCGCGTTGGCGCTCGTGCCGGTCAGCTCGGCGACCACGGTCGCGGCGGGACGGGGCTTGGCGCCCGCGTCGACCAGCCGCCGCAGCGCGCCCATCGGTGCTCTCAGGTCGGGCTCGGTCGCGCTCGCGGGCCCCAGCACCAGCACGATCTCGCCCTTCGGCGGAACGCCCGAGTAGCGCTCGGCCAGCTCGGCCGCGGTTCCGCGTACGACCTCCTCGTGCAGCTTGGTCAGCTCGCGACAGACCGCCACCTGGCGGTCCGGGTCTGACTCGGCGAGCAACGCGAGGGTGGCCCCGACGCGGCGAGGCGACTCGAACGCGACGACGGTCTCCGGGGTCTGCAGTACCGCCGCGAGCTCTGAGCGCTTGCGCGGCAGAAAGCCGACGAACTGCCAGCGCTCGGCCGGCAAGGCGCTTGCGACCAGCGCGCTGAGCGCGGCGCTCGGTCCCGGCAGGACCTCCACCCCGAGCCCGGCCGCCACGCATGCGCGAACGAGGATCAGTCCCGGATCGGAGACCAGCGGCATGCCGGCGTCGGAGACCAGCGCGACCACGGCCCCCTGCTGCATCCGCGCGATCAACTCGTCGGAACGGGAACGCTCGTTGTGCTCGTGGTAGCTGACGAGCTTGCCGCCGACGCCGTAGCGATCGAGCAGGACACGGGTGCGGCGGGTGTCCTCGCAGGCGACCAGATCCGCCTCGCGGAGCGCCGCCAGCACCCGCAACGTCACGTCTTCGAGGTTGCCGATCGGCGTTGGGCAGACGACCAGACGCCCGAGGGCGGTCATCGGCCGCTCCCGCTCAGCTCGGCCGGCGCCGCACCCCGAGCCAGCTCGTGGTAGGCCAGCGCGGCCGCGCCTACCATGCCGGCCTCGTCCCCGAAACGGGTGGCCACGATGCCCAGGCTGTCGATCAGGAACGGCAGCACCCGTTCGGCGACGACGGCACGGGCCGGCGCCAGCAGCAACTCGCCGGCGCCGATCACCCCGCCCCCGATCGCGATCACCTGCGGGTTGAAGATGTTGATCAGGTTGGCGAGCACGACCCCGAGCCGCGAACCGATCAACGTGATCGCCTCGAGCGCCGCCTCGTCGCCCTCCTGGGCCAGCGCGGTGATCAACGGACCCGCCAACGCGGGGTCGGATTCCAGCGCGCGCCCCAGTCCCGATCGCGGCCGGGTCGCCGCCAGTCGCCGGGCTTCCTGCACCAATGCCGTACCCGACACGTAGACCTCGGCGCAGCCGTGGTTGGGACAGTTGCCATGGCAGGGCGGGCCGTCGAACTCGATCACCATGTGCCCCAGCTCACCGGCTGCCCCGAGCGCGCCGCGGTAGAGCTCATCACGCAGGATCAGGCCGCCGGCGATACCGGTCCCGATCGTGATCACGATCGCCTCGGTATAGCCACGGCAGGCGCCGGCCCGGTGCTCCGCCAGGGCTGCGCAGTTGCCGTCGTTGTCGACAAATGCGGGTAATCCCAGCCGCTGTGTCATCACCTCGGCGAACGCAATGTCGTGCAACAACGTATTCACGCCGACCACCGCCCGGCCGGTGGCCCGATCGATCAGCACCGGGATCCCGAACCCGACGGCCTGGACGGGGCCGCCCGCGGCGGCGATCGTCTCGGTCACGGCCTGCACCGCCACGTCAAGCAGCGACTGCTGATCGAGACCGACCACGGTCCGCTGGACACGGTGGTGAACGCCCAGCGCGGGGTCGACGGCACCGGCCAACAACTTGGTCCCGCCGAGGTCGACGCCGATGACTCGTGGCGCCGGCATGGCGTCACTATAAGCAGGCGCTCTTATCTCGGGATTAGACAGCGCCCTCTACATTGCACGCACGATGTCCGAGGACCGACCAGACCGGCCGGCTCGATCAGGGCAGACGCAGGATCCACCGCCGTACCGGGTGTATCGAGCGGGGCGCGAATCACCCCAGTCCGATCCCGGCCCGCGGGGTTCGTCTGATCCCTACGAGCTGTCCGATTCCGACGAGCTGTCCGATCGCGCGCAGGCGCGGCCCCGCTCCGATCGCGCCAACCGTCCCTACACCCTGTACCGCTCGGCCCCCCGCGGATTGATGCAACGTTTGCGGGGCGAGGACGGGCCAGCCGTCATCGACCGGCCGTCGGGAGAACGAGCGGGCGGGGGCGCGCCTGGTGGCGGCGGGCGCGGCGGGGGCTCGGGTCCTCAGCGGACCGGCAGCGACGGCGGCGAGCCCGGCAAGGTCCGCTGGTGGCGCAAGCGCTGGACGCCGCTGCGGATCCTGCGGTGGGTGGTCGGCATCTGCGTCTTCTGGCTGGTGCTCTCGCTGGTGCTGTTCCTGGTCTCGGCGTCGATCCAGAGCGGCTCGATCCCGGCGTCTGCCAAACGTCAGCTGAGCTCCGGGTCGAACATGATCACCGGCACCGATACGGTGCTCGTGCTTGGGCTCGATCAGCGCCCGAAGGGCTCCAAGGAGCCCGGCGCGTTCGCGGGCGGCATCCGCTCGGACTCGATGATGCTGTGGCGGATCGGCGGCGGCACCTCACGCCGCCTGTCGATCCCGCGTGACACCTGGGTGAACATCCCCGGCCACGGCCAGTCGAAGATCAACGCCGCCTACGCGTACGGCGGGCCGGCGCTGGCGATCAAGACCGTCGAGCAGTTCACGCACGTGAAGATCAACCACGTGATCATCGTCAACCTGGCG
Source organism: uncultured Solirubrobacteraceae bacterium (assembly GCA_963743985.1). Classification (GTDB taxonomy): domain Bacteria; phylum Actinomycetota; class Thermoleophilia; order Solirubrobacterales; family Solirubrobacteraceae; genus Palsa-465. The sequence continues at coordinate 21,824 of CAVUSD010000012.1, read as the reverse complement.
AACTTCCCGGCGTTCATCGACGCGATCGGCGGCGTCGACATCCACACGGGACGGATCTGCTCGAAGATCTCCGGCGGGGCCAAGAACGGCGGCTTCTCGCTGTTTCTGCGGCCCGGCACCCACCATCTCTCAGGCATCCAGGCGCTGACCCTGGCGCGCACCCGTGAGAACTCCTGTAACGCCGCCTCGTCGGACCTCACCCGCGAGGCCTACCAGCAGCAGATCCTCAACGACATCAAGTCCAAGTTGGTGTCGCCATCGATCGTCCCGCGGCTGCCGTGGGCGTCGTGGGACGCGCCGAAGGCCGTTCGTACCGATATGGGCGGATTCACGCTCATGCAGCTGTTCATCGCGGCCGAGATCGGGGGGTCGGCGCCGACCGACATCCTCAAGCCCACCGGGGCGTCGGTGATCGACGGCCAGGACGCGCTCGTGGCCACGTCCGCCGACGTGCGGCGGCACGTCCGCAAGCTGATGACCGGGCACTGACCCACCCGGCCGTCGAGGCTCAGAGCGAGCCGGCGGACGGCAGGTTCCAGTGCTGCCAGGCCGCGACCAGTCGCAACGCGAGGCAGGCGATCCCGCCGACGAACATCATCCGCCCGCGCGGCTGGCCGATGCGGATCCCGATCAGCATCACGACGGTCCCGAACAGGGCGGCCGACGCGTACACGCTGGTCCGCAGCACCTGTGGGACGACGTTGAGCAGCACGTCACGGATGGCGCCGCCGCCGACCGCGGTGATGATCCCGCAGATCACCGCCGTGAGGTCGTTGGCGCCGAACTCCAGCGCCTTGGTGGCGCCCGAGACCGCGAACAGCGACAGCCCACCGGCGTCGAGCGCCGTCAGGACCCAGCTGGGCACGTGTGAGATCGGCGTGAAGATCGCCGTCGCCACCAGCGCGCCGGCCAGCGCCGTGACCGTGTAGTGCTGATCGCGGAACGCCGCCGGCGGGGTATCGCCGATCAGCAGGTCGCGGATGATCCCGCCGCCGAGCGCGGTGACGAACCCCAGCACGAGCGCGCCGAACACGTCGAGGTTGGCGTTGACGGCGGCGCTCGCCCCTTCCAGCCCGAACACGAACGTCGCGACCAGGTCGAAGCCGAGGACCAGTCGATCGGGTGAGACCGGCAGCGACCGGGGCGCGGGCATGCGCCGAAGAGTCGTGACCGGCGCGGACGGAAACGCGCGCTTCGGTGGCGGCGGCGCTACTTGGCGGCGGGCGTCTTGGACTCGGACTTCTTGCCCGAGGACGAAGACGAGGAGTCCGACGAGCCCTTCGAGGACTCCTTGGACTCCGATGATGACGACGACGAGCTGTCCGACGAGGAGCTATCCGAGGATGAGTCGCTCTTGCTGGAGGCGGAAACGCCCTCCTTGTGCTCCTTCATCTCCCGCGCGCGCTTCTTGGTCCCGTAGTCGGTGTTGTAGAAGCCCGAGCCCTTGAAGTGAACGGCCGGAGCGTGCATGACGCGCTGCGCCGGGGCGCCGCACACCTCGCACTTGTCGAGCGGATCGTCGGAGAACCGCTGCATCGTGTCGAACACGTGGCCCTTGGTGCACCTGTACTCGTAGATCGGCATCGCCTCAGAAAGTATAGCTACGGGGCCTTGGCACTCGCGCTGCCAGAGTGCCAAGAAGGAGGCAGTTCGTGGCGACGCCGCGCGGGTATGAGCCGCGCGGCGTGTGTTCTGCGGTTCGGTCTCACCGGGCGGGGGGCCGGTCGGCCCCCCGGGTGAGTCAGATCAGGCGGTCGGGACGGGGACGCCGTTGACCGTGGCGGTGTTGGCCGGATCGGCCGGGAAGCTCAGCGCCGGGTTCGGAGACGGCGCGCCCTGACCGTTCCACAGCCCGTAGCCGGCGAGCTGTGACGCTGCCGCGTTGTTCGCCGGCACGTAGTTGTCGCTGTTCTGGCCACCGACAAACGGGTTGGCGGCCAGCGTGATCGCGCCGGACACCGTCACCCCGGCAGAGCAGGAGCCGAACCCGTTGGGCATGTTGAAGATCGCGTTGTCGGAGATCGTGTCCCCATTTCCGCTGTAGCAGTCGGTGAACATGCCGGTGAACCCGCTCCACTTCGACACGGCCGCGGAGTTGATCGCAACGTTGTGCGAGGTCACGTTCCCGCCCGTCGAAGACGACTCAACCGTCGCGGCGAGCACGTTGTCAAACACGTTGGAGTGGATCTGAGCGTTCGTGTCGGCCTGGTAGAGCTGGACGCCGAACCCGTAAGGATCATCGAAAAACCAGTTCTGGTAGACCTGCAGACCGCTGGTGTAATCGGCGTAGATCAGATGCTGGCTGTCTGAGCAGCCACCCGCCGGGCCCAGGTTGTCGTTGCGGATGATGTCGCCGCTGGACTGGTTGGTGGGGCTGCCGCCATATCCGATCCCGATCAACACGCCGCGGTGCGAAGACTCATACACGTTGTCGTTCTGGATCGTGATGTTGTTCCCGTTGATCTGCATCCCCTCAGACAGCGGGTAGGCGCACGGCGCCGGGTTGCTGCCACCGTTGCTGCTGTAGAGCACATCGGCCTGATCCAGGTTCATGTACTGGAAGGTCACGTTGTTGCCATTGATGTAGTCCGCACCCTGGATCGTCGCCGTCTGACCCGGGCCACTGGTGACCACGATCGGGCTACCCGACGTACCCGACGCCGAGAACACGTTCGCCGAGGACTGCGTGATCGACTGATACGTCCCGGAGTTCAGGCACAACACCTGGCCGGCCGACATCGAGGACTCCGCCGCCGCCGGATCCGCTCCCGGAGAAATCGTCTTCGTGCACGACCCCGTGTAGCTGGAAGACGACGGGCCCGAGGTGATCGACGAACCGGAGCCGGCCGAGACCGCGTTGGTGGTCGAGCCAGAGGAGACCGGCAGGCCTGCGGTGACCGGGGAGCTCGAGGCGGCCGATGACTTCGAGGCGCCCGATGAACGGCGGGCCGAGGAGGCCTTCCGGGAGGTGCTCGGCCCGACAACCTTCGCCCAGGTCCGCACGGCCGAGCCGGCCAGCGACGGCGCCTGCGTGGCGGCCGCATGAGCGTGGGGGGCGGCGGCGGCAACCGTCGGGGCGACCATCGCGCCACCGAACGTCACTGCGGAGGCGACACCCAACGCCGCGCAAATCGCGGCTGAACGGTCCCGGAATCGAAAAGAGGTTTCATTGGGCATGGGAATGTTGTCGGGTGTCCAGCCCCCGTCTAGGACGAAAACCGTCATCCGTGGACGTTCGGACGACGCCGACGAGCCGCAACGGGGCTGACAGACGCGCCGAACGTCCATCGACGCGTTCCGTCAACGGACTCCGAACGTCCAGACCCGGGGTCTGGACGGTGTCGATGACCTCGATCGCCGACGAGTCCGCCAGTCGTGGCGACGCCGCGCGGGTATGAGCCGCGCGGCGTGTGTTCTGCGGTTCGGTCTCACCGGGCGGGGGGCCGGTCGGCCCCCCGGGTGAGTCAGATCAGGCGGTCGGGACGGGGACGCCGTTGACCGTGGCGGTGTTGGCCGGATCGGCCGGGAAGCTCAGCGCCGGGTTCGGAGACGGCGCGCCCTGACCGTTCCACAGCCCGTAGCCGGCGAGCTGTGACGCTGCCGCGTTGTTCGCCGGCACGTAGTTGTCGCTGTTCTGGCCACCGACAAACGGGTTGGCGGCCAGCGTGATCGCGCCGGACACCGTCACCCCGGCAGAGCAGGAGCCGAACCCGTTGGGCATGTTGAAGATCGCGTTGTCGGAGATCGTGTCCCCATTTCCGCTGTAGCAGTCGGTGAACATGCCGGTGAACCCGCTCCACTTCGACACGGCCGCGGAGTTGATCGCAACGTTGTGCGAGGTCACGTTCCCGCCCGTCGAAGACGACTCAACCGTCGCGGCGAGCACGTTGTCAAACACGTTGGAGTGGATCTGAGCGTTCGTGTCGGCCTGGTAGAGCTGGACGCCGAACCCGTAAGGATCATCGAAAAACCAGTTCTGGTAGACCTGCAGACCGCTGGTGTAATCGGCGTAGATCAGATGCTGGCTGTCTGAGCAGCCACCCGCCGGGCCCAGGTTGTCGTTGCGGATGATGTCGCCGCTGGACTGGTTGGTGGGGCTGCCGCCATATCCGATCCCGATCAACACGCCGCGGTGCGAAGACTCATACACGTTGTCGTTCTGGATCGTGATGTTGTTCCCGTTGATCTGCATCCCCTCAGACAGCGGGTAGGCGCACGGCGCCGGGTTGCTGCCACCGTTGCTGCTGTAGAGCACATCGGCCTGATCCAGGTTCATGTACTGGAAGGTCACGTTGTTGCCATTGATGTAGTCCGCACCCTGGATCGTCGCCGTCTGACCCGGGCCACTGGTGACCACGATCGGGCTACCCGACGTACCCGACGCCGAGAACACGTTCGCCGAGGACTGCGTGATCGACTGATACGTCCCGGAGTTCAGGCACAACACCTGGCCGGCCGACATCGAGGACTCCGCCGCCGCCGGATCCGCTCCCGGAGAAATCGTCTTCGTGCACGACCCCGTGTAGCTGGAAGACGACGAACCTGCCGGAGTCGACGGAGCCGACGCGGCGGCGATCGGACCGATCACGTTCGACCAGACGGTGTTGGTCCCGCTCGCGTTGGTCGCGACCTCGTCCAGCCGGATGTAGTCGCCGACCGGATCGCTGGCGGACACCGTGTAGGAGCTGCCCCGGTTCTTCGTCGCGGTGCACTTGTTGCTGGCGGCGGTGGGGCACTGGTACCAGGTGCCGTCCTGCGTCGTCTCGTTGGAGAACGTTCCCGGCGTCAATGTGATGACCGATCCCTGCGCCGCCGAACCCGCCAGGTGCGGCCGCAGCGTCATGACCGGAGCGTTCGGGGAGGTCGCGCTCGCACTCGCGACTGTCGGGGCGACCGCTGCGCCGCCCGCCGCCATTGCCGAGGCGAGACCAAACGCCGCGCAGATTCCCACGGTGCGATCACGAAAGTTGAGACGAGCAACCTGAAGCATGGGAAGGGTCCCCTATCTGCTGGAGAGCGGTCGATGCCACTGAAAGGAATGGACTCGGCAACATTCCGGTCTGCCGAGGTAGTCCCATCGCCTGACCGCTGGATTCGCCGAATGCCGGCGAGTCGAAAGGGTTCAGAGGAGGGGTACTCCTAGATTCGGCTCTGGCCGATCGTCCACCCACTAACCGACGCAAACTTGGACGTTCAGATGACCCGGCGTTCAACGAGCCCTCCACCGAACGTCCATTTCCGTCCGTCGCGGCGCTGAAACAGCCTAGCGATCGATCTTGTCTAGGATCGCTGACCGATGACCGAGGACGTCGTGACCATGGACAAGATCGTGTCGCTGTGCAAGCGCCGCGGCTTCGTCTTCCAGAGCTCGGAGATATACGGCGGGATCAGCTCGAGCTACGACTACGGGCACTACGGCGTGTTACTCAAGAACAACGTCAAGGCCCAGTGGTGGCGTTCGATGCTGCAGGAGCGCGATGACGTGGTCGCGCTCGACTCGGCGATCATCCAGCACCCGCGGACCTGGGAGGCCAGCGGTCACCTGGCCGGCTTCACCGACCCGCTCGTCGACTGCCGTACCTGCAAGCTGCGTTTCCGCGCCGACCACCTGGAGGTCTCGGCCTGCGGGCGCCGGCCATCCAAGCACCCGGGCGAGTTCGAGCAGTGCGACCTGACGGTGGCCCGGGACTTCAACCTGATGTTCGAGACGACCGTCGGGCCGGTCAAAGAGGAAGGCGACACCGTCTACCTGCGCCCGGAGACCGCCCAGGGGATCTTTCTGAACTTCCGCAACTACCTGCAGTTCAGCCGCAAGAAGCCGCCGTTCGGGATCGCTCAGATCGGCAAGTCGTTTCGCAACGAGATCACCCCGGGCAACTTCATCTTCCGCACACGTGAGTTCGAGCAGATGGAGATGGAGTTCTTCGTGCCCCCGGCCGAGGCGCCCACATGGTTCTCGCACTGGCTGGAGCAGCGCCACAACTGGTATCTCGACCTGGGCATCCGCGCCGACCATCTGCGCCTGCGTGCCCACGATGCCGATGAGCTCAGCCACTACTCGAGCGGCACCTCGGACGTCGAGTACCTGTTCCCGATCGGCTGGTCCGAGCTCGAGGGCATCGCCAACCGCGGCGATTTCGACCTCACCCGCCACGCCGAGTTCTCCGGACAGAAGCTCGAGTACGTCGACACCGCGTCCGGGGACCGCTATGTGCCGCACGTGATCGAGCCCGCCGCCGGCGTCGATCGCTCGCTGCTGGCGTTCCTCGTCGACGCCTACGACGAGGACGAGATCGGCGGCGAGGCCCGCACCGTGCTCCGCCTGCATCCGCAGTTGGCTCCCGTCAAGGTGGCGGTGCTGCCGCTGGTGCGCAAGGACGGCCAGCCGGAGCTCGCCCAACGGATCCATCAGGACCTGCGGCGGCGGATGCAGACCGAGATCGACGTATCGGGCGCGATCGGTCGCCGTTACCGGCGCCAGGACGAGATCGGCACGCCGTGGGCGGTGACGATCGACCACCAATCGTTGGACGACGACACGGTGACGATCCGCGACCGCGACTCGCTCACCCAGGAGCGGGTGGCGATCGACGCGCTTGCCGAGGAGCTGGAGCGCCGGCTGGCGGCGCCCTGGTCTTCACCGAAGCTCGACGCCAACTGAGCGCGGCCGCGCGACCGTCCGGGCGCGGTTACGCTGGCGCCATGGCGATCGCGACGCGCACCGAGACAATCCGAATGCCCGACGGCGGCAGCATGGACGCCTACGTGGCGATCCCTGAGTCCGGCACCGGTCCTGGGGTGCTCGTGCTGATGGAGATCTTCGGCGTCGGAACCTATATCCGCGGCGCCACTGATCGACTGGCCGAGCATGGCTACGTCGCGCTTGCGCCGGATCTCTACCGCCGCACCCGTCCCGGCGTCCAGTTCGGCCACGGCCCCGAAGGGCTGCAGGAGGCGTTCGCCGCGGTCAGCGCGCTGGACATCCCGGGCGCGATCGAGGATGCGATCGCGGCGCTCGGAACGTTGCGGACGCTGCCCGAGGTCACGGGCGGCGCCGGCGTGCTCGGCTTCTGCCTCGGCGGCACGCTCGCGTTCGGCGTCGCGATCGGTGCGGACCCCGAGACGCTGGTCGCCTACTACGGGTCAGGGATCCCGGAGATGCTCGGCGACGCCGACGCGGTCAGCTGCCCGGCGTTGTTCCATTTCGGCGCCCAGGACCAATACATCGCGCTGGAGCAGTCACAGCGGGTGGCGGACGCCGCACGGTCACGCCCGGGCTGGGAGGTCACGATCCATCCCGACGGCGGTCACGCGTTCGACAACTCAGACAGCGGGTTCTACCAGCCGGAGCCGGCCGCTCGGGCGTGGGAGCTGACCCGGGACTTTCTGGCACGGACGCTGCCCGCCCCCTGAGCGGGCTAGGTGACCCGGGTGGCGCGCAGCGTGAACAGCAGCGGGAGCGGTCGTCCGTCGGCGCGCAGCCGCCACCAGCCGTCGTCCTCACGCAGCGGGATGCCGACGCGATGCTCGAACGAGGAGCGCAGATGTTCGTTCAGCTCGTCGATCCGCAAGCCGGCGCCCACGGCGGCGCTGACCATCTCCCCGAGCGAGTGGGCGTAACCGACCTCGCGGCCCGGTAGCTTGGCGTCCCGGACCGCGTAGGAGCCCTCGTCCTCGAACACGTGAGCGCCGTCGTCGGCATAGGACATGTCGAATCTCAGTGGCCGGGCGGAGGCGAGCATCTCGTGCAGCGGATGGGTGTCGATCAGGATCAGCCGTCCGCCCGGACGGAGCGTCGCGTGCACCGAGCGCATCCAGGCACCGATGTCGGCAATCCAGCACACCACCCCGATCGTGGCGAAGGCGAGATCGAACCGGCCGGCCAGCGACGGGCCGATCGCGGTCGAATCGGCCTGGACCCACTCGATCTCGACGCCGCAGCGGTTCGCGATCGCAGCCGCCTTGGCCAGCGCGACCGGCGAGAAGTCAACGCCGGTGACCCGGGCGCCGCGGCGAGCCAGCGAGATCGTGTCAAAGCCGATGTGGCACTGGACATGGAGCACGTCGAGCCCGACCACGCTCTGAACGGACGCGCGCAGCGCGTCGTCGTCCTCGGGCGTCAGCGTGTCGCGGCCGGCGACCAGCGCCTCGGTGTCGTAGTAGGCGTCCTGGCCGTGCAGCTCGGCCAGGGCGTCCCACTTGGCCCGGTTGAGCGCTCGTGCCTGCTCCCACTCGATCGGTGGCTCCATCGGGGCCGGCAACGTTACCGGCGGCGGCCGCGAGAGTGACGGCTCCGGCGTGGGCGGCGACCGCGGTTGGCGGATTGTGACGGTCCGATCGGCAAAATCCGCCACCCGGCCGGCACGCCGGTGGCCGAACGAACCCCCCGCTGACCGTCACTGCGCTGACGCCGGTCACGGGCACCGCAGCGGCAGTGCGCCGCGCAGGTCGGCGTCATCCAACCGGGCGGCCGCGACCAGCCCGGCGCCGTGTTTGACCAGGAGCGCATCGTGGACGGACAACCGGCCGGCGGTCACGCGCCCGACCGCGACGTGCAGCGTGCGACCAACGCCCGGCGCTCCCGCGGTCGCGGCCACGAAAAAGGGCGCCCCGAACAGGACGCCCTTGGCGAAGCTCAGGCTGCGCTGACCGGACTGGCCGGCGGCTCCGTCGGCGCGGGCGCCGGCGGCGTGTACTGAAACTCCTCCTCCTTGCCAAACAGCGCGTCGAGCAGCTTGTTGCGCAGGCCCTCGGACAGCGCCAGTGCGGCGATGGTCGAGATGATCACCAGCAGCAACAGGGTGCGGCCCGTGTGCTTCTTCTTCTTGAACGGCAGGTTGTGCTTGGTGTCGACGTCGTTGAGCGCGAGCGCGATGTCACGAACTGAGCCAGCGGCGGACTGAACGTGCCCGTGCAGCTTGTCGTCCTCCAGCACTGCCTTGTGGGGCGCACCGTTCGAGCCCAACCGCTCGTAGGCACTCTTGCTGGACTCGATCACGTTGTAGACGTTGTCGCGCAAGGCGCCGTCTTCGATTACGCGACGAACGTACGCATTGTCCTTGATGCTGGCCAAGTCGGAGGCGCTGAAGGGAACCGCCTTAGCCACTTTCGTTCCTGCGGATGCCATGTATCTCCCTTGTGCGTGGCGGCAATTGGAACGTCAGCATACGCGAGGCGCGATCAGGCCAGCGTGTACGCAGGTGCACGGCGGCTCGCGAGCGCCGCCTCGAGCACCTGGCCGACGTCGGAAACGAACACGAACCGAAGCTGGCGTCGAAGGTGCTCGGGGATCTCCTCGGTGTCGGCCTCGTTGAGCTCAGGCGCGATCACGGTCTTGATCCCCGACCGCTGGGCGGCCAGGGCCTTCTCCTTCAAGCCACCGATCGGCAGCACCTGGCCGGTCAGCGTCACCTCGCCGGTCATCGCCAGGTCGGCACGCACCGGGCGGCCCGAGAGCAGCGACACGAGCGCCGTGACCATCGTCACGCCGGCGCTCGGCCCGTCCTTGGGGATCGCCCCGGCGGGCACGTGGATGTGGATGTCGTGATCGGCGAACCAGCCCGCCGGCAGGTCGGGAACGACCGCGGCAGCACTCGAGCGCACATAACTCAGCGCGGCTTGCGCCGACTCGCGCATCACGTCGCCGATCTGGCCGGTGATCGTCAGCCCGCCCTTGCCGGGCATCGCGGAAGCCTCCACGAACAGGACATCGCCGCCGACCGGCGTCCACGCCAGCCCGGTCGCAACCCCCGGCCGAGACGTGCGCCGCCGGGACTCCGAATGGACCGTCTGGCGGCCGAGCAGCTCACGGACCCGCGGCTCGGTCACCGACACCTTCCGGGTCAGCGTGCCCTCCGCCTCCTGGCGCGCGACCTTGCGGACCACCGTCCCGATCTCACGCTCCAGCTGGCGGACGCCGGCCTCACGCGTGTACCCGGAGATGATCGCCCGCAGCCCGGCATCGGTGAACGAGATCTTGCTCGCGCTCAAGCCGTTTCGCTCGATCTGACGCGTCACCAGGTAACGCTTGGCGATCTGCAGCTTCTCGTCCTCGGTGTAGCCGGCCAGCTGGATCATCTCCATCCGGTCGCGCAGCGGACCGGGGATCGTGTCCAGGTTGTTCGCGGTCGTGATGAAGATCACGTTCGAGAGGTCGAACGGCAGATCGAGGTAGTGGTCTCTGAACGTGTCGTTCTGCTCGGGGTCGAGCACCTCGAGCATCGCCGACGCCGGATCGCCGCGGAAGTCGGCGCCCATCTTGTCGATCTCGTCGATCATGAACACCGGGTTCTTGGCCCCGGCATCGCGCAACGCGCGAATCACCACGCCCGGCATCGCGCCGATGTACGTGCGCCGGTGACCGCGGATCTCGGACTCGTCGCGCATCCCACCGACGCTGATCCGCTCGAACTGGCGTCCCAGCGCTCGCGCGATCGAGCGGCCCAGCGAGGTCTTGCCGACGCCCGGCGGACCGACGAACATCAGGATCGACCCCTTCGCGTCCGGCTTCAGCGAACGCACCGCCAGGAACTCCAGGATCCGGTCCTTGACCTTCTCGATGTCGTAGTGATCGGCGTCCAGGACCTCACGCGCGTGGCGCAGATCGAGGTTGTCCGTGGTCGAGGTGTCCCACGGCAGCGACGCGATCCACTCCAGGTAGGTCCGGACGACCCCGTACTCGGCCATCGCCGGCTGCAGCCGTTCGAGTCGCCCGAGCTCACGATCGACCTGCTTGGAGACCTCCTCCGGGAGCGTGATCGCCTCCAGCTGCTCGCGCAGCTCCTTGGCCTCGGCCGCCGCCTCGTCGCCCTCGCCGAGCTCGTCCTGGATCGCTTTGAGCTGCTGGCGCAGGAAGAACTCACGCTGGCCCTTCTGCATCTCGGACTGGACCTGAGACTGGATCTCGGTCCCGATCTCGACGACCTCGCGCTCGGAGGCCAGCACCTCTGAGAGCCGCCGCAATCGCTTGGCGACATCGACCTCCTCCAGCAGCGACTGCTTCTGCTCGGCCGGCAGCCGCAACGCGCCCGCGATCAGGTGCGAGAGCAGCACCGGATCCTCGACGTTGGAGACCATCACCGACAGCTCCTCGGGCAGGTAGGGAACCTGGCCGGCGATCGCGGTGAAGTCACGCTGGACGTTGCGCATCAGCGCCGTCAGCTGAGGGCCTGAGGGCACCTGGTCGGGGAGCTCTGAGACCTGGGCGGCGAGATATGGCTCGGTCTGCAGCCACTCATCGACGCGCACGCGCTGGCCGCCCTGAACCAGGACGCGCAGCGTGTCATCGGGCAGCCGCACCATCCGCGCGACCGTGCCCAGCACGCCGACGTCGTAGATCTGTTCAGGAGTCGGGGTCTCGACCTCTGCCGACCGGCCCGCGACGAGCACCAACGAACGGTCACCGCGAAGGACGTCGTTGATCAGAGCGACCGAACGCTCCTGGCCGATGTTGAGCGGCACCATCAGCTCGGGGAACGTGACCGCGTCGCGCAGCGGCAACACCGCAAAGCGATCGGGCAGCACCCGCGTCTGACCGATCGCCACCTCGGCCGCATTGTCGGCCCCGACCGCGCCGCCGATGTCGATCATCGGTCCCCGCCGACCGACTCAGCGTCGCCGGTCTCGATCGGCACCTCACGCGGGGGCGCGGTCCGCTGCAGCAGCGGCAGCTCGATCCGCAGCATCCCGTTCTCGTAGCGGGCGGTCGCGGCAGCGGACTCGACGTCGGCGCCGAGCTCGACGATCCGGCGGAACACGCCGCGTTCGATCTCGACCTGCTGGTAGACCTCGCCCTCGACACTGGAGGCCCGGCGCCGGCCGGCGAGAATCAGCCGCCGGCCCTCGACCTGCAACGCGATGTCGGAGGATTCGACGCCGGCCAGCTCGGCGGTGACGATCGCCCGCGGCGGATCGGACGCATAGGCGACGTCGATCGGCGGCCAGTGACCGGTGCGCCGGCGAGACAGGCCCGAGCGTCCGAACGGGTCGCCGAACATCTCATCCATCTCCCGGCGCATACGATCGAAGCTGGCGAACAGGTCTCGGTCTGACATCGTCGTTCCTCGCAGCCTCAAGCCTAGAGCTTGTAGACGGCGCCCTCGTGGGCGAGCTCGACTTGACCGCCGTAGCTGTCGGCGGCCTCCGCGGCGGCCCAGGACGGGTCCATCTCGTCGGAGAAATGGGTCAGCACCAGCCGCCGCGCGTGCGCCGCGGCGCCGTGCTCGCCCGCCTCACGCGGGGTCATGTGCCCGCGCTCAGGGCCCTGCTCCGGCGTTGACAGCGTCGCCTCGACCATCAGCAGGTCGGCGCCTTGAGCGAACTCGACCAGCGCCTGGTTGGGCGCGGAGTCGGCGCCGAACACGAAGCGCGTGCCATCGCTGGTGAGCTCGACCGCGTGTGAGCGGACGAAGTGCGGCACCTCGCGGAACCGGACCTGAAGCGGACCCAGGCTGAGCACATCGCCGGGCTCGTATTCGGTGATCGCGAAGGCATCGTCGACCAGGTCGGCCGATCCCCAGCTCCCCACGATCCGCCGCAGCAGCGCGTGACCGCCCGCCGGCACCCGCAGCGATGGACGGGAACGGACCTCGCCCAGCTCGCCTTTGCGCAGCGCGTTGGCCAGGGCGTAGCTGAACGGGACCAGGTCGAGAAAATGATCGGCGTGGAGGTGGCTGATCAGCACCTCGCCGATCGAGCGATAGTCGACGGCGGAGCGCAACTTCGAGAACACGCCGTTGCCACAGTCGAGCAATAGCTGCAACTCTCCCTCCTGTACGAGGTAGCCACTGCAGGCTCCAGCGGCGTCCTGCCACGATGGTGACTTCCCCAGCACGGTGACCTGCAACGTCCTACTCCTCTCGAATGTCCCTCTGACACTGTAATGCGCGCCCCGCACCGCCGGTGATGCTCGCGTACGCGCTGGTCTCGCATTCGTTCGACGTCGCCGCGGTTGTGCTCGGCGGACTGCTGATCGCCGGCGCCCTGCTCTCGGAGCTCGTCAACCGAAGCTTCGTGTCGTTGGCGGCGGTGTTCGTGGTGGCCGGGTTCATCCTCGGCAACGGCGGCCTCGGCGTACTGGATTTCACCCGCGATTCGGGGTTCGTCGCGGATCTGGCGACCGTCGCGCTGATCGTGATCCTGCTGCGCGACGGTCTCGAGGTCGACGGCGACATGGTGCGCTCCAACTGGCACCTGCCGGCCCGCAAGCTGATCGCGGCGATGCCGCTGACCGCGGTCATCGTGGCGGTCGCGACCAAGCTGCTGATCGGGCTGTCCTGGACCGAGGCGTTTCTGGTCGGGGCGCTGCTGTCGCCGACCGACCCGGTGCTGTCCTCGAACGTGGTCACGAACCCGCGCGTGCCCGCGATCGTCCGCGGCTCACTGAACCTTGAGTCCGGGCTCAATGACGGCTTGGCACTGCCGGCGGTGCTGGCGCTGGCGGCGTCGCTGGCGCCGAGCGGCGACTTCGTCGTCTGGAAGTTCGTCTGCGAGAACCTCGGGTTCGGGTTCGGCGTCGGGCTCGTCGTTGGCCTGATCGCGAGCCTCACCCCCACGCGTCCGCTCGCCGCCCACCAGCAGGCGCTGGTGGCACTCGGCATCGCGTTCCTGGCCTATGGCGCTGCCGTCCTCCTGCCCAACGGCAACGGGCTGATCGCCGTGTTCGTGGCGGCGATCGTGCTCGGGATCCGCCGGCCCGACATGCGCGAGGCGTTCGCCAAGCAGTCGCTGGACCTGGTGGAGATCGTCAAGCTCGGGATCTTCGCGGTGTTCGGATCGCTGCTGACCTGGCACGGTCTCACGGCCAACGGGTGGGCCGGACTCGGCGTCGCCCTGCTGACCCTGTTCGTCGCCCGACCGGTAGCGGTGATGTGCTCACTGGTCGGCACCCCGATCGACCTGGCCACGCGAGGGTTCATGGCCTGGTTCGGCCCCAAGGGCGTCGCCACGATGACATTCTCGCTGCTGATCCTGTCCGAGCATCTGGCCCAGGGCACGACGATCTTCGACCTGGCCGCGCTGACCGTGATCGTCTCGGTGTTCGCCCACGGCGTCACCGACCGTGCCGGTGCCGAGTGGATGGGCAACCACGCCGAACGGACGGCCGCCCGGGCCGCCCAGGCGGGCGATCAGGCGTGAAGCGCGGCCTGCTCGGCCGGCGACGGGAACGCCCAGGCGACCTGCAGCCGGCGCTCGGCGCCGAACACGAACCGCAGTTGGCTCGGCGGTCGCAGCCCTTCAGGCCCGTCGGGCCGGAACGTCGCGCAGGGACCGCTCTGGCCCACCGCACACAATTGGTTGCGCTGAAAGAAGCACTGCTCGCAGCTCGCCTGCTCAATTGTCCGACGTTTCGCCATGACCCGCCCAGCTCCCCGCTCCGGCTCGATGCTCGACTCCAAGACCCGGCATCAAAGCGGAGTTCCCGACGCCGCCGCGGCTCGATTCCCGGAAAACGCAAGAACTTCACATGTGCTCAAAAACCCTCAAATACCGGCATGTTCTGCGGCGGCCCCGCTATTTCGTAGGTTTGTGAACGTGCTCGAAGCCCAACCTCAAGGCCCGCCCCTGTCGATACTGGTCACCGGGATCGGCGGTTACGTCGGCGGGCTGGTAGCCGCTGAACTGCAGCGTCGCGGTCACGCGGTCCGCGGCTATGCCCGCCGGCCCGAACGGGTGACGCTGAACGTACCGGTGGTCGCCGGCGATGCCATCACCGGCGCGGGCCTCGACGAGGCGCTCGACGGTGTCGACGTCGCCTATTTCCTGATCCATTCGATGGAGCCGGCGACGGGTTCGGGCGAGGGGTTCGGGGTTCGCGAGCGCGCGGCGGCGGAACGGTTCGCCGGCGCCGCGCGCCGGGCAGGGGTCGGGCGAATCGTGTATCTGGGTGGCCCCGAGCCGTCCGACGGGTCGCCGTCGCCACACCTGGCCAGTCGCCTGGACGTCGAACGGGTGTTGCTCGAGGGCGTGCCCGGATCCGTCGCGCTGCGTGCCTCGATCGTGATCGGCGCCCGGTCACGCGCGTTCCGGTTCCTGGTGCGCCTGATCGAACGACTGCCGGTTCTGATCCTGCCGGCATGGAGCGATAACCGCGGCATGCCGATCGACGAACGTGACGTCATCGCGGCGCTGGTGGCCTGCGCCGACGACCCTCGCGCCGCGGGAATGGTGCTCGACGCCGCCGGCCCCAACGTGGTCAGCTACGGCCGGCTGATCATGCAGATCGCGGAACTGATGCTGGTCTCACGCCCGACGATCGGCTCACAACGGTTCTCGGTGACCCCGATCGCCAGCCGGATCGCGGCGATCGTCGCCGGCGAGGAGCCGGAGTTGATCGAGCCGTTGATGGAAAGCCTGGCGACCGATCTTTTGCCCGTCAACCCGCTTGCCTCCGACGTGCTCGGGATTCGACTGCACTCACTCGATGCCGCGATCGAACACGCGCTGGCCGTCTGGGAGGCAGACGAGCCGCTGGCGGCTCGGTAGCGCGCCGCCGCCGCTCTCATCGGGGCCATCTCCTCAGGACAAGACAGGTTACGCTCGCCACCGATGAGCACAGTTCAGGCCGAAATCGAGATCGACGCGCCGATCGAGAAGGTATGGGAGACGGTGATGGATCCTCACCGGCTCGGCGATTGGGTGACGATCCACAAGTCCGTCGAGAACGTGTCACCGATTCCGCTGCGACGGGGCGCCACGATGGACCAGGCGCTGTCGGTCGTCGGACTCACCTTCCACGTGCACTGGCGGCTGACCGAGGTGACTGAGCCGACCGAGGCCCGCTGGGAGGGTGGCGGTCCCGCCCACTCCGACGCGCTGACCCACTACCGGCTGGCGCCCACCGCTGCCGGGGGCACACAGTTCAGTTACACCAACGAGTTCCATCCCCCCGGCGGCCGGCTCGGAAGCCTGGCGAGCCGCTTCATCGTGGGTGCCACCTCCGAGCGTGAAGCCACACGGTCGTTGGCACGGTTGAAGCGATTGCTTGAAAGCAACTAACCATACGTCCATAAACCTCCAAAACGTTCGGTTGCGATGTATCGTGAATGGGTATTCACGTGCAAACTACGAATTGGAGGTAGCCGGGTTGTCGGGATTTGTTGACACGACCGTGGCCGAGATCGACGATCGCCTCGACGAGCTCAACGCGGAAATGGCAAAGTTGCAATCGGCACGATCTGCGCTAACGCGCCGCAGTCCTGGGCGCCCGGCGAAGAGCGAGTCAGTGAATGGAAACGGCGCGTCTCGACGGGTGGCGCGGCCACGCGGACGGCGCAACGGCACGCGCGGCGAACAGGCGTTGGCGCTGGTGCGCGAACGCCCGGGGATCACTATCCCGGAGATTGCCTCGCAGTTGGGCACTGAGCCCAACTACCTGTATCGAGTCATGCCAAACCTTGTCAAGGACGGCAAGGTCACGCGTAACGGCCAAGGTTGGCACGCGGCTAACTAAAGCCCGCCTGCGGGGGCGCCGGCCGGTCGCCGGCGCCCTTCGCACACTGCTAGATCAGGCCCAGGCCCTTGACCGCCTCGGCCTCGTCGCGTAGCTCCGCGATGGTCGCGTCGATCTTCTGCTGAGAGAACTCGCCGATCGAGAGCCCCTCGACGACGGTGTACTCACCGCCCGAACACGTGCACGGATAGCCGGCGAACACGCCTTCGCCGATCCCGTAGCTGTCGTTGGACGGGATCGCCATCGAGACCCAGTCGCCGTCGGGCGTGCCGAGCACCCAGTCGTGGATGTGGTCGATCGCCGCGTTGGCCGCCGAGGCCGCGCTCGATGCTCCGCGAGCCTCGATGATCGCCGCGCCGCGCTTCTGCACGGTCGGGAGGAAGTCATTCTCGATCCATGACTGATCGTCGATCGCCTCGGCGGCGTTTGCCCCCTTGACCTTGGCGTTGAACAGGTCGGGGTACTGGGTCGCCGAGTGGTTGCCCCAGATCGTCATGTTGGTGATGTCAGCGACTTCTGCACCGGTCTTCTTGGCCACCTGTGCGATCGCACGGTTGTGGTCCAGCCGCACCATTGCCGTGAACCGCTCACGCGGGATGTCCGGGGCGTTGGAAGCGGCGATCAGGCAGTTGGTGTTCGCCGGGTTGCCGACGACCAGCACTTTCAGGTCTGAGGCGGCGTGTGCGTTCAAGGCAGCACCCTGCGGCTTGAAGATGCCGCCGTTGGCCTCGAGCAGATCACCGCGTTCCATCCCTTTGGTGCGCGGACGCGCGCCGACCAGGAGCGCCACCGAGACGCCGTCGAATGCCTGGTTGGGGTCGTCGTCGATGTCGATCGCCGACAGCAGCGGGAATGCACAGTCGTCGAGTTCCATCGCGGTGCCCTCGGCGGCCTTGACCGCGGCCGGGATCTCCAGCAGTTTGAGGTGCACCGGGGTGTCCTCGCCGAGTAGCTGGCCCGACGCGATCCGGAACAGCAGGGCGTAGCCGATCTGACCGGCCGCGCCGGTGACGGCGACCTTGACTGGGGTGTTGCTCATGTGTCGCTCACTCTCTGTTTCGTCTGACTGTGGCGTGTGCGCTCCGGCGCCGCGGTTTGTCCGAGCTGTGGTCGGCTCGGGACCGTCACTGGCGCGCCGCCCTATTAGTCGCCGAGATCGATCCCATAGACATCTGAAAGCTTCGCTTTCAGGTAACGCACAAACGGCGCCACCGAGATCGGACCTCCGCCCTCTCGCTCCAGCAGTTCCTCGGTTCCGAACTTCGCGCCGTGGCGGTGGACCCGCCGGCGCAGCCATTCACGCAGCTCGGCCAGTTGCCCGGCCGCGAGCTGGTCATCCAAGCCGGCAATCTCGACCTGAGCCGCCTCCCAAAGCTGCCCGGCAATCAGATTGCCCAAGGCATAGGTTGGAAAGTAACCAATCATCCCCGCCGACCAATGCACGTCCTGCAGCACGCCGTCGGCATCGTCGGTCACCGAGATACCGAAGTAGTCCTGAAAGCGCGCGTTCCAAGCCTCCGGGAGTTCGGCGACCGACAGCCGACCCTCGATCAGATCCTGCTCGAGCTCGAACCGAAGGATGATGTGCAATCCGTAGGTCGCCTCATCGGCCTCGACCCGGATGTAGGTCGGCTTGACGCGGTTGATCGCGCGGTACAGGCGGTCGGGGTCGACCCCTGCCAGTTCGCCGCCGGCCAGCTCGGACACCCTCGGCGCCAGCAGGGTGCAGAACGGACGGCCGCGGCCGACCATGTTCTCCCACAGCCGGCTTTGCGACTCGTGCACACCCAGCGATTGCGGCGCGCCGATCGGGGTGCGCCGCAGCTCAGGGCCGATCTGCGCCTCGTACAGGCCGTGGCCGCACTCGTGCATCGCACCGTACAGCGACATCGGCCAATAGCTCTCGTCCCAGCGGGTCGTGATCCGAACGTCGCCGGCCCCGATCCCGATCGCGAACGGGTGCACGGTGTCGTCGAGCCGCCAGCCCGCCTCGTCGAAACCCATCAGGCCGACCATCTCGCGCGCCAGCGTCCGTTGCCCGTCGGTCCCGAAATGGGCCGACAGCAGATGGTCGTCGACCGGCGTTGCCTGAGCGAGGGTGGCGATCATCGGAACCAGTTCACCTTTGAGCTCGGAGAACAGGTCCGCGACTCGGGCGGTTTTGATACCCGGCTCGTAGTCGTCGATCAGAACGTCGTAGGCACAGTCGTAGTGATCGTGTCCGAGATGACAGTCGACGTAGCGGCGCGTCAGCTCGAGAATTCGCTCGAGGTACGGCGCGAAGCTCTGGAAGTCCGACACCGCCCGCGCCGCGACCCACGCCTCCTGGCCCTCCGACCCCGCTCGCGCGATCTCGGCCTCGAGCTCGGTCGGCACGCGCCGTGACTTCTCCCAACGCTGGCGGGTGACGCCGATCAGGCGCGCATCGTCGGAGTCCGGATCGGCCCCGTTGAGCTCAGCCGCCGCGGACTCGAGCAGGCGCCCGGTCTCGTCGCCGGTGAAGAGCTCATGACGCAGTGAGGCCAGCGTCGCGAGCACATCGGCCCTCGCCTGACCCCCGTTCGGCGGCATCTTCGTCTGTTGGTCCCAGCCTGCGAGCTCGGCGGCGCCATCGAGATCGGAGACCGTTCCGAGCCTGGTCT
The DNA here is from genome assembly GCA_963743985.1 of uncultured Solirubrobacteraceae bacterium. Classification (GTDB taxonomy): domain Bacteria; phylum Actinomycetota; class Thermoleophilia; order Solirubrobacterales; family Solirubrobacteraceae; genus Palsa-465. The sequence continues at coordinate 2,732 of CAVUSD010000012.1, read as the reverse complement.
TCAGCGCCTGCATCTGCGAACTCATCTCACTCCTTGAAGTTGCCGGTCGGGTCATCGCCGCTATGCGACCATTGCAGCATGCTCCGGCGGACCAACTCGGTCAGGCTGTTCAGTGTCTTCGGGATCCGCGTCGGCGCGGACCTCAGCTGGTTCATCGCGCTGTTCCTGCTGATCTATCTGCTGTCGTCCCCGTTCAAGGACACGCTGCACAGCTCGGCGATGGTCGCCTACCTGACGACGGTGGTCAGCGTGCTGCTGCTGTTCGTCTCGCTGATCCTGCATGAGTTCGGTCATGCGCTGGTGGCGCGTCGGCAGGGCATCGGGGTGGACCAGATCGATCTGTACCTGTTCGGAGGATTGACGCGGATGCACCGCGACGCCGCCACCCCAGGCGAAGATTTCAAGGTCTCGGCGGCGGGTCCGCTGGCGACGCTCGGCGTGATCCTAGTCTGCCTCGCGATTGACCTCGCGATCCTTGGTCCGCACCGCCTGAGCCACGCGATCCGGCTCGACGACGACATCACGATCACGCCGGTGCTGCTGTCGTTGAGCTGGTTGCTGCCGATGAACGTGCTGTTGTTGGTGTTCAACCTGATGCCCGCCTACCCGCTGGACGGCGGCCGCATCGCCCGATCGATCATCTGGCGGATCACCGGCTCGAAGAGCACCGGCACACTGATCTCGGCGCGGCTCGGACAGGGACTGTCGCTAGTGCTAGCGGCGTTCGGGATCTGGCTGCTGCTCAACTTCGGGACGTTCACCGGGCTGTGGGCGATCGCGCTGGCGTTCATGACCTACCAGGCCGCCCGCTCGGCCGTGTACCAATCGGCGCTGGACGAGCGGGTCGAGGGCGTCCGAGTGATCGACATCATGGACACCCACCCGGTGGCGATTGGAACGGAGGTCGGTCTGCACCAGGCGCTCGACGAGTACTTCCTGCGCTACGGGTGGTCGTGGTTTCCGGCGATCGACCAGCACGGACGCTATGCGGGAATCGTCACCCAGGAGCGAACCCAGGCGTCGATCGACGCCGGTGAAGGGTGGCTGACGGTCGCTTCGGTCGTCGACGCTGAACGCACCAGCAACTGGCGCGTCGATCAGGACCGGCCGATCACGGACCTGATCGGCTCGGAGTCGCTGGGGGCGCTCGGAGCGGTGATGGCGGTCGACGATGACGGTGTGCTGCGAGGAGTCGTAACCGTCCAGCAGTTGCGTCGCGCGATGCAGTCCGCGCTTTCGCCGTCGTAGCTGACGCCGCGCGCCGGGGGCGCTGAGTCATATATTGATGGCCGTGCCCTCACATGACGTGCTGATCATCGGTGCCGGGCTAGCCGGCCAGCGCGCCGCGCTCGCGGCCGCCCAGACGGGAGCAACCGTCGCCATCGTCTCCAAGGTCCATCCCGTGCGCTCCCATTCGGTGGCAGCCGCCGGGGGGATCAACGCGGCGCTGAACCCGGAGGACAGCTGGGAGTCCCACGCGTACGACACCGTCAAGGGGTCGGACTACCTCGGCGACCAGGACGCGATCGAGATCATGTGCCGCGAGGCACCTGACGAGATCCTCTGGCTGGAGCACGCCGGGGTCACGTTTCACCGCAACGAGTCCGGGCACCTCGGCACCCGGGCGTTCGGCGGCGCCTCGGCGGCGCGCACCTACTACGTGGCCGACATCACCGGCCACGCCCTGCTGCACGTGCTCTACGAGCAGATGATGAAGCACTCGCATCAGGTCGACCGCTACGAGGAATGGTTCACGACCGATCTGCTGCAGGACGACGACGGTCGCTGCAACGGCGCGATCTGCCGCAACCTGCGCGACGGCAAGGTGGAGGTGTTCAACGCCAAAGGGGTGATCCTCGCCTGCGGCGGGGCCGGGCAGGCCTACAAGCCGACCACCAACGGCCTGATCGTGACCGGCGACGGGATCGCCCAGGCCTACCGGATCGGCGCCAAGTTGATGGACATGGAGATGATCCAGTACCACCCGACGACCCTGGCGGGTAACGGGCTGCTGATCACCGAGGGCGCCCGCGGCGAGGGTGCCTGGCTGCTGAACGCCGAGGGTGAGCGGTTCATGGAGAAGTACGCGCCGAACAAGCTCGAGCTCGCCTCTCGCGACGTCGTCTCCCGCGCCGAGCAGACCGAGATCAATGAAGGTCGCGGCTTCCCCGACGGGACGGTCGCGCTCGACATCACCAAGGTCCCGCGTCGACGCACGCTCGAGGCGCTGCGTGAGATCGTCAACATCGGCCGTGACTTCGCCGGCGTCGACATCACCCGCGAGCCGATCCACATCCACCCCGGCCAGCACTACATCATGGGTGGCGTCAAGACCGACGTCGACGGCCAGACGACGATCCCGGGTCTGTACGCCGCCGGCGAGGTCGCCTGCGTCTCGGTCCACGGTGGGAACCGCCTCGGCGCCAACTCCCTGCTGGACACGTTGATCTTCGGCCGGCGGTCGGGCGAACATGCGGCCCTGCAGGCCGCGCACCTGGAGATGCCGACGACCCCCGCCTCGCGCGCCGCCGACACCGAACAGCGGATCCGCAGCATCATCAACCGCCCCGCCGGCGGTCGCCGCGTGTCGGCGATCAAGGACGAGCTCGGCGAGATGATGAACAAGTACGTGGCCGTGTTCCGTGATGCCGAAGGCCTCCAGCGGGCCCATGAGATCATCCGCCGGCTCAAGGAAGAGGCTCCCAACGCGTCGATCGACGATCGCGGCAGCA
>CAVUSD010000011.1:0-100758 GCA_963743985.1 uncultured Solirubrobacteraceae bacterium | reverse complement strand
CCCTTCGGACGCGCCGTGCAGGTCGGCGGCGCAGTACTTGCAGCGGGTCGCCTTCACCGGCAGGTCGTCGGACTGGCACTCGGGGCAGGTCTGCGTCGGAGCCGCGGGCCCGAACACGGTGTTGCCCAGCCGAGCCTCATAGGCGCGGTAGGGCACGACGATCAGGAAGTAGACGACGGCCATGAAGATCGCGAAATAGATGATCGCCGCGACGAACGCGCCGATATCGATCAGCTGGCCGTTGACGTGAAAGCCGAGGCCCGAGGTCCCGCCGCCGCCGGCCGCGTTGACCAGGGGCGTGATGATGCTGTCGGTGAACGCCTTGACGAGCGTGCTGAACGCCAGTGCGATCGACAGACCGATCGCGGCGACGATCACATTGCCCTGCATCAGGAAGTTCTTGAATCCCTGAACGGTCTTCATGGGGAGCTCCTTTGCGACTCGGGGGAACGGCTCAGCATGTGCAGCCGCTCCGACCCCCTGCCCGCTCACGCCCCACGCAAAACGGCCCGCCGGAGGGCGGGCCGTGCGGTACTGCCGACAGCCCGTCGTCGCTAGGCGGCGGCGGGCGTGTCGTCGCTGACGGGCGCGACCGAGATCACGCGGCCGCGACGGCCGGTCTTGAACTCCACCACGCCCGCGGACTTGGCAAAGATTGTGTCGTCCTTGCCGATCCCGACCCCGACGCCCGGCTTGAAACGGGTCCCGCGCTGGCGCACGATGATCTCGCCGCCGGTCACCTTCTGTCCGGCGAACAGCTTGACGCCCAGGTACTGGGGGTTTGAGTCACGGCCGTTGCGGCTGGAGCCGAGGCCTTTCTTATGAGCCACTGCCGACCTCCTCGGGCGCGGTTGCCTGCGCGCGCGACCCAGAGCCCGAGCCCGTACCGATCGAGGCGATCTCGATCCGGGTCAGCTCTTGGCGATGGCCGTTACGGCGCTTGTAGCCGCGCTTTGGCTTGAACTTGACGATGCGCAACTTCGGACCGCGCTCGTGGGCGACGATCTTGCCCTGCACCGACACGTCAGACAGCGCGTCGCCGTCGAGCAGGGTGTCCCCGTCGACGTACAGCAGCGGAGTCAGCGCGACGGTGTCGCCCTCGGCGTCGGGCAGCCGCTCGATCAGCAGGGTCTCACCCTGCTGTACGCGGTATTGCTTGCCGCCTGTCTTGATGATCGCGTACGTGGACATGTTCTATTCGGACGTCGAGGGTGCGGCCGCGGCCGACTCGGCCTTGGCACCGGAACGACGTCGCCCGCCCCTACGGCCGCGACGCCGAGGTTTCGAGTCTAGCTCGTCATCATCGCCGTCGCCGCTCTCGGGCCGGGCGGGCTGCGCCGCCCCGGGCACCTCGACGAGCGTGGCGATCGCCTGGTTGCGGCCGACGTCGTCGATCCGGACCAGCTGCTTGGTACCGACGTACGGGTCGGCCCCGGTCACGCAGATCACATAGCCGTCGATCTTGGCGACGGCGTCGCCGGCCTGGTACATGTGCGGCTCGACGATCTCGACGAACACCTCCTCGCCCTCGCGGAACGGCAGCGCCCGCTCGAGCACCTCCTCGCGATCACCCTCGAGCAGGACCGCGAAGTGGTCCAGGGGCAGCCCCTCGGACCCCTCGAAGTGAAACCACTTGCCGGTCTCCTCCTCGACCGCGTGCAGCACCCGCGCGCTATCGCCGGTGAACTCGGCCGAGACCCGTGGGTTCATCTGGATCAGGATCGCGTCCGCCTTCGTCTCCTTGGCGAGATCGCGCATCCGGCGCTCGAACTCGATCGCGATCGTCTCCTCGGATTTGATCACGCCCTCGCCGTCGCAGGTCGGGCACGGCCGGGTCATGATCTCGCGGACGCCCTCGGTGACGTTCTGGCGGGTCATCTCGACCAGGCCGAGCGGCGAGATCTCGACCACGAACGTCTTCGTGCGGTCCTCGTCGAGCGCCTTGCGCAGCGTCTTGAGCACCGCGTCGCGATTGCGCGCGCGGGCCATGTCGATGAAGTCGATCACGATGATCCCGCCGATGTCGCGCAGCCGCAGCTGGCGGACGACCTCGTCGGCGGCCTCGAGGTTGGTCTTGGTGATCGTGTCCTCCAACCGGGCGCCCTTGCCACGGCCGATGAACGAGCCGGAGTTGATGTCGATCACGGTCAGCGCCTCGGCGTAGTCGATCACCAGGTAGCCGCCGGACGGCAGGTCGACCCGGCGCGACAGCGTCGAGTCGAGCACCTGATTGACCCCGTAGGCGTCGAACAGCGGCCGCTCGTCCTCCCACAGCTCGACGTGCTCGACGAGCTCGGGCGCAGTGCGCGTGAAGAACGAGCTCAGCCGCCGGAACTGCTTGGGGTCGTCGACGACCGCGCGCTCGAAGTCGGCCGAGAAGATGTCACGTACGACCCGGACCGAGAGATCCGCCTCCTGGAACACCAGCGCCGGCGCCGCGGTCTCCTCGACGCGCTTGGTCAGCACCTCGGAGAGCTTGAACAGGTACAGCAGCTCGCGCTCCAGATCGGCGCGCTTGCCGCCCTGGGCGGCGGTGCGGATGATCGCCCCGGCGCCCTTGAGGTCGAGCTTGGAGGCCTCTCTGCGTAGTCGCTCGCGCTCCTTCTCGTCCAGACGCCGCGAGATGCCGACGCCCTCGCCGTAAGGGGCGTAGACCATGTAGCGGCCGGCGATCGTGAGGTCCATCGACAGCCGTGCGCCCTTCGTCTTCAGCGGATCCTTGACGACCTGGACGACGATCTCCTGGCCGGGTTTGAGCAGGTCGGTGATATTGCGCCCGTCGCGGGAGCCGCCGCGACCGCGGCGCGGCGCTTCGACGCCCGGCAGCACGATCTCGTCGACGTGCAGGAAGCCGTTCTTCTCCAGCCCGATGTCGACGAACGCGGCTTCCAGGCCGGCAAGGACGTTGTCGACCTTGCCCTTGTAGATGTTGCCGACGATCGAGCGGTTGCCCTTGCGCTCCAGATACAGCTCGGCGACCCGATAATCCCCGGCCGGCTTACTCCGGCGGCGCGACGAACTCTGAGCGCTTGACTTGCGAGACGCCGTCGAGGGGGTTCCGCTCGTCTCCAGCAAGGCGACTCGTGTCTCGCCACGGTCGACGCTGACCAACACTTGCTTCTTCAATTGTGTTCAAACCTTTCAGAAATCTGACGGGCAGCCGGCCGTAGCGGCGCCCTGTATCTATGAAATTAGCGCGCGGTTCTTGCCGGACGCGGCAAGACGTCCCTGGATGTAGATGGATTCGAGCAGTCCGATCGCGATGAAGGTGACGATCACCGACGAGCCGCCGTAGCTGATCAGCGGCGCCGGAACCCCCGTGATCGGAGCGATCCCGACGGTCATTCCGACGTTGACGAACACCTGGAACATCAGCATCGCCAGGATCCCGCCGGCGATCAGCGTGCCGAACAGGTTCTTGGCGACGGTCACCACACGTAACGCCCGCCAGAGCAGCAGCGCGTACAGGCCCAGCACGATCGCGCCGCCGACGAAGCCGTAGATCTCGGCCACCGATGCGAACGCGAAGTCCGTGTCGGGCGCCGGGAGAAAGCCCGAGTTCGACTGTGTGGCGTGGTTTCCCTGGCCCGTCTTCTGACCCGAGCCGATCGCGATCTCAGACTGCTTGATCTGATACCACGGGTCGGGCTCGTTCGGCTTGGCCTTGTGGTTGGGGTTGACGAACGCCGTCAGCCGGTTGACCTGATAGCCCTGGATCACGTGGATCCCGAGCACCGGCGTCGCCGCCAGCGCCAGCGCGAGCGCCGTCGCGAACAGCGCCACCAGCCCCACCAGGTGCTTCCAGGAGGTGCCGGCGAAGAACAGGATCGCAAACCCGATCGAGACGTACACGAGTCCCGTGCCGAGATCGGGCTCAGGGATCACGAGCAGCGCCGCGACCAGCGCCAGCAGCATGATCCGCGCCGTCGTGCGCCGCTCGCTCAGCTGGCGTGAGCGGTCGACGGCGAATCCGGCCAAGGCCACGATCAACAACAGCTTGCCGAACTCCGAGGACTGAAAGCTGAATCCCGGCAACGGGATCCAGCGCCGCGCCCCGGCGATCGGGGCGAACCCGTAGACGACCAGATCCAGCCCGATCATGACCGCGTACAACCCGAACTTGTACTCCCGCAGACGCGAGTAGTCGATCCGGCTGATCGTCAGCGCCAGCAGCACGCCGACGCCGCCGTACAACGCCTGCTTGTCGGCCTCGGCGCTGCCGGCGGCGTGGCGCAGCGTCAGAAACGAGCACAGCAGCAACCCGATCCCCGCCAGCAGCAACAGCGGGTCGAATACCGGCAACGCGCGGGCGCGCGGCTCGACCGTCTGCTCGGCAGGGGTGAGCGGCGTCGTCGTACTCACAGCGTCGACGAGCTCCCGCTGAGGAACGGACCCGGCTTGCCGAGGAACCACTGCGAGAGGATCTGCCGGGCAACCGGCGCTGCCGCCTGGTCGCCGAAGCCGCCCTTCTCGACCCAGACGGTGACTTCGATCGGCTTGCTGGTGGCGGTCGCCGGGACGAAGCACGAGTACCAGGCGTAGTCGGGCTGGTTGGTGTATTGGGCGGTGCCCGTCTTGGCGTACACCTGCTCGGGGAAGTTGCCCATCACGTCGTCGGAGGTGCCGCCCGGGGACTGGGCGGCCTCGTGCAACCCCTGGCGGATCGTGTCCAGGTACAGCGGATTGATGTGCAGATTGCGCTTGGGCGCTTCGGGGCCGACCTTCTGCAGCACCGTGCCGTCGGCGTTCTCGACATTGAGACCGATGTGCGGGGTGACGATCGTGCCGCCGTTGGCCAGCGCCGAGTAGACGACCGCCAGCTGCAGCGGCGACACCTGGACGTCGCCCTGCCCGACCGCGAGGTTGATGTTGTCGCCGACCGACCACGGACGGTTGGAGCCGTCGGCGATCCCGCAGCCACCCGCGCTGAGCGGACGCTTGGGGCTGCGGTGGTAGCCCGGCAGCTCGCTTGGGGCTGTGCTTGCTGCCGTTCGTGTACCGATACAGCCCGGTCGCCGTCTCACACTCGTACTCGAGGTGGTTCAGCCGCGCGCGCCAGCGCTGGTCGGGCAGCGTTCCGGTCACGGCGCCCGGCAGGTCGATGCCGGGATTGCGGCTGATCCCGTACTTGCGCGCCCACGCCTGCAACGGGCCGCCGTTGGGGTGCGTCAGCGGATCGGCCGGGTTCAGCCGGGCTCCGAGGTTGTAGAAGAAGACGTCGTCGGAGATCTTGAACGCGTCGACCATGTTGATCACGCCGGCGCCCGGGCCACCGCCGGAGTTGTGCAGATGCTCGGCGTCGACGTTGAACGTCCCGGAGTCGTCGTAGGTCCGGTCGACGCTCCACTCTCCGCTCTGGAGCGCGGCGGTCGCCGTGATCGGCTTGAACGTCGAGCCGGTCGGCCCGACCGACTGGATCGCGCGGTTCAGCAGCGGGAAGTTCGAGCTCTGGTCGTTCAGCGCCTTGAACGCCTTCTCGGAGATCGACGGGACGAACACCGACGGGTTGAACGAGGGATTGGACCCCATCGCGTAGACCTCGCCGGTCTGCGGGTTCATCGCGACGAACGCGCCGCCGCCCCCGCCGTGGCCGGCGACCGATTCCGCCAGCGATGCCTGACCGACGCGCTGCAGCTGCGTGTTCAGCGACGTCTGCAGGTTGTGCCCCGCGATCGGCTGAACGGTCCGGCCGACGCCGACCGGCAGGCCCTGAGCGTTGATCTCGACCCGCTGCTTGCCGTCGGTCCCGCGCAGGAACTGGTCGTAGGACGCCTCGAGCCCGCTCTGGCCGACGGTCTCGCCCTGGACCGCGCCCTGGTAGCGCCCGCCGTTGAGCTCCTGCCGGGTGATCTGCCCGACGGTGCCGAGCACCTGCGCGGCGAGCGTCCGCTGGGGGTAGCCGGTGATCCAGGTCTGCTGGACGTTCACACCCCGGTACTCGTTCTGATGCTCGGCGATGTAGTACTGGATGTACTTCGACGTGCGCGTCTTGACGGTCACGTTCGCGTACGGGTTCAGCGAGATCTGGGTCGCGACGTCGCACGCCACCCGCGACAGCACCGGGTGATTCTGGGTCGCAGCCGCGATCCGACAGCGTTTGCGCTTGGTGGAGATCTTCAGCACATGCGAGAGCCGGTTGAACACCACCTGGTCGGCGTGCGGAGGGTTGCGGATGTTGGTCTCTGACATCGTCACCGGCAGACGCGTCGGGACGATCTGCACCGACAGCGCGTGCTTGGAGTTCACCAGCACGTGATTCGCGCTGTCGAGAATCTCTCCGCGTTGTGCGGGAATCGTGACGTCCCGGACGCGGTTGACCTGTGCCTGGGCGACGTACTGGCTGCCCGAGAGCACCTGCAGGAACCACAGCCGGAAGAACAGGATCGCGAACAGCGCCAATACGATCGAGCCCACGACAGCGACCCGCAGGGCCAGCTGCGGCGTCATCGGTGAGCGGCGCTCGTCGATCGGATCCGGGGGCACGAGCTGCTAGCTCCCGGCGGGTGTCGTTCCGCGGTTGATCGGACCTGTCACCCGTCGTGACGGGCTTTGCAACGGGCTCAGGCCGCCCGTCGTGTAGGCGCGGCGTCGGCGGCGGCGCGGATCGTCGGGCAGCGCCGGGGTGATGATCCGGCGCACGATCGCGTACACGGGCAACGAGATCAGCGTGTTGACGAGGATCGTCAGGAAGATCTGCTGCGCCAGCAGCAGGCTGACCGGCGCGTCGACGCCGAGCAGGAACTGGATCACGGTCATCCCGATCCCGGTGACGGCGGTCGCGGCGGCCCCGCACGCGACCGGGATGAGCCCATGGGCGGGGTCGCGCAGCTCGCGCAGACGGCCGGCCCAGTAGCCGATCGTGATGTACAGCAGCGAGGTGACGCCGAGCGTCTGCACGAGCACGGTGTCGACCATCAGGCCGATGAAGAACCCGGTGACCGCGCCGGTCATCGAGCCACACAGCAGCCCGATCGACATCACGACCAGCGGGGTGATGTCGGCGTCGACGCCGAAGATCGAGATCTTCGAGATCACCGTCTCCTGGACGAGCACCGCCAACAGGCTGAGCAGCGCGATCCGGATGATCAGCTTGACCGGGACGGTGTCGATCGTCATCACGGGTTCACCTGGGCATGTTCGGTGCCCGCACCGACCTTGGTCAGGATCTGGACCGATGTGAAGCTACGGACGTTGGCCGTCGGCGTGACCGGCACCTGGCCGCTGTTGAGCAGCTCGTTGGGGTTGAAGCTCGCGACCGTCCCGATCAGGATCCCGGGCGGGTACAGCGAGTTCAGCTGCGCGTTGGACGGATCCTTGTAGCCCGCGGTGACGACTTGCATCCCGGGTGTTACCTGGGCACGGTTGGGCAGGTCCTGGAGCACCATCTGATTCGGGTTGCCGACGGCCGGCTCCAGCACGCCGGTATCGCCGGTCCGATTGGTCACCGACGCGGTCACGCCGAACTGCTCGTTGGAGCTGGCGTTGGTGATCAGCGTCACGATCGCCGACGAACCCGTGACCTCGGTCACCTTCCCGACCAGACCACCGTCGCCGGTCACCGGGTCATTGATCGCGACACCGTCGCCCGATCCGGCGCCGACCTCGACCGTCTGATACCAGAGGCTCGGGTCGCGGCTGATGACGTTGGCCCCAACCGGCGCGTAGCGGCTCAGCCCGACCGACTGCGCGAGCCCGAGCTGCTTGCTCAGGTAGGCGTTCTGGTAGGCCTGCGTCTTGTAATTGGCCAGTTGCTGATCGGCTGCCTGTAGCTGACGTTTGAGCTGGTCACGCTGGGTTTTGGCGTGCAGCGTCGTCGACACCCAGTTGGCGACGTCTGACACGGGCGAGAAGACGGTGCTCGCGCCCGATTGGATCGGTGACAGGACCGCGACGATCCCGCGCTGGACGCGGTGCAGAGGAGACGACGTCGACTCGCCGAAATAGTCGGTCAGCAGGAGCAGCGAGATGACGACGAGCACCACGAGCACGGCGCGTCTACGTCGGACCTGTTTGTCATGCAACGGTGATGTCTCCGGGTCGTGCCGGCCGGCGACCGGTCCGGTGTTCCGACGCTACTACCGGCGACGGCGATTACGGGAATTCTTGCTGGACCGGTGGATCGCCTCAAACTCCTCGAGCGACCTGCCCGACCCGACCGCCACGCAGGTCAGCGGTGATTCCGCCAAATGCGCGGGCATCTGGGTCTCGTGGCGCAGGCGTTCGTCGATCCCTTGCAGGAGCGACCCACCTCCAGCCAGCATGATCCCGCGGTCCATGATGTCAGATGCAAGCTCAGGTGGGGTGCGGTCCAGCGTCTGCTTGACCGCATCGATGATCTGCGAAACGGGCTCTTCGAGCGCGCCGCGAATCTCCTCGGAGGTGAGAATCACCGTCTTCGGCAGGCCGGAGACCATGTCACGGCCGCGGATCTCAGCTTGGACCTCCTCGGGCATCACATGCGCCGAGCCGATCTCGAGCTTGACCTCCTCGGCCGTCTGCTGACCGATCAGGAGCTTGTACTCGCGCTTGACGTAGTTGATGATCGCCTCGTCGAGCTCGTCGCCGCCGACCCGGATCGACTGGGAGACGACGATCCCACCGAGCGAGATCACGGCGACCTCGCTGGTGCCGCCGCCGATGTCGACGACCATCGATCCGGTCGGCTCGCCGACCGGAAGCCCAGCGCCGATCGCGGCCGCCATCGGCTCCTCGATCAGGTAGGCCTGACGGGCGCCCGCGCTCAGGCAGGCCTCCTCGACGGCGCGCTTCTCCACGCCGGTCACGCCGGACGGGACGCAGACGACGACGCGCGGGTGGGCCCAGCGGTTCTGGTGCACCTTCTGGATGAAATGGCGCAACATCTCCTCGGTGACCTCGAAGTCGGCGATCACGCCGTCCTTCAAGGGCCGGATCGCCGAGATCGTGCCGGGCGTGCGACCGAGCATCCGCTTGGCCTCGATCCCGACCGCGTGAACCTCACCGTTACGCGAGTCGACGGCGACCACGCTCGGCTCTGACAGCACGATGCCACGCCCCCGCACGTACACGAGGGTGTTGGCGGTGCCGAGATCGACCGCCATATCGCGGCCGCCGAAGCCGGTCAGATACGTGAAGAAGCCCATGGAGTGAGGTAGCGAAAACCGGCGGACGTAAGCGACGACACGTGGGGCCCGGGGGGCCCAGCAGCGGCATCCGTCCGACGTCGAGTGTATCGGACGCCGATCGCCCAATCGCTCGGATTCGGGCTCGACCGCTGACAAAAGCGCTGGAAATCTTTAGCTTCGTTTAGGTGAGGGTCCCTGCACGCGTTCCTGCACCCTCAGCGACGCTCCCCAGTGCCGACCCGGCTACGTCTGAAATGGACGCGCGACGCGCACCCCGTCGCCGACGAGGTCGACGACGAATCCGAGCAGGCCATCGGCATCGGCCTCGCTGCCCGGGGTCAGCGCCAGCGTCTCCCCGATGAACCGCTTGGGGTCAGGCGTGTCGTCACCGACCCCGCTGCACCCATGGACCGACAGGGCCGGCCGGAGTCGGTCAATCGCCTTGGCCACCTCACGCGATCCGGTCGCGGTGGCGGGATCGTAGGGCGGCGCCGCGGTCATCAGCACGAGCGGTCCGCCGTCTGACCCGACCGCCACCAACCGCTCGGCCACCGGCGGTGACCCGAGCCGGCAGCTGTCGGAGATCAACGTGAGCCCTCCCGGCAGCGGATACGCGCGCCCGTCGACGTTGACCGGGTTGCGCTCGACGGCGGTCAGCTCGACGTCGATCGCCGGATCGTCGCCGGCCCCCGGGATCAGACACAGCGGGATCGAGCCGCCGGCGAGCCGCTCGGCGGCCAGCTCGACCCACGCCTGCGCGCAATCGCGGTCGACGCCGAGCCCGCCGGCGAGCAGCGCCGCGTCGACCTTGAACACGTCCAGGCTGATGGCGTTGACGAACTTGCGCCACACGGTCTCGTTGCCGGCGATGTCCGAGGCGACGAGGATCCGGGTCAGCTGCTGGGTCATTGCGTCGAGTATCCCGCGCGTTCGCTACTTAGTCGACGAACAGCTCGGGGGCGATCCGCACCAGCTCGGCGACCGGCAGCCCCACCACGTTGAGGTAGTCGCCGTGGATCTCTGAGACGAGCAGCGCGCCCCGACCCTGGATCGCGTAGCCGCCGGCCCGGCCGCGCCATTCGCCGATCTCCACGTAGGCGGTGAGCTCGGCGTCGCTCAGCGATCGGAAGCGCACACCGGTGCGCGCCACCGCCGTTCGCTCGCCCCCGGCGTCGATCAGCGCCAGGCCAGAGACGACGGTGTGCTCGCGCCCCGCCAGCTGCCGCAGCGTCGCGATCGCCTGCTCGGGGCCGTCGGGCTTGCCGTAGATCCGTCCGTCAAGCGCGACCACCGTGTCGACTCCGAGCACCGGCAGCGTCTGCGCGTTGGCGTCGCCGCCCCCGGCAGACGTGATCGCACGCGCCTTGCGACGTGCGTTCTCGGCGGCGATCGCCTCGGAGGAGGCGCCGTCGGTCAGCTCGTCCGCGCCGGAGACGCGGACCTCGAACGGGACCCCCAGCTGCTCCAGGATCGCGCGCCGTTGTGGCGACCCCGAGGCGAGAACTAAGCGAGGCTGGGGAAGAACAGCGCGACCTCGCGCGCGGCCGACTCCGGCGCATCGGAGCCGTGGACCATGTTCTGGCCGACGGAGATCGCGTAGTCGCCGCGGATCGAGCCGGTGTTGGCCTCGAGCGGGTTGGTGGCGCCGATCACCTGGCGGGCAGCGCGGATCGCGTCCTCACCCTCCAGCACGAGCGCGACCAGCGGGCCCGAGGTGATGAACGAGACCAGTTCCTCGTAGAACGGCTTGCCCTCGTGCTCGGCGTAATGCGTCGACGCCGTCTCACGACTGATCGTCTGCAGCTCGAGCGCGACGAGCCGGAGGCCCTTGCGTTCGAAACGGGCGATGATCTCCCCGCTCAGGCTGCGGGCAAAGGCGTCCGGTTTGACGAGAATCAGCGTGCGCTCCACGGCGGCAGGTCCTTTTCGTTGATGGTGTTCGGCCCTACCCGTGCAGAAGCTCGGGTACGGCTAGGTGGTCGTCGGCTGCTCGGTCGCAGCCGTCGCCTCGGCGGCCGAGGACCGCCGGCGTGTCCGCCGCGGGGTGGGCGCCGGAGCTCCGACCTCAGCCTCGCAGAACGGACAGACCTTCCAGGTCGGGTCCAACGGCTTACCGCACGAGTGACACGGGTCCTTGAGCTTGCGCATGCAGTTGGGGCAGCGCAGGTAGTCGCGCTCGACCTCGTAGTCGCAGTGCGGGCAGAGGTGATAGCCCAGCTCCGCCAGGCGCGCTTCGGCTGCCTGCATCTCCAGCTCGCGCTCGCGCACATCGTCGAGGTACTCGGGCGGGCGGACGATCATGTAGACGATCGTCCCCACATACGGGAACAGCGACGCGATCGTCGCGCAGCCGACCAGCAGTGGATCGGCGATCCGGCGGCGCGCGTCTGCGTAGGTCCAGAAGATCAGGGCGAGCCAGATCACCACCAGAAACAGGATGACCAACTCGACCGCCAGATTCAGCGCGTTGTTGGAAATCCCGAAGATTGCGTATGGCAGCATGGAAGGGCGAAGTGTAGTGGTCGCGCGGTTTGCGAGGCGCCTATCAATACGCCGTCAGGTTCCGAGATCCTTTACAAAAAGACGCGACCCAACAGATAGCCCAGCCCGAAGAAGACGAGGATCACGGCGGCCACGCAGACCGCCACGATCCCGATCATGACCAGGAAGCGCGGCTCGCCATCCCGCCGTGAGGCGGTGCGGGCTCGAGAACGGGACCGTGGCATCAGGCTGCGAGTGTCTCACGAAATGCGGCGTACGCGCTGGATCTCAGACGTTCACATGATCGAGGCGTTCTCCCGGCGACCGCCCGCCAGCATCTCGGCGATCAGATAGATCGAGCCGGTGACGATCACGACGCCATCGGAGCCGGCGAGCTCACGCGCGCGCGTGACCGCTCGACCCGGATCGGAGACGATCTCCGCCGGCGGACCGTGCAGCTGTCGCGTCAACGACTCAAGCGTCCCCGGTGGCAGCGCGCGCGGGTTCTGGCTAGCGGTCAGGACGATGGCGTCGATCGTGACCGCACCGCCGAACAGGCCCGCGAGCATGCCCGCCGCATCCTTGTCATCGAGGATCGAGACGACCGCAACGACGCGGTGATCGCCGCCGACGAGCTCGGGCAGCGACTCGGCGAGTGCCCGCGTCCCGTCGGGATTGTGGGCACCGTCGACCAACGTCAGCGGCTCGGAATCGATCTGCTGCAGACGTCCCGGCACGCGCACGACCGCCGCGGCCGCACGTACCGCCTCGTGGTCAAGCGGGCCGAGATAGGCCTCAGCGGCGACGCGGGCCAGGGCGAAGTTGCGACGCTGATACGCGCCCGGGGCGCCGACCGGTACGCCAGCGTCGATACCGGCTTCGACGATCGTCGCGTCGCGCTCGGCGGCAACGCGGCGCGCCACCGCGACCGCGTCGGGAGCGAGATCGGCGGCGAGCACGAGCGTCGAGCCCGGCTGCAGCACGTCGACCTTCTCGGTCGCGATATCGGTGATCGTCGGTCCCAGCCAACGCGTGTGCTCGAGCCCGACCCCGGTGAGCACCGTGACCGACGAGGGGATCACGTTGGTCGCGTCGTAGCGTCCCCCGAGCCCCGCCTCGATCACCGCCACCTCGACCTGCTGGCGGGCCAGTTCGGAGTAGGCGGCTGCAGTCAGCGCCTCGAACTGCGTCACCTCATCGTCGGGCTCGGCGCTCCGGTCCACCAGCGCCGCCGCCCGGCGGGCCCGGCTGACCGCGGCCCCGAACTGCGCCTCGGTGATGTCGTGGCCGTCGATCCGGATCCGCTCGGCGAACGACTGCAGGTGCGGCGACAGGTAGGCGCCGGTCCTCAGCCGGTGCTCGGAGAGGATCTGCGCGATCATCCGCGTCGTCGAGGACTTCCCGTTGGTGCCGACCACGTGGATCGAGCGAAAGCGTCGTTCCGGATGGTCCAGCGCGGTCATCAGGCGGCGCATGCGGTCCAGGCCGAACCGCATCCCGAACAGCTCCAGCGACAGCAGGTAGCGCTCGGCCTGCGCGCCCGTCATCTCGCTCACCCCGCGGCGCCCTCCCCCAGCGCGCGCAGCTCGGCCGCCAGCCGCTCCCGCTCGGCGGTCAGCTGTTCGAGCTTGTCGCGCTCGCCCTGGACGACATGGGCCGGCGCCTTGTCGACGAATCCTGCGTTGGCGAGCTTGCCGCGGGCACGGGTGAGCTCGGCGTCGGTCTCGGCGATGCGGCCGTTCAGCTTGGCGATCGCGGCGTCGCGATCGAGCCCCGCGCCACCGAGGATCTCGACGACGCCGCCCGGGATCGGCACGGCCGCGACCGGCGTCTGAGTGGCTTCGGCGCCGTTGCCGTTGAGCGACAGCCGGGCCAGCCGGGCGAGGTGCTCGGCGGTCTGCTCGTACCCGGGCGCCGCCAGCCGCGCCGGAAGTACGGCGCCGGCCTTGACCTCGGCTCCGTCGCGCCACCGTCGCAGTGCCTGGATCGCGGCGATCGTCCGCTCCACCGCCGCCTCGGCGTCGATGCCGTCGGACTCGTCGTCGTTGGGCTCGGTGGCGCTCAGAGCAGGCACGACCCGTTGCGCCAGCAGCCCTTCGGACCCGGGAATCAGCGACCAGATCTCCTCGGTCTCAAACGGGATGATCGGATGCGCCAACGAGATCGTCTCGGTCAGCACGTGCAGCAGCGTTGCGATCAATTCGGGCTCGGAGGCCCGCAGTCGCGGCTTGACCAGCTCCAGGTACCAATCGCAGAGCTCGCCGTAGATGAAGTCGTACAGCGCCAGCGCCGCCTGCGAGAAGTCAAACGCATCCAGCTGCCGAGTCACCTCGGCTTGCGCGCGCGCCAGCCGCGTGAGCATCCACCGGTCCTCGACCGTGGTCGGGATCGCCGCCGCGCGCGCCTGCGGATCGGCGCTCAACAGGACCAGTCGCGCTGCGTTCCAGAGCTTGTTGCCGAGCTGCTGGCCCTGGGCGATTCGCTCCTCGGAGAAGCGCACGTCCTGGCCCGACGACATCGCCAGCAGACCCCAGCGAACGGCGTCGGCGCCGTAGGCGGGGAATTCGCCGCCCTCCGTGAAAACGGGCGGCCGCGGACCCCCGTTGATCAGGTCGAGCGGGTCGATGCCGGTGCCCAGCGACTTCGACATCCGCCGGCCGTCGGGCGCCTGGATGACCGAGTGCACGTAGACGTCGGAGAACGGCTCGGTGCCGGTGAACTCGAGGCCCATCATGATCATCCGCGCCACCCAGTGGAAGATGATGTCGCGGGCGGTGACGAGCGCGTCGGTCGGGTAGAAGGCGCGCAGCTCCGGTGTGTCCCGCGGCCAGCCGAGCGTCGCGAACGGCCACAGGCCGCTGGAGAACCAGGTGTCCAGCACGTCGGGATCACGCGTCCAGCCCTCGCCCCGCGGCGGCGTCTCGCCCACGTACGTCTCGAGATCGCGGTACCAGACCGGCAGTTGGTGGCCCCACCACAGCTGGCGGGAGATGCACCACGGCCGGATGTTCTGCATCCAGTCCAGATAGACCTTCGTGTAGTTCTCCGGATGGAAGGTGACGCGACCGCTGGTGACCGCTTCGATCGCCGGCTTGGCGAGGTCGTCCATCGCCATGAACCACTGCAGCGAGATCAGCGGCTCGATGCGCGCACCCGAACGCTGGGAGTAGGGCACCGTGTGGTGGTAGGGCTCGGTCCGCGCGATCAGGCCCTGCTCGTTGAGCGCCGCGACCACCTCACGCTGGGCCTCGCTCACGGTCAGACCGCGGAACCGCTCGGGCGCCTCGTCGGTCATCCGCCCGTCCTCGCCGATCACCGACGGCTGCGCGAGCCCGTGCCGGCGGCCGATCTCGAAGTCGTTGGGATCGTGCGCCGGCGTGATCTTCAGCGCACCGGTCCCGAACTCGGGCTTGACGTAGTCGTCGGCGATGATCCGCAGCTTGCGGCCGACGAGCGGCAGGATCGCCTTCTCCCCGATCAGCCGGCGGTAACGGTCGTCGTCGGGGTTGACCGCGATCGCCGTGTCGGCCAGCATCGTCTCCGGGCGAACGGTCGCCACCGTGATCGACCCCGAGCCCGAGACCAGCGGATAGTCGATGTAGTAGAGCGTGTCGGTGACCTCGTGCTGCTCGACTTCGAGGTCGGAGATCGCCGACACCGAACCGGGATCCCAGTTGACCATGTAGCGGTCGCGGTAGATGTAGCCCTTCTCGTACAGCGCGACGAACACCTTCAGCACGGCCTTGGCGTACTCGGCGTCGAGCGTGAATCGCTCGGCGCGGTAGTCGGGCAGAGCGCCGAGTCGCTTGAGCTGTTCGACGATCGTGCCGCCGTACTGCGAGCGCCATTCCCAGACGCGCTCGACGAAGGCATCGCGCCCGATCGCGCGGCGAGTGGTGCCCTCCGAGACCAGCGACTTCTCGACTTGAGCCTGCGTCGCGATGCCGGCGTGGTCGGTGCCGAGAATCCACTTCGTCCGCTGTCCGCGCATCCGGTGATGGCGGGCCAGGCAGTCCTGGACGGAGTTGTTGAGCGCGTGGCCCATGTGCAGCGCGCCGGTCACGTTCGGCGGCGGGATCGCGATCGAGTAGTTCTCCGCCGCAGTGCCCTCCGGCTCCGGCGAATAGACGTCGGATTCCAGCCAGCGCTCGACGATCCGCGGCTCCACCTCGGCGGGCTCGTAGCGCTTTCGGTCCTCCAGCTCCGACATGGGGCTGAGTCTAGGCGCCGCCGTCCAGCCCCAGCAGGCCGAGCAGGTCCTGTGCGATGCCTTCGCGGCCGTGCTCGAAACGGAACTCGCCGACGCGTAGGACGGCGATTCGCCGGCGTTGCAGCCACGCGTCTTTGCGGTAGTCGCGCTCCCGATCGGCGGGGAGCATGAGCTCCTCGGACGTCTCACGTGCCGCAAGCTCGACCAGCACCCTGTGGGCGGAGCTGTGGGTGAGACCGTCCCGGGTCCGCAGCTCATCGGCCGGTGGTGCGACGCCGACACGATGGATCGTGAGGGGCGGGCGTCTCCCCAGACCGGGGCTAGACTCCGCCGGCCGCAGCAGCGGCCGCGTACGTGATCCCCACCACCGACAGATCAGGCCCGCCGGCGGGCCGCCGGGCCTCGATCGACGAGCGCCGCGCCGCGGGTCGGGCGGCGCGGGAGCAGATGCCGCGCGGCGAGCTTGCTCGCTGGGACCGGACCGAGGACACCGATCCACTGGCGGCGATCTTCGACCAGAACCGGATGCGCCTCCCGGAACTCGTGCCGATCCGCCACGCGCGCATGGCCGAATCGCCGTGGGCGTTCTACCGCGGGGCGGCGGCCGTGATGGCCGCCGATCTCGCTTCGCGACCGAATACCGGGCTGACGGTCCAGCTCTGCGGCGACGCGCACGTGCTGAACTTCGGCCTCTGGGCCACCCCCGAGCGACAGCTGTCGTTCGATCTGCGCGACTTCGACGAGACGCTTCCCGGGCCGTTCGAGTGGGACGTGGCGCGCCTCGTCGCCAGCATCATCGTCCTCGCCGGCGACAACGGCGTCACGCCCGACATAGCCGACCGCGCGGTCGCCGAATGCCTGCGCGCCTACCGCGAGCGGATCGCCTACTACGCGCAGGCCAAGCCCTTGGACGTCTGGTATGACCTGATCACCTCCGACCATCTGATCGCCCTGTTCAAGCCGGCCGATCAGGAACTGCTGGCCGCCCACATCATCCGCAAGTCGAAGCGGCGCACGAGCGCCGGCGCCGCCCGCAAGCTGACCGAACGGAGCAGTGGAACGCTGCGGATCACCGAGGATCCGCCGCTCCGGACCCGTCTGCCGGACGATGAGCTTGCCCTGGAAAACGCGATCTTCAGCGCGCACCGAGACTCGCTGCCGGAGTATCGGCGCCGTCTGCTCGACCGCTTCTCATTCGTCGATGCGGTGCGTCAGGTGGTCGGTGTCGGCAGCGTCGGGATGCGCGTGTACCTGGTGCTGTTGACCGGTAGAGACTCGTCAGATCCGCTGTTCCTGCAGATCAAGCAGGCCGGCCCGTCGGTCTATGAGGCGTATTGCGGTCAGAGCGTTCACGCCAGCCACGGCGAGCGCGTGGTCGTCGGCAAGCGGCTGATCCAGAGCGCGACCGACATCTTCGCCGGATTCACCTCGATCGACGGTGACGATTACTACGTCCGCCAGTTCCGCGACATGAAGGTGATTCCCCGCGGCGACCTGATCGCGCCGCGGCTGACGGAGTTCGCCACCGCCTGCGGGCGGGTTCTTGCCCGGGCCCACGCGCGCACCGGCGACCCGGTCGCGATCGACGCCTACATCGGCCGGGGACGCCGCTTCGATTCCGCGCTCGGCGCGTTCGCCCTCGCCTACGCCGACCAGACGACGCGTGACCAGCGGCGCCTCGTCAAGGTGGTCGCCGGCACACCGGACTGACGACACGCCACCCGGCGCGGCGCGTGCACCCACGTCACGGTCCGGGCTGCATCCGCGCATCTTGAGATGCTTCACCGGCCATGGGTGTCACCGCCGCCGCAATATCGGACATGGATGACAGTCACGGCGGACGGTTCTCGATGCGCGGCTCTGAGGACTGAGTGAGCGCCGACCCCCTGAGCGCGACGGCGACGGCAACCGCTATCGCCCCGCAGTCGGTTGACGCGGGGTCGCCCTGGCGCCGGCGCGGCATCGATGCGCTGATTGCGTTCACCGCCCTGCTGACGATCGTCGCGACGTTCGCGGTGTGGGCCAACCGCCAGCTGCTCGATCCCGGCAACTGGTCGACGACGAGCACCCGGCTGTTGCAGAACGACGAGATCCGCGAGGTCACCGCCAACTTCGCCGTCGACCAGTTGTACGCGAACGTCAACGTCGCGCAACTGATCGGGTCGGCGCTGCCCAGGCGTTTGCAGCCGCTCGCCGGCCCCGCCGCCGGTGCATTGCACACCGGCGCCGTGCGGGCCGCCAGTCTCGCGCTTGGCGACGCGCGGGTGCAGACCCTCTGGGCGCACGCCAACTACCGGGCAGCCCAAGCGCTCAAGACGGTCATCGACGGCGGCAAAGGGCCGGTCAATGTGCAGGGCGGCGAGGTCACGCTCGACCTGGCTTCGGTCGTCGAGGCGCTTGCGCGCCAGCTGGGGCTGCCGGCCGGCATCGGGGCGAAGCTGCCCCCGTCGGTCGCCCAGGTGCGGATCCTGAAGTCCGATCAGATCGGGCTCGTTCAGGACATCGGCCGCGGGCTCAGGAATCTGGCGCTGTGGCTGTCGATCGCCGTGCCCCTGCTGTTCGCAGTGGCGATCGGACTCGCTCGCGGCTGGCGGCGACGCGCGGTGATCAACATCGGCTCTGCGCTGGCGACCGCGGGATTACTGGTGCTGCTGGCGCGCGCGCTGGTGCAGTCGCAAGTGCCGGCGTCGCTGGTCAACGACGCCTCGATCCGCCCAGCGGCGGCCGCGACGGTGTCGATCGCGACCTCGATGCTCGCCGAGATCGCCGGCGAGCTGGTGCTGATCGGCGCGCTGCTGATCATCGCCGCCTGGCTGGCCGGCCCCGCCCGCGTCGCCGCCGGCTTCCGCCACGCGCTTGCCCCCTACCTGCGCGACTATCTCGGTCCCGCCTCCGCGTTCCTGATCGCGATCATTGCGCTGGTGCTGATCTGGCGCCCGATCGGGGCCCTGGGCACCCTGGTGGGCGGACTGGCGTTTGTCGCACTCGCCGTGCTGTGGGCGGTACTCCTGCGACAGCAGGCGATCGCCGAGTTCCCCGACGCGCGGACGGGGGATCTGGTCGCCGCGCTGCGCGGCCGAGCGCAGCGCCTGCGCGACCGGCCGGGCTCGCGACCTCGCTCGTAGGACCCGGCGAGACGGCCGCGGCACGGAGCCGTGATGATCCCGGCGATGGATTCCGGTCGACCCCGCGAGCGTTGGGTGACGGCGATGATCGTGGTCTCGGTCGTGCTGGCGATCGTCGCGCTGGCGCTGTCGTACGCCGGACGGGCGTTGCTGCGCTCGCAGCCGTTCGCCGACCGCGCGGTCACGGCGCTGCGCCAGCCGGCGGTCAGCGACGAGGTCGCCGACCGGCTGGCCGACGCCGTCGTCGGATCCGGTTCGGGGGATCTGGAGACCGTGCGGCCGCTCGTGCGGGCGGCCACCGGCTCGATCGTCTCCAGCCCCGCTTTCCTGGCTCTGCTGCGGCGTGCGGTGCTCGAGGCGCATGCCGCGGTGGTGCGGCGCGACGATCACGTGATGGCGATCAACGTCGCCGATGCCGGCGTGCTCGTGGCCGGATTACTGCAGCGGTTCGCTCCCGCCGCGGCGCGAAGAGTGGACGCCCAGCGGGCCGAGCACCTGCTCACGCTCGAGCCCGGCGAAGGCGTGCTGTCGGCGGTACGCATCGCCCGGCAGGTGTATGCGCTCGCGTGGGTCCTGGCAGTGATCGCGCTGCTGCTCGCCGTCGCCGCCATCTGGCGATCGCGCGCCCGCCGCCAGACCGTCCGCCGGCTCGGCGCCGGGCTCGCATTTGGGGGCCTGGTGCTGGTGGCGCTGTACACGATCGGTGGCGCGGTCGCCGCCCAGTTGGCACCGTCCGGACGCGGAGCGGTCGTCGCGGCCCTGTGGCACGCGTTCCTCGGCGGGCTGCGCGTGCAGGCGTTGTGGACGACCGCCGCCGGCGCGGTCGTCGCCGCGCTGGCGTCACAGCCACTGCGCCCCGCGCACGCCGCCGCGCTCCCCTGGCAGGGCTGGCGCCGGCTCACCGGGTCAGACGGCGATGGCGTCAGCCGGGCCGCGCCGGCGATCGCCGTCGCGCTGATCGCCGCCGGCATCGCGATCCTGCTGGAACCCGAGGCTGTACTCCGGGTCGCCGTGCTCGCGGTCGGCGCGTGGCTGCTGTACCGCGGCGTCGAGGGGGTGGTGCGCTGGGGTATGGCCAGGTACGCCGGCGCGATCGCCGCCGGACGTCTGGGTCTCGGACGGGCGCTGCGGCTCGTGCCGGTGGTGCTCGGGGTAGCCGCGCTCGCCGCGGTCGCGGCCGTGATCATCACCGGCGCCGGCGATGAGGCCCCGGCCGCGACCACGCCGACCACGTGCAACGGCTTCGCGGCGCTCTGCGACCGTCCCCTGAACGACGTCGCGCTCGCCGCCACCCACAACTCGATGGCATCGGTGACGATTCCGACGTTCCTGTTCGGACAACAGGACGGGACGATCGCCGACCAGCTCGACTTCGGGATCCACGGGCTGCTGATCGACACCTACTACGGCGACCGGGTCGGCGGCCGCGTGCGCACCGACCTGGAGAGCCTGCCGAAGCGCGCGGCGGCCGAGCGCGAGCTCGGCGCCCCGGCGGTGGATGCCGCACTGCGGATCCGCCAACGTCTGGAGCGGCACGGCAAGGGCCACCGTGGCATCTACCTGTGTCACGGCTTCTGCGAGATCGGCGCGGTGTCGCTGTCGTCGACGTTGACGGAGCTGCGTTCGTTCCTGGTCTCGCACCCCGGCGCGGTGGTGGTCGTGATCAATCAGGACGAGGGCGTGTCGCCCGACAGCATCCGGGACGCGTTCGCGCGGGCGGGGCTGCTCGACCTCGTCTATCGCGGCCCGCTGGGGCCGTTTCCGACGCTGCGCGAGATGATCGAATCCAACCAGCGGCTGGTGGTGATGGCCGAGAACGACGCCGGCGACATCCCCTGGTACCACCTGGCGTATCGTCACGCGCTGCAGGAGACGCCGTACCGGTTCCGGAGCACCGCAGCACTGACCGAGCGAGTCGCGTACAGCTGTCGGCCGAATCGCGGCCCGGCCTCGGCACCACTGTTCCTGCTCAACAACTGGGTCGACACGACGCCGTTTCCCCGCGCCTCGAACGCGGCCGTCGTCAACGCGCGGGACGCGCTGCTGACCCGCTCGCGGACGTGCCGGCGGATCCGCCACCGGCTGCCCAACCTGGTCGCGGTCGATTTCTTTCGCCGCGGCGACGTGCTCGGGGTCGTCAACGCGCTCAACGGAGTCGGTTAGCACACCCATCGCAACGGCGTTCGCTGTGCGATGCTGCGCCGGTGCCGCTCCCGGACGCGCCCGCTCACGTCTCCACCGGGGCGCTGCCGGACCGCGCGCGGGTCCAGGCGCTCGTCGACGACGCCCACGAGCGCTACTGCGCCAACCGCGACGGTGAGCCGTCGCCGGTCTACCCCGCCCTGCGGGCGGTCGAGCCCGACCTCTTCGGCGTCTGCGTGGTCGATACCGACGGGGCGTCGTTCGCCGCCGGCGACGCCGGCCACGAGTTCACGATCATGAGCGTCTCCAAGCCGTTTCAGTTCGCGCTGGTCTGCGAGCTGCTCGGTCCCGGCGAGGCGCGGCGACGGGTCGGGGTGAGCGCCACCGGACTCCCGTTCAACTCGCTGGCGGCGATCGAGCGCAGCGCTGACGGGCGCACCAACCCGATGGTCAACGGCGGGGCGATCGCCACCACGAGCCTGGCGGCAGGCGCATCGCCCGGCGAGCGCTGGCGGTTCATCCGCGATGGGCTGTCGCGATTCGCCGGTCGAGAGCTGGCGATGGCGGACGACGTGTACGAGTCGGCGCTGGCGACCAACGCCCGCAACCAGGCGATCGCCCAGGCCCTGCGGAGCTGTGACCGGCTGTACTGCGAGCCGGCCGAGGCCGTCGATCTGTACACGCGCCAGTGCTCGTTGCTGGTCACCGCGCGTGATCTGGCGGTGATGGGCGCGACGCTGGCCGATGGTGGCGTCAACCCGGTCACCGGGCAGCGCGTGGTCGACGCGTCGATCTGTCACCACGCGTTGGCGGTGATGCTCACCGCCGGCCTCTATGAGAGCTCCGGCGACTGGCTCTACGAGGTCGGGCTACCGGGCAAGAGCGGGATCGGCGGCGGGATCGTCACGGTCTCGCCGGGCAAGGGCGGGCTGGGGACGTTCGCGCCGCGGCTGGACGCGAGGGGCAACAGCGTCAAGGGCGCGCTCGCCGCCAGACACCTGTCGGCCGGACTCGGCCTGGACCTGTTGAGCTCGCGGCCCGCGGCGCGAGCGTCGGGCTAAGCGGCGGCTTCGCTCTCGTCCGCGTCGGGCGCGGCCGCGGTGACGAGCGTCGGCGGCGTGCCGTTCTCGATCGTGTCACGAGTGACGACGCACTTCTGCACGTCACGGCGCGACGGCAGCTCGAACTGGACCTCGAGCAGCACCTCTTCGATGATCGAGCGCAGGCCACGCGCGCCGGTCTCCCGCTCGAGCGCCTTGTCGGCGACCGACGAGAGCCCTTCCTCGGAGAACACGAGCTCGATCCCGTCGAACTGGAAGAACCGCTGGAACTGCTTGACCAGCGCGTTACGCGGCTCGGTCAGGATCTTCATCAGCTCGCCGCGGGAGAGCTGATGGATCGCCGACATCACCGGCAGGCGGCCGATGAACTCGGGGATCAGCCCGTACTGGATCAGATCCTCGGGCAGGCAGTGCTGGAAGATCTCACCGGTGTCGCGCTGCTCCTTGGACTGGATCTCGGCGCCGAAACCGACTCCCTGGTGGCCGATGCGACGCTCGATCACGCGATCGAGCTGAGCGAATGCCCCCCCGCAGATGAACAGCACGTTGGTCGTGTCGATCGACAGGAACTCCTGGTGGGGGTGCTTGCGACCTCCTTGCGGAGGTACCGAAGCGGTGGTCCCCTCGAGGATCTTCAGCAGCGCCTGCTGGACGCCTTCGCCGCTCACGTCGCGCGTGATCGACGGGTTGTCGGCCTTGCGGGCGATCTTGTCGACCTCGTCGATGTAGATGATCCCGGTCTCGGCCTTCTTGACGTCGTAGTCGGCGGCCTGGATCAGCTTCAGCAGGATGTTCTCGACGTCCTCGCCGACGTAACCGGCCTCGGTGAGCGCGGTCGCGTCGGCGATCGCGAACGGCACGTTGAGGATCTTGGCGAGCGTCTCGGCCAGCAGCGTCTTGCCGCAGCCGGTCGGGCCGAGCAGCAGGATGTTCGACTTCTGCAGCTCGATGTCATGCTCATCGGACTGCATCATCTGAACGCGCTTGTAGTGGTTGTACACCGCCACCGACAGCGACCGCTTGGCCTGCTCCTGCCCGACCACGTACTCGTTGAGCACGTCGTAGATCTCCCGCGGCTTGGGGAGATTCTCGATATCGAAGCTCGGCGGTGCCGTCAGCTCCTCATCGATGATCTCGTTGCAGAGGTCGATGCACTCATCGCAGATGTAGACGCCCGGGCCGGCGATCAGCTTCTTGACCTGCCGCTGCGACTTGCCGCAGAAGCTGCAGAGAAGCTGCTCGTTTGAGTCGGTCGGACGTGCCACTAGTGCTCTCCCCTGCGGTCGCTGCGCGAGATCTCAGGACTAAGCCTAATGGCTCAGTGCTCTGAGATCACCCGGTCGATGATCCCGTAGGCCTTGGCGTCCTCGGCGCTCATGAAGTAATCGCGCTCGGTATCGCGCTTGACCTCGTCGAGATCCTTGCCGGTGTGCTTGGCGATGATCTCGTCCAGCCGGCGACGAATGTCGATGATCTCCCGGGCGTGGATCTCGATGTCGGTCGCCTGGCCCTGAAAGCTCGAGGAGACCTGGTGGATCAGGATCTTGGCGTTCGGCAGCGCCATCCGCTTGCCCTCGGCGCCGCCGGCGAGCAGGAGTGCGCCCATCGACATCGCGATGCCGACGCAGATCGTCGACACGTCGGGCTTGATGAACTGCATCGTGTCGTAGATCGCCAGTCCGGCGTAGACCGAGCCACCCGGCGAGTTGATGTAGATCGAGATGTCCTTGTCAGGGTCCTCTGACTCCAGATGCAGGAGCTGAGCGACGATCAGGTTGGCGATCTGGTCATCGACCGGAGTGCCGAGGAAGATGATGCGCTCGTTGAGCAGCCGGCTGTAGATGTCGAAGGCTCGCTCGCCCCTCGACGTCTGCTCGACGACCATCGGTACCAGTGGACTCATGCTCTGCCTTCTTTGTTGTCCGTCGGTTGAATCCTGCCGATGATAGGCCCCCCGGCTCGTGGGCCGGTGAGCCGTCCCGCGTCTGCGATCGTCAGCTACCCGGCGTCCAGAGTTGGCCGCTGGACGCTGCCGACTTGCCCTCGCCGTCCGGATCATCCTTGCCCGGCGTCCACAGCGCGTCACGCGCTTGGGCCTGCTCGACGGGGATCGGCTTCGCCTCGGACACGAGCAGCTCCAACGCCTGTCGGGTCGCCACGTCCTCGCGCAGCTCCTCGAGCCGGCCGTTCTTGCGTAGCCGCTCCACCAGTTCCGCCGCGTCCGCACCCTCGCGGTGGGCGACGGGCTCGAGCGCCGCCTGCAGCTGCTCCTCGGTCGGCTCGATCGCCTCGGCCGCGACGACCGCGGCCAGCACCGCCTCGCGGCGCAACGCCGCGGCGGCCTCCGGCTCAGCCTCGTCGGCGAGCTCGTGCTCTGACTTGCCCGACAGCTGCAGGTAGGTCTCCTTCGAGATCCCCTGACGCTCCAGGGTGGAGAGCGTCTGGTGGATGAGCTCGTGCGCGCGGGCGTGCACCAGCCCTTCGGGCACGTCGACCTCGGCGTTGTCGGTCACCGCCTGCAGCACCGCGTCTTCGAACTCGCGTTCGGCGGTGCGCTCGTCGGCCTCGGCCAGTCGCTTGCGAAAATCCTCGCGCAGCTCGTCGAGCGTGTCGAATTCGGATGCTTCGGCGGCAAGGTCGTCGTCGAGCTCGGGCAGCCGCTTGGCCTTGACCTCGTGCACGGTGACCTCGAACGCCGCCGCCTGGCCGGCCAGCTCCTCTGAGGGATAGTCGTCGGGGAAGGTCACCTCGACGGTCTTGACGTCGCCCGCGGAGGCCCCGACCAGCTGCTCCTCGAACCCGGGGATCAGGTTGCCGGAGCCGAGCTCGATCAGCTGATCGCGGCCCGTGCCACCCTCGAACGGCACGCCTTCGAGCGTGCCCACGTAGTCGACGACCACCTGATCGCCGGACGCGGCCGCACGCTCCACGGTCTCGAGCGTCGCCACCCGGTTGCGCAGCTCCTCGACCTGCTCGTCGATGGCCGACTCCTCCACCTTGGGCTCACGCCGACCGACCTCGACGCCCTTGTACTCGCCGAGCTTGGCCTTCGGGCGGACGCCGATCTCAATCGAGAAGGCCAGCGGCTTGCCCTGGTCGGGCAGGTCGGACATGTCGAGATCGGGCTCCCCGATCGGGGAGATGCCGGCCTCGTCGATCGCGTCGACGTACCAATTGCCCAACGATGAGCGGACGGCCTCGTCGAGCACGGCCTCACGTCCGAGGCGGCGGATCACGACCGCCGGCGGGACCTTGCCCTTGCGAAAGCCCGGAATCCGCATCGTGGACCCGAGCCGCTTGGCGGCCTGCTGAAGGCGGCGTTCGACCTCCTCGGCGGAGACCTCGGCCGAGACGCGGACCCGTGATTCGGGCAACTCTTCGACGTTCGTGGTGACAGACGGCATCCGGGCAACGATAGCTAGTGGCGGTTTTGCGAGTTCCCTCGCAAAACGCGACACTTAGGACGGTGTCCGCAGATCCCCGCTGGGAGCGGTTCGCACGTGAGGATCCGCTGCACTACATCGACCCGACGGTCAGCGATGGCATGTCGATCGAGCAGTTCGTGGCATCCGGCGAGCCGCTGGTCGCGGCCGCGCTCGACTGGGCGGCGCCCCCGTCCGGCCATGCGCGGGCGCTGGAGATCGGGTGTGGGGTCGGTCGCTTCACGGTTGCGCTGGCGCACCGCTTCGAACGCGTCGACGCCGTCGACGTCTCGCCCACGATGCTCGCACTCGCCGGCCAGCTCGGGCTCCCCGCCAACGCCCACCTGCACCTGGGCTCGGGACGGGACCTGTCGGGGCTGCCCGACCGAGCGTTCGACCTCGCCTTCTCGCACCTCGTCTTCCAGCACATCGCCGACCGATCGGCGATCGCTTCCTACCTCGCTGAGCTGACCCGGACGCTGCGGCCCGGCGGGATCGCCGTGCTCCAGTTCGACACGCGGCCGGCGTCGATGGTGGCGACCGCGCTGCACGCGCTCCCGGATCCGCTGCTGCCCCGGTTGCGTCGGCGCGGCGCGCGCCGGCACCGGCTCCCGCCCCCGCTGCTGCGCACGTGGATCGCTGACGCCGGTCTGACCGTCACCGCCGAACGCGGGGCCGGTACCGCCGAGCACTGGCTACGACTGGTCAGCCCGGAGGCTCGCCGCCCGCTCAGACCAGGTTCTTGAGCTCGCGCAGCAGCACCGGCAGCGTCGTCGTGTCATAGCTCTCGGAGGCGCGCACGTCGGACAGCACCTCCTGGGCACGCGCCACCGGGGCCGCGTTGCGCTCCAGCCACTCCTCGATCGCCTCGTCGCCGTCGCCGCGCGCCGCCGCCTCGCTCTCGGACAGAACGTCACGGGTCAGACCCCGGTGCAGCTCGTAGAGATCGTCGCGCAGCGCCGCCCGCGCCAGCGCCTGCCACCGATCCGAGCGCGGCAGCTCGAAGATCCGGTCGCGCAGCCAATCGAGCCCCAGACGCGAGCCGATCCCGAAATAGATGGTCGTCGCCAGCCGTTGCGAGCAACCGCACGCGTCGGCGTCCTCGACGATGTCGAACACCGCCAGCAGCGGGTTCATCATGGCGGCACGGTGTGCCAGCTCGGGCGCGACACCTGCCCCCGACAGCTCCTCGAGCCGTCGCTCGTAGACCTCGCGGTCGTGGCCTTGCAGCGCCGCGGGCAAGGCCGCCGCCAGCTCCCGCGCCGGTGCCGAGAATCGGGCGATCGCCCGGGCCACGTCGATCTCCCCCCGCGGGCGCGAGCGCACCAGCCAGCGGGTCGAGCGCTCGACCAGGCGGCGACCGTCGATCAGCATCGACAGCTGCGTCCCGGCCTCGATCTGGTTGTCGAGCGCCTCCACCTCAGTCCAGAACACGGGCATCGCGAACACGTCGCGCGCGACCGCGAACGCGCGCGCCAACTGCGGCACGGCCACGCCCGTCTCCTCGTTGAGGCGGTAGGCGAACGTCGTTCCAGCACGGTCCACGAGCTGGTTGGAGACGACGGTGGCGATCAGCTCACGGCGGAGGCGATGCGACCGCATCGCCTCGGAATAGCGGTCGAGCGCCTCCGGGAAGTACCGCTCCAGATCGGGCGCCAGGTATGGGTCGTCAGGCAGGTTGGAGTCCAGCAGCAACGCATTCAGATGGATCTTGCAGTAGGCCATCAGGACCGCGATCTCGGGCGCTACCAGCCCGCGTCGGTCAGACCGGCGCTGTGCGAGCGCGGTTTCCGACGGCAGGAACTCGAGCTCGCGATCGAGGCCGGCGGCACGCTCGAGGTGCGTGATCATCCGCGCATGGACGTCGCGCATCGAGACCGCCTGGGCGAGCGCGATCGACATCGACTGGGTCTGCGTGTAGCTGCCGTACACCACCCGCTCGGCGACCGCGTCGGTCATCGACGCCAGCAGCTGGTTGCGTCGATCGTCGGTCAGTGCGGCGTCGCCGGCCAGTCCGTCGAGCAGGATCTTGATGTTGACCTCGTGGTCTGAGCAGTTGACCCCGGCGACGTTGTCGATCGCGTCGTTGTTGATCCGGCCGCCGGTCTCGTCGGGACCGCCCTTCAGCGCGTATTCGATCCGTCCGCGCTGGGTGAGCCCGAGATTCCCCCCCTCGCCGACCACCCGGCAGCGCAACTGGCCGCCATCGACGCGGACCGCATCGTTGGCTCGGTCGCCGGCCTGAAGATTGCTCTCCTGGGCCGCCTTGACATAGGTCCCGATGCCGCCGTTGAACAGCAGGTCGACGGGCGCCTTGAGCAATTCGGAGATCAGCTCGTTGGGCGACAGCCGCTCGGCTTCGATCGCCAACGCCGCTCGCACCTCCGGGGTGATCGCGATCGACTTGACGGTCCGTGCGTGCACGGCGCCGCCGGCCGAGATCAGCGACGGGTCGTAGTCGCTCCAGGACGAGCGCGGGAGCTCGAACAGTCGTCGGCGCTCGACAAACGACGCGGCCGGATCCGGATCCGGATCGAGGAAGATGTGCGCGTGGTTGAACGCCGCCAGTAGCCGGGTGTGCGGCGAGCACAGCATCCCGTTGCCGAACACGTCGCCGGACATGTCGCCGATAGCGACGACCGTGAACGCCTCTGACTGGATGTCAGCACCGAGTTCGCGGAAGTGTCGTTTGACCGACTCCCAGGCGCCCCGGGCGGTGATCCCCATCTGCTTGTGGTCGTAGCCGTGCGAGCCACCGGACGCGAACGCGTCGCCGAGCCAGAAGCCGTACTCCGCCGCGACGCCGTTGGCGATGTCGGAGAACGCCGCCGTGCCCTTGTCGGCGGCGACCACCAGATACGGATCGTCGTCGTCATACCGGACCACGCGTTCCGGAGCGACCACGACGTCGCCGACGTAGTTGTCGGTCAGGTCGAGCAGGCCCCGCAGGAACGTCCGGTAGCACGCGATCCCCTCGCGCTGCAGCGCCTCGCGACTATCCGCGCCGGAACCTGCCCCCCCGCGCTTGACGACAAAGCCGCCCTTGGAGCCGACTGGGACGATCAACGCGTTCTTGACCGTCTGGGCCTTCATCAGCCCGAGCACCTCCGTCCGGAAGTCCTCGCGCCGATCTGACCAGCGCAGACCGCCACGGGCGACTCGACCGCCCCGGAGGTGGATCCCCTCGACCCGCGGCGAGTAGACGAAGATCTCGAACCGCGGGCGCGGCGCCGGCAGCATCTCCAGCTGCGTCGGGTCGAGCTTGAACGACAGATATGCGGGCGGGCGCCCGTCGGCCGCGTGCCGGTAGTAGTTGGTCCGCAGCATCGCGCCCAGCACCGCCAGCAGGCTGCGCAGGATCCGATCCTCGTCGAGGCTGGCGACGCCGTCGATCGCCTCGATGATCTGTCCCTGCAGGCGCGCGGCCCGTTCGACGTCGGCGTGATCGGGATCGAACCGAGCCGCGAACAGCTCGACCAGCTGCACCGCGATCGCCGGGTTGTCCAGCAGCGTCGTGATCATGTAGCGATCCGAGAACGCGGTCGCCGCCTGCCGCAGATAGCGCAGGACGGCGCGGATGATCGTGATCTGGCGACCGGATAGTCCGGCCAGCATCACCAGCGAGTTCAGGCGGTCGTCCTCGAGCTCACCCAGCCAGACACCGAGGAACGTCTGCGAGAATTCGGTCCCGGCGCGCTGCAGCCCCTCCGGATCGCAGTGCAGGCCGAAGTCGTAGACCCAGACCGGCTCCTCGCCGTCGGGCACGATCTCATACGGCCGCTCGTCGACGACGGTCGCGTCCATGTGCTCGAACTTCGGCACGACCTCCGACAGGGACACGGGGGCCGCGGACAGCAGCCGGCAGCGGACCGCCTTCGGCACCTCGCCGCCGCGGCGGTAGACCGCGATCACGGGCTTGCCGGTGCTGCGCAGCTCGTCGATCCGGGCGATATCGGCGATCGCCGTCGGCGCCTCGCAGTCGGCTCGGTAGCCGGCGGGGAAGGCATCGCCGAACCGCCGGTACAGCTCGACGCCCTCGCCGTCGCCGAACTTGGAGATCAAGGCCGCACGGAGCTCGTCGCCCCACGACCGCGTCACCTCCGTGATCCGCGCCTCGATCACCGACACCGGTTCGCGCTGATGGATGCCATCCGGGCAGCGGACGACGTAGTCGACCCGGACGACCACGGAATCGGAGAGGTGCAGCCGCCAGTCGACCTGGGTGCCACCGAACGCCCGGACCAGGATCTCCTCTGCGCGCACGCGGTTGTCGGTGTTGAACCGGTCCCGCGGCAGGCACAGCGTGCAGGCGACGAACCGATCGAGCCGGTCCGGCGAGACGAACAGCCTGACCCGCGGTCGTTCGCCGAGACCGAGGATCCCGATCGCGAGGTCGAACAGATCATCTTGGGAGATCTCGACCAGCAGGTCGCGCGGCAGCGACTCGAGGATGTCGATCAGGCCCTTGGCGTCATGGCTGTCCGGCGGGAAGCCGCCGAGCGTCAGCACGTATTCGACCTTGTCCCGAAGCCGCGGGATGGTCCGCGGACTGGCCCGGTAGGCATCGCCCGTGTAGAGGCCGAGGAAGCGGCGCTCACCGACGACCCGGCCATCGGGCGAGAACCGTTTGACGCCGACGTAGTCCAGGTAGGCCGGCCGGTGCACGCGCGCCCGGGAGTTGGCTTTGGTCAGCACCAGCGGATCCGACGAGCGCGCCTCGTCCAGCGGCCGGCCGCTGAGCACGTTGGGCTCGTGCGACGAGGTGCCGCGCAGGATTCCCAGCCCGGTTCCCGGGATCGGCTCAAGCGCGCCCGACTCGAGCAGCTCGTACTCGCGGTACCCCAGGTACGTGAAGTTGTCGTCTGAAAGCCAGTCGAGGAACGCCTCGCACTCCTCGAGCTGGTGCTGCTCACACGGCGGCGCCGACCGACGCAGCTCGGTCGCGAGCGCGGTCGTCCGGGCCCGCATCTGGCCCCAGTCCTCGACCGCGGCCCGGACCTCTTCCAGCACCACTTCGATCCCCGCCCGCAGCACCGCCAACCGATCGGGGTCGGTCTGCCGGGCGACGTCGACGTGGATCACGGACTCGACCTGGAAGCCGGGGACCGTGAGATCGGGCGCGAGCACCTCGACGAGCTCGGTCTCATGGCGCACGACCCGCATCACCGGATGGACGAGCAGCTCGATCGCGGCGTCCTGGCGGTTGAGCTCCATCGTGATCGAGTCGACCAGGAACGGCATGTCGTCGCAGACGATCTCGACCGCCGTATGGGTGGAGCTCCACCCGTGGCGCTCACGGTCCGGGTTGTAGACGCTGACCTTCGGCTCGCCCGGCGCCCGCGCGTGGGCGAGCTCGAACTGCGACAGCGCCATTCCGGCCAGATCGTCGGGTGCGCGCTCGTTCAGGTCCTGGGCGGGCACCCAGTGAAACAGCTGACGCACGAACTCCTGGAGGGCGGCCGACGGCTCGTGACCGAGTCGCCCGGTCACCTTGCCGATCACCGCGTCGATCAGGTCGAGCTCGCGGTCACCGGCGCTCACCGCCAT
Organism: uncultured Solirubrobacteraceae bacterium; assembly: GCA_963743985.1. Taxonomy (GTDB): domain Bacteria; phylum Actinomycetota; class Thermoleophilia; order Solirubrobacterales; family Solirubrobacteraceae; genus Palsa-465. The sequence goes on along the minus strand of CAVUSD010000011.1, from coordinate 69,666 downwards.
CTGGGCACGCTTCTCTCCACCCGGTCAACGCTACCCCTCCCGTTGGCCCGGGGTGCCATCGTCGATCACGGTCATCCAAGGGCTGCTCGAGCGATAGCGTGGCGACGATGCAGGTCCGCTTCGCCCGGCACCCGAATCGGCTCGGGGCCTGCGTGACGTTCTGGCGTCTGGTGCTCGCGGCCCGGTCATGGCCGGACTGAGCCCACCCGACGGGCGGTTTGCGCCGTCGCCGACCGGGCCGCTGCATCTCGGCAGCCTGCGAACCGCGCTCGTCGCGTGGCTGTTCGCACGCAGTGCCGGCGCCCGTTTCCGGCTGCGCGTCGAAGACCTCGACCCGGAACGGTCGCGACCTGCGTTCGAGGCCGGGCAGCTCGCCGACCTGACGGCGATCGGGATCGACTGGGACGGGCCGGTCGTGCGCCAATCGGAGCGGCTGGCCCGCTACGCGGACGCGCTCGCGCTGCTCGAGCGCGCTGGCCTCCTCTATCCGTGCTTCTGCACGCGTGCCGAGATCCGTGAGGCGGCGTCGGCGCCGCACGGACTCGGTCCGGGCGTGTACCCGGGTACCTGCCTGGCGCTGTCAGATGCCGAGCGAGCGCGACGGATCGCCGCCGGCGACCAACACGCCTTGCGGCTGCGCGCCGGGGGCGAGCGCGTCGAGTTCACCGACCGGCTGCTCGGCCGGCGCGCGACGGTCGTCGACGACTTCGTCGTCCGCCGGGCCGATGGCGTCGCCGCGTACCAGCTCGCGGTCGTCGTCGACGACGCGGCGCAGGGCATCGGCGAGGTCGTCCGCGGCGCCGACCTGGCCGACGCGACCCCTCGCCAGATTCTGCTGGCGCGGCTGCTGGGGTTGCCGGTCCCGCGGTACGCCCACGTGCCGCTGGTGCTGGGCGCCGACGGCGCTCGGCTGGCCAAGCGCCACGGGTCCGCGACGCTCGCCGACCGTGACGAGCCGGTCGGCGCCACGCTGGCGCTGCTGGCTCATTCGCTGGGGCTGGCGCGCGCACGCTCGCGGGTGTCGCATGCGGCAGAGCTGCTCGCGGAGTTCGATCCGACGCGGCTGCCGCGGGCGCCGATGACGTTGCCCTGAACCGGAATCCGGCGCCGGGTCATGCCCCAGGCGGGAACGTGAATGAACGGTGCGGCGGAACGTACGGACCGACCTCGAGCACGATCTCGGCGTGGCGGGTGAGCGGGATCGCGCCCGGGCTGGTCCGGGTCCAACGCCGACCGTTGACGTAGGCGCGCACGGGACGGCGCGCGCGGAACGACAGCAACCGGCGGACGCGCAGGGGCCGGCCCCAGGCGGCGAACAGATCGCCAACGGTGAGCCGGGCGCCGGATCGCGCGAGCACGACGCCGGTCGGGTCGAGCGTCACCACCGCGCCGTAGCAGCGCGCGCGGGTGATCCGCCCGCCGATCGATCGCCACGGGCGCCCCACGTCGATGCCGGGCGCCACCAGCACCACCCGGTCGGCGGCAAACAGCTCCACATGGACCGCGTCGCGCCGGCCCAGCGTCGGTGCGCAGTGCGGCGGGCGCGCCGAATCTCGGGAGCGTACGGCCGGGCGAAATCGCGGGCCGGCACCGATCGGCCGTGCGGACGCGGTCAGTGACCCCGGGATGCGGTCGCTGCGGGGTGGCGTCGCCGCGGCGCACCCGGCCAGCGACAGCGCCGGGGCCGCAACCAGCAGCCACGCGATCAGCCGCCATGCCGCCGCCTTGCCTACGCGCCCGGTTCCCACGCCTCGTCGTCCTCGAACTCGTCGTCGGCCGCCGGGTCCGCGCTGACGGCCGGACCGCGAGCCCGGGCCGCGCGCTCGGCGCCGGTCAGCACCAGCGGGATCAGGCCGGCGCCACCGGCCAGACAGGCGGCGACGGCCACCCGGCCGGCGGACGCCGGCAGCGCCGACAGCACCCAGCCGTCCTGGAGCGCGGCGATCTGAGACACACCTTGCCAGAGCGCCAGCGCTGCAATCACGGCGAGCACCAGCCAGCGCGGCTCACGGGCATAGAGCCACCAAGCTGTGACCGCGGCCGCGACGAGCTCGACGACGAGCGCGAGCAGGTTGCCGGGCGAGACGCCTGGCCGACCGTGCAGCTGATGGCCGATCGAGGCGGCGACGAAGCCGATCAGCGCGATTGCGCCGCAGATCCTCGCCAGTCGCAGATCGAGCGCGGGCCGGCGCAGGCGGACGCCCGCCAGCACACACCCGAGCACGACCGCGACCGGCCAGAACCACACGGGCGAGGGCGGCGGCGCGTAGTAGAGACCGCCACGGATCGCCGCGGGAGCCCCGTCGATCCGCAGCGGCACCGACCAGTCGCCGGCGAACCGCACGCCGGGCGGGCGCGCCTGGGTCGCGCCCGCGTGCAGCCGGCCGTCGTGCCACACGTACGTGTGTCCGGTGGAGGCGTGCTGCCAGTCAGGCCGGGTGCCAACCCCGAGATCGGTCGACGGGGTCACCGGAGGAACCTGGTTGAGGTAGTACATCGAACTGTTCCGGTTGACCCAGACCCCGTCGCGCTCGAAGTGCAGGTAGGGCGCGCCGCGGTAATCGATCACGTACACGTCCAGCGACGGCGCGACCCGCATCCAGACGCGCAGGTCGCCGTCGATCGCCTTGGCCTGCAGGCCCGCCGGCACGTGAGCGATCCGGGCCAGGTACGTCGAGCCGGACGGGTCGACCGGTCCGTGGGCCTCGGCCGCCGCGGGCGCGAGCAGCGTCAGGACGAACGCGGCGATCGCAGACCCCAACAGGCGCCTGGGGACACGCTGCTTACATCCCATATCCGTTGCGAGACTGTACGCATCCGCGGCCTCCCCGCTCACCGTTGGTCGCGCTCGCGCTGGGCGTTCTCGCGGTCACGGCGCTGGCGATCGCGCTCGGCATCTGGCCCGTGCGGGCGCTGGCCGACGGCGATCCCGCCTCCGATGTGCTCACCGAGACACCGGTCTACGTTCCCGCCGACGCCGGAATCCCCGCAAGCGGGCAGGCGCAGCTGCGCCAGCTGGTGGGTGAGGCCGCCGGCCACGGTGACCCGTTGCGGGTCGCGCTGATCGCGCACCGGTCCGATCTCGGCTCGATCGGAGCGCTGTGGGGCCGGCCGAATGTATATGCCGGGTTTCTCGGCACCGAGCTGTCGCTGGTCGCTCACGGAACGCTGCTGGTCGTGATGCCCAACGGCTACGGAGTCGATGTGATCGGCGAGCCGGATGCCGCCGCCAGGACCCAGGCGGCAGCCGCACCGCTGATCCACCTGGCGCCCGCCGGCGGCGGCGGTGCGGCGCTCGTCGACCGCGCGATCACCGCGGTGCGCCGGATCGCGGGCACCGACGGCATCGATCTCGCCGTACCCCGCGCGACGCTCACGTTACCGACGCGTCGGGCGGCGTCGACGTGATCGCCTGGGCCGCGCTCGGGGCGGGGATCGTCGTGCTTGCCGCGGCCTGGACGGCGAGCGTGCGGGCGCGTCCGGTCCGTCGCCGTGTAGCCTCCGTCTCCGATGGAACCTGAGAGAGCCAAGGAATTACTCGCCCGCGAGCGCGAGCGGATCGAATCGTCACTGCAGTCTCATTCCGGCCAGGGACCGCTGGAAGGCGACGACCAGGTGGAGCCCGGCGACACCGACGACGAGTCGCTGTACCAGGACGAGCTCGATGCCGGCCGGGTCCAGGAGCTGCAGGATCAGCTGGCGGCCGTCGAGCGAGCCGAGCAGCGCCTGCGCGACGGTACCTACGGCATCTCGATCCAGAGCGGCGAACCGATTCCCGACGCCCGCCTCGAGGCTCGGCCGACCGCCGAGCTGACGGTCGAAGAGCAGCAGCGCACCGTCTGACCGGCGGCTCGGCGCACGGGCTCTAGGCTGGTCGGAGATGACCGCCAGCCAGCGACCGACGCCTCCCGCACAGCCGTTCACGGGCATGGCGCTCGATCGCGCCGACGCCGCGCGCAAGGATCCGGCGTGGGTGCGTGAGCTCGTCGCCCGGCCTGACGCGCGGGTCCTGGCGGCCGGCCCCGGGACCGTGCTGGCCGACAGCGCCCGGCCGACGCTGGCGCGGTTGCCCCCGGCCCGCGGGCGACTGCCCGACCCGATCCTGCTCGGGCTCGAGCGGGGCGCTCCGCTGTTCGCCGTCGACCTCGACGAGCTGTCGGATCCGACCGCCGGAGGCCCGGCGGACGACGACGCCGCCGACGCGGGCGTTGTCGACGACGCCCAACGGGTGATCTCGCTGCGCGAGGCGGGGAGTACGCTGCCGCGCGCCGAGGCGGGCCTGGCCGCGTACGTCTCGGCGCTGATGCACTGGCATCGCCGCAACCGCTTCTGCGCCAACTGCGGCGCTCCGACGGCGCTCAACGATGCCGGCTACTCGCGCCACTGTCCCAACTGCGGCGCCGACCACTTCCCTCGCACCGACCCGGTCGTGATCATGAGCGTCGAGCACGACGGCCGGCTGCTGCTCGGCCGCCGCGCCGGCGCCCCCGGTGGACTGGTGTCGGTGCTGGCCGGGTTCGTGTCACCCGGTGAGTCGGCAGAGGAGGCCGTCGTCCGCGAGGTCCATGAGGAGTCCGGGATCATCGCCCGGGATCCAACGTACGTGAACTCGCAGCCGTGGCCGTTTCCGGCCTCGCTGATGCTCGGGTTCCACGCTCACTCCGATGGCGGCGACCCAGTCAGCGCCGACGGCGAGCTGGCCGAGGTCGGCTTCTACGATCGCGACACGGTGCGGGCGGCGCTGCGAGGCGACGACTCGACGTTCAGGCTGCCGCCGCCGATCTCGATCGCGCGGTATCTGATCGATCGCTGGGTCGCCCTCGGCGACTGAGCGCCGTGCCCGCGCCCCGCGCTGGCGGCGTTATGCCTTGACGCCACGCCCCCGGAGGCCGGTGTTCTTGTCACCGCGCCCATGACCGGGACCCCGGTTCGTCTCCGGGCCTCCCGGGCCGGGTCACAACCCAGGCGCACATCAAGCCAGCGGGGTGCGACGCGGTTTGGGCCCGACCAGAGAGCACAAGCCACGCCGCGCCCGGAGACTGACCGCTCCGACTGGCATTTGACCCGGGCCGGCCGACGACGTGACGCCTGTCCGGAGGGCCTCGGCCCAACGCACCCGCGGACGACGCGGCACCCCGTGTTCGGACCGGACTCCACGGGCACGCGTGCCGGGACAGGGCTACGCGGCCCCGTGCCGGGACAGGGCTACGCGGGCCCGTGCCGGAACGGGTCTACGCGGGCACGCGTGCCCGGGAGGCCCGCACGTGTTCCAGCCGCCCGGAGCCGAGCGCCACGAACAAGCCGAGCAGCGCCAGCCCGGCCGCCACCAGGTTCGGGGATTCGTACCCCCAGCCGGCCGCGATCGCGGCGCCGCCGAGCCACGCCCCGAGCGCGTTGGCGATGTTGAACGCCGCGTGGATCGAGGCGGCGGCGAGGTTCGGCGCACCGCCCGCGAGCGTCACGATCCGTAGTTGCAGCGATGGCAGCAGCGCCAGCGCGGTGGCGGGCAGCAGCAGGATGAACAGCGGCGCGAACAGCTTGCTGTGATCGCCAAAGAAGAAGCCGGCGGCCAGCAGCAGCTCGCAGGTCAGCGCGACATAGATCGTCGGCATCAGCGACCGGTCGGCCAGCCGTGCGCCGACCAGCGTGCCCGCGGTCATCCCGACGCCGAACAGGACCAGCAGCGGCGTGATCGCGCCCTGTGGGAACCCCGCCACGTGGGTCATCATCGGCGCGATGTAGCTGAACGTCGCAAACAGCGCCCCGCCGCCGATCATCGCGATGGTCAGCGACAGCCAGATCTGCGGCTGGCGAAACGCCCGCAGCTCCTGGCGCAGATCCGGCGCCGAGCCGTCCATGTCGGCACGGTCGACGGGCACCACCATGAAGATCGCCACCGCGGCCAGCACCTCGACCGCGCCGACGAGCGAGAACACGAGCCGCCAGCCGTAGTGCTGGCCGATCAGCGTCGTCGCCGGGACGCCGATCACGTTGGCGAGCGTGAGCCCGGCGAACACGACCGCCATCGCCTGGCTGCGCCGCTGCGCGGGCACGAGCTTCGCGGCGACGACCGACGCGACGCCGAAGTACGCCCCGTGGGGAAGGCCGGCGAGAAACCGGACGACCAGCAGCGACGTGAATCCGGGCATCGCCGAGGAGGCGAAGTTCAGCGCCGCCATCGTCAGCGCGACGATGATCAGCAGTCGCCGGCGCGGCACCCGCACCGCGGCGCCCGTCAACAGCGGCGCGCCGACGACCACCCCGAGGGCGTAGGCGGAGATCAGTTCGCCGGCCTTCGGGATGCTGACGTGCAGGCTGTGCGCGATGTTCGGCAGCAGGCCGAGCGTCACGAACTCGCCGGTGCCGATCCCGAAACCACCGAGCGCCAGAGCCAGCAGCGCTCGTCTTGCGGGACTCATCGTGAGGCGCGGCAGGGCGGTCACCGAATCGAGACTAGTCAGACGCCCGGGGTGGCCCGGCAGCGCTCGCTCAGGCGCGCGCGAGGTCCCGCGAGCAGCTTACGCGCAACCCGCAAGTTGCATTAGGATCGAGCCGATGAAGATCCTTGCGCTGTACGACATCCATGGCAACCCTGACGCGCTCGCGGCCGTCCTGGCCGATCCGCGGGCGACCGAGCCCGACGTGGTGCTGATCGGCGGTGACGCGGTTCCGGGGCCTGAGGCGAGCGCGACGCTCGACCGCCTCGAGGCGATCGGCCGGCCGACTCGGTGGGTACGCGGTAACGGCGAGCGCGAGGTCGCGGACGCGATCGGCGTCGACTCCACCGCTGACGATCCTTCGCTGCACACGGCGGCGATCACGGCGAGCGACCTCGGGCCAGAGCGAGCGCGAGCGCTCGGCGCGCTGCCGTTGTCGGTGGAGCTCGACGGCATCCTGTTCTGTCACGCGAGCCCCCGCCGCGACGACGAGATGCTCACCCGGCTCTCGACCGCTCAGCGCTGGAACGAAGCCCTGCGCGGCGTCGGCGCCAAGCTGATCGTCGCCGGGCACACCCACCAGCAGGATGACCGGATCGTCGCGGGCACGCGGTTCATCAACGCCGGGAGCGTCGGGCTGCCCTACGACGGCGACGGGGCTGCGCGCTGGCTGTGGATCGAGGACGGCGTGCCCGAGCTACGCACCACCGCGTACGACGCGGCGAGCGCCGGCGAGCGGTTTCTCGCCGACGGCTGGCCCGACGAGCGATCCGTGCGAGCCGCCCTGATCGACGGCATCGAACCGATCGTCGTGACACGGATCTTCGAATCGATGGTCGAACAGTCGTCCCCGTCCTGAGCTCCACCGTGGCCTGGTGTCCGGCTTGCGTTGGTGGGCGTCACAGCGCTGGTTGTCGAGCGCGAGACGGGGTCTAGACCGACGGGGCCACCCCGGGGTCGAGACCGACCTCCGGCTCCTCAGCGGCTCGTGACTGATCGATCGGCGGTTCGACGATCTCCTCCGCCCCGCGCGGCGTGATCAGGACCATCCCGATCGCGACCATCAGCGTGATTCCACCGCCGAGACAGGCGAGCAGGAGGTTGATCGCGGTCATCTCGTGGCGCCGTTCGCGACAACCCAGAAGGCACCGGCCGCCAGGATCGACGGTACCCAAAGACCAACGAACAGGCCGTATTGCCGGTCGCCGACGAACCAGAGGATGATCGAGAGCAGGAACGACGCGAAGGCCGCGATCAGGATCAGTGCGACGCCTTGCTGAGTGCGTTGCATGGCGCCCCTAGCCCCGGGCGGAAATCGTTGAGGCCGCGAGCACGTGGATCGCGACGTTGTCGATGGATGTGAATCTGCGAGTCATTGGGTCTCCTGTTGCTCCGACCTATCGATGTGCGCTGATCGCCGGGCGACACCGCGCCCGTCGACCACGCCGGGTCCTGCAGCACGACCGTAACGCCCCTACACAAGATGTCAAGATAAACGCAACAGACCGTTGAGTTACGTGAGTGCCGCGACCGATGTCTCCGCCGACCAGCGCGGTCGCGGCCGCGCAGGCCGGCGGTCGGCCGTGGGTCACGACGACATGTCGCCACAGATCGGGACATCACCCTTACGGGGTGATGACCGATCATCCGTGCGTCCGGTGGAGTGCATCACGGTGTTGAACCTCTGACCAAAGGAACCGGTATGTCCAACGACGAGCGTCCGAACATCCTCGTGATCTGGGGGGACGACATCGGGATCACAAACCTGAGTTGCTACAGCGACGGGGTGATGGGCTACCGGACGCCGAACATCGACCGCATCGCGAACGAGGGGATGCGCTTCACCGACTCCTACGGCGAGCAGAGCTGCACCGCCGGCCGCTCATCGTTCATCACCGGGCAGAGCGTCTTCCGCACCGGCCTGAGCAAGGTCGGGATGCCGGGCGCCGATGTGGGCCTGCAGGCCGAGGACGTGACGATCGCCGAGCTGCTCAAGCCACACGGGTACGCGACCGGCCAGTTCGGCAAGAACCACCTCGGCGATCTGAACAAGTACCTGCCGACCGTGCACGGCTTCGACGAGTTCTTCGGCAACCTCTACCACCTCAATGCCGAGGAGGAGCCGGAGTCGGCCAACTGGCCGCCGCCGCAGGACTTCCCCGGGTTCAACGAGCGTTTCGCCCCGCGCGGCGTCATCCATTCGTGGGCGACCGACGAGGACGATGCGACCGAGGACGAGCGCTACGGACGCGTCGGCCGCCAGCGGATCGAGGACACGGGCAAGCTGACCAAGAAGCGGATGGAGACGATCGACGACGAGATCCTCGAGCACGGGCTCGACTGGATCGAGCGCAAAGCCGCCGAGGCAACGCCCTGGTTCATGTGGTTCAACACGACCCACATGCACGCCTTCACGCACCCCAAGCCCGAGAGCGTCGGGCAGGCCGGCCGCTGGCAGTCGCCGTACCACGACACGATGATCGACCACGACAAGGTCGTCGGGGCGCTGCTCGACAAACTCGACGAGCTCGGCCTCGCCGAGAACACGATCGTGATCTACAGCACCGACAACGGGCCGCACATGAACACCTGGCCCGACGGCGGGATGACGCCGTTTCGCTCGGAGAAGAACACCAACTGGGAGGGCGCGTTCCGCGTGCCGCAGATGATCCGCTGGCCCAACCGGATTCAAGCCGGCTCGATCTCCAACGAGATCGTCCAGCACCACGACTGGCTGCCGACCTTCCTCGCCGCCGCCGGAGAGCCCGACATCGTCGAGAAGCTCAAGGCCGGCCACACGATCGGCGACACCACCTTCAAGGTCCACATCGACGGGTTCAACCTGCTGCCGTACCTGACCGGCGAGACCGACCGCAGCCCCCGCCAGGTGTTCTTCTACTTCTCCGACGACGGTGACGTGCTGGCGATCCGGTTCGATAACTGGAAGATCGTGTTCATGGAGCAGCGCGTCCAGGGGACGCTGCAGATCTGGGCCGAGCCGTTCGTCAGCCTGCGCGTTCCGAAGCTGTTCAACCTCCGCACCGACCCGTTCGAACGCGCCGACATCACCTCGAACACCTACTACAGCTGGCTGATGGAGAGCGACTACATCATCCTGGCGGCCACCACGCTGGTCGCTCAGTTCCTCGCGACCTTCGAGGAGTTCCCGCCCCGCCAGAAGGCGGCCAGTTTCACGATCGATCAGGTCGTTGAGAAATTGGAGAACGCACTGGCGTCCGGGCAGTGACCGACGCGGAGAAGCCGACGACCGCCCGCACAACCGAGGCGCAAGCGGATGAGATGGCGTGGATCCCGTCGGGGACGTTCCGGATGGGGTCCGACGCCCACTATCCCGAGGAGGCGCCGGCCCACGACGTCAGCGTCGCCGGCTTCTTCATCGACCGCCGCCAGGTGACCAACCGGCAGTTCGCGCAGTTCGTGGATGACACCGGCTACCTCACCGTGGCCGAGCGGCCGCTGGACCCGGCCGATTTTCCGGACGCGCCACCGGAGAACCTCGTCCCCGGATCGCTCGTGTTCACGATGACGCCGGGGCCGGTCGACCTGCGCCACATCCAGCAATGGTGGACGTGGACGCCCGGCGCCTCGTGGATGCACCCCGACGGACCGGATAGCTCAGCGGCCGCCCACCCCGAGCACCCGGTCGTGCACGTCGCCTACGAGGACGCCGAGGCATACGCCGGGTGGGCGGGCAAGGCGCTGCCGACCGAGGCGCAGTGGGAGCGCGCGGCGCGCGGCGGGATCGAGGGCGCCGCCTACGTCTGGGGCGACGAGCCCGAGCGGCCGGGCCGGCGTCGGCGGGCGAACTACTGGCACGGGGAATTCCCGTGGCGACCCAACAGGGGCTACGGGACGCGGACCGCCGCGGGAACCTTCGACGCGAACGGCTTCGGCCTCTACGACATGGCCGGCAACGTCTGGGACTGGACGTCTGACTGGTACGCCGTGCGCCACCCTGGACGCGATTCCTGTTGCGTGCCCGCCGATCCCCGCGGAGCCACCGAACAGGACAGCTATGACCTGGCGCAGCCCCAGTTTCGGATCCCGCGCAAGGTCGTGAAGGGCGGTTCCTTCCTGTGTGCCGACAGTTACTGCCTGCGCTACCGACCCGCGGCCCGTCGCCCGCAGATGATCGACACCGGCATGAGCCATATCGGCTTTCGGTGCGTGACCGACGGAGCGTCGTGATCGTCGCGCTCGCCCCCGCGCGCCTGGCCGTCCAGGCCCGGGGATAATCAGGCGATGTCCGCTTCCTCGCGCTCCCAGGCGCCGGCCAAGAATATGAGCTGGATACCGGCCGGGACGTTCGCGATGGGCTCCACGCAGTTCTACCCGGAAGAGGGGCCGGTCCGAAGGGTCTCGGTCGACGGCTTCTGGATCGACGAGCATCCGGTGACCGTGGCCGAGTTCCGCCGATTCGTCGATGACACCGGGCACGTCACATTGGCGGAGGTGGCGCCCTCCGCCGCCGACTACCCGGACGCCGACCCGGAACTGCTCGTCGCCGGCTCGCTGGTGTTCCGACCGACGCGGGGACCGATCGACCTGCGTGACTACCGCAACTGGTGGCACTGGACGCCCGGGGCGTTCTGGCGGCGGCCGGAAGGGCCCGAGTCCAACGTCGGCGGGCGCGAACGCCACCCGGTGGTCCACATCTCCTACGCCGACGCTCTCGCCTACGCGCAGTGGGCGGGCAAGTCGCTCCCCACCGAGGCCGAATGGGAGCGCGCGGCGCGGGGCGGGCTCGACGGCAAGGTGTTCGCCTGGGGCGACGAGTTCGCGCCCAAGGGCCGGATCATGGCCAACACCTGGCTCGGGGAGTTTCCCTGGCAGAACCTGACCGGCGACGGCGGTGGCCGGACCTCCCCGATCCGGAAGTTCGCGCCCAACGGCTTCGGCCTCTACGACATGACCGGGAATACCTGGGAGTGGACGTCGGACTGGTTCTCAGACGCTCCGGGTGGGCCGGAGGCCGATGGCTGCTGCGCGCCTCAGACGCCGCTGGGCGGTACCGAGGCGGGCAGCTATGCCGACGGCGAACGGATTCCGCGCCGGACGATCAAGGGGGGTTCACACCTGTGCGCGCCCAACTACTGCCTGCGGTACCGCCCCGCCGCCCGGCAGGCCCAGGCCGTCGATTCGTCGACCTCCCACCTCGGCTTTCGATGCGTGATCCGCTCCCCGTGAGACCACGCGGTTAGGTCTCTCGTCTCCGAGACATTCCCTCTACTCTTGCTTCGCTTTTGCAGCTGACGTCACACAACGAACGGAGAGACCGAAGATGAGCGACCTGGTCGCGATCAGTTACGACAGTGTGGCCACCGCCACCGAAGTCGCCGGAAACGTCCTCGAGGCGCAGAAGGCGCACACCATCGAACTCGACGACCTGGTCGTCGTCGAGCGTCAGCAGGACGGGAAGGTCAAGCTCCATCAGCCGTCGGCCGCCGGCGCCGGAGCTGCCGGAGGCGCCCTCTGGGGCGGCCTGATCGGCCTGATCTTCTTCGTGCCGCTGCTCGGGATGGCGATCGGCGCCGCCAGCGGCGCGGCCGCCGGCGCACTCAGCGACTACGGAGTCGACAACAACTTCATGAAGGAGCTCGGCGCCAACCTCGAGCCCGGTCAGGGCGCCGTGATCCTCCTGATCCGGAGCATGACGCCGGACAAGCTGCTGACCGAGATCAAGAATCCCGGCAAGGTCATCCAGAGCTCGCTGGACAACGAGACCGAAGAGCGGCTCTCGACCGCGCTGGCCAGCGCCAAGGGCTAGCGGCAGAACTCGCGGACGTGCCGGGCGGTCCGGCGGCGACAGACTGCCGCCGGCCGCCCGAGCGTCCAGGTCTCGACCCGCGTCCAGGACTCGACTCTGCACGCATTGTCGTGGCGCCTCGGACACGAATCACCCCTTGCAGATGATGTGCTGACCTGGCGAGGCGGTCATGCTGGCGGAACATGGGACAAGCCATCGGTCAGATCCTCGGGTTCGCGGTCGGCGTGGCGATCAGTCCGTTGCCGATCATCGGCGTGGTGCTGATGCTGGCGACCCCCCGGGCCCGCGCCAACGGCCCGGCATTTCTGCTGGGCTGGGTGCTCGGCCTGGCGATCCTGGGCACGGTCGTGCTGCTCATCTCCAGCGGAGCCAGTGCCAGCAGCGGCGGCGAGCCGGCGAAGTGGGTGAGCATTCTCAAGCTCGCGTTGGGCGCATTGCTGCTGCTGGTGGCGCTGAAGCAGTGGCGCGGCCGTCCGCGCGGAGACGACGAGGGCGAGCTGCCGAAGTGGATGCAGGCGATCGATGCGTTCGGCGCGGCCAAGTCGTTCGGGATGGGCGCCGTTCTGGCATCGATCAATCCGAAGAACCTTCTCCTGACGGTCGCTGCCGGCGCCGCGATCGCGCAGACCGGCATCAGCGCCGGCCAGCAGGCCGGGACGCTGGCGATCTTCATCGTGATCGCGTCGATCGGCGTCGGTGCCCCGGTGGTGATGTTCTTCGCGCTTGGCGATCGCTCGGTGACGGTTCTCGGTGAACTCAAGGATTGGATGTCCCGCCACAACGCGGCGATCATGGCGGTGCTGCTGCTGGTGATCGGCGCCAAGCTGATCGGCGACGGGATCACCGGTCTGTCATGACGGCGGCCAATCTCATGCGTGTCTCTCAGCAGTTGGTGACTCGGGGCCCGCGGTAGCGTCCCGGACCGCTGCCGCGACGCTGGGATAGATCCGATCCAGCTTGTGCTCGGTGTCGGCGAGCCGCACGACGTCACGGACGACGTCGGTGTCACGCGCGACGCGGAGCGTGACGCCCTCGCTGTCCAGCGTGTCAGACAGCTCATCGAGCATCTGCACGGCGGTGACGTCGACGAAGGGCATGTCGCTCGCGTCGAGGATCACCGCCGTCGTGCCGGTCTTCGCCGCGGCGGCGGAGACGCGGTCGCGCACCCAGTCGGAGTTGGCGAAGAACAGGCCACTCTCGACGCGCAGGATCGTCACCCCCGGCACCCGCGCGCCGTGCTCGATGCGCCCGGCATCGCCGTAGCGGCCGTCGCCGCCGGGGATCTGGACCAGCTCGGTCACGCGTGGGCGAGAGGCGCGGTAGAGCAGCAGCAAGAGCGACACGGCGATGCCGATGAACAGGCCGGGCAACGTGTCGAACACGGTGACGCCGAGCAGTGCGGCGACCGCGGCGAGGAAGTCCGGGCGCGCCGCCACGCCGTACGCCGCCCCGAGCCGTTTCGTGTAGACGCGGTAGAGCCGGATCAGCGCCCCGATGTCGACCAGCTCGAGCACCGCCGCGATCACGATCGCCGCGAGCGTGGGCTCGGGCAGCTTCTCAAACAGGCCGGTGAGAACCAGCAGGGTCACGATCGTCATCACAGCGGCGACCAACCCCGAGACCTGGCTGTTGGCCCCGGCGGCGCCGTTGACGGCGGTCTTGGAGAGGCTGCCGTTGACGACCATTCCGCTCGACAGGCCGGCGGCGATGTTGGCGCTGCCCAGGCCGATCAGCTCACGGTTGGGATCGACCTCGTAGTGATGCTTGGCGGCGTACGTCTTCGCGGCCCCCAGCCCCTCGGCGAACCCCACCAGCATCACCCCGCAGCCGCCGCCGGCGAGCCTCACGAAATCGTGGAAGCTGACATCCGGCACCCCCAGCGACGGCAGGCCGCCGTTGATGTGGCCGACGATCTCGACGCCGTGATCGTTGAGGCTGAACACCTCGACCGCGATGATCCCGACGATCACCGCGACCAGCGACCCCGGAACCGCCGGGGCCACGCGGCGCAGGATCAGGATGAGCGCCAAGGACACCACGCCGACCAGCAGCGTCAGCCCCTGGGTCTGACCGAGGTTGGAGATCAGATCCCAGAGCTTCTGAAAGAAGTCGCCCGACCCCTTCTCGACCCCGAACAGCGCGGGCAGCTGGCCGACGATGATCGTCAACGCCAAGCCGACGATGAACCCCTTCAGCACCGGCTCAGAGATGAAGCTGGCGAGAAACCCGAGGCGCAGCAGACCGGCGATCAGCGCCGCCAGGCCGGCGCTGATCGCCAGCGCCGCGGTCATCGTGACGAACCCACTGCTGCCGGCGGTGGCGTAGCTGGACACCGTTGCCGCCGACAACGCCGCGGTCGCCGACATCGGACCGGTGATCAGATGTCGCGAGCTCCCGAACGCGGCGTAGAGCAGCAGCGCTCCGGGCGCGGCGTAGAGCCCGACCACCGGCGACACCCCGGCGATCGTCGCGTACGCCAGCGCCTCGGGGATCAGCACCGCCCAGACGGTCAGACCCGCGATCAGGTCGCCGCGCAGCCACGTCCGCTGATACCCGCGCAGCGATGAGAACAGCCAACCCGGCATCAGCTGCGTTCAGGGCACTTCGCGGATCTCGACCAGATCAAGACCCAGCGACTGGATGCGATCGAGCAGCCCGTGCAGCGCCGCCTGGTCGGCCATCTCGCCTCGCAGCACGGTCTCAGCCGGCCGGATCGACGCGTCCAATCCTTCAAACGAGGCCAGCACCGGGTCGCCGACTTTCCCCTTGATCCTGATCTCGTATTTCGTCGGAGTCATGTCTGGCCACAACTTGCCAATCCAGGGGGTGATCGTGCGTCATCCTACGGGGATGAGCTAGCGGTCGACCTTGCACGGTGATCGCCCGTGAGCCATGCTGCACACGCGTGCCTGGAGACATCGCGCGCCCGTCTCCTGACATGGTGGGCGGCGTGGACCAAGTCAGCTTGGGCGCAGGACGTCGCGACGACCGGATGACGCTCGCCGCGACCAAGTTCAGGGCCCCGGAACCGCCGGTCGGGACGATCGCGCGCCCACGGTTGTTACGTGCGCTCGACGCGAGCGTCGACGCGGGCGTGCTCACGCTGATCGTGGCCGCGCCGGGCAGCGGCAAGACGGTGTTGGTGAGCTCGTGGGCGCGGCAGACCGAGCTGCCGACGGCCTGGCTGACGCTCGAGGCCGCAGATGCCGATCCGCTTCGATTCTGGGAAGGCGTTGCCCAGGCGCTATGCACGGCGGGCGTACGGGGCCTGCGCCGCGGAGCCGTGCAGCCTGGCGCTGGCGAACGTGCCGATCAGATCATCAACGTGCTCACGCGGGCCGATGCGCCGACGGTGCTCGTGCTCGACGATTTTCATCAGGTCGCGGCCGGTGTCTCGGCAGGAGTCGAGCACCTGCTCGAGCAGGCGCCGCCGGGTCTACATGTGGTGATCGCGACCCGTCGCGATCCCGTGATGCGCCTCGGCCGGCTCCGCCTGGCCGGGAGCGCGCGCGAGCTGCGGGGCAGTGACCTGTCGCTCACCCGCGCAGAGACCCATGCCCTGCTTGCGGCGGTCGGAGTCGCACTGCCGAACGCGACGATGCATCTCCTGTGGCAGCGAACCGAGGGGTGGGCGGCCGCCCTGCGACTGGCCGCGACCGCTCTGCGCGCGGACCCGGATCCGGTCGCTCGCGTGCAGCAGCTGAGCGGAGAGGACACCGTGATCAGCGAGTACCTCGTCTCCGAGCTGCTCGGTCACCAGTCCGACGTGATCCACGACTTTCTGCTGCGGACGTCCATCGTCGACGTTCTCGACGGCCATCTCGCCGAGGCGCTGACCGGCCGTCCCGCGGGGCGTGAGACCCTGTTGGCGCTTGTGCGGGCGGGCCTGCTCGTCTCGGTGCTGGACCGCCACGCTCGCTGGTTCCGCTACCACGGGCTGTTCGCCGAACTGCTGCGCGCCGAGTTGCATTGGCGTGATCCGGCCCTGGTGCTGGAGTTGCACGCGATCGCAGCTGACTGGTTTGCCGATCACGGAGACGAGGTCGAGGCGGTGCGTCACGCGATCGCCGGCCGCGACTGGGGGTTCGCCGGACGCCTCGCCGGAGAGCGCTGGGTCGATCTGCTGTCACGGGGCGAACTGTCGGTCCTGAGGCCACTCGCCGACGCGGTCCCAGCCGCGGAATACGAGCGGATCCCCGAACTGGGGCTCGCGATCGCCGCCACGCGCTTGGACGCGGGCGATGCTGTCGCCGGCCGCATCGCCCGGGAGGCGGCCCGGCGGTGCCTCACCGAGCCGATCACCTCCGATCCGAATCTCTCGGTACGGCGAGCGATCGTCGAACTGATGCTCGCGCGGGTCTCCGGTGACCGCGACGGTGCACAGCGCGCGGGCCGCCAGGCGCTCGTGGCCGGCCACGACGGAGGCCTGGCGGGCGAGCCCGGGCTGCGCAGCCTCGTGTTCTCCAACGTCGGCATCGTCGAGACGTGGACCGGCGATCGGGAAGCGGGCCTGCGCCGGCTCCGCAGCGGGCTTGCCGCCGCGCGCCAAGCCGACTCGCCGTGGCTGACGTTCCTCGCGCTCGGGCATCTCGCGCTCTGTGAGGGATGGCTGGGCGACCTCGCCACCGCCCGACGACGCGCCGGCGAGGCGATCGAGATGGCTGACGTGCACGGCTGGAACCGGGCGCCCGCCGCCGGTGCCGCCTACGTCGTCTTGGCCGAGAGCGCGTGCGCACAGTGTCGATTCGACGATGCCGCGGCACTGATCGCGCGGGCGGAGGCCGCGCTCGTGCTGGGGACCGACCGACCGCTCCGGCTTCTGCTCGCGATCGCCAAGGTGACACGGTTGAGCGCGCTCAACCGGTCCGGGGAAGGTCTCGACGTGCTCAGCGCCGCGGTCGACGGACTCGGCGAGGAGCCGACCGAGCCGTGGCTGCGCGCGACCCTGACCGCGTGGCGAGGTTGGCTGCTCGCCGGCACCGGGCAACGCGACGCGGCTGTCTGCCTCCTGCGCAAGGCGGCTGACTCGCGATCCGTGCCGGTGCTGGCGACGCTCGCGCGGCTGCATGTCGCCGACGGAGCGTTCGCGCAGGCGCGCGCCATCGTGTCCCCGATCATCGCCGCCGACGCGGACGCCGGTCCTGCGCTCGTCGATGTCTGGCTGGTCGAGGCGCTGGCGCTCGACGGAACGTCGCAGCATCAGGCGGCTGCCGCCGCGCTCGAGCGCGCGCTGGACCTGGCGGAGCCGACCGGCACGCTGAGGCCGATCGTGGCCAATGCCGGTGCGATCCTGCCGCTGCTGCACCGGCAGCAGCGGATCGGGACGACGCATTCCGCGCTGCTGGAGCAGGCGATCGGGATGATCGAACAACGCGTTCCGATCCAGCGCCAGTCGGCCGCGATTCTCGAGCCGCTGAGCGACCGCGAACGTCAGGTTCTCGGCTACATGCCGACGACCATGACCAACCAGGAGATTGCCAATGCCCTGTTCGTCTCGGTCAACACGATCAAAACCCACCTGCGCGCGATCTATCGCAAGCTCGATGTCGACACCCGTCGCGAGGCGGTCACGCGAGCACGCGAGGTACGGCTGATCGGCTCCTGGTGATCGCGCTCGGCGCCGAGGCGTGAGCACAGTCCGGCGCTCCTCATAAGATCGGACCCGTGAAACGTCGGACCGTCCTGATCGGGGTCGGCACGGTCGCCGTGGTCGTCGTCGTCGCGATCCTGCTGCACTCGGGCGCGGGCGACGGTCTCGGCCTGATTGCCGCGCACGCGGGCTCGTCGTACCTCGGCGTCGCGGGCCTCATCTTCCTCGACGCGGTCTGCCCGGTCTTCCCCGGCGAGACGACACTCAACGCCGCGTCGACCCTGGCCGCGCAGGGCACGCTCAGCATCTGGCTGGTGATGCTCGCCGGGGCGGTCGGCGCCGTACTCGGCGACTCGGCGCTGTACTGGGTGTCGCGGCTGTTCTCAGACCGTCTGGCCAAGCAGGTGGAGCACGCCAAGCAGAACGAGAAGGTCGCGAGCGCGCTCGAACTGCTGGGCGACAACGCCGGCGTGCTACTGATCTGCGGCCGGTTCGTCCCGGGCGTGCGCTTCGTGGTCAACTGCACGTATGGCATAGCGAAGCTGCCGTACCGCCGTTTCCTGCTGTGGTCGGCACTGGGCGGGACGATCTGGGCTGTCTACACGTGCGCGCTCGCGTACGCCGTCGGAACCGCACTCGAGGACTTCCCGCTCGCCTCGGTGATCATCTCCGGGGCGATCACCACCGTGCTGATGGGGATCATCTTCTGGACGGTCAGACGCAACCGCCAGCAGCATCGAGCGGCGACCGACAGCACCCACGCGACGGTCTGAGTCCTCAGAGCGACGACCGCGGAGGGTGCCGGTCAGCCGCTGATGACGAGCAGGCCGGCGTCACGCGCGGCCAGGAACGGGTTGCCCGCGAACGACACCTGGAAGCGCACGCGGCCGTGCGCGGCACCTCGGGTGCCCCCCAGCTTGATCGCGACGCGGAAGGCGCACGCGTGCCCGATGCTCGTGCGCGACCGGCCGATCGTCTGCTTGCGAGCGATCGCGCGCACGGACACGGTTCCGGCGCAACCGTGCTTGCGGCTGAGTCCCGAAGGCAACGTCAGGCGTCCTCTGACGACGTACGAAGCGACATTCGCCGTCGGCGTGGTCTTGGCACTGAAGGCGGCCGGCGCGGGCTTGGGCGCGGTCGAAAACCGGACGGCGGCACCGGTGGTCGTGCCCGTGGCGTTGACGGCGACCAGGCGGTAGTGATATCCCCGACCGGGTCGCAATCCGGTGAGCGACGCGCTCACCGATGCGTTGCCGCGTGACGGGTCGAGCGAGCGCGCCGGGGTGCTCGAGCCGAACGTCGCGCTGGAGCTCGGTCCGTACTCGAAGTGGTAGTGGGTGGCCTGGCCCTCAGCGCCGACGACCCCCTTCAAGGTGACCCCGAACGGACCGACTGCGGTTGGTGGTGTGGTCGTGACCACGGGCGCGCGCGGCGCGCTCGGCAGGGCTGGAGGCACCGGCGCGGCGATCGTGAACCCCCCGTCGTTCGTCTCGGAGGTCCCGTTCGGGTTCGAGGCCACGGCGCGCACGTGATAGGTGCCGGGGGCCAGGCCCGAGACCGCAGCGCTGAGACCCTGCGCCGTCGAAAAGCCTGCAACCGCCTGTGCCGGAGTGCTCGAGCCGTACGCCGTCGTCGGCCCGTACTCGAAGATCACGGTCCCGGGGCGCGGATCGGGATTGGCGACCGTCGCTTGGAAGCTGACGGCACTGCCGGTCACGCTGCTCGCTCCCAAGCCGACGACCGGCAGCGCGACCTCATAGGCGCCGATATCGCATCGACTACCGGATGGCTCCGGGCGAGTCACGCCACGCTGGTCGGTGTTGAGCGGGTTGCCGAGCAGATCGGTGCATCCGGCCGGGTTACCGGCATCGATCGCTGGGCTGCCACCGAGCAGCGCCTCGGTCGGCGTCGGTCCGCCGTTGTCGGCGAGGCTTCCGAGGTCGGGAGTCGCGCCGAGAATGTCCCCGGTTGCGGTGAGCGCGCACGTGTCGTTCCCCGCCGCGTCGTCGGTCAGGTTGT
Source organism: uncultured Solirubrobacteraceae bacterium (assembly GCA_963743985.1). Lineage (GTDB taxonomy): Bacteria > Actinomycetota > Thermoleophilia > Solirubrobacterales > Solirubrobacteraceae > Palsa-465. The sequence continues at coordinate 49,832 of CAVUSD010000011.1, read as the reverse complement.
AACCGTCGGAGCTGAGCGCCCCGGCGCAGTTGCCGTTCGCGTCCGACGCGGTGTTGCCCGCGAGGATCGAGTCGGTCACTTCGGCGGTCGTGTCGATCTCGTTGTTGACGCCACCGCCGGTCGCCGCCGAGGCGCTGTTGCCGTTGATCGTCACGTTGGCGAACGTCACGCCGTCCTTGACGTTGTTGAGCAGGACGCCGCCGCCCCCGTCGCTGTCGGGGTCTTGGCCGGTGGCCGCGGGCACATCGGTGCTGTTCCCCGTGATCGTGCTGTTGAGATACTGGCTGCCGTTGCCGGTGTCGAGGATGCCGCCACCGCCTCCCCGGTCGACCCCCGGACCGTGGGCGACGTTGTCGGCCACGGTGCTGCCCGAAAGCAGGAACTGATTACCGAACTGGAAGATCCCGCCGCCACCGTCGGTCGGCGTGAAGGTGTTCAGCGGGGTCGCGGCGACCGTGGTTGTGTTGCCGTCGATCACACTGCCGACGATCGTCAAACTGCCACCGTCCATATACACCCCACCGCCACCGTTGGCGTCGGTGAAACCGGTGCCGTCCGCGGCCACGGTGGCGGTGTTGTCACTCACGGTCGAGTTCGTGAGCGTCAGGTTGTCGCTGTTGTCGTCGGTCTGGGCCATCAGGATGCCGCCCCCGCCACCGTCTCCGTCCGAGGCCGGCACGTTGACGGTGTTGCCGCTCACCGTGCTGCCGTTGAGAATCACCGACACGGTGCTGTAAATGCCCCCGCCGCCCTGATTGAACGCTGGACCCTGATTTGTCGAGTCCACCGTATTCCCGACGACGTCGACATCGTTGAGCACCAACGGACCGGGTCCTGCGGCGGCGATCCCGCCTCCGGGTCTCCCGGTCAAAGTGGTGTCACCGCCGGTGATCGTCAGGTTCTGGAGCTTGACCGCGGCGGCATTGTTGAACACGTTCATCACGCGGTTGTGGTGCCCGGCGGTGGCCTTGATCACCGTGGACCCGGTGCCGGCGCCGGTGATCGTGACCGCGTTCTGCACGCTCAGCGGTTGTGGGTCGGAAACGCTGTACGGAGTACTGCTCGCCGGCACGATCACCGTGTCACCGGGGCCCGATGCTTCGAGCGCCTGGCGCAGCGAGCATGAATCCGGTGCGCAGCTCCCGGTGGCCACGACCGTGTCGGCGGTCGTTGTGACCGTCCACGTCGCCGCGTCCGCCGTGCTCACGCCAAGCGAGCCAAGTGCCAAGGTCACGGCGGCGAACACACCGCCGACCACTGATCTCACGCGCGACGCGGCTTCATTGCGCCGACACTACTCCTGCCCACAACGTTATGTCCGCTTCGCGGCAAACGCCCGGGCGCGTTCACGTGGACGCGCCGCGTGGGGTTGCACAAGAGAGACACGATGCAGCGGTGTGCGCCCACGTTTGCCGGCCGCTTCGATGATGCTCACGGCGCGTAGGCAGTAGGCGGTCCGCTGCGCGAGCAGTCGGGTGCAGCCGAGCGCTGACGCCAACTCGCGGGTGCTGAAAGGTTCCGCCGGGAGCGGCGCGAGCGCGCCGACGATGTCCGCGGCCCCATTGAGTTCGACGCGACCGACGACATCGCGCAAGCGGCGCTCCCCGGGATCTCGTGTCCGCCGGCGGACGGTCACCGGTCGAGCGCCGCGAATGTGGTCCTCGTCGAGCAGCAGCACCTCGATGGTCAAGTTGGGATGCGTCAGCAACGACGGGAAGGCGACGAGCTTGTCGAACACCTCCACAACCGACCCGCGCTTCGTCGAGCGGCGCATCGACACCACCTCGCCCTGCTCGTCGACACGCACGATCCGGCGCGTGGCGGCGATCGGATGCACGATCCTGACTCGATGTTGGTCGAGCAACGCGTCGAGCTTGGGGCCCAGCGGGCCGAAGTTGCCGGTCTGCACCTCCACCAGCTCGCCGTCGGCGCGGACGACATCGATCACGAACCGTCCGACCGGGACCTCGAGCCGGTCACCCGGCGCCACCAGTATCGCCTTGATCGCAGCGTGCAGCGGCCCTTCTCGCAGCACACCGATGCCCGACACGGGTTCGAGGGTAAAGGCGTCCTCGGCGGCTAGAGCTCGCGGCCTGACCACGGAGTGACGGGACGGTCCAGGCGTGTCCCGTCGACGACGAGATCGACTCGCTCGTTGAAGAAGGCGATGCGGTCGGTGATCTCCGCCGCTTCCCTGAGGGGCTGCGGGTAGCTCCAGGCGATGTCGGCCTCGTTCTCGAGCGACCAATAGGTTGCCTGGCCTTTGTAGGCGCACATCGACCGGGTGGCGCTCGGTCGCAGGACGCCTTCGCTGATGTCCGCCAGGGGAAGGTAGTAACGGACGGGCAACGGCGCCTCGAGGAGCAGGTACGGTCGCGTAGAGGCCGCCAGCAGCTCTCCATCGCGCTGTACGCGCACGGAACGGGAGCTGTGGACAATCTCGATGCGGTGAAACGGGTCCCGGGGGTGACCGACGTTCCGCTCGTCTTCCTCAAACCACTCGTCGAAGGCGTGGAAGTCCAGGATGACGTACTCGCTCAGTCTTTCATCGGTGGGCCGAAATCCTGCGCCCGGCCGCTGTGAACCGGCGACGGCGAAATCGACGACCGCGCCATCCGTGGTGTGCACGGCGAACGGGACACTGGGGTCATACACGGGACGGTCTCCGAGGTGCGGGATGGCCGCGCCGGCCCGTGCCACGTCGGCGGCCGGGTCGCCTTCGACAGGACTCGTCAAGCCGGCGAGCTCGTCAGCCGGAACCGCGTAACTGGGCACGACCCGCTTCGGCTCCCATACCAACCGCGCCCGGTCGGTGTCGATCACGACCTGCCCGCCGATCAGAGCACGGATGCGCTTGTCGACGGGCTCGTAGCGCAGCAGACCGAGACTGCCCATCAGGATCTCCCGGACCATGGTCCCCATGAGGCCAGGATCGCAGAGTTTCCGGCCTACCGCTCAGTCGCTGCGGCCGCCAGGGCCGCTGCCCGACGCGCTCGCACGGCGCCGACGATGATCGCGATCGCCACGACTGCGATCGTCGTCAGCAATGCGTAGTGCGAGATCGCCTTGGCGAGTTGGACTGCCGGATGTCCGATCGCGTAACCGAGGCCGACGATCAATCCGATCCACGCAAGCATCCCGAGGATGTCGAAGACCATGAAGCGACGGAAGCTCATCCCCGTCCAGCCGGCGGCCGCGTAGATCAGAGCCGAGGGAACCGGGAGGAACGGAGCCAACGCGACGACGACCCCGCCGAACCGTTCGAGGTGAGCGCCGGAGCGCTGCGCCCACTTTTCCGCGTTCGGATGGCCGCCGGTCAGCGTGGCCGCCGCCTTCGGGCCCCACAACCGCCCGGCCCACCAGAAGAAGGGCGTGACGAACAGCAGCGTCGGGAGCGGAGCGAGGATCGCGAGTGCGAGCGACGCCTCGCCGACTCGGGCGAACGCGCCCCCGGCTGCCATCGATGACGTCGATCCACGCAACGCCTCCAGCAGGACCGGGTGGGTTCCGAGCAGGGAGGGCACCAGCGGCAGGAGCGCAAGCGCGAACACGGTTTTGAACGCGATGCCCGCCACGCAGGCGATTTCGGCGCGGCGCCGCGCGGAGCTGCGCGGAACCTCGTCTCCCGGCGGGACGGTCGTCGACATCTCCCCATTGTGGCCTCACGCGCCCCGCGGCGTGCCTGGGCTGACTGCGGCGACGGCGCCGCGTAGGATCAGCGGTCCTTGGATCGTGCGACCACGAGCACTCCACATCCTCGCCCTTGCGGTCGCGGTCGCTCTGACCGCGTTCTCGGCGCAGCTCGCGCCCGCGTCGCCGCGGGCGTCAGCCGGTGAACCGTTCCTCGTCGGCCACTCGCGCCTCCAGGTCAGCTGCGGCACCGCCGGGACGACCCTGTCCGCAGACTGGTACTTCCCGCGACGAGGGGCGGCGCGGCCGGCCGGGATCGTCTGGCTTCAGCACGCGTTCTTACAGGCGAAGAACAACCTGGTGTCGCTCGCCGGCTCGATCGCGGCGAACACGGGGGCGATCGTGGTCGCGCCGACGATCAGCTCGAATCCGCTGAGCGCCGGGGGCTGTTGGATCAACGGAGCCCCAATGGCGCGCGCCGTGGCCGACCTGTTCGTCGGCCGGCGGGCAGCGCTGCAGACCAGCGCGGACGCGGCGCGCGGCACCCGCGTCTGGCTACCGCGCCCGTTCGTACTCAGTGGCAATTCGGCCGGTGGCAACCTCGCGACCGCCGCCGCCGGCGACACGACCCTGCCGAGCGGCGATATCGCCGACCTCCGTGGCGTCGTGCTGTTCGACGCCGTTGACTACGGCATGTCGATGCAGGACGCGCTCGGGCAGTTGACCGGCGTCGACGACCGGCCGGTCCTCCAGATCGCCTCGCCGCCCAACCCGTGCAACGCGTTCGGAACCGGCACGGCGGCCCTCGTGTCGACGCGGCCCGATCGATTCGTCGGTGTCGAGTTGGTCGGCGGAACGCACCTCGACGCGGAAGGTCCGAACATCGGCCGGCTCGCCGAGGCGGTCTGCGGACACCCGGAGACCGTCAACGTCGACGCCGTTCGCGCCCTCGCCGCGGATTGGATCACCAACGCGTTCACCGGCTCCTCACTCGGCATCGTCGACGGCACGCCGGGCGAGGCGATCCCGGTCGGCGGCGCCACCGCGGTCGTGCTCCCGGTGAGTGGCGGCACGATCCAGTGAGCTCTCGCCAGTCAGAGCCGTCGGGTGCCCGTCACGTCGCCGCGGCTCACCGACGCGGACGATTCACGCAGCGCTTCGAACGCTGACCGGGCGGCATCGCCGATCGCGAGATCCACGTCGGCGGCGATCGCGGCCGGACGCGCCGTGCGCGTCAGCGCCGCGATCGCAACCCGCGCGGCTGGTCGACCGGGCGCGACGGATTCGACCACTCCGATCTCGTGGCGGAGGTGCAGGAAGCTTCCCGTCTTGCCGCTCACGCGGAGCGTGTCTGAGCGCAGGTCGCTCGCCAGCCGATGGGTGAACATCTGCATCCCCATCAGCCGCCGCAGCTCGGCGGTCGCGACCGGCTCGCTGATCTCGTCGCGCCAGACGCATTGCAGCAACCCCACCAGATCGGCAGCGGTCCCGACGTTGGCGTATCCGGGATCGAGCGGTTCGATCGTGTGTTGGCCCGTCTGGTCGGACTGAATTGCGAGCTCCAGCGCCAGCGCCACCTTGCCGGCGGCGGCGCGGTGTGCGGAGTCGTGCATGCGCTGCATCGGGTGCCGAAAGCGGATGCCCGGACAACCCCAGGCGCGGACCGCGTCGTTGATCGCCCCGCCTCCGACGAGATCGATCAGGACATCGGCCGACGCGTTGTCGCTCACCGACAGCGCCAGTAACACGAGGTCGGCGACTGCGATCGTGGCGGGAAACCGAAATGCGCTGACGCCGGTCGAGCCGACGGTGCGCCGCGGGTCAACGACGATCGGAGCGGCGGCGTCGATCTCCCCCCGCGCGATCGCGTCGAGAACCACGAGAGCCAGCGGCACCTTGATGACCGACGCCAGCGGTACCGGAGTGCGAACGTCGAACCCGAGCTCCTCGTCGGTGTCGATGTTGCGCGCCAGGAAATGCCCCGAGATGTCGAGGTGCTCCCAATCATGCGCGATCGCTTCGGCGACCGACAGCCCAGCCGGCGTCGACGCGACGTAGGAGTGATGGATCGTCATACGCCGGCGGCCAGGCCAAATCGGTCATCGCCGGCCGATGGCGGCGCCGGCTCGGGCGCCGCCGCATCGGCGCCCGCCGCCTGCGCCAGCAGTGGTATCAACCAGGCCTCGAGAGCGTCCACCGACGGACCGTGGCCACCGACTTTGCTCGCCAGCGCGTAACCGCGATGGAGATCTGGATCGGCGAAGGGGACCCAGCTGAGCTCGTGACGCTGCGCGAAGCGCTCGTCGCAGATCAGCGCTCCAGCGTCGGCGAGCACCTCTGCCACCGCCGTCGACGGCGATGACACCGCCACCAGACACTCGCGGCCGACCCCGGCCGCCGCCAACGCTCGGGCAAGTCGATCGGTGTGCTCGGCGATGTCGTCCTCAGGCAGGATCAGCAGCCGTCTGGGGGTTCGTCGGGTGGCGCGACGGCGCGGGCGAAGGCTGTCGAGGTGGACAGCGCCGCCTGCCGGCCATGCGGTGGCCGCCGACGCCAGGCCGAGCGTCACGACGAACGCCGCTCCGTCGACGGGGACGCGAAGCACCGCGCAGTCCAGCTGCCCGTCGTCGAATCCGACGGCGCGCTCGCGTGCCGGTGATTCGCGGACGGTGATCCGCAGATCGTGTTGCACTGCGTCTGTGATCAGGCGGGCCAGAGACTGGGGCTCGCACTCAGGAGGGACCCCGACCGTCACGGCCGTCGGTCGCTGCGCCGATGCTGCGAGGGTCAGCAGGTGGCGGGTGCGGGCGACGATGTCCTCGGCGTGCGGGAGCAGTAGCTGCCCGAGTTCCGTGATCTCGACTTGGCGTTGGGACCGGTCGAACAACGGCTCGCCAAGTCGTCGTTCCAGGTTCTTGATCCGCCGGCTGAGCAGCGGCTGGGCGACGTGGAGCTGCTGAGCGGCCGCCGAGAAGCTGCGCCGCTCGGCCACGGCGACGAAGGCGTCGAGATGTGCGAGCAGATCAATGCGCGTTTCATATCAAAAAGTCATATGCAGCAACATCTTGCGTCTTTGACATGGACGCGCGCCGTTGATTGCCTGGCGCCATGGATCGACAGCGCTTCATCCCCCTGGCCGCCGCCACCGCGCTGCTGATGTGCGTGCTGTCGGGTTGCGGCATCTCGTCCGGCACCTCGTCCGGCTCGGATCCCCGCCGGACGCTGGACCGCTATCTGGTCGCGTGGGATCGCGGCAACTGGGCGGCGATGCGGCCGCTGCTGGCGGGCGCCCCGCAGACGTTCATGCGCGCCGACGCCCGGTCGCTGTCGGCGATCGGCGTGACCCACGCGCACTTCTCGGGCGAGCAGATCAGGCAGGTCGCTCCCGGTTCGCTACGCGCTCGCGTCGCCGCCCGGCTCCACTTGCGCGGCCTGGGAACGTGGCGCACGACGACATCCGTCTCCCTGGTCAGGCGCGGCGGTCGCTGGCTGGTCGACTGGGCGCCATCGATCATCGACCCCCGCCTGACCGACGGCGGACGTCTGGCGCGGGCGCACTCGTGGCCGGCGCGGGGTCAGATCCTCGGTGCCCGCGGCATCCCGCTGACGACGAACGATCCGCGCGTCACGGTCGGCGTCGTCGGTCAGCGAATCCACGACCCGGCGACGGTGCTCGCAGACCTCGTCCAGGCGGGCGCGCCGCGGAGCCGAGCCGAGGCCGCGGTCGCCGCGGCTCGCGCTCAACCAGACGAGTTCGAGCCGGTCTTCACGATCTCACGCGCGCGGTTCGAGCAGCTGCGCGTAGCGCCCGGTCCCGGCAACGTCTACGTGGTCCCGGGCACCAGTTTCCTGGCAACGGGCGCACGCCGGGCGATCAGCGAGCAACTGGCGACGCACCTCGTCGGTTCGGTCGCAGCGATCACCGCCGAACAGCTGCACCGGCTGGGCCGGCCGTACGACGCCTCGAGCATTGTCGGCCAGACCGGGCTGGAGGCGACCTACGAGCGGCGCCTGGCCGGCAGCCCGAGGACCGAGATCGTGGCTCTGGACGCGTCCGGCGCGCGCGTCGCCACGCTGAGAACGTTTCCCGGGCGCCGACCGCACGCGCTGCGAACCAGCATCGACCCGCGGGTCCAAGGGGCCGCCGAGGCGGCGCTCGCCGGACAGAGCCACGGTGTCGCGATGGTGGCGCTGCGCGCCTCGACGGGCCAGGTCCTGGCCGTTGTCTCAGACCCGCCGGAGCAGTCGTTCAACGGGGCGCTGCAGGGCGCCTACCCGCCGGGATCGACGTTCAAGGTCCTGGTGAGCGCAGCCCTGATCGCGCGTGGCCTGTCGCCGTCGAGCCCGGTCACGTGCCCGCCGACCGTGACCGTCGACGGCGAGCTGTTCCACAACGCCGAAGGCGATGGCCCCACGCAGACGCTGGACGGGGCATTCACCGAATCGTGCAACACGTCGTTCATCGACTTGGCTTTGTCGCACCTGCACCCCGGTGATCTTCCCGCCAGCGCGGCGCTGTTCGGCCTGCAGCGAACGCCGAGGATCGGCGTGCCGGCATTCGCCGCCAACATCACCGCCCCGCCAAGCCGGACCGCGATGGCCGCGGCCTCGATCGGGCAGGACACGGTGACGTTCTCGCCGCTCGGAATGGCCATGGTCGCTGCCGCTGTCGACCACGGGAGCGTGCTGGCACCGACGCTGGTCGCCGGCGCCGACGATCACCGCCCCGGGTCCGGGCCGCTGCCACCGGCGATCGTCGACGGGCTGCGCACGATGATGTCTCACGTCCCGGAGACCGGCACGGCCGCCGGGACCGGACTGCCGTCGGGCACGTTCGCCAAGACCGGCACCGCCCAGTATCAGCAGGGCGGGCGGCTGGAGACCGACGCGTGGCTGATGGGATACCGCGGCGACATCGCCTTTGCGATCGTCTTCCAGAACAGCGGCGGCATCGATGGCGGGCCGCGGGACGGCCCGCTGATCGCGCGGTTCCTGAACCGTGTCGCCAGCGTCAGCCGCTCGTGATGCGCCGCGTCCGCCTGCCGGTCCGCTTCATGCGTAGGGACTGTCGCCGTATGCCTGGAGGCGAGTCGTATTGGCCTCGGCACGGATCACGAACGCTGCGGCGCGGTCCAGGGTCGCCTGCGTCCGGTCGTTGACGGCCTGAGCTCGCTCGGAGGCACCGAAACGAACGGCCGCCAGCTCCGGACTGAACTGCTGGGCGACCGTCAGCCGGAGCATGGCGCGCCTGTCGTCGAGCGTGTGCTGGTCGTCATCACGCTCCGCTTGGGCGCGGTCGAGGCCGCGCTGGCTGAAGTCTCGCGAGAACTGCTCGCGGTCGATCTGGCCCTGGCGGTCGTAGAGCGCCCGGGCCCAACCGGTGACACAGCCCACTGAGCGATCGCACCGGTCGTCATGGGCGCCCTGTTCGTGGTCCAGGCGTGCCTGCTCACGGTCCGCGTGGAGTTGTGCGCGGTTTCCGATGGCCTGCTCGAGATCGGTGAGGCTCTGCTCGCGAGCGAACTCGCGGCTGCGAGAGGTGTCTCGGGTCATGTCTGCTCCTGGCCGTCGGGGGGATTCCATAGCTCGCTGAAGGGCGCGGGGCGACCGATCCAGTACCCCTGGGCGTAGTCGGCCCCCATCCGCTGTAGTTCTTCGAGAGTCGCCTGGTCCTCGACTCCCTCGGCGATCGTCTTGATTCCGTAGTGCTGAGCGACACCGATGATCGCCTGCACGACCTGGCGGTCCGCGTCGTCTCTGAGCAGATCACGGACGAACTGAAGGTCGATCTTGAGGTAATCGACCTCCAGCCGCTTCAGATAGGTGAAGGTGCCATGACCGACCCCGAAATCGTCTAACGCGAACGCACACCCAAGCGTCCGCAGCCGGCTCGCGAACTCGTGCGCTGAGTCCAGGTGGTCTGCGACCGCGGTCTCGGTGATCTCAAAGATCAGATTCCCCGGTGGGCATCCGCTGGCAACGATTGCCCGTTCGATCCGGTTGACCTGGCTGACGTCGGAGATCGTCTTCGCCGACAGGTTGACCTCGACCCGATGCCCGGCGACGGCGTAGCCGACGGCCTGACCGACCACCCACTCATCGATCAGACCGATATGCCCAAACCGCTCAGCCGCCGGCAGAAAATCACCCGGCGGCACCAACTCGCTGCTCCCCACGGTGACGTGCATCCGGATCAACAGCTCGGCCTGCTCGATCTCCATCGAGCTGAGGTTCAAGATCGGCTGACCCTGCAACACCAGCCTGTCCTGGGCCAACGCCTCGTGAATCAACACCGACGACTGCAGACTCTCGCGCCGCGCGCGTTCCTCATCGCGACGTTCGGTGATGTCCACCGACGAGCAACACACCGCATTGACCCGTCCCCGGTCATCCAGCAACGGAAACCGAGTCGTCAGGTACACCCGCGGGCTCCCCCCGCGAGACAACGTGTCCTCATCCTGCGCCGCCCCCGCACCGTCCAGCACCCGCTGATCCTTGGCGTGCCCATCGACGAACACCGGACCCCGTGTCATGTCCTCAGCGGTGTGGCCGACGATCCGTTCCAGCGGGACGCCGCACCACTCCTGAAACTCACGGTTGACCAGCTCGTAACGGTGATCGCGGCCCTTGACCGAAATCAACGAGGGACTCTCATCGATGATCGCGCGTAGCCGACGATCGCTCTCCCGCCGCAGCGCCTGCGCTTCACGACGCTCGGTGATGTCCTGCAGATGGACGACCAGAAACAGCGTCTTGCCGGTCTCATCGCGGACCGGCTCAGACCGCGCGATCACCCATACCAGCGAGCCGTCCTTGCGCACATACCGCTTCTGACGGTCCAGCACCGCCCCGTCGGTCGCGAACGCCGCCGCCAACCCCCGCCGATCACCCTCCATGTCATCGGGATGCGTGAAATCGCGGAACGCCGCGCCGATCAACTCGTCGCGGTCATAGCCAAGCAACCGACACGCCTCGAGGTTGACCCGCAACCACCGCGCGTCGGGGCCGACCACCGTGATCCCGACCGGGACGCTGTCGAACACCGACCGAAACAACTCATCCGACGACGCCACGTGGTCGGGATCGACGACCGATGTCTGCGGGCGTTCGCCGGACACCGTATGCGACACCGCCAAGGCCCCCCGCTCACCATCCGGCAGCACGAACGGCGCGACGTGCACCGACAGCACCGAGTTCTCCCACGGAAGATCGAAACGCGTCGTGCGACCGCTGAGCGCAGCTTCGTACGGGCCGCGCAGCAACTCCCAAGACCCCGCCGGGATCACATCCGGCAACCGACGACCGACCATCGGACCGGCCCCCGCCCGCACCAACGCGACACCCTCGGCAAACCGAACCCGCAGCGCGCGGTCAAACGACACGAACGAGCCACCCGGAACCCCCAACAACGCCACCCGGCAGAACGCAGCGATCCCCTCGGCAGTCACTGCCGCCTCGTGCCGTTCCATCGCCAGTGACCGTCCCACGTCTGCTCCCCACCTTGCCCGCAAAATCGCCGCAGTCGTCCGCCATCGAAGCTCGGCCGGCGCGTGACACGGACCCATCCCAAGACACGGACATGGCAGCGTGTACCTCATCATCGGCCACCGGTTCGCAGAACTTGAGCGCGGCGCCCGGATCTCGACGATCCCCAACCTACGGCCGCCATGTCTCGACCACGGTGCACGGCGCAGACGCCCGAACACCGGCATTCGCAGGGCCTCTGTGAGGGTGAGCGATGGGACTCGAACCCACGACCGCCTGGACCACAACCAGGAGCTCTACCAACTGAGCTACGCCCACCGTGAGGCGGTTGAATCTACCAGCGTCGCGTACGGCTACGACGTGCGCCCGGCGTCGTACAGCGGCTCAGCGGTCACGCGCGCGGACGCCCACTTGTCGAACAGCGAGATCTCGAGCTCGGCTCCGGGCCCGAACTCGGCCGGGAGGTAGCCGTAGGCGATGCTCGCGTCGATCCGGTAGCCGTAGCCACCCGAGGTGACATAGCCGCAGATCTCGCCCGCGGCCCGAATCGCCTCGAAGCCGAGGACGACCTGCGCCGGATCGTCGAGGACCAGCGCGCGCAGCCGCCGTGCCGGCTCGGGCTCGCGTTCCAGCGCGGCGCGTCCGATGAACGGCATTGGCTTGTCGAGTGCGACCGCAAAGCCGAGGCCGGCCTCCACCGGCGTGGTCACCGGCGTCAGATCGCTGCCCCAGACGCGGTACCCCTTCTCCAGCCGCAGGCAGTCAAGCGCTCGGTAGCCGGCCGTCAGCATCCCCTGCGGCTGACCGGCGGCGTACAGCGCGTCCCAGAGCGCGAGACCGAACTCGGCCGGAGCGTGCAGCTCGAACCCGTACTCGCCGACGAACGTGACCCGCTGCGCGAGCACCGGCACGCCGGCGACCATCACGCGCGCCGCACGCAGGAAGCCGAGCGACTCGCAGCGTCTGCGGGTCGTCGCAGAGCGGCTCGAGGATCGCCCCGGCGGCCGGCCCCCAGAGGCAGTAGCAGGCCTCGGTCCCGGTGATGTCGTCGATCTGCACGCGCGCCCCGGCCATCAGGTGGCGGCGGATCCACTCCCGGTCGCGACGCGGCGAGGCGGTGCCCGTGACCAGCCGGAACTCCTGCTCGGCGGTCCGGGTGACGGTCACGTCGGCCTCGATCCCCCCATGCCCGTTGAGCATCTGGGTGTAGACGACGGTGCCCAGCGGCCGGTCGATCCGATTGGCACAGACGCGTTCGAGCGACTCCAGGGCGTCCGGTCCTCGCAGCCTCAGCTTGCCGAACGACGTCTGGTCGAACAGGCCGGCGTGATCGCGCGTGGCCAGGCACTCGGCACGGATCGCCGGCGACCAGAACCGCCCTGCCCAGCCTGCTGGCGGCGTCGCCCCATGATCGTCGTTGGAGGCAAACCAGTCCGCGCGCTCCCAGCCCGACTTCTCCGAGAACCGGGCGCCGAGCTCCTGCAGGCGCGAGTAGGCCGGCGAGGTGCGCAGCGGCCTGCCCGCGGGCCGCACCTCACCGGGATAGGCGATGTCGTAGTAGCGCGAGTAGCCGTCGAGCGCCCGCGTGCGTGCGTAACGGCGGCTGCGGTATTGAGGCCCGAACCGTCGGATATCCATGCCTGAGACGTCCTCCTCAGGCTCGCCGGAGGTGATCCACTCGGCGATGATCCTGCCGACGCCGCCCGCTCCGGCCAGGCCGTGGACGCAGAATCCCGCCGCCACCCAGAGACCGTCGACCTCGGTCTCGCCGAGCACGAACTCACCGTCGGGTGTGAACGCCTCCGGGCCGCAGATGAACCGGGTCGGCTCGCTCCCGCGCAGCACCGGCAGCAGTGCCTGCGCGCCCGCCCACGATTCAGCGAACCGCGCCGCGTCCTCCGGATACAGGGTGCGCGGGCTGATCAGCGGATCGTCGAGCGGCTCGGTGATCGGATCGCGGGCGTAGCCACCGACCAGCAAGCCGCCGTCCTTGGGCCGGAAGTAGACGATTCGATCGGGGTCACGCACGGTCGGCATCTCGGGCCCGATCCCGTCGATCGGGTCGGTCAGCGCGTACTGGTGGCGCATCGGCACGACCGGGACGTGCGCACCGGCCAGCCGGGCAACGGCGCCGGACGCCGCGCCGGCCGCGGTGACGACGATCTCGGCGGCGATCGTTCCCTGATCGGTCGCCACGGCGCTGATGCGGCCGTCGGTCACGGCAAGCCCGGTGACGCGCACGCCGGTGTGGATCTGGACACCCCGGCTGGTCGCCGCGTGGCCGAGCGCCGCCACCAGCAGCTCCGGGTCGAGATAGCCGTCACCCGGGATCCACGCCGCTGCACGGATGTTGGTGGCGTCGAGCATCGGCACGAGCTCGGTCGCCTCGGCGGCGCTGACCAGCTCCAGCTCCAGTGCGGTGGCCAGTGCCATGCTCCGCGCCCGCTTGAGCTCGATCACCCGCTCGTCGCCGGCGGCGATCCGGAGTCCTCCGACCCGCCGCCACCCGGGGTCGAGTCCCGTCTCGGCACCGAGCCGCTCGTACAGGGCCGCCGAGTACATGATCATCCGCGTCTGCGAGACGGTCGAACGCAACTGGCCGACGAACCCGGCCGAGTGCCAGCTCGTCCCCTCTCCCAGCTCGTGCTGTTCGAGCACGACGACGTCGTCCCATCCGAGCAGCGCCAGGTGATAGGCAACGCTGCAGCCGGCGACGCCGCCGCCGATCACGACCGCGCGCGCGGCTGCGGGGATCATGCCCGCAATCTAACTCAGGGCAGATCCCGGGAGGCCGATCAGTGTGCCCCGGCGCCGAGCGGGTCGCGCTGGGCGTCGATGGCGTCGTCGCGGTCGGTCGAGGCCGACAACTCCTGCCAGCGCTCATCCGAGGCGGCCTGGGCGCGTGCCGCCGCGGTCGCGTACGCGTACGCCTCGCTGCCGAGGATCAGCCGGAGCGGCGGATCATCCATAGCGGCCACCTGGAGCACGACCTGCGCCACCTTCGCCGGGTCCCCGAGCGCGACCGCGTCGGAGTTATGCATCGCGGCACTCGCGCCGACGGTCGGGCGGTAGGGCTCGGAAACGGGGGCCACTCGCATCGACGAGCCCGCCCAATCGGTCTCCATGCCGCCCGGCTCGAGCACGGTCACGCGAATCCCGAGCGGTTTGACCTCGGCGGCGAGCACGCTCGAGAAGCCTCCCACCGCCCACTTCGCCGTCTGGTAGGCCGACAGGCCGGGAGTCGCGAGACGCCCGCCGATCGACGAGATCTGGATGATGTGCCCGCTGCCCTGCTCGCGCAGGACTCCGAGCGCCGCCTTAGTGACGTTGACGACGCCGAACAGGTTGGTGTCGATCTGCCGGCGGAAGTCCTCGAGCGTGATGTCCTCGACGGCGGCGATGTCGGCATAGCCGGCGTTGTTGACGACGACATCGAGACGCCCGAAGCGCTCGACGCCGGCGGCAATGGCCGTCTCAGCGGCGCCAGGGTCGGTGACATCGAGCGACAGCGCCAGGATCCGGTCGCCGTGGGATGCGACCAGATCGTCGAGCGACCGTGGGTCACGCGCGGTGGCGACCAGCCGATGACCACCGTCGAGGACCGCCTCGGCGATCGCGCGGCCGAGGCCGCGGCTGGAGCCGGTGAGCAAGAACACGTCGGGCATCTCGAACAACCTCCAGATAAGAGAACACTGTTGTGTAAAGATAACACACCGCCGTTCTCCTAGCTACGCTGTGCGCGTGACCAGTTCCCCCGCCTTCCAACGCGCTCGGAGCCCCGAGCACAAGGCCGAGCGCCACGAGGCGATCCTCTCCGCGGCCGCCCGGCTCGCGGCGCGCGACGGCGTCCGTCAAGTCACCCTCACCGACATCGCGGCCGCGGTCGGGATCCACAAATCCGCCCTGCTGCGCTACTTCGAGACGCGGGAGCAGATCTTCCTCGAGCTCACCGGGCGCGCCTGGACCGAGTGGGCCACGGCAACCGATGCGGCGCTCCGCGACGTCGCCTCGGGCGACGCCGGCGACGTGACGGCAGCCGTCCTCGCCCGCGGCTTCGCCGCGCGGCCGCTGCTCTGCGATCTGATCCCGCACACCGCGCTCAACCTGGAGCGCCACGCGTCGGTTGACGCCGTCCGCACCTACAAGCTCACGTCACTGGGCGCCGTCGAAACGGTCACGGCCGCACTCGCGCAACCGCTGCCCGATCTCTCGATCGCGGAGCGTCGTCAGCTGGTCTCCGCGACCGCGCTGCTCGCCGGCGCGATGTATCAGATCGCCACCCCGCCGCCACCGCTGGCCGAGCTGTACGCGACCGATCCGCAGCTCGGGCACGCGCTGCTCGACCTCGAGCCGCGGCTCGCCCGCGCTGCGCTGGTCACGATCTGCGGGCTGCGAGCACTGTCCTCGGCGCCCGCCGAGCACGACAACGACCCGTGAGGCGTCGACGCGCGTCAACCTCCGGCTAGGACGGGTGCGTACCCCTCCGCCTTCAGGATCTCGACCACCACTGGTCGATGGTCGCCCTGGATCTCGATCACGCCGTTCTTCACCGAACCGCCCACCCCGCAGCGCTTCTTCAGCCGTCCCGCGAGGGCGCGCAGTTCGACCGCGTCGACCGGCACGCCTGAGACCGTCGTGACCGCCTTGCCCCGGCGACCCGCAACTTCACGCCGGACCTTGACCGTGTTGCCGTCGGCGCGGCGCCTGGTCAGCTCAGGGTCACGCGCCCGGCGCAGATCCCCGTCGGTCGTCGAGTACACGGCCCGGGAGTCCCGGGTCGGGATCGGTTTGCGCGCCACCGGTCCCTCAGCTCGTGCCCGACTGCATCACGCCCAAGCGTGACAGGAACGACATGATCGAGCCGATCGACAGGCACGACATGATCGAGCCGATCGACAGGCACGAGCCGATCGACAACAGCGATCCAGCCGACCCGACCGAACCGACCGACAGAACCGAGCCGACCGAGCCGATCGACAGGACCGAGCCCTTGGAGCGAATCGACAGGACCGAGTTCTGCGACCACAGCGACCACTTGCCGGTATCGAGGTCGGCGGACATCGAACAAGATGTTAAGCCAACCTTCTGAGAGGAGATGTCGATGAGCACCGCAGCGCCCGAGCCGCTGACGCCGACGCGTGTCGGTGATCACGTGATCTACGTCGTCGCCGGCGGCAACCATGTCAATGTGTTGCTCGATCGCCGCGACACCGCCTCTGCGTTTGACGTGATCGAGGTGCTCGCGCAGCCCGGCGGCGGTCCGCCGCCCCACCGTCACGCCTTCGCGGAATGGTTCCGCGTGATCGAGGGTGAGCTCACGTTCGAGGAGGAGCGCGATGGTGTCGTCCGCTGCACCAGCACGTTGGGACCCGGCGAGACGGTGTTCGTGCCACCGTTTGCCGTCCACGGCACCCTCAACCTCTCGGGCGCACCCGCCCGCTTCGAGGTCGTCGGCCAGCCCGGGGCGATGACCGGATATTTCCGCGACGCCGGCGTGCCAGTGCCCGACGAGCGCACGCCTTCCGAGCGCGAGCCGCCGGGACCGGCCGACCTCGGCGCGATCTCCGACCGATGGGGCATCCAATTCTGGACGGGCCCGATCGACCGGACCCCACCACCGACTGCGTGAGAGATCGGTCAGGTGCCTACGCTCTCGCGATGGCCGAGCCCGGTTTCAGCCCGCGCACACCCGCAGGGCCGCAGCGCACCGCGGTGATCTCGATCATCACCGCCACCTCGCTCATGGTGCTGATGCTCGGCGTCGGTCTCGCGAGCGGGAGCCTCGGATTGGTGTCGGCGGGGATCGAGTCCACCGGCGACGTTGCCGCCGCCGTCGTGACCTTCTTCGCGATCCGTCTCGGTTCCCGGCCGGCCGACGACTCTCATCCTTTCGGACACCGCCGCGTCGAGAACCTCTCGGCCCTGGCCGAGGCGTCGATCCTGTTGGCGGGTGGCGTGATCGTCGTCGTCGAAGCCGTCGACCGCCTGATCGGCGACAGCAGCCCGCTCACCGCCGGGTGGTATGTGTTCGCCGTCATCGGCCTCGCGATCGTGATCAACGTCAGTCGTGCGCTGGTCTCACGTCGCAACGCCCGCAGGTACGCGTCAGCGGCGCTGCGCTCCAACTCGTTTCACTTCGCCAGCGATGTCGGCGGATCGGTCGCCGTGCTGATCGGCTTGCTCGCTGTCCGCGCCGGCTTTCCCGACGGAGACGCGATCTCGGCGCTGATCGTCGCCGGCTTCATCTTCACCGCCGCGGGCCGGTTGATCTTCGAAAACGCCCAAGTGCTGATGGACAGCGCACCTGCGCACGCTCAGACCGTCGCCCGTGACGCGTTGATCGCCCTGAGCCCGGAGATCCAGCTGCAGCGTCTGCGACTGCGGGAATCCGGCGGCCGCTACTTCGCCGACGTCGTCGTCGCGATCCCACCGGGGCGTGCCGTGATCGAGGGCCACGCCGCCGCTGACGCCGTCGAGGACGCCATCGAGCAGGTCCTGCCCAACAGCGACGTCGTCGTACACGTCGAGCCCAGCCGCCGCGGGCTGACCCTGCGTGACCGGGTGCTCGCCGCCGCCCTGAGCGAGCCGGCCGTCAGCGAAGCCCACGACATCACGATCTTCGACCACGACGATTGGCACAGCGTCTCGCTGCACCTCAAGCTCCCGGCAGACAGCTCGCTCGCCACCGCCCACCAGGTCGCCGAGCGAGTCGAGCGCGCGATCGGTGCGCTGCCCCGCGTGAGCGATGTCCGCACCCACCTCGAGCCGCTCGAACAGCCAATCGCCGCCAATCTCGCCGCCGAGAACGACCCGGACGCGCTGCAGACGATCAAGGCCGTCGTTCAGCGCAACGCGCACCGACCGGCCCGGGACCTGCGCCTGATGCCCACCGATGCCGGAAGCGTGCTGTTCATCACGGTCTCGGTCGGGGCGAGCGCGTCACTGGATCAGGCGCACCAACTTGCCAGCAAGCTCGAGGAGGAGCTGCGACACGAGCTCCCCTCGCTCGCCGATGTCGTCGTCCACACCGAGCCCTGACCCGCGATCGATCAGGATCGAAGAAGCGCGGACGCGGCGACGGTCGTAGGGTCGCCGACGTCAACACCCGTCCGCGACATGGACCTGAGGGAAGGATGCCGATGAAAGCGATGACATGCCAACAACTGGGTGGGCCGTGTGCCCTCGAGCTTCAAGGAGCCACTGCCGACGAGGTGATCAAGGCCCAGGACCGTCACCTGCAGGCGATGGTGGCTGATGGTGACGCAACCCACCAGAGCGCTCTTGACCAGATGAAAGGTCGGTGGAAACGCCCGATCTCAGGGATGTCGTGGTACCGGCAGGTCAAGCGGGACTTCGCTGCTCTGCCCGAACGGTGATCAAGGCGAAGCCCCGCGCCGGGCGCCTATCGGACCGTCCGGAAGAAGGCGCGAACCTGATCGACGAACAACCCGGGCTGTTCGAACGCCGCGAAGTGGCCGCCGCGCTCGGCCTCTTCCCACGAGATGATGTTGGTGTAACGCCGCTCGGCCCAACGCCTCGACGGCCGGACGATCTCCTTCGGGAAGAGCGTCACCCCGGTCGGCACGTCAACCGGATCGCGGGAGCGGGTGCCAAAGCTCTCCCAGTACATGCGCGCGGATGAGGCACCGCTGCCGGTCAACCAGTACCACATCACGTTGTCGAGGATTCGATCGGCGCCCAGGACGGCGACCGGATCGCCGTCGGTGTCGGTCCAGCTCCAGAACTTCTCGAGGATCCAGGCGCACTGACCGACCGGCGAGTCGACCAGTGCGTAGCCGAGCGTCTGCGGGCGCGTCGATTGCTCTTTTGCGTACCCGGAGTCCCATTCGTTGTAGTACTTCAGCGACGCGACCGCCGTCTGCTCGATCTCCGTGAGCTCACCCGGATCTCGACCCGGGCCGACATTGACCATGTTGAGGTGAATCCCCGCCACATGCGCTCGGTCGATCGTGGCGATCGCCGACGTCACCGCCGCCCCCCAGTCGCCACCCTGCGCACCGTAGCGGTCATAGCCGAGACGCCCCATCAGCTGCGCCCAGGCTGACGCGGTGCGCTCGATGCCCCACCCCGTACGCGTCGGCTTGTCACTGAAGCCGTAGCCCGGAAGCGACGGGCACACGACGTCAAACGCGTCGCTTGGGTCCCCGCCATGAGCGGCCGGGTCCGAGAGCGGACCGATGACCTCGAGAAACTCGAGCACGGAACCCGGCCATCCGTGCGTCATGACGAGCGGGAACGCACCGGGCACCGCGGAGCGGACGTGCAGGAAATGAATCCCAAGTCCGTCGATCTGCGCCCGGAATTGCGGAAACGCATTGATGCGCGCCTCTCGTGCACGCCAGTCGTAGGCGCCGGCCCAGTGCTCACAGAGCTGCTGCAGGTATCCGAGCGGAACGCCCTGCGACCAGTCCTCGACCGGCTCGCGCTCCGCCCACCGTGTCATCGCCAAGCGGTCGGCGAGGTCCGCCAACTCTTGATCATCGACCGCGACTCGAAACGACGCGATGTCGTCACTCACCGTTGGGCCTCGAGCTCGCGGATCCGGTCGAGCAGTTCGGTCACGAGTACCGCGCCAACGGTGTTGAGCCCGAGGTCGCGACGCAAGCGCTCCGCCCGGGCGATCCGGGCGGCGGTGCGCGGGTCGTAGCGCGGCGCCTCGGCCGACTCGGAGTGCGGTTCGAACAGGCCGAACTCGAGGTAGCGGCGGACCACCGCGATCCGGACCCCGGCCCGCTGCGCGACGACCGCCAGCTCCACCGGCTCTTCGTTGCTCATGCGCTCGCCTCCCGCGGTGAGCTCTCCGCGAGCTGCTCGTAGAGCTCACGTTCACGATCCGACAGCTGCTTGGGAACGGTGATCTTGACGATCGCGTGCAGGTCGCCGCTGCCGCCGCGTGACCTCGGCAGCCCGCGCCCGCGCAGCCGCAGGCGCCGCCCGCTGGAAGAGCCCGCCGGGACCTTGACCTGGGCGGTGCCGGTCGGGGTCTTGACCGGCACGGTCGCTCCCAGTGCCGCCTCCCATGGCGCCACCGGGAGATCGACGTCGAGGTCGTCGCCGCCACGCAGTCGAAAGTCCGGGTGAGGCTTCAGCGCGATCCGGAGGTAGAGGTCGCCGGGCGGACCACCCTCACGACCCGGCGCACCCTGTCCGGCCAGCCGGATCAACTGGCCGTCACGCACTCCGGCCGGGAAGTTGACGTCGATGTCACGACGGTCGAGCGTCAGCCGGCGGCGTCCTCCCGCCAGCGCGTCCTCCAGTGACAGCTCGAGCACTGCTTCACGGTCGAGACCTCGCAGCGGCCCGCCGCTGGGCCAGCCCGAGCCGCCCCCGGCGCCGCCTCCGAAGAGTCGCTCGAACAGGTCGTCGCTGAACTCCACCCGGGCGCCGTCGCCGCCGAACCCCTGGCGGTCGAAGAACTCCTCGAAGTTCGCGTCCGGCGTCTCCTGCTCCTGTTGGCGCCAGTTGGCACCGAGGCGGTCGTAGCGCTCGCGCTTGTCAGGATCCGACAACACCTCGTAGGCCTCGCCCAGCGCCTTGAAGCGGTCCTCCGCGTCGCTGTCGGAATTGAGGTCGGGGTGGTAGGTGCGGGCGAGCTTGCGGTAGGCCCGTCGGATCGCGTCCTGGTCGGCGTCCCGCGGCACGCCGAGCACCTCGTAGTAGTCGGTGTAAGCCAGAGCCATCAGCTGAGCGCGGGGATCACCTCGGTCGCGAGCCGCTCGAGCTGCTCGGCCTCCTCGACGAGCGGGTTGAGCAGAATCAGCTCCGCTCCCGCGTCCGCCACCGCGCGAATGCCGGCGACGCACGCCTCGCCGGGGCCGGTGATCGTGTGTTCTGACCAGCCGCCCCGGCCGTAATGGCGCGTGAGCGCCTCCTCGAGCTGCCGGCGCGCGCGCGCCGCATCGTCGTCGACGTGGATGTAGACGCGCTTGCCGATCGCGAACGTGGCGGGGTCACGTCCCTGCTCGCCGAGTTCCCTGCAGACCACCTTGACCTGTTCGGCGAACTGTGGGGTGGTCTGCGAGCCGGCGCCCATGAACCCCTCGCCGTCGCGGACCGCACGCCGCATCGCGGCCGGCGCGCTCCCACCGAACCAGACCGGCGGGTGCGGCCGCTGCACCGGCTTGGGCCGCATCGAGGCGCCCTCGAGCTTCCACCATCGCCCGTCGAAGTTGATCTCCTCCTCCGTCCAGCACGCCTTCATCAACGCCAGCGCCTCGTTGAAGCGGGCCACCGGCCGGTCGGGGTCGACGCCGAAGGCGCCGAACGGGCGGCCCCGGCCTCCGGCCGCGAGGCCGACCTCGACCCGGCCGTGGCTCATCCAGTCCAGCGAGCTGATCGCCTTGGCCAGATGCAGCGGGTTGTGCAGCGGCAGCACGAACACTGCGCAGCCCAACCGCACTCGCTCGGTGCACGCCGCGGCGTAGGTCAACGTCTGCAGCGGCGCGAGGCTCTCCGACGGGCCGATCACCTGCTCCTGCGTCCACGCGCTCTCGAACAGATCGAGCTCCTCGACGCGTCGCAGATGCGTGCGAAATGCGTCCTCGTCGAACCAGCTGTCGTCCGCGGATTGCGGAATGGAGATCGCGAATCGCATCGGCCAGACGGATCGCGCAGCGGCTACGCGACGCGGCTGATCCGGGGAGACCCGCCGTTCGCGTGCGCACCGGCCCGCACGGACCGTTTCGCCGCGCGCGGGCGCCGTTCGCCGCTGAGGATCGCGTTGCGGACAAGGGGATAGACGTCACGTTGCCAACGGCGTCCGTTGAAAACGCCGTAGTGACCGACCCCGGGCTGAAGGTGGTGGCTTCGCCGAGCCAACGGGATCTTGCTGCAAAGGTCCTGCGCCGCCGCGGTCTGACCGATGCCGCAGATGTCGTCGTTCTCGCCCTCGACGGTGAGCAGGACGGTCCGCCGGATCGCGGCAGGGTCGACGAGGTCTCCGCGCCACCGAAACGCACCGCGGGCGAGCCGATACTCCTGGAAGACCTGCTGCACCGTTTCGAGGTAGAACTCGGCCGCCAGATCCAGCACGGCAAAATACTCGAGGTAGAACTCCTCGGTCTTGGCCGCGACAGCGTGGTTCTGGGCGATGAGGTCCGCGAACAGGTTGGCGAACGCGCCGGCGTGGCGGCCCGCGTTCATCGACATGAATGCCGTGAGCTGGAGGAAGCCGGGATAGACCCGCCGGCCGGCTCCCGGGTACCGCTGCGGGACCTGTGCGATCAGGTTGCTCCTGAACCATTCGATCGGGTGCTCGTTCGCGAGGTCGTTGACGGCGGTCGGGTTCGCGCGGCCGTCGATCGGACCCGCCATCAACGTCAAACTGGACGGCTGGCACGGATCGTCGTTCGCGGCCATCACCGCGGTCGCCACGAGCGCTTGGACGACCGGTTGGCAGACCGCGACGAGATGCCCGCCCGGGCCGATCACGCGGAGAAAGTCGATGACGTGCTGAACGTACTCGTCGATGCCGAACGCGCCGTCGGACAGCGGAACGTCACGGCAGTTGTGCCAGTCGGAGATGTACACATCGTGGTCGGGCAACATCGTGCGGACGGTGTCACGCAGCAGCGTGGCGAAGTGACCCGACAGCGGGGCGAGCAGCAGCACACGTGGCTGCTCGATCTGCGGCGTCTTGGCAAACCGCAGCAGCGTGCCGAACGGTGAGCTGCTGACCGCTTCCTCATGGACCGCCACGCGGCGGCCGCCGACCTCGACGGACTCGATCCCGAACGGCCGACGCACGTGGCCCAACGCGGTCAGCGGCGCCATCTCGGCACCGGCGAGCGCCGTCCGCAGCAGCGGCCAATCGAGCATCGCGGGCGGGAGCGTTCGCAGCACCTCGCCGCCGGCCACTGCCAGCGACCGCCAGGGCGCCAACATGTCCTCCTGCGCTTGGTAGGACTCGTAAAGCATGATCATCGGCCCCCGCGCACGTGGGTTAGTATTGCAGGCGCGTGCCAGCCAATGAGCGCCCTGGGTCGGTGCCCGCCGCCACCCTCACGATCATTAGTCACAATTACGGGTCATGGTCGCTTCGAGGTTGGTTGCTGTGTGAGCTCGCAGGGTTTGCCGTTGACGTCGCGACCGTGTCGGTCGACGACGAGGCGGCCCGCGCCGAGCTGCTGCTGCTCTCTCCCTCCTATCTCGTTCCCCGTCTCGACGACGGCGACACCACCGCGTGGGGCGCGTGGGCGATCGCCGAGCATCTCCACGAGATCGACCCCCCGCACCCGATCTTTCCCGCCGAGCGCGTGCCACGCGCGCACTGCCGTTCGGTGTGTGGCGAGGTCCTGTCCGGCTTCGCCAGCTTGCGCACGGCGCTGCCGATGAACATTCGCGCGCGCCATACCGACTTCGCCGTCTGGGGAGGTGCTCAGACCGACGTCGACCGCATCACGACGATCTGGCGCGACTGCCTGACACGCTACGGCGGTCCCTACCTGTTCGGCTCGGCGCCAACCGCCGCCGACGCGATGTACGCGCCCATCTGCTCGCGTTTCGCGACCTACGACGTCTCCCTGGACGGCGATTGCGCGCGGTATCGCGACACGATGCTGGCCCACCCCGCGATGGTCGACTGGATCGCGCGGGCGCACGCCGAGTCCGAGCACGTCGAGGAGCTCGACGCCGAGTTCTGATTCACGCCGCCGGGTCATGCAGGATCTCGACGTACCCATCGGTTCCGTGCACGCGGATCCGTCGCCCATCGGCGATCAGGTCGGTCGCGTGCTCAACGCCCACGACCGCCGGCAGGCCGTACTCACGGGCGATCACTGCGCCGTGGGTCATCAGGCCTCCGACTTCCGTCACGAGGCCCGTGACCGCGAGAAACAGCGGCGTCCAGCTGGGATCGGTGTAGGTGGTGACGAGGATGTCACCGGGCTCGATGTCGGCCTGGGTGATGTCCCAGATGACGCGAGCACGTCCCTCGACGGTCCCCGCCGACACCGGCAGGCCGACCAGCGCGCCGGCGGGGACATCTTCGCGTCGGTAGGCCCCGGCGACGACCTCGCCGTCTGACGTGAGCACGCGGGGCGGCGTCAGCGCCCGGTTGCGGCGATACGCGTCCTTGCGCCGGCGGATCAACTGCCGGTCCACCTGCCGGGTGCTCACGACGTCGCGGAGCTCGTCAAAGGTGAGGTAGTAGATCTCCTCCTGGTCATGCAGCACGCCCGCCCCGACGAGGTGCTCGGCTTCGTCCAGGAGGGCCTGCTTGAAGACGAAATAGCGGCTGACGATGCCGTATTTCGGGTACTCGCGGTAGCCGCTGAACGCCCGGACACGATCGATCATGCGCTTGGCCTCCTCAGCCTTCGCCGCCCCGTCGGCCAGGGCGCGCAGACGCTCCAGCAGCTCGTGTTCCTTGCTCTGCGCAGCTTGCCGCCCTCGTTGCCGGCGGCGCTCGGCCTCCCCGGGACGGAAGTTCCGGATGTTGTCGAGGATCAGCGGCACGAGGGTGGCGGGGCGCTCACTCCACCGTGGCCGGGTGATGTCGATCTCGCCGACGCAGCGCATCCCGTACTGCTCGAGGTAGGCGTCAATCGCTTCCTGGGCTTCCGGCCCGCCCGGGAGCGCCGCCAGCTCGTCCAGGAACGCCGCGTCCCCTGAACCCTCGTCCTCGACGTGTTGCAGGAACCCCACGACCTGGTGATGCGGGCGAATCGCGTCCGCGACGTCCAACAGCGCCAGCCCCATCTCCGAGGTGACGTTGCCGGGGACCGACAGCGTGAGCGTATCGGCCGCGTCCTTGTCACCCAGCCACGCCTGCATCTGCTCGTTGAGCCACCACGTGGCCTGCATCCCCGTCATGATCGCCTGCACGCTCCGCGGATCGCTGAGGACTCGCTTGTGCTCCTCGAAGGCCTCGAGCAGAAACTCGAACAGCGCCGGCCCGGACTTCGTCTGGATCTCGCGCTCGAGCGTGGCGAGCGAGGCCCGGTTGCACTCGATCAGCTCGCCGACGATCGCCGGATCGGTCTCGACCTGAGCGGTGGCGTCCCCGATCGCTGCGCCCGGCGGGTCCTGAACCGAGAGCGACGGCAGAAAGTCTTCGCGCTCGACGATCGTCCGCAGCGCGTCCCCGATCAACGGATCACCTCGTCCCAGGACATCCAGGAGCGCCGCCCGACTCGTCGGCGAAGTCAGCCGTTGGGTGACGTCGACGAACAGCCTGCCGCCGGCCTCGTGCATCGGCGCGATCGCCGTCCGCTGCCAGATGGAGACCCCGAGGGGCCTCATCGCCTCCGTCATCATCTGCTGATGACCGACTGACACGTACACGCGGTTCGATTGATCCGCGGCCTCGGGGATCGGGAACAGCGTCGTGATCGGCCGACTCTGGACGATCCAGAAGTCTCCCTCGGCCAAGCACCATTCGATGTCCTGCGGGCGGCCGAACTGCGCTTCGATCCGCCGGCCCAACCGCACGAGCGACACGACCTGCGCGTCCGTCAGCGCCGGCTGCTCCTGCCGAGCCGACGCAACGGGGCTTGTGGTGATCTCGCCGTCGCGCACCTTGAACATGTCGGCGTTGACCAGGCCGGAGACCAGCCCCTCCGCGAGACCGGAGCTCGCCTCGACGGAGGAGACCTTCCGGCTGGAGGTGACGGGGTCAGCCGTGAACAGGATCCCAGCAGCCTGCGGGGCGACCATCCGCTGCACGACCACGGCCATCCGCACCCCACGGTTGTCACAGCCGTTGCGCAGGCGGTAGGCCACGGCCCGCTCGCTGAACAGCGCGGCCCAGCATCGGCTCACGTGCTGAGACACGGCATCGGGACCGACGACGTTCAGGAACGAGTCGTACTGTCCGGCGAACGATGCGGTCGGCAAGTCCTCCGCCGTCGCGCTCGATCGAATGGCATACGCTGCCGGCTCCCCGAGCCGGGCCAGCGCCGCCGTCATCTCCAAGGCCACATCGTCAGGGATCGCGCTCGTCTCGATATCCCGACGGATCTCCGCACTCAGCGCGCGGATCGCCTCCGCATCCTCCAACTCGATGCGTGCGAGCCGAGCGAGCCGATCGTCGACCGACGGCGCGCCCGCCAGGACCCGCCGGAACGCGTCCGTCGTCACGCACCATCCAGGGGGCACGAGGATGCCGACCATTCGAGAGAGCTCCCCCAGGGCCGCGCCCTTGCCTCCCACGAGCCCAACCTGGGTGTGGTCGATCTCCTCGAAATCCAACACGTATTTCACCGCGCACCTCCGCGCGGAATTTGACCGGGTCAACTCCGCTGCTCGCCATTGGTTCGATCGTGCGGCGGGCGATTATGCGGGTTCGATCAGAGCCTCATGAGAGCGCTCGGTCCGGTATACATTGGATGTGGGGAGGTCAGCAGCAGGGCCATGAGTCACCGGCCGGCGTCGAGAGCTTGCGTGATGGCAGGTGTCGCAGCGGTGGCTGCCGGCGCATTGATGCTGTTGTCCGCTGGGTCGGCGGTGTCATCGACATTGACCCGACCATCGCGGGCGCTGTACTACGAGACCGCGCTCAGCCCGGCAACGTATGCGATTGACGTGTTGAACCTGTCGGCGCCGAAGGTGAGCACGCAAGTGGTCAAGGTCGGCGGCGCGAGCTTGTTCGGAATCGCGCTCGGGGGTCCCAACATCTACTGGAGTACCGAGCACGGACCTCGGGCTCGCGGCGCGATCATGCGTGCATCACTCACCGACGGGCGTGTTCGTCGGGTAGTCGGGGGTCTGACGTCGGCAGACAGTGTGATTGCAGTGCACGGCTACATCTACTGGGACGATCGGACGGCGATCGGGCGGGTGGCGTTCGACGGAACACACCTGCAACGCCACCTCATCGACCTACCCCCACGGCAAAGCTTCGCGGTTGCCGACGGTCTGGCGTCCGACGGCACCTACCTCTACTTCAGCCGTTGCGATGGCAACACGATCGGACGCGCGGACCTTGACGGCAAGCACGTGGAGGAGCCCTTCATCGCACTGAGCGCGGCGAGCTGCCCCCAGGGCCTCGCGGTTGCCGGCACGCATATCTACTGGACACAACTCGGGTCCGGGACGGTTGGCCGCGCAGAGCTGAACGGACGCGAGGTCGACGGACGGTGGCTCAACATCCACAGTCGGCAAGGCCCGTTCCAGGTGGTCGCCGATCGGGCCGACGTCTACTGGACGTGGGGCGGCGTGGACGGGAGCCCGTCCTACACCGGGCGGGCCCACGCCAATCGGTCGCACCTCGATCGCCGCTTCCTGGCGAACTCGCTCTATCCGATGGTGCTGTCCGACGCCGCGCCAAAACGCACGAACCCGGTGACGCCGATCGAGACGGTCATCGGGGACGCGCGATGAGTTCACGTGAGCGGGTCGGTCTCTACCGCCATGAGCAACAGAAAAGTGATCCTCAAGATGGTCCTGTCCCTCGACGGTTTCGCCACCAGCCCCGACGGGACCCATGAATGGATGTTCGAGTGGTTCGATGAGGACTCGATGGCGCGGAACCTTCGTGCGCTCGCGGAGGCCGGCGTGCACGCGATGGGCCGCCGCAGCTACGAGATCATGGGCCCGCACTGGGCCGCGTCTGAGGGGCCGATCGCCGCGGCGATGAACGAGAAGCCGAAGGCCGTCTTCTCCCACACCCTGGAGACAGCGGAATGGGGGCCCGTCGAGATCTTCGCCGGGGACCTCAGCGCGGCGATCGCGGACCTGAAGGCCCGCGACGACGAGGGGACGGTCCTGGTCCACGGCGGTCCGGACTTCGCTCAATCGCTGACCCGTCTCGGCCTCGTCGACGAGTTTCATCTCTCGACGGTCCCAATCGCGATCGGCGCGGGCCGCAGTCCGTTCGCGAAGCTCGACCAGCACCTGAAGCTCGACGTCGTCGAAGAGCAGCGCTTCGGAAGCGGAGCCCTGGCGCAGGTCCTGGTTCCGGCTCACTGAGGTCGTCCAGCGCGATGCTCGCCACCCGCGGAAGAACCCCAGCCGAGACGCCGCCGTGCACCTCGATCGGAACCGATCCGGTGTACATGCGGCGCGAGCAGCGGGTCATGTCACGTGGTCGTAGGCGTGTTGGGATGCGGACACGTCGCCGAGGTGCTCGATTGCCCATACCTGAAGCGCGCTGAGTGGCTCGAGCAACGTTCGTCCGGCGTTGGTGAGCGCGTACTCGACCCGGACCGGCACCTCGGGATAGACCGTGCGGACCACGAGGCCATCGCGTTCGAGCCCGCGAAGGGTCTGGGTCAGCATCTTCTGCGAGATGCCATCGATCCGCCGTCGCAGCTCCGAGAAGCGAGCGTCACCGTCACCCAGCGCGCCGATGATCAGGACGGTCCATCGGTCGCCGATGCGATCGAGGATGCGACGGGTCGGGCAGTTGGCGTCATACGGGTTGCCGTAGAGCACGAACACTAGGTTACCAGGAGGTGCCTTCTTCCCAAACGATGCCTGCTCTCCTATGGTGACTGCCAGGCCGACCGCTGGTCGGTGATCGCTCTCAACGAAAGGCACCCATGTCTCGCATCGTCGTCATCGGTGGCACCGGCTACGCCGGATCGGCCATCGTCGCGGAGGCCGCCGCCCGCGGACACGAGGTCACGGCGTTCAGTCGTTCACTTCCCGACGACCGCGTCCCAGGCGTCAACTACACCCAGGGCGACGCCACCGACGAATCGACGCTGGCATCGGTCATTTCCGGGGCGGACGTGGTGGTCGCGGCGCTCGCGCCCCGCGGGCCGCTCGCCGGACCCTTCCGTGATGTGAACCGCACGATCGCGCGTCTCACCGAAGCCGAGCACGCACGGCTGTTCGTCGTCGGCGGTTACTCGTCGCTGCGTCCGTCCGCCGGCGCCCCGCGCTTCATGGAGGACCTCAGCCACGCCCCGGCCGAGATTCATGATGAGATCCTCGCCGGGGCCGCGCTCATCATCGAGGACCTCCCCGCCACCCCCCAGACCCTCAACTGGGTGTTCGTGAGCCCGGCACTGGCGTTCGGCGCGTTTGCCCCCGGGGAGCAGTTGGGTGAATACCGGCTCGGAGACGACGTCGCCGTCGCCCCAGATGACGGCGGAGCGATCTCAAGTGCCGACTACGCACTCGGGGTCGTCGACCTCATCGAGCAGGACGACCACCGCCGCGCCCACGTCAACCTGGCCCACTGAGCAGATCGGTTACCGAGCCGGACCCGCCGCCTTGCAGCCCAGCAGGCATACCCGCGGCAGGACTCGAACCTGCGACCCACGGCTTAGAAGGCCGTTTTAGGCGATCACGCCGCGTCGGCTCAGAGCACACGATCCCCCGTCGCCAGTGAGGATCGCGCGATCTGGCCGACGCGGCGATACCGCCGTTTGGCGGCGGCGTTGTTCGGGATTTGTTCGGGCGGACCGAAGGTCACGCCGGCGGCCAGCGTTCAATCTGGCGTTCGCGGATCACCCGGAACCGACCGCTCGGATACCGCTCTCGCGCCCAGTCGCCAACGTCCTGATCGTCGGGAAGGTCGACGGTGTGCTGTTCGTTGGCGACGACGATCCGGGGGCGGTCGGCGTCGTATTCGACGAGGCGATGAGTGTACGGGCGTATACGAACGCATGTTCGCATAATCCTGGCGGTTGAAACCTTACCACGCACCCCCCGACCGGCGGTACCGTTCGCGACCAGTGTCCGAGTCGCGCTCAGCCCGCGTTCCTCGTTCTTGGCGTGCCCAGTTTGAGGAATCACTGCGTCGGCTCGTCGCCCGCGGGGGCGGCGCCCGTGCTCTCTTGGCGCCATCGATCGACGCCTCTTTGGAAGAGTTTCCGATAGACCCGGATCAACGATGGGGTCCTGAGATGGACGAACTGCACCGCGCTGCGCTGCGTGCGACCGTGCTCCGACAGGCCGCGTTCGTCTCCAACGATCTGGAACTGGCGGTTGCGGTCTGCGACTCCCCGTTGGAGCGGGCGTTTCTCTACGCGTTCACGATCGTCGGCTGGGATTTGTGCGACGGTGTGCTCGTCCGGACGGAGGCGACGGCGAGCGGGCTTCTCGCCACCCGCGGAGCGTGGGTAGAGATTCAACCCCAAGCCCAGATTGAGCCAGATCGGGTTGACTTCCTACTGGCGATGCGTATCCGAAGCGGGGACGACGACCGCGCCGCACGCATGGTGGTCGAATGCGACGGACACGAATGGCACGAGCGAACCCGCGAGCAGGCGAACCGAGACCGTGCGCGGGACCGCAGGATCCAGTCGACCGATCTCGCGGTGTTTCGGTACACCGGGTCTGAGCTATGGGCCGACGTCTTCGATGCGGCGAGCAATGCCGTCGAGGAACTCAACAGGCGGTTTGACGACGGCCGTGACGACGTCTGACCCTGGCGAGTTCCTGACGGTCGCCGAGATCGCCGCGACCTTGAAGCTCAACCCGCAGACGATCCGCAACTGGCTCGACGCCGACCGGATCCCGTACTCCCGCCTCGGCCGGCGCGTGCGGGTCGGCCGGTCGGACTTCGACGCCTCCCTGAGCGCCCACGACCCGACGCTGGCGGCGCCGGTCGAGCCGGTCGAACCGCCGCCGTCGATCTGGGACGGTCACATCCCCACGCCGGTCGCGTGACCGACCGCCCTCTTCCATCCGACCCGCTGACGGAACCCAGAAAACGGCTGGCGCGCGTCGACGAACAACTCGAATGCCTCAACAACGAAGTTGGGGCGTTCCTGAACGCAACCCTTACACCGTCCGCCGCGAAGTCGATCCCGATAGCGGTGATCACCTGTGGATCGCGGAGGTCAACGAAGCGACCCCCGACATCGTGCCCCAGCTCGCGAGCGAGATCATCAACAACATCCGCACGCCCCTTGACCACGTCGCCTGGAACTTCGCGCGCCTCCATCACGACCCGCCGCCCGACAACACAGCGTTCATCGTCACTCGCAACGAGACCAGTTGGCGGAGAAACGCGTCGAAGCTCAGAGGCGTTCACCCCGACGCGGCGCAAGTTATTCGTGACCTCCAACCGTTCGTCGATTCCAGACCCCAGGTACCCCTCGAAGCCCAGCCGCTCTGGCTGCTCAACCGGCTATGGAATGACGACAAGCATCGGGGGCCGCACATCGCCGGCGCCAACACT
Source organism: uncultured Solirubrobacteraceae bacterium (assembly GCA_963743985.1). GTDB lineage: Bacteria > Actinomycetota > Thermoleophilia > Solirubrobacterales > Solirubrobacteraceae > Palsa-465. The sequence continues at coordinate 18,622 of CAVUSD010000011.1, read as the reverse complement.
CAAAACACAACGTTCAACGTCGGTTCGTTCCACGGGCCGAGCTTCCCCCACACAGAGTTCGGACCCTTCGCGGACGGCGCCGTAATCGCCCGGTTCGTGCCCCCGACCGGACCGGATGCACACCACAGCGTGGACTTCACCTTTGCCCTAGCAGTGGCGTTCAGCGACGGGCCGGCCAAGGGCGCACCCATCCTTGCGTGCTTATCGGGTCTCCGTCAGTTCGTCGGCGGGTACGTCCTCCCGCGCTTCGAAGCGCTTATTTAGCTCTGGGCTGTACAGACGCGGCGTGTGCCGGTCGGTACACACACCGCCATCATTCGGCGGATGCTCACCCCGTCGGACCCCAAGCCGAAGCTTGTCACAGCCCGTTCGACCCGACCAAGCACTACACCCGGCACCAGTTGGAGGAGTTCGCCAACGACCTCCTAACGGGCCGACGCGAAAACACGCCCGCTCGGGATCGACGGTGAAAACGCGATCCCGTTGGAATCGCACTTGAAGACCCGCCGGCGTCGCGAGACTTTCGCGACGAACGGCGCCATTGATCCGGCGTTCCCGCAGGCCCGTCGGGCAGGCGTCCCGCCCTCGGGATGTACACTCGATCGCATCCCAGCGGCCGAGGTGTCAACGGACGCACCGCACGCCGAGAACTCGGATCGGGGTTTCTACTACAAGTGAACATCGGCAAGCGCTAGTCGACGGGTTTCGCCCCAGAAGCCCAGACGTCAAATCCGTCTGGCCACATTGTGTCCTCGTTATAGATTGCGTTCGTGAGACACGCGCGGCTCAGCTCCCCGCCGGTGAGGTCCGCGCCAGCGAGGACCGTGCTGGTTAGGTCCGCGCCGGTCAGGTTCGCGCCGGTCAGGTTCGCATTAAAGAGCGTCGCACGCCGGAGCGTCACACGGGTGAGGTTCGCGCCGGTGAGTGTCGCACGGGTGAGCTCCGCGTCGTCCAGCTCCGCGTCTGTAAGGTTCGCGCCGGTGAGGTCGGCGCGGTAGAGAATGGCGTAGATGAGTTCGGCCTCTCTGAGACGCGCACGGATAAGGGTCGCGTCAAACAGCAGCGCCCTGGTGAGGTCGGCGTGGTCGAGGTCCGCACGGGAGAGGTTCGCGCCGTCGAGGAGCGCGCCGGTGAGGTCGGCGTGGTCGAGGTGCGCACGGGTGAGGTTCGCGCCGGTGAGTGTCGCGCCGGTGAGGTCCGCGCCAGTAAGCCGGGTCCGGGCGAGGTTGGTGTGATTTAGATCGAGCCCGACGATGGCGATGTTGGACCGGATCTCGCGGCGGCGCAGAACAGTGACGACGGCCTGCGCGTCCGCTGCGGGTCGGGGCTCAGGACGAGCGGCGTCAGCATTGGATCCCGGGGTGGGCGTATTTCGTTCGCCGAATTTACATCGTCAGCAGCTCGCGGCCAGGGAGCGTGGACCCGCAGGTACGCAGCGAGGATTTCCATGATTGGCCCAAAGTCGTCGTCTGACTCACGCGCTAGCCGTTCCAGGCCGTAGATCCCGCCGATGCGCACGTCGACGGACGTGTCGTGTCCGAGCTGATCGACGGCGCGGGTGAACCTCTCGGTGATCTGTCCTTGGCGGGTGAGTTCAAACGTCTGGGCGGTGGACTGTCGGTTCAGCTCATACGTCCGTGCGCCGTAATAGGCGCCGACCACAGCGATACAGCCGGCAAGCACAGCGAGCAACGCTGTTCGTACCCGGCCGATCTCTGCGGCACGATCGCTCGGATCCTTAAGCCCGTGCGTCGACGCGAGCCAGTGAGGCGCCCACGAGATCACGGTCGGGATCAGCACGATCGCCAACATCAGCGCGCACAGCCCAAACAGCGTCAGTCGCACCGGTGAAGCCCGGATCCACGCACGCATCGCCTGCGCCTACGAGCTTCGGTTCACGCCCCCGACGCCGCCGCTGCGTCGTCCGTGGCTGTTTTTGGTGCGGCGAATAGGCCGACGAGCGCGCCGCCAGCGGCCGCCGCGAGCGTCGTGAAGACCTGCGCGGTCTGGAACAAATTCTTTGCGCACGGCGCTTCCGTAGTTCCCGACTTGACTGGGGACGCGACAGGGCATATGCGCAATCCATGGTGCTCCCACCCTAGGTTGAGTTTGGCGAGGAACGGGGGGCGATGGAACGGGTACTGGCCGATCGAGTACTTGTACGCCATCCAACCCGCGACGATAAATACCGCGGCGGGCAGGGCGACCTTGAGAATCTCGGGAATGGAGGCGATGAAGAGGCGCCCCAAAGCCGCAAGCTTGTTTCTCGCGCTCTCCGCGCCGGAGGCTGCGTCGGACGCGGCTTTGAGCACTGCGACCTTGCTGTGATCATCCGCGCTGACCGCTCGGCCGCTCGCAGCGTCGCTCGCCGGCAGCGGGCTGCCGTCGTCGGCGAGCGGCACCACGTTGCCGCCTATGACCCCACTCCTTGTCGTGACGGCGAGTGCGACCCGATGCTTTCGAACTGCCGCCTTCACCGACTCGCTGGAGCGCAACGTTCGCTTCTTGACCGCTTCCACTGTCCCGTCGAGCGCACGATCGTTTCCAGCTCTTGCTTGGGCTGCCTCTATCGCCGCGGTGTCTACGTCGGCAGCGCCCTTCACATCGAGGATTGATCGCGGAGACTTGGGCGGGGGCACTAGGACCGCGACCAAAGCTCCACTTAGTGCCGCGCCCAAAGTTACGACATCCTGCGATACGGAGTGTCCCGCAGCCCCCGTCACACCGATGGCCACGAATAACGCGACCAGCGACGCACCGACCGCGAGAACTGTCCACCGAGCGAACCTCTCGTCCATCTCACTCCCCCAATCACCGAACTGATGACCGACCCGCCGCAAACCTATCAACTGCTAGTGAACTCGGCTAGTCGCGCGTCGCATCTGTGCCGCGCGGATCAAAAAGCGACGAGGCACGTTGGCGGCGATCTCCGCCCCCAGAGTTTCTAGACAGGCGGGTGAGATCACCGTGTCTCAACAGTTGCTCGACCGCACCGGGCCTTGGAGCGGAAGCTACGACGGGCGTTCACGCTGCTCGGCGCGATTCTGCAACGCCCCGTCGAGGGCAAGCGCATCGCGACGAACCCGCAGCGGATCGTCAAGAAGGCGACCGCGCCCGAGATCATGGAGGTCCGGCCGCTGGCTCCGGTCAGCGTCGAAGCGATCCGGGGGGCACTCAGGGCGGGCGCCGGACGTGACAAACCATCGACCCGCCGCGACCTGTTCGGGCTGCGCGAGCGCGATGCGGCGATGGTCTCACTGCTCGCCTATACGGGGATGCGCCCATAGGAGATGCGCGCATTGAAGTGGGGCCACGTCGGAGAGCGCACGATCGTCGTGCACGCACCGAAGACGCGCAGGCACTCCAACAAGCCGCGGACGGTCAGGATGCTCGCGCCGCTGGCGCAGGATCTACGCGAGTGGCGGCTGGCGTCCGGTCGGCCGGGTGACGACGCACCGGTGATCCCGGAGCGCGATGGGTCGGAGATGACCGAGAGCGCGTTTCAGGACTGGCGCGGCCGGGCGTGGACGGCGGCGCTGGCGCAGGTCGGCGTCGACTACGTCAGGCCCAACGTGCTGCGCCATTCGTTCGTGTCGCTACTGCTGCACGGAGGTCGCTCGTCGCACTACATCGCCCGACAGGTCGGCAACTCCCCCACGCTCATCGACCGGGTCTACGGGCACGTCATCGACGAGTTGGAGGACGCCCCGCGGATCCCGGCAGATGAGGCGATTGCAGCGGCTCGGCGTGGCGAGCATGTTCGGGATTTGTTCGGGCGGACCGCCGGGATCACCCCAAATCCCTAGTACCCGCGGCAGGACTCGAACCTGCGACCCACGGCTTAGAAGGCCGTCGCTCTATCCAGCTGAGCTACGCGGGCTCAGACGCCTGAGTATGCCGCTCGGAGCGCGCATCAGGCGCGCGGGGATACGCTCCCGCTCGCGATGACCCCGGCGCAGTTCTTCTTCGGCGCGATGTCGCCCTACTCGTGGTTCGCCGCCGAGCGGATCGGGGCGCTGATCCCGGATGCGCAGTGGCGGCCCGTGTTCGCCGGCGGGTTGTTCCGGGCGACCGGGCGGTCGACCTGGGGTCTGAGCGATCAACGGGAGGCGCGAATCCGTGACTGCGAGGCGCGCGCCGACGTTCACGGGCTCGGTCCGATGAGGTGGCCCGACGGATGGCCCTCGAGCGACCTGCTCGTCGCTCGGGCGTTGGTCGTCGCCGCCCGGCAGGGGAGGCTTGAGGCGTTCGCGCTGGCGGCGATGCGTGCCGAATTCCGTGACGGTGATCGCCTCGACGATCCCGACGTGCTCAAGCGAGCGGCGCACGAGGTCGGGCTCGATCCCGCTGGGCTGGTCGAGACGACGTCGCTGCCCACGATCAAGGATTCGTTGCGTGCCCACAATGACGAGGCGGTCGCCCTCGGCGTGTCCGGCGTTCCCACCGTCGTCCTCGGGGACCAACTGTTCTGGGGAGATGATCGCTTGGACGAGGCTGCCGTGGCCGCGCGGGCTTAGGCTGCACTGGGTCCCCCGCTCCGCGAGTCGCGCAGGTTGCGCAATTCGCGCCTTCTGGTACACGAACTGTGCACTCTATGGGCTGCACCTTGGCGCTGCGCGAGCCGCCGGGTACACATCGTGTGTGAACCGCGATGCCAGCCGCGAGGTAAGCCCTTGATGTCTGAAATCCTCGACCTCACAGTCGATAAAGCCGCGGCCCCGATCATCGGTAGCCCCAACACGTTCAAGCTCGCCTGCTTTTCGCACAACATCGGCGGCGGCCTGCTGATGACCGATGTCGATGGTCCGCCGAAGGCTGTCTGGTCCGAGCAGGTGCGCATCGCGAAGCTGGCCGATCGCGTCGGGTTTGACGCATTGGTGCCGCTCGCGCGTTGGCGGGGTCATGGCGGCAGGACCAACCCACAGCATCGGTCGTTTGAGACGTTCACATGGGCCGCCGGAATGGCGAGCGTGACCGACCATATCAATGTCTTTGCGACCGTCCATGTGCCCACCGTTCACCCGGTGATGGCCGCGAAGATGGGCGCGACGATCGACCACATCTCAGGCGGGCGCTTCGGCCTCAATGTCGTCGCCGGCTGGAACCCGGACGAACTCGCGATGTTCGGCGGCGACAAACGCGCCCCCGACGAGCGCTACGACGTCGCCGACGAGTGGCTCCGGCTCGTCAAACAGCTCTGGCAGACCACGGGCGACTCCGAGTTCCGCGGCAAATACTTCGATGTCGATGCTGCTTTCAGTGAGCCGAAGCCGATCCAGAGCCCGTATCCGCCGGTCATGTGCGCGGGCGCGAGTCCGGCCGGCCAGGACTTTGCCGCTCACCACAGCGACATGGTCTTCGTCGCGATCGCCGATCCGAGCAGGACGGCAGAGAGGGTGGCGTCCATCCAAGCGATGGCGCTCGAGCGTTTCGGCCGCCAGCCCAAGGTCTTCGGTGTCGGCTACATCACCTGCGCCGACACCGACGAGGAGGCGCAGGCCGAATGCAACCGGGTGATCCTTGAGCATGGCGACTGGGCGGCCGCCAAGGAGACGATCACGAAGATGATGGCGCTCTCACACACGATCGATTTCGCGTCCTCGGAAATGCAGGTGCAGCTGGAGTCCTTGCTGCGTTCGTTCTTCGCACATCCACTGACCGGCTCGCCGGAGACGATCGTGCGGCAGATCAGGGAATACTCGGACGCCGGGCTGGAGGGTATGGCGATCACCTTCAGCGACTATGAGCGCGGCCTGCTTCAGTACGAGCGCGAGTTGCTGCCGCTGCTGATCGACGCGGGGCTGCGCGCGCCCATCGTCGCGGCGCCGGTACCGGCGGTGGCCGGCGTCGTCTGAGAGCGCCCCGGCGAGCCGCCATGTGTGCAGCGTGCGCCGGGTTTCGGGGGGCTTCACCGCGCCAACCGGGCGAATGCCGCGTGGGCATCTCCGAGGCCGACGTGTGTCACCTTTTGCTCCAGGTAGCTGGTCAGCTCCTCGATCGACTCCTCCCGCCCCAGGCCGCTCTCCTTGGTTCCGCCGAACGGCGTTCCCCAGTAGTGAGTGGCGGCACCGTTGATCCAGACGTAGCCGGCGTCGAGGCGATCGGCAGTGCGGTGTGCAAGCGTCAGGTCCCGCGTCCAGACGCTCCCGGTGAGCCCGTACTCGACGGAGTTCGCTGCTTCGACGACCTCGTCGTAGTCGCTCCATGGCGAGATCGCCACGACCGGTCCGAAGATCTCCTCGTGGGCGATCGTCGCATCACGGGGCACGTCGGCGAACACCGTCGGCTCGACGAAGAACCCATCATCGAGTCCCTCGGGCCGGGCGCCGCCGGTCACCAGACGCGCCTGCTCACGGCCGACGTCGATGAAGTGGTTCACGCGATCGAGATGGGCGTCGCTGATGACAGGACCCATGTCGGTGCCGTCGTCATAGGCACGGCCGACTCGGAACGCACGAAACCTGGCCCCCAGCGCGTCGACGAAGTCCTCGTACAGACTCTCGTGCACGAAGATCCGTGACGTCGAGCCGCAGGACTGACCCTGGCTGACGGTCAGGTTCATGCCACGGACGGCACCCTCGATCGCGGCGTCGAAGTCTGCGTCGGGCATGACGATGAGCGCATTCTTCCCACCGAGCTCGAGCGTGACGTTCTTGACCGCGTCTTCGGCCGCCGTGCGCTGAATGAGGCGTCCGATCCTGGTGCTGCCGGTGAAGCCGATACGGCGGATCAGCGGATGCCGGACCAGAGCATCTCCGGCCTCGCCACCGCCCGTGAGAATGTTCACGACGCCGGCAGGGAATGCCTCAAGTGCCAGTTCGCCCAGTCGCAGGGCAACCAGCGGGGTCTGCTCCGCCGGTTTGAGCACACAGGTGTTGCCGGCCAGCAGGGCTGCGATCGGGCGGGTAACCGCGAACAGGAGCGGATGGTTGAACGGGAAGATCCGCGCGACAACGCCGTACGGGCGATACGTCGTGTAGTGCAAGTTGTCGCGGCTCGCGGGGATGACGGCACCGTTGAGCGTCGATGCGAGTGCACACCAGTTCTCGATGTGGTCGATCGAGATGCTCGCCTCGACGCGCATCGCGCTGAGCGGGTTGCCGCTATCGACCGAATCCAGCAGGGACAGTTCGTCAGCGTTTTCGCCGATCAGTCGCGCAAATGCCTTCAGGTGCTTGGCGCGTTGGCGCACCGTCAGTGCCGCCCATGCTGGAAAGGCCCTCTGGCCAGCCTTGCAGGCGGCATCCACGTCGGCGGGGCCCGCCCACGGGACGTCGGCGATCTTCTGACCGGTCGAGGGGTCGACAACGGGCTCGGTGCGGCCATCCGCGGCGGCGGAGAGCTGATCACCGATCAGCAGACGCCACGCTTGGTTCTGCACCAGGGCGCAAACAACGTCGTCGCTCACCGTACCTGTGGACATTACGACTCCGCTCGGATATTCCAGTCGCACTGCCCTCGCGTTCCGGAGATGTCACATCGTACACAGACCCGAACGAGTTAAATCACTTTCCCTTTGCGGCAAACGTCGCGTTCGTTTCCTGGCAATCATCAGCGAGGTCGCACCGCCGCCGCCGGAAACTTGACGACTGCCTCGAACCTGGGTGCCTGCCAGAGGAATTCCGGGTTCCACGAGCCCGCCATCGAATGGATCACCCGGTGATTGAAGTCGGGGCGCCGGGATTTGAACCCGGGACCTCCTGCTCCCAAAGCAGGCGCGCTACCAAGCTGCGCCACGCCCCGTGCGTGGATGTCGGAGTCTAATCAGGCGCACCGGCGACCGGCAGGTTCAGAACTGGCGTCATCGGGCCGATACCGCTGATGATGCGGAATCGGATCGCGCGCGTGATGGTCGTGGTGGCGGCGGCGGTTGCCGGCTGCGCTCTGGCGGTCGCGCTCGGGACCATCGCCGGAAGTCGACCCGCGCTTGCCAACGCGGACCCGTTGGCACCGCTGTCGATCGCGATCGAGGGCAACCACTTCGTCAACGGGAACGGTCAGACGATCAGGCTGCTCGGCGTCGACCGGCCCGGGACCGAGTACGCCTGCCAGCAGGGATGGGGAGACTCCGACGGCGACGACGGTGCCGACGCCGCCGCGGCCGATGCGGCGGCGATCGCGTCGTGGCACGCGAACGCGGTCCGAGTGCCGCTCAACGAGGACTGCTGGCTGGGGATCGACAGCCAGCCGTCGTACCGGACCGTCTCGGACTACCAGCAGGTGGTTGAGCAGTTCGTGGCCGACCTCAACGCCGACGGCATCTACGCGATCCTTGACCTGCACTGGTCGGCCCCGGGGAGCAACATCGCCAACGGCCAGCGGCCGATGCCCGACGATCACTCCGCGGCGTTCTGGACGTCCGTGGCCACCGCGTTCAAGACTGATCCGGCGGTGCTGTTCGACGCGTTCAACGAGCCCTACTCTCCCGCCGCCGACTACGCGGACGCGGCGAGCTATCCGCTCTCGTGGTCGTGTTGGCAGAACGGCGGCTGCACGCTGCCCGTGACCGCCGACGGGTCCGATCCCGGAGCAGAGCCACAGACCTACACGGCGGTCGGCATGCAGGCGCTCGTGAACGCGATCCGGGCAACCGGCGCCTCTCAGCCGATCCTGCTCGGGGGGCTTGCCTACGCCAACGATCTCAGTGGTTGGCTCGCGCATGAGCCGACCGATCCCGACCACCAGCTCGGCGCGTCGTTTCATAACTACGAGGGCGAGGCGTGCTCGACGCTGAGCTGCTGGAACGAGCAGATCGCGCCCGTCGTCGCCCAGGTCCCGGTCGTCACCGGCGAGTTCGACGAGGACGAAGATTGCCCCACCTACGGCGACGACGGTTTCGATCAGACCTACATGGATTGGGCGGACGCGACCGGGGTCAGCTACCTCGCCTGGGGCTGGTTCGTTCCTTCCCCGTGCGATTACCAACTCGTCAACGGGGCGGACACCCCCGTGGCCCCCAACGGGACAGCGGTGTACAACCACCTGACGGCACTGGCCGTAGCGCCGGCCACGGCGACGCAGACGACGACCACACCGACGACGAGCACCACCACCGGCGTCGTGGCGACGCCACCCAGCCCGATGCCCCCGGTCGGCACGACGAAAATCGTGGCCGCGCCTCCGCCGCGGCCATGCGTGGTCCCCCGACTGACCGGCAACAGCCTCGCCAAGGCGCGCCGTCGCCTGACGGCCGCGCACTGCCGGGTCGGCCGGGTCAGCGGCCGGCGGAGACCGGGCTCGGTCGTCGCCGCGCAGCATCCACGGACGGGCACTCGCGGTCGCCACGGCCTGCCCGTCTCGCTGACGCTGAAGCGTGGCGCCACCGACGAGCGACGGCGCGGGCGGCGCACGCGCACCGACGCCGACCGATCGGCCGCCGGCGCTCGATAGCCTCCTCGATCGATGACGACGATCGAGCCCCTCCGGGCGCTTCACTACGACCTGCAGCGAACCGGCGACCTGAACAACGTCGTCTCCCCTCCCTACGACGTGATCGACGACGAGCAGCGCGCCCGGCTGGCGGCGCTGTCGCCCTACAACGTGGTCGAGATCGACTTGCCGCAAGGGGGCGAGGACCGCTACGACAACGCCGCCCGGATCTTCGGCGATTGGCGCGCCCAGGGCATCGTCGTCCAGGACGAGCAACCGGCGCTGTGGACGCTGTCGCAGGACTACACCGGTCCGGACGGCGTGCGGCGCACCCGTCAGGGGTTCTTCGCGCGCGTTCGTGTCCAGGAGTACGGCCCCGGCACGATCCGCCCGCACGAGCGCACGCACCCGGGCCCCAAGGAGGACCGGTTGCGGCTGACCCGCGCCACCCGGGCGAACCTGTCGCCGATCTTCTCGTTGTACTCCGACCCGGACCGGGTCGCCTGGGCCGCGCTCTCGGGCGCCGCCGATCCGGGCAGCGAAGCCGAGACGACCGACGAGGACGGCACCGTCAGCCGACTCGCGCGCGTGAGCGACCCCGCCGCCATTGCCGCCGCCCAGGCCGCGCTCCAGGACACCGAGCTGCTGATCGCCGACGGCCACCATCGCTACGAGACCGCACGGGTCTATGCCGAGGAGATCGGCGGCGAGGGTGACCACCGGTACGTGCTGATGTGCCTGGTCGCGTTGCAGGATCCCGGGTTGACCGTGTTCCCCACCCACCGGCTCGTCCGGGGCCTGAGCAAGCCCAGGCAGGATGCGCTCGTGGCAACGATCCGCGAGAACTTCGAACCCGTGGCTCTGGACGACACCGCGCAGCTGGCGCCGGCGGCCGGCGACGAACTTCGGATCGGCTACATCGACGCGTATGTCAAGCAGCCGTTCATGCTGACGCTCCGCGATCAGCGGATCGCCGACGAGGCATTGCCCGACCATGAGCCGCCGTACCGGCGGCTCGACACGGCGGTGCTCGAGGCGCTGATCCTCAAGGGCGCCCTTGGGATGACCGACCACGACATCGACGAGCTCAACGGGCTCGGTTACGCCCGTGACTTCGCGCAGGCGCTGGAGCTGATCGAGGACCGCAGCTACGACGCGGCGTTCTTCATGGCGCCGACGCCGGTGCAGCGGATCCAGGAGGTCGCCGCCACCGGCGAGAGCATGCCGCCGAAGTCGACCTACTTCTTCCCCAAGGTCCCGACGGGGTTGCTGTTCAACCCGCTGGGTTGAGGTCAACCGCCGTGAGCCCGGCCGGCGCGCGCGGCGCGGACATCGCAACAGCGCTCCAGGACCGGCTGTTGGCGCCCGCGGCAGCCATCGAGCTCGAGGTCAGCGGCGCAACCAACGCTGCGGTGCTGGTGCCGCTCTACGAGCACGAGGGCGAGATCCATGCGGTCTTCACCCGTCGACGCGACGACCTGCGCCGCCATCCCGGCGAGATCTCGTTCCCGGGTGGCCGGCACGAGCCCGACGACGCCGACCTCGTCCAGACAGCGCTGCGTGAGACCGAGGAGGAGATCGGGCTGGCCCCGGCGGCGGTCCGGATCACCGGCGCGCTGCGCCCAACTCCGACGATCGCCACCGGCTACGCGATCTACCCCTTCGTCGGGGTGATCGAGCCGGGCGCCCGGTGGACGCTCAGCCCCGATGAGGTCGCGTCCGTGCTCGAGCTGACGCTGACCGACCTACGCGCGGGCTACGGCCGCCGGCGGTTGCAGCGCCGCGGACTGCCGATCCGCACCGACACGTTCGTCGTCGGCGACGAGCTGATCTGGGGCGCGACCGCGCGGATCCTCCAGGATCTGCTGGAGCGCCTGCCCGGATAGCGAGGTGGAGGGAAATGCTCACCCTGGTGGCAAAACCCTCCAGGCAGCTCGCACGCGCGGCTGCTGACCGGACGGGCGCGCGAGCTCACCCGGCGTCCGCCCCGTTCGCCAGCAGCGCCTGCTGCACCGCGTCGATCGCCGTCGGCGTCCATCTGTCGTGGTCGTCGGGGTCAGCAGTCAGCAGCACGTAGGGGATCAGCGACCGCTCGCAGGCGGTGGCGACGACGCCGGCCCCGGCGCGCAGGACCGCCGGATCGACCGTCCCGGCCGCTTCGTAGACGACGCCGCGCACGGTGGTGTCCACCATCTTCTCCAGCAGCATCGCCAGCCGCGTCGTGTGCAGTGCCTGCAGCTGGTCGGCGGTCCCGGTCGCGGAGCCAAGCAGCAGACACAGCACTCCGACATGATCGAGGGCACGGCTGAGCGTCGCCACCCGGTCGGGATCGCCGACGAACGGCTCAGCGCCGGCCGCTTGCAGCTCGGCGACGCGTGCCGGATTGCGGGTCGTCGCCCGGACCGCATGACCGTCGCGGCGCAGTGCCTCGGTCAGTGACAGACCGCGGCATCCGCAACCGACGATCAGGCAGCGTGCCACGCCGCTCAGCCGGCCGGTGGCCGCGCCGAGCGTGCCGGGTGGGCGGGGCGGTCGAAATCGTGCCGTTCACGGGTCAGCTGCAGTTCGACGTCCTCGAGCGTGCGCTCACGCTCGCCCCGACGACGCCGTCGCGCGTTGCACGCCTCCAGCAGCTGCGAGAGGTCCTCGGCTTCCAGCGCCTCACGCTGTTCGACGATCTCGTCCGCCGAGCGCAGGCCGAGGGGACCCGAGCCGGTGCGGCGCCTCGGACGTCCGCCGGTTCCCGACGCCAGCCAGCTCCAGAACGCGGTCACGAGGACCGCGCCGACCAACAGGATCGCGAACGTCCCCATCGCGGCGAAGTCTAAGCCTCCGTGGCCGAGCTCGGCGACGATGGCGGGCACGACGTTCGTACTCGATCGTCAGGGCCTCGTGTAGCGTCCCGGCGCGTGATCAAGCCACCATCGACGATCGGCGTCGCCGGCGCCGGCACGATGGGCACCGGCATCGCCCAGCTCGCGTGTCAGTCGGGCGCGCGCACGCTGCTCTACGACCCGGATCCCGACGCATTGCGACGGGGCGCCGAACGGATCGTCGCCGCGCTTGCCCGCGGCGTCGAGCGCGGGCGCCTCACCGAGGAGCAGGGCGCGCGGGCGACCGCGAACCTGCAGCCGGTGACCGAGCCGGCCGGCCTGGCTGAGTGCGAGCTGGTGATCGAGGCCGCGCCCGAGTCGCTGGAGCTCAAGCACGCGCTGTTCACCGAGATCGCCTCCCACGTGTCCGACGCCTGCGTGCTGGCGACGAACACCTCTTCGCTGCTCGTGACCGCGGTCGCGACGCCGCTGCCGCATCCCGAACGAGTCGTCGGCATGCACTTCTTCAACCCGCCGCCGGTGATGGCACTGCTGGAAGTGGTGTCCGGCGTCCAGACGTCTCCGGATGCGGTCGCGTTGGCGCACGCGACCGGCGGGGCGATGGGCAAGCACGTGATCGACGCGGTCGACGGGGTCGGCTTCCTCGTCAACCGCTGCAACCGCCCGTTCGGCCTGGAGGGCCTGCGACTCGTATCCGAGCAGATCGCGACGATCGAGCAGGTCGACCGCATCTGCCGACTCGGCGGCGGGTTTCGGATGGGTCCGTTCGAGCTCATGGACCTCGTCGGCGTCGATACCGGGCTTGACATCTCGCGTTCGTTCTACGAGCAGAGCTTTGGCGAGCCCCGCTGGCGCCCATCGCCGATCACCGTCAAGACCGTCGCCGCGGGCCGGTATGGCCGTAAGCGCGGCCGTGGGTATTACGAATACCCCGAGGACGGACGCCACCGGCCCGACGATCCTGAGCCACCAGACGCCGGCGGCGGCGACGGGCTGGTCGTGATCGCCGGCGAGACGCAGCTGGCCACGGAGTTGACAGTGGCCGCCGACGCGGCCGGCTGGACGGTCGTCGGACCGGGCGATGCCCGCGAGCTCGATGCTCCGTTTCTGATCCTCGATCTGACGGGCGGCGAGGAGCCCGAGGCTCCCCTGCAAGGCGCGCCTCAGGCGATCTGCCTGCAGGCCGGCTCGTTGACGGCGCTCGATCCCGGCGGTTCAGCCGTCGGCTTTCACACCCTGCCGCCGCTCGGCGGCTCGCGGCTCGTGGAGCTGACGGCGGGACCCGACAGCGCGGAGTCCGCGGTCGCCGCCACCGAACGGTTCTTCCGGTCGCTCGGCAAGCTCACGGTCTGGGTGTCAGACGGCCCCGGCCTGGTGCTCGGACGCATCGTCTGCCAGGTGGTCAACGAGGCCGCCTTCGCGCTGGGCGAGGGCGTCGGCAGCCCCGTGGACATTGACGCCGGGATGGTGCACGGACTCAACTATCCCCGCGGGATCCTCGCCTGGGCCGATGAGATCGGGCTCGACCACGTACTCGGCGTGCTCGACGCACTGAACCTCGAATACGGCGAGGAGCGCTACCGCGCCGCGCCCGCCCTGCGGCGCCTGGCGTTGTCAGGACGGCTCGGGCGGTCCACCGGCGAGGGCTTTTTCACCTACGACGACGGTTGACGTTCGCGCCCCGGTTACGGGGAGGCCTTAAACCTCCGTATCGCCGCTTTCACTGGACAACCTGGACAACATTGCCTGGACATTCGGACGAAGTAACCGTCTAGGGTGTGTCCACCCGCGTCCGAGTAACCGAGACATGGAAGGTGACTCAGATCCCTCTCCCCCAGTTCCTCCGGCGCACACGAGCTGCGCTGCCGGCAGCCGTCACAGCAATCCTGGCCATGTCGGTGCCCTTCTCAGCGACCGCCACGGCCGCCGCGACGCACCACCACCATGGGAGCCGGCCGTGCGCCGGGGCGACCGACGCGATCGCCGGTTCCACGACGTCGGCGATGCGCGCCGCGGTCGTCTGCTTGATCAATCAGCAGCGAACCTCACGTGGACTCCCCGGACTCACGGCCAGTTCGAAACTCGACCGATCGGCACAGGACTGGACCAACGAACTCGTCTCCCATCACGAGTTCAGCCACGGAGCTGATTTCGCCGAGCGGATTACCGCGACCGGGTTTCACTGGTCACAAGCCGGTGAGAACATCGCCACCGGATACCCAACCCCCACCTCGGTCGTCGCCGGCTGGATGCAGAGCACCGGCCATTGCCAAAACATCCTGAGCCCCAATTTCCAATACGTCGGGACGGGCGTCCGCCTCGGTGCAACGGTTGTGTCGCCCGGGACCTGGACCCAGGACTTCGGGCTGCTGATGGGCCAGCGGCCGCCGTCGAGCAACGACGCCCCCGCGGCCGGTTGCCCCTATTCGTGAGCCGGTCGGGCGACGCGATCAGGCGGCGGCAACGCGCTCGGCGACGTCAAACGCAAACGTCGTGTCACGCAGGTACCACTCGGCGTCCAGCGCGGCTTTGCACCCGGATCCGGCGGCGGTGATCGCCTGACGGTAGGTGTGGTCGACGAGATCGCCGGCCGCGAACACGCCGGGCAGGTTGGTCAGCGTCGAGTTGCCCTGCGTGAGCACGTAGCCCTCGTCAGAGACATCGACCTGACCGCGCACCAGCTGAGACTGGGGGTCGTGGCCAACCGCGATGAACGCGCCGGTGATCTCCAGCTCCTTGATCGAGCCGTCCTGCGTATTGCGTAGGCGGGCGAGCGTGAGCGACTTGTCCTTGCCGCTGAACTCCTCGATCGCGTACGGGGTCAGAAACTCGATGTTCGGGATCGCCCGGGCGCGCTCGAGCATGATCTTCGAGGCGCGGAACTCGTCACGGCGGTGCACGATGTCGACCTTCGAGGCGAACTTCGAGAGGAACATCGCCTCTTCCATCGCGGAGTCGCCCCCGCCGACGATGATCGTCGGCGCCTGCTTGAAGAACGCGGCGTCGCAGGTGGCGCAGTAGCTGACCCCACGGCCGGACAGTTCGTCCTCGCCGGGGACGTCAAGCTTGCGGTGCTGGGCACCCATCGCGAGGATCACCGCTTTGGCGAGGTGCAGTTCGTCCCCCAGCCAGACCTTGTGCGGCTCGGTTCCGTCGCGTGAGAGCTCGACCGCGGTGACGTCGTCGGTCTCCAGGCGCGCGCCGAAGCGCTCGGCCTGGGTGCGCATCTGGCTCATCAGCTCCGGACCCATGATTCCGTCCTGAAAGCCCGGATAGTTCTCGACGTCGGTGGTCTGCTGCAACAGCCCGCCCCACGCGAAGCCCTCGACGACGAACGGCTCGAGGTTCGCTCGTGCCGTGTACAGCGCCGCCGAGTAGCCGGCCGGCCCCGACCCGATGATGATGATCTTCTCGATCTTCTGCTCGCTCACTTCATAAAGTATAGCCAGGCCATATCAGCCACGCAACGCCTCGAGCCGGGCCGCGGCCGCCATGACCCCGGGCGCAACGCGCGGGGCCAGCGTTCGAACCGTCTCCGCCAGCAGCGCCCCACCGATCAGATCGGTCGCGTAGTGCTCTCCGAGATAGACGAGCGCGAGCCCCAGCATCGCCGCATACGACCAACCCACCGCCCCGGCGACCGGATCGGTCTCGGCCAGCAGATGGGCGGCCATCAGCGAGGTCGCGAAGTGCAGCGACGGCATCGCCGCCAGCGGGTTGCCGCCGAGGATCTCCATCAGCTCCGGCCAGCGATCACCCCAGAACTGCTCGCCGTACTCGATCATCATCCGCCGCACCGCGACCGGTTCGGCGTCGCCGAAGCGCCCGTGGCGGGCCGCGTACCACGGAGGCGCGGTCGGGATCGCCCAGTAGAACAGCGCGCCCGCGTCGAACACCGCGTACATCCGGACCGCCGCCGCGGGAAACCGTCGCGGCGAGCGCAGCAGCACGTATCCGACCGAGCAGTGCGGAACCGCGAACCAGATCCAATGACACCAGACCAGGGCCCGCTCGAACTGGTTGATCGAGCCCGCGGTCGCCAGCCGACGCTGGAGCCGCACAGTCGGCGGCACGCCCAGCCCCACGATCCGGTCACACGCGATCGGATAGTCGATCCGGACCCGGCGCTCGAGCGCTTCGTGGTCGTCGTTGGGCATCTCGTAGGCGGCGATGTACGCCCACATGTTCAGCGCGCACAGCGCCACGTCACGGGCGCGGCTGCGCGGCACGGCCACGACGAGCGCGGCGGGCGCCGCCGCGGCGGCGCCGAGCACCAGGCTCCGGGGCAGCTGCAATCGGCGACGGACGGCAGGCGCCGCGACGCCTGCCGCGACCAGGGCCAAGGCCCCCGCTCTGATGGCCCTCCGGGCGGACAAGACTCGATCGAGTATAAGAATCGGCACACTCGATCACGGCGCGCCTCGGATCCCCTGTTCGCCGGTGTATTGGGCTCCTCGGCTCACGCGACCCGGCGGACATATAGAATGCCGCCCCGCCTTGATGCGAGCTCAACACAACGTAAGAACTGGTCGGGCTGAGCCCCTCCGAGAGCGACTGATAACGGTCGCAGCGCTCCGTGTGATGCCGGCGCTGGCCGTCGTCGCCGCGAGCCTGCTCCTCGCCCCGGGCGCGCTCGCCAACTGCTGCACACCGAAGTCGGGCGGATCGCCGAACGCGAACTCGATCCACACGCTCTACGTGATCGTGCTGATCGTCGCGGTGATCGTGTTCGTCGCGGTCGAGGGCGCCCTCTTCTTCGCGGTGCTCCGCTTCCGCGCCAAGAAGCACCCGGTCGCGCGCCAGACCCACGGCAACACCAAGCTCGAGATCGGCTGGACCGGGGGCGCGGCGGTGATCCTGCTGATCCTGGCCGTCGTGACGTTCATCAAGCTGCCGAGCATCATCAACGCTCCCAACTCCGACGCCAGCGGGCTGAACCTGACCGCGTCGGTCTCCAAGCCCTCTCCGCCGAACGGCAAGAAGCTCAACATCTGCGTCCAGGGTCGCCAGTACATCTGGCGCTACACCTACGGCCCGGCTTGCAAGAACGACTCGTTCAACCAGAAGGAGCCGTACTCGTTCACGACGATGGTCGTGCCGGTCCACACGACGGTCGTGCTGACGATCCAGTCCTCGGACGTGATCCACTCGTGGTGGATCCCGTCGCTGGGCGGCAAGGTCGACGCGGTTCCGGGCTACACGACCTACACGTGGTTCAAGGCGACCCACACCGGCTTCTTCCATGGCCAGTGCGCGCAGCTGTGCGGTACCAACCACGCAGCGATGCTCGCGTACGTCCGGGTGGTCTCTCCGCAGCAGTACCAGACCTGGCTGGGCAAGCAGGAGGCGTACATCACCGCCCAGAGCGACCAGGTCACGCAGCTGCGCAAGATCCTCACCGCACAGAACCAGCTAGGCAACTAGGAGCTCGATGGCAACCATCACCACCGATCCCGTCGTCCGGCCGGTTCCCCAGATCCTGGCGCACGAGGTCATCGCCCCGCGCAAGACCAAGAAATGGGTCGACTGGGTCCTGACGACCGACCACAAGAAGATCGGGATCATGTATCTGGTCCTGACGGGCGTGTTCTTCTGCATGGGCGGAGTCGAGGCGCTGATGATGCGCACTCAGCTCAGCGTGCCGAACAACACGCTGCTGACCTCCGAGCACTACAACCAGCTGCTCACGCTGCATGGCACGACGATGATCTTCCTGTTCGTCGTCCCCGTCTGGGCCGGCTTCGGCAACTACTTCCTGCCGCTGATGATCGGCGCCCGGGACATGGCGTTCCCGCGCCTGAACGCTCTGTCGTTCTGGCTGCTGGCGTTCGGTGGCCTCGTCTTCTACGCGACGCTCTTCTATCACCCGCCCGACGCCGGCTGGTGGAGCTATCCGCCGCTCTCGGAGAGCCTGTTCTCGCCGTCCGGCGGACAGGACGCGTGGATCTTCCTGATCCACCTCACCGGCATCTCGTCGCTGCTCGGCGCGATCAACTTCTACGTGACGATCGTCAACATGCGGGCACCGGGCATGAGCTGGAACCGGTTGCCGCTGTTCATCTGGTCGCTGCTGGTCTACGCGATCCTGCTGATCCTGGCCCTGCCGGTCGTCGCTGCGGCGGTCACGATGCTGCTCACCGATCGCCACTTCGGCACCCACTTCTTCGATCCCACCGATCACGGCTCGCCGGTGCTGTGGCAGCACCTGTTCTGGTTCTTCGGCCACCCCGAGGTCTACATCATGATCCTGCCCGGATTCGGGGTCGTGTCCGAGGTGATCCCGGTGTTCAGCCGCAAGCCGATCTTCGGCTATAAGGCGATCGCCGCCGCCACCGCCGTGATCGCGTTCCTGGCGACGCTCGTCTGGGCTCATCACATGTTCGCCGCCCCGCTGCCGATCGTCGTGCTCGGCTTCTTCA
>CAVUSD010000010.1:0-9526 GCA_963743985.1 uncultured Solirubrobacteraceae bacterium | reverse complement strand
CGCCGACCTCGACGATGAACGTCGAGGACCGCTCGTCGTACGGGTAGGCATGCGCCTGGAAGACCCCGGCGGGCGTCTCCTCGATGAAGAACTTGAAGGCGTCGTACGCCAGGTCGACGCCCATCCACATGTACTTGCAATGGCGCGGGTCCAGCGACGGCTCGAAATCGGCGGCGCGGGCCGCGCGGACGGCGCTCGAGGCGCCGTCGGCGGCGACGATCAGGTCGGCCCAGCCGAGCTGCTGCAGCGGCGGCGCCTCGGTCTCGTACATGATCCGGACCCCGAGCTCGGTCGCTCGCCGCTGCAGGATCGCCAGCAGCTCGCGGCGACCGAGCGCCGAGAAGCCGTGTCCTCCCGACCGCGTTCTCGTGCCGTGGTAATGGATGTCGATGTCGGTCCAGTGCGTGAACCGCTCGGTGATCGCCTGGTAGCTGAGTGGATCGGCGTGCTCGAACACGGTCAGCGTCTCATCGGAGAAGACGACCCCGAAGCCGAACGCGTCCTGCGGCCGGTTGCGCTCGAACACCGTGATCTCGCAGTCGGGGTCGACCCGGCGCATCAGGATCGAGAAGTACAGGCCGGCCGGCCCGCCACCGGCTACCGCGACACGCATCGCAGCGGGCTCACAGGCCGAGGTCGGTCAGGTGCTCGTACTCGAGCGCCAGCCCGTTGACGGCTTGATGGATCAGCGCCAGCGCGGCGCGAACGTTGGCCGCGCCCACCGGCGGCAGATCGTCGTCGCACAGGCGTTTGAGGTCCGCATAGACGCTCAGCAGCCGAAGCTCTGACTCGGTCAGCTCGTTGCCGAGCAGGTCGACGCTCATGACCGCGCCCCAAACGGTGCCTCGCGCTTGTCGACGGTCCGCCGCGCTTTCAGCTCGAAGCGGGGCAGCTCGCCGCCGGCGGCGCGCTCGATCCGGAAGCTCAGCCCCTCGTGAGCGTGCGCCAACTCGGTGTGCAGCGATCGGGCGACGTCATCCCAGCGCTCGTCGGGGGCGTCGGATCGCAGCTCGACCCGCAGCGTGATCTCGTCGCGCAGTCCCTCACGCGTGATCACCGTCTGGAACTCGTCGACCTCGGCGTACTCGCGCACGATCCCCTCGATCGCACGCGGGTAGACGTTCGTGCCGCGGATCAGCTTCATCTCGTCGACGCGTCCGAGGATGCCGCCCTCGTAGATGTCAAAGCCCCGCCCGCACGAGCAGCGGGTCGCCGGGATCTTGCAGACGAGGTCGCCGGTGCGGTAGCGCAGCAGCGGTAGCGTGCCGCGCCCGAACGAGGTCACGACCCGCTCGCCGGGCTCGCCGTACGGCATCGGCCCCAGCGTCTCGGGGTCGATCACCTCTTCGATCACGTGATCCTCGACGATGTGCGTGCCGCCCGGCTGGTGCTCGCATTCGAACACCATGATCGTGCCGATCTCGGTCATCCCGGCGGTGTCGAATGCCTTCGCCCCCCACTGCTGCTCGATCAGGGCCTTGGTCTGCGGGATCGATCCGGCCGGCTCGCCGGAGAGGATCACCCGCTGGACGGCGGAGTTGGGCAGATCGATCCCGAGCGACTGCGCCTCCTGGGCCAGCCGCAGCGCGTAGGTGGGGGTCGAGGCGACGACGGTCGCGCCGAAGTCGATGATCTGGCGGACGCGGGCCTCGGTCGTCTGGGCACCGCCGGGCACGTTCAGGACGCCGATCTTCTCCATCGAGTAGTGCAGTCCCCAGAAGCCGACGAACGAGCCGTAGCCGAACGCGATGTAGGCGACGTCGGCCGGCCGCACGCCGCAGCCCCAGATCGCGTACGCCCACATCTCGGCGATCCACGCCCAGTCCTTGCGTGAGTCCAGCGCCCGCAGCGGCTGCTTGCCGGAGGTCCCAGAGGTGGTGTGGACCCGGATCGCTCCCTCCGGACCGATCGTCGGGAGCTCCCCGTACGGCGGGTGCGCTGACTGCGAGTCCATCCACTCCTGGCGCGTCAACATCGGCAGGCGCTGGAGGTCGTCGAGCGACCGCAGCTGATCGGGATCAAAGCCGGCCAGAACGCGCCGATACCAGGGGCTGCGGTCGATCGCCCAGGCGACCTGGCGACGGAGCTTCACCAGCTGCAGCGCACCGAGTCGATCACGCCCGAGCGTCTCGGTCTTCGGGTTCCAGTACGCGCTCTGAGCAGCCACCGATGCCTCGCGGCGGAGCATACCTGACATTGCTGCGGAGTTCTATGTCAAGTATCCTCCGGCGCGAGGATGAGTCCGTACCGAGCAAGTGCGCCGTTGACCCGGGAATGGCAGCACTTCGGGTTCGCCGTCGACGACGGGGTCGCGACGATCTCGTTCAACCGACCGGACAAGCTCAACGCTCTGACCTTCGACGTCTACGCCGATCTGCGAGACCTCGTGACCGAGCTTCCGCAGCGCGGCGACGTCCGCGTGCTGGTGATCACCGGCGAGGGCCGGGGGTTCTCCTCCGGCGGGGACGTCGAGGAGATCATCGGACCGCTGACCCGGATGCGGACCGATCAGCTGCTGGAGTTCACCCGGATGACCGGCAGCGTCGTCCAGGCGATGCGCGAATGCCCGCTGCCGATCATCGCGGCGATCAACGGGATCGCCGCGGGTGCCGGGTCGGTGATCGCGCTCGCCAGCGATCTGCGGGTGATGGCCCAGTCGGCGTCGTTCGCGTTCCTGTTCACGCGCGTGGGCCTGGCCGGCGCCGACATGGGCTCGGCCTACCTGCTGCCGCGGATCGTCGGTCTCGGCCGCGCTACCGAGCTGCTGCTGCTCGGCGACAAGGTGCCCGCCCGGCGCGCGTACGAGATCGGCCTCGCCAGCGACGTCGTCGACGATGACGGGCTGCCCGCGGCGGTCGCCGAGCTCGCCGGCCGGCTCGCGGGCGGCCCCGCATTCGCCTACGGGACGACCAAGTCGCTGCTGACCCGTGAGCTCGATGTATCGCTCGGCGCCGCGATCGAGCTGGAGGCGGTGACGCAGGCGCTGCTGATGCACTCCGAGGACTTCAACGAGTTCTACGCGGCCTGGGGCGA
Organism: uncultured Solirubrobacteraceae bacterium; assembly: GCA_963743985.1. Taxonomy (GTDB): domain Bacteria; phylum Actinomycetota; class Thermoleophilia; order Solirubrobacterales; family Solirubrobacteraceae; genus Palsa-465. The sequence goes on along the minus strand of CAVUSD010000010.1, from coordinate 6,493 downwards.
GGGCCGCCGACCTGACTGGAGTGGACGATGAACGAGCCGATCAACCCTCCGACGCTGCCGGAGCCGGTCGGGTTCTCGCACGCCGTCCGGGCCGGCCGGACCGTCTACCTGGCCGGCCAGACGGCGCTCGGGCCCGACGGCACGATCTCCGGTGTCACGATCGTCGAGCAGTTCGAGGTCGCGGCGTCGAACCTGATCGCCGCGCTGGAGGGCGCCGGCGGTGTCGCCGCCGACCTGGTCACCCTGCAGGTGTTCGTCACCGACGTGTCGGAGTACAAGCGCTCCCTGCGCGAGTTGGGCGGCGTCTGGCGACGGCGCTTCGGACGTCACTACCCGGCGATGGGGCTGTTCGGCGTGACCGAGCTGTTCGACGTCGAGGCAAAGGTCGAGCTGATGGGCGTCGCCGTGCTCGACGGCGCCGGATGAGCCTGTCCACCGCGCTCGAGCTGCATCTCGACGACGCTCAGCGAGCGCTGTACCGCGAGACGCATCGGCTCGCGGTCGACGTGCTGAAACCGCTCGCCGGCGCCGAGCGGTCCGGACGCGTGAACCGGCCGCTGATCGCGGCCCTGGCCGAGCACGGACTGCTGGCGAAACTGTTCGGGCGCGGCTCCGAGGACCGCGTCGCGGCGATCGACCTGTGCCTGATCCGCGAAGCGCTCGCGCGCGGGTGCACCGAGGCCGAGACGGCGTTCGCGCTGCAGGGGCTCGGCGCCTACCCGATCGTGCAGGCGGGCGGGTCCGAGCTGCGCGAGCGCTGGCTGCCGAGCGTGGCGGCGGGCACCGCGGTGGCGGCGTTCGCGCTGACCGAGCCCAACGCCGGCTCTGATCCGGCCGCGCTCCGCCTGCGCGCGGAGAGCGACGGCGACGGTGGCTACCGGCTGTATGGCGAGAAGCTGTGGATCTCCAACGCCCCCGACGCCGACGTCTACACCGTGTTCGCGCGCACGGATCCCGACGCCCGCGGCGCCCGGGGGCTGACGGCATTCGCGATCCCCGGGGACGCGGACGGGCTGTCGGGGGAGCCACTTGAACTGCTCGCCCCGCATGCGATCGGCTCGCTGCGTTTTGACGGCGTTCACGCAGGACGCGCGCAGATCTTGGGTGAGCCGGGCGCGGGCTTTCGCGTCGCGATGCGCACGCTCGATCTGTTTCGGCCGAGCGTCGGCGCGTTTGCGATCGGCATGGCCCGGGCGGCGCTCGATCTGACGCTCGCCTACACCTCGACGCGCGCCACCTTCTGTCGCCCACTCCGAGACCATCAGGCGATCGCCCACCGGCTCGCCGAGTTGCGGGCGCGGACCGAGGCGGCTCGGCTGCTCGTACACCAGGCGGCGCTGGCGCACGACCGCGGCGTCGCTGACCCCGGCGTGGCGGCGATGTCGAAGCTGCTGGCGACCGAGGTCGCCCAGCAGGTCGTCGATGCGGCCGTCCAGTTCCACGGCGCCGTCGCGTTGCAGCGCGGTCATCCGCTCGAGCACCTCTACCGCGATGTCCGCGCACCGCGGATCTACGAGGGCGCCTCCGAGATCCAGCGTGAGATCATCGCCCGGCGCATGTACGCCGAACTCGAAGATCCGGCGTGACCCGGACCGTCGTCGTCACCGGCGCGACCGGCGGGATCGGGACCGCGCTCGTCCGGCGCTTCGCCGCCGAGGGCGACCGGGTCGTGGCGCTCGGGCGCAGCGCGGACGCGCTCGCCCAACTGGCCGGAGCCGAGCCGGTCGTCTGCGACGTGACCGACGAGCGATCGGTCAGCGCCACCTTCGAAGGGCTCGGCGCGGTCGATCTGCTGATCAACAACGCCGGCATCGGCGAGTCCGCGCCGGTCCACAAGACCACGCTGGAGGCCTGGACACAGCACCTGATGGTCAACGCGACCGGGCCGTTTTTGTGCATGCGCGCGGTCGTGCCGGGGATGCGCGCGCGCGGGAGCGGCGTGATCGTCACGGTGGCCTCGACCGCCGGGCGGATCGGGACCCCCTATACGGCGGCCTACACGGCCTCCAAGCACGCCGCAGTCGGTCTGACCCGTGCGGTGGCGGCCGAGTTGGCCGGAACCGGCGTACGCGTCAACGCGGTCTGTCCGACGTTCGTCAGGACCGCGATGACCGAGCGCTCGATCGCCAACATCGTGCGCCGTACCGACCGAACGCCGGAGCAGGCGGAGCTGGCGCTGGCCGAGAGCACACCGCTCGGCCGCCTGCTCGAACCCGACGAGGTGGTCGACGCGATCGTGTACCTCGCTTCGCCGGCCGCCGCGGCGGTCAACGGCCAGACGCTGGTGCTCGACGGCGGCGGCATCCAGGCCTGACGTGAGAACGCGAAACGAAAGTGACATCGATGGGAAACGTGCAGACCCTCAAGGACGTATATGCGGCCGCCGCCAACGACGACGTCGACGGCGTCCTGGCGGCGTTTGACCCCGCGATCGAGTGGCGCGAGGCCGACGGCCACCCGTACCAGCCCGACGGCCGGCCCTGGGTCGGCGTCGACGCCGTGCGGACGAACCTGTTCGACAACCTCGACGACGAGTGGGGCGGCTTCACGGTCACTCCCGGCATCTACCACGACGCCGGCGACAGCGTGATCGTCGAGTGCCGCTACAGCGGCGTCCATAACACGACCGGCAAGCGACTGGACGCCCAGGCGTGCCACGTGTGGCGTTTTCGCGACGGCCGGGTCACCGGCTTTCAGCAGTACGTCGACACCGCGCATCTGTTTGACGTGATGGGCGCCGGAATCGGCGTGCGCCCGGCGGGGAACGAGCCCGTCAGCGGCCCAGATACGCCCGCTTGAGATCCTCTGACGCGAGCAGCTCATCGGCCGGGCCCGAGAGGACGATCGAACCGGTCGCGAGCACGTAGCCGCGGTCGGCGATCGTCAGCGCCATCGTCGCGTTCTGCTCGACGACCAGGATCGCGACGCCCGACTCGTGGACCTCCTTGATGATCCGAAAGTTCTGCTGGACGAGCGCAGGTGACAGCCCCATCGACGGCTCGTCCATCAGCAGCAGCCGCGGCCGCGACATCAACGCCCGCCCCATCGCGACCATCTGCTGCTCGCCGCCCGACAGCGTCCCCGCGAGCTGGTTGGCCCGCTCGTGCAGGCGCGGGAACAGCGTGTGCACCCGGTCGAAGTCCTCGTCGAGGGACTGACCCTTGCGCAGCACCGCCCCCAGCTCGAGGTTCTCGCGCACCGACATGTAGCCGAACAGGCGGCGGTTCTCGGGGACGATCGCCAGGCCGCGCGCGATCCGCTCGGCGACGGCGCGGCCGGTCACGTCCTCGCCGTCGATCATCACCCGGCCGCTGCGCGGGCGCACGATCCCGAGGATCGTCTTCAGCGTCGTCGACTTGCCCGACGCGTTGCCGCCGAGCAGGCAGACGAGCTCGCCCGCCTCCACCTCGATCGAGATCTCCTCGAGGATCCGCATCTGTCCGTAGTACGTGGTGACGTCGTCGAGTGTCAGGAGCGCCATCTACGCCTCCGCGAGCTCTTCGGGATCGCGGCCCATGTAGGCCTCGACGACGGCGGGATGGGTCGCGACGGCATCGAACGAGCCCTCGGTGATCTTGACGCCGTGATCGAGCGCGACGACCCGATCGGAGATCCCTTCGACCACGTGCATGTCGTGTTCGATCACCAGGATCGCGAGCGACAGCTCGTCGCGCAGCCGTCCGATCAGCTCGGCGATCTCGTGCGTCTCGTTCGGGTTCATCCCGGCGGCGGGCTCGTCGAGCATCAGCAGCCGTGGCCGGGTCGCGAGCGCGCGCGCGATCTCCAGTCGCCGGCGATTGGCATACGAGAGCACGTAGGCGGGCTGATCCCAGCGGTAGCCCGCGAGCCGCTCGCCGAAGAACGACAGCACCTCGGTCGCCAGCGCGTCGACCTCGCGTTCTTCACGCCGCGCCCGCGGCAGACGCAGGATCGATTCGACCGGCGAGGCCTTCGTGCCGCCGTAGGTGGCCGCCTTGACGTTCTCCTTGACGGTCAGATTCTGAAACAGGCGCAGGCTCTGAAACGTGCGGGCGATCCCCTTGCGGGCGATCTTGTGGGGCTTGTACCCGACGATCGACTGACCGGCGAGCCGGACGTCGCCCGCGGTCGGCAGATAGACGCCGCTGATCACGTTGAAGACCGACGACTTGCCCGCGCCGTTGGGACCGATGATGCTGACGATCTCGTTCTCGGCGACCTCGAGGTCGAGTTCGGAGATCGCCCGCAACCCGCCGAACGAGAGCGAGAGCTTGTCGATCTCGAGCAGCGCCATCTCAGATCGTCTCGACGCGATGTTTGCCGAGCAGCCCGTAGGGGCGCGCGGCCATCGTCACGATCAGGATCGCGCCGAGCATGATCTGGGTGGTGATCGCCGGGTTGACGATCAGCCGCGACTCCCAGCAACAGGCGGCCACATACACCGTGATGATGACCGCGATCAGCTGCTTGATGCCCCGCAGCCGGACGATCGCGACGAGCCCGACGATCAGCGCCAGGTACAGCGCGTTACCGAAGTTCGTCGGGTTCTTGGGAACGATCACGAACCCGTTCATGACCGATCCGATCCAGCCGGGGCTGCCGGAGTTGCCGGCCGTCGCCACCGGGGCGATCGCGCCCACGATCGCGTGCGCCGCATAGCCGAATGCGATCACCCCCGCGACCACGTACCCGAGACGGCGCCACGGCCGCACCTTCACGATCAGGGCGATGATGATCAGACCGTAGAACAGGTAGGCGGCGTCGGTCGGGCTCGAGAGCATGTTCTCGGCCACCGTCACCACCAGGCCGCCGAGGATCGCGCCCGCGATCGATCCAACGCCGCCGAGGACCAGGCAGGCATAGATCAGGATCAGGATGTTGGCGGTGAAGTTGGTTGGAAAGACGTTGTCCTGCTGGGCGGCGAACAGCGTCCCGGCGAGCGCGCCGACCATCGCGGCGAAGGCGAACGCCATCACCTTGAGCTTCGAGACCGACAGCGTCATCGCCTCGGCGGCCAGCGGGTCGTCGTTGAGCGCACGCCAGGCACGACCGGTTCGGGACGTGTCGAGCAGGTGTAAGACGGCGGCGACGATCACGGTCACCCCTAACGCCACGTAGTAGTAATCCAGCGGCGTGATCACCGTGACGCCGAAGCTGTGCAGCGGATCCAGGCCGAACAGGCCGTTGACGCCGCCGAGCGTGCCCGAATCGACGTTGTTGACCGCGAGCACGAACGCCTGACCGAGGAACAACGTCACGATCGCGAAGTAGTCACCGGACAATCGCAGTGCGATCAGCCCGACGACGACGCCGACGACCCCCGCCGCGGCGACCACGATCAGGATCGATTCGATCGCCGGCAGGTGCGTGCCGCCGGCGCCGTCGGTCCCCAACGCGGTCGAGGAGAAGATCGCGTAGCCGTAGGCGCCGAAGCCGAAGAACGCGATGTAGCCGAGATCGAGCAGCCCGGACCAGCCGACCGCGATGTTGAGCCCCATCGCCAGCAGCGCGTACAGAAGGCTGTTGAACGCGACCGTCTGGATGTTCACGTTCGACGAGATCTGCGCGAAGGCGAGCCCGGCGATCGTGACCAGCGCCAGTCGCGGCCACCAACCGACCCGATCGTCGGCCTGGGCCAGCACACGGCGCCAGCCGGTGCCCTGGTCACGGCGGTCACCGGACTGCGCCACCCACTGATCGACGCCGATCGAACGCTGGTCAGGATCGTCGCTCATGTCATACCTTCTGCAGCGGCCGCTGGCCGAACAACCCTTGAGGTCGCAGCAGCATCGTCACGATCAGAATCCCGAAGACGATCAGATCCGAGTACTTGCTGGAGATGTAGCTCGCGCTGTACGCCTCGCACAGCCCGATGAAGATGCCGCCGATCATCGCGCCGGGAATGCTGCCGATACCGCCGACGACCGCCGCGGTGAACGCTTTGAGGCCGGCCAGGAAGCCGATCGTGTTCGTGATCTGATTGAACGCGAGCCCGGACATCACGCCCGCGATCCCGGCCATCGCCGAGCCGATCAGGAACGTCAACATGATCGTGCGATCGACGTTGATGCCGAGCATCTCCGCCGCCTCCCGATCGGAGGCGACGGCCCGCATCGATTTGCCGAGCGTCGTGCGGTTCACCAACTCGCGCAGCCCGAACATCATCGCGATGCTGCCGACGATCGTCAGGATCTGGACGAGGTCGATCCGGACGCCACCGAGGTCGATGCCGGTCGAGAACGGGATGTAGGCGTTGGTGCTGTAGCTGCGAGGGAATCCGCCGAACAACAAGAGGATCGTGTTCTCGAGCACGAACGAGATCCCCAGCGCGGTGATCAGCGGCGCGATTCTGGGTGCGTTGCGCAGCGGCCGATAGGCGAAGCGCTCCATCGCGACGCCGAGATATCCGCAGCCGATCGAGGCCGCGGCAAACATGCAGACCAGCAGCAGCACGACCGGGATCGTGAGCCCGTGGGCACCGCCGAACAGTTGCAGGACCAGGTAGCCGATGTAC